>NZ_JBXPIZ010000005.1:0-422074 GCF_056863265.1 Parviterribacter multiflagellatus
GCCGGCGACGCCCGGCCAGCCCGGCGCCACGCCGGCCGCAGGCGACGACGCGGCCGAGACCACCACGACCGGCCCGACGCCCGCCGGCGCGACCGCGAGCGGCGCGGGCACCGCGACGCCGGGTGCGCCCGGTGCGCCCACGCCCGGTCCGGATGCCGCCCCCGGCGCGGGCGCCGCTGCCGCAGGGGCCGGTGCGGCCGGTGCCGCCGCGGGCGCCGCAGCCGGTGGCGCAGCTGGCGGCCTGCCCCCGCGCACGCCCGCCGGCCGTCCTGGCGGCAACCGCCCCCAGGCGCCGCGTCCGGTGCCCGCGCAGGCCGCCCGCGCCACGCAGGCGTCCGCGACGCTCGGGCCGCGGAGCGACCACAAGGTCGAGCGGCGCAGCCGCCTCCCGATCTTCCTCGGCGCCGGCGCGCTCGTCCTCGTCGTGATCGTCGCGCTCGTGCTCGTCCTCGGCGGCGGTGACGACCAGCCCAGCAGCGCGACCGACACGCCGACGAACGAGGTCGTTCCGCCGCCTGGCGACGATGACACCACGACGACCAAGACGTCGGAGTCGACGCCGGTCGAGCCGTCCGAGGTCACGGTCGCGGTGCTCAACGGCACCACGATCGACGGCCTCGCCGGCCGCGTCGCGACGCAGATCGAGCAGGCCGGGTTCACCAAGGGAGCGGTGGCCACCGCGACCGACCAGACGCGCTCGGCGACGCTCGTCGAGTACGCGCCGGACCAGCGCGCCGCAGCCCGCAAGGTCGCCGAGGAGATCGGCGTCGACCCGAGCGAGGCGCTCGACGAGCTCAGCGACGCCACCCGCACCGTCGCGGGCGAGGGCGCCGACGTCGTCGTGACGGTCGGCTCGGACTACCAGGACGCCGGCGCGACCGAGGGCGCCGGGACTGGGCAGTAGGCGGGAGCCGCCCGTCGTGATCGCCCTCGCCAGGCACGGCGAGACGACGTGGAACACGGAAGGCCGGTTCCAGGGGAGCCTCGACGCCGAGGTCCCGCTCAACGAGCGCGGGCGCGAGCAGGCACGCGAGCTGGCCGAGCTGGCCGCCGCGCAGCAGCCGCCGTTCGTCGCGCTCTACGCCAGCCCGCTGGCCCGCGCCCGCGAGACCGCCGAGATCGTCGGCGCGCGCCTGGGCCTGACGCCGCGCTACGACGAGCGGCTCATCGAGAGCGACACCGGCGACTGGACCGGCCGCTACAAGGCGGACATCCAGCGGGACGAGCCGAAGACCTGGGCGCGGTACCTGGAGGCCGGTGACGACTGGGTGTTCCCCGGCGGCGAGTCGCTCGAGGAGCAGATGGAGCGCGTCATCGCCGCGCTCGTCGACATCACACAGGCGCACGAGCTGCCGGCGCTCGTCGTCTGCCACCGTGGCGTCATCCGCTGCGCCCTGGCCCACACCCACAAGCGCGGGCTCGACACCTACCACGAGTGGGTCATCCCGAACGGCGAGCTCGTCCGCCTGTGACCCGCCTCGCCCAAGGCGTCTTCGCCGCCCTGGTGGTCGCGACGTTCGCTGCGTTCTTCGTCGCCCAGAACCTCAAGACCAAGCCGAACGTCCTCGCGGAGCTGGGCGTGTCGGAGCGGGTCATCTCGCCCAACAACGACAGCCGCAACGACTTCGTCGACATCGGCGTCGTGCTGCGGCGCGACGAGTCGATCGACCTCACGGTCGTCGACGGGGACGGCGACACCGTGTTCACGCTGGCCGACGGGCGCGACGTCACGAAGGGCGAGCGCGTCACCGTGCGCTGGCGCGGGGAGCGCGGCGCCGGCGGCCGCGCGCCGGACGCGACCTACCGCGTCCGCCTCGGGCTCCGCCGCGAGGGGCGCTCGCTCGTGCTGCCGCGCGCGATCCGCGTCGACACCAGACCGCCCGCGACGCGGGTGCTGTCGGTCGGTCCCAACGAGGCGCCCGGGCCCGAGCTGCTGCCGAACCCCGAGGGCAAGCCCGCCGAGATCCGCTTCTTCGCGCCCGGCACCAAGGTCGCGGTCGAGATCTGGAAGACCGACGGCGCCGTGCCCCGCCGCGTCACGCCGCTCACCGTCCCGCCGCCGGACGAGTTCCGCAACGGCATCGCGAAGACCACGTGGGACGGCACGCGCCGCGGCCGCCCGGTCTCGCCTGGCACGTACGCGGTCGTCGTCCGCTCGCGCGACGAGGCCGGCAACATCGGCTGGTCGATCCCCGAGCGCACGCTGCGCCGCGGCGCGCGGCGCGGGGAGATCGCGCCCGGCCGCGGCGGCATCACCGTCCGCTACCTGGCGGCCGCGCCGCCGGTCCTCCCCGTGCAGGCCGGCAAGACGTTCACCGTCGGGGTCGACGCGCGCGGCGCCACGTACAACTGGAACGTCCGGCGGCTGGGCGAGCCCAACGCGAACACGCGCGGCCGGCGCGCGACCGGCGGCGAGCTCACGCGTGAGGTCCGCGGCGACGAGAGCGGCGTCCAGCTGTTCGAGGCGCGCACCCGCGACCGCGTCACGCAGGTCCCCATCGCGGTCGACGACCGGCGCGACAACCGCGTCCTCGTCGTCCTGCCGATGGCGACGTGGCAGGGCCGCAACGAGCTCGACGACGACGGCGACGGCCTGCCCAACACCCTCACCCGCGGCGTGCCCGTCCGGCTCAGCCGCGTGTTCTCCAAGGGCCTGCCCGAGGGCTTCACGGAGAACGAGGCGCCCGCGCTCCTCGCGCTCCAGCGGCAGGGCCTGCGCTTCGACCTCACGACGGACGTCGCGCTCGCCGCGGGCCGGGGCCCCAAGCTCGACGGCCATCGCGGGGTCCTGCTCCCCGGCGACGCGCGCTGGCTGAGCGAGGACGTCCGCCGCCAGCTGCGCCGCTTCGTCGTCAGCGGCGGCACGCTCGCCTCGTTCGGGACGACCTCGCTGCGCGCAGGCGTCCGCCAGACGCCGCGCCGCCTGCTCGACCCGACGCCGATCGCCCGCGCGGACCTGTTCGGCGCGCGGATCGACCCCGTGCGCAGCACGCCGGTCACGCTCACCAACCTCGAGGACGCGCAGTCCGTGCAGCTGTTCGCCGGTGGCGAGGGCCTGTTCCCGGACGTCGAGCGGTGGGAGGCCACCGCCTCGGTGGGGCCCGAGGCCGAGCTCCTCTCCACCGCCGTCACGGAGGCCGACGACCCGCAGCAGGTGGTCGTCGCCGCGCGGTTCGGCGAGGGCCTCGTGATCCGCACCGGCATCCCCGGCTTCGCGACCCGGCTGGGCACCGACCCGGCCTCCGCCGAGCTGTTCGGACGCATTTGGACGCTGCTGAGGGCCGGATGAGCACCGACGTCGATCCCATCCTCGCTGCGGGCGCGGTCGTCGCGGCGCTGCTCGCCGGCGGCGCGCTCGCGCTCGTCCTGCAGCCGCGCGTGCGGGCGCTGCTGATGCTCGCCGCGCTCGTGCTGACGCCGGTCCTGCTCCTCGCGGAGATCTGGGAGTCCGACCAGATCGAGACGCTGCGCGACCGGCCCGTCGTGGCGCTCGCCGCCGCGGGGGTGGGCGTCGTCGCGGTCGCGCTCCTCGCGCTGCTCCTGCACCGCAGGCCGATGCTCCTGCCCGTCCTCGCGGTCGCCGCGCTGCCGTTCCGCATCCCGATCGCGGCCGGCGGCGTCACCGCGAGCCTGCTCGTCCCGCTCTACCTCGTCATCGCCGCGGGCGTGCTCGCGTACGCGGTGCCGCGGCTCGGCGCCCGCGCGCCGGCCGAGGAGGAGCCGCAGGGCCGCTGGGTCCGCCGCCTGCTCGCGCTGGCGATCGTCCTCTACGCCGCGCAGGCGTCGTACTCGAGCGACTTCGAGCGCGCGCTCCAGCAGGTCGTCTTCTTCTACGTCCCGTTCGCGCTGCTCGCGACGCTGCTGTGCCGCATCACCTGGACGCGGACGATGCTCGAGCGCTGCCTGGCGACGCTCGTCGCGCTGTCGGTCGTGTTCGTCTCGATCGGCTTCGTCGAGTACGCCACGCGCCACATCCTGCTCAACCCGAAGGTCATCGCCTCGAACCAGCTCGAGGAGTACTTCCGGGTCAACTCGCTCTTCTTCGACCCGAACATCTACGGCCGCTTCCTGGCGATCGTGATGCTGCTGGTCACGGCGCTGCTGCTGTGGGACAAGCGCCCGCGCGTCACGGTCGGCTGCGGCGTCCTGCTGGCGTTCCTGTGGGCCGGCCTCGTCCTCACGCTGTCGCAGTCGAGCTTCACCGCGCTGCTCGCCGGCCTGGCCGTCCTCGCGGCGCTGCGCTGGGGGACGAAGCCCGCGGCGATCGCGGCGGGCGCGGTGCTCCTCGCGGGCATCGTCGTCGTGCTCGTCACGCCCGGGACGTTCGGGCTGGATCGCGACGCCAACGACGCGTCGAGCGGGCGGCTCGACCTCATCGAGGGCGGCCTGCGCCTGGCGGGCGACGCGCCGGTCGTCGGCCACGGCTCGGGCGCGTTCCGCCGCGAGTACCGCCGGCACGAGAACGCGACGGGCGAGCGCGCGACCAACGCGTCGCACACGATCCCCGTGACCGTCGCCGCCGAGCAGGGCGTGCCGGGCCTCGTCGTCTACCTCGCGCTGCTCGCCGCGGCGCTCGCGCTGCTCCTGCGCGACGCGCGCACGTCGATCGCCCGCGCGGGTGTCGCGGCGGCGTTCGTCGCGCTCGTCGTCCACACCCTGATGTACGCCGCGTTCCTGGAGGACCCGCTGACGTGGGCGCTGCTGGGCATCGGCGTCGGCCTCGCGAAGTGGCGGCCGGAGCGCGAGCTGGAGTCGGCATGAGCCGCCGCGCCGAGCTGCTCGGCGTCGGGGTCGTCGCGCTCGGCGCCCTCGCGTTCTTCCTCCTCGCGCCGACGTACCCCAACTACGACGCGTACTACCACCTCGTCTGGGGGCGCGAGCTCGTCGACGGCCAGGCGCCGACGCTCGAGGCCTACAAGGCGCCGACGCAGCACCCGTTGGAGATCCTCGTCGCCGCGGTGCTCGGCGTCGTCCTCGGGACGGACGCCGACCGCGCGTTCGTCCTCATCGCGGTGCTGTCGCTCGTGTCGCTCGGCTGGGCCGTCTTCCGCCTCGGCTGGCGGCTGTTCGGCGTGCTGCCCGGAGTCGCCGCCGCGTTCTTCACGCTGTCGAGCTTCTCGCTGCTGCTGCTCGCCGCGCGCGGCTACCGCGACATCCCGTTCCTGGCGCTCGTCTTCTGGGCCGGCGTGCGGGTGGTGGAGAAGCGCGACGACAAGGTCACGATGCTCCTGCTCGTCCTGGCCGGGCTCCTGCGCCCGGAGGCGTGGATCCTCGCCGGCCTGTTCGCGCTGTGGCGCCGCTCGATCCCGCTGCTGGCCGCATCGGCCATCGCGCCGCTGGTGTGGGCGGGCGTCGACCTCGCGGTCACCGGCGACCCGCTGCGCTCGCTGACCGGCACGAGCGAGCTGGCCGAGGAGCTCGGGCGCGAGCGGGGCATCGGCAAGGTCCCGGGCGCGTTCGTGACGTTCGTCGTCGACGCGCTGCGGCTGCCGGTCGCCGCGATGGCCGCGGCCGGGTTCGTGCTGGCGTGGAAGCGCATCGGACCGCGCAGGCTGATCGTCCCGCTGGCGCTGCTCGGCGCGGGCGTCGTGACGTTCGTCGGGACCGGCGTCGCGGGCCTGTCGATCCTCCCGCGCTACCTGACCGTCCCGACCGTCGCGCTGACGCTCTTCGCCGGCTACGCGCTCGCGGGCTTCGTGACGCTCCCGCCCGGCCGGACGCGGCAGCTGTGGACGTACGGCGCCGCGGTGCTGCTCGCCGGCGGGTTCGCGTTCGTCGCCGTGCGCGCGCACGTCGTCACGCGCCTCACCACCGAGCTGGCCTTCATCGACGGCACGCACCGCGACCTCGACGCGATCCTCCACACGCCCGAGGTGCAGGCGGGCGCGCGGTGCGGGCCGATCACGTTCCCCAACTACCGGCTCGTGCCCGACACGCGGTGGATGCTCGACCTCCCCGCCGGCCGTGTCGGCGCGCGCTCGGCCAAGCGGCACGAGCACGGCGTCGCGATCTTCGCCGTCGGCAACAAGTCGCTGCGCCGCTACGGCTTCGCGGACGGCGCGAGCCCGTCGACCAACGCGCCCGACCCGGGGTTCGCGCCGGTCGCGCGGCGCGGGCGGTTCGTCGCCTACGTCTCCTGTCCGGACGGCGCCGGGGCGTCGGCGGGCAGCTCGACGTCGAGCTGACGCAGCCGCTCCCACAGCGGCGCGTTGACCCGCTCTGGCGTCTGCTCCAGCGCCCACCCGCGCAGCTCCAGGTCCGGCCGCTCCCGGTCGCCCGCGTGCGCGAGCAGCGCCGCCGCGAACGCCTCGGGCCCGTCGGCGAACGTCACCGCGCGGTCCCACGTCCGCGCGCCCGCCAGCGACTGCATCACCGTGCGGCGGCCGACCTTCGCGTACTTGAGGATGCGGTAGGGGAGCGCCGGGTCGTTGAACTCGCTGCGCTCGAACGGGACGATCCCGACGTCCGCGGTGAGCATCAGCCGCGCCGCCTCCTCGTCGCTGCGGCGGCCGAGCCACACGAGCGACGGGTGCGCGCGACACGCCGCGTAGTCCTCGTCGCCCCGCATCTCGTCGTCGTGCCAGTCGCCGATGAGCAGGAGCACGAGCCGGTCGCCGAGCCGCTCGGCGACGCCGCGCAGCAGCGCCCAGTCCGTCCGCCAGCCGAGGTGCCCGAGGGAGAGCGCGACCACCGTGCCGGTCGGGTCGGGCGCCGGGAAGTCGCCCGCGGCCAGGCCGACGACGGTCGCCTCGCGCCCCGCCTCGCGTTCCAGCTCCGCCAGCCGCTCGCTCGCGACGAACGTCAGCGCCGCCTTCGTCGCCGCCTCGGTGTGCAGCGCCTCCAGCCGCTCGCGCAGCTTCGGCCCGGCGTCGTAGGCGTGCTCGTAGCGGTCCCAGCGGCCGTACCAGACCTCCGCCCGCGCCCGCTCGGACAGCTCCTTGGCCAGCGGCCACTGGAGCGGGTGGAACATCACGATCACCGCGGGGCGCCCCGGCAGCCGGCGCAGCAGCCGCCGCGCCTGGCCGCGCGCGAGCCGCGTCGCCCCCGCCGGCGGGACCCGGCCGAACGCGCCGTACGGCACGGTGCCGGGCTCCACGGCGACGACGCCGGGCGCGCGCAGCAGGTCCTGCGCCTGCTCGCGGAGGATGAACTGCTCCAGCGGCCGCGGGAGCAGCAGCACGGCGATCGGCCTGCGCGCCATCAGAGGTCGTCGACCTGGGTCGCGTACCACGTGTCGCCCTCGGCCTCGTAGTGCACCCGGCTGGGCAGCCGGTCGCGGGCGTGCAGCTGCAGGTGCAGCAGGTCGAGCTCGCGCGCGTCGACGGGACGCAGGGCGAACGTGATCTCGTCGCCTTCGGCGGTGCGCAGGACGAGCTCCTCTCCGGTCACGACGGTCAGGATGCCGTCCGCCGTCCCCGCCTCCACCGGCGCGCTGGCGGCGCCGTCCTCGTCCCCGCAGGCGACGGGCGCGAGCACGAGCAGCACGCAGCAGAGGGCGACGAGGGGCTTCACGGCACCCGCACGTATACCGTGCCCGCGCCGGATAGCGTGCCTGCGCGCATGGGCGCGCTCGTCAACCGCCTGCTCGCGTCCGGCGCGAGCTACCAGGCCTCCGCCGTCGTCTCCGCCGGGCTCGGCGCGCTGATGCTGCCGCTGTACACGCGGGCGCTCACGCCGGCCGACTACGGCCTCGCCGAGACGCTGCTCACGTACATCATCCTCATCTCGATCCCGCTGCGGCTCGGCCTGGGCGAGGCGTTCGTCCGCTTCTGGTACGAGGACGACGACTCCGAGCACCACCGGCGCGTCTCGCGGATCGTCTCCGGGACGGTCTTCATCACGACGACCGTGGCGGCGCTGATCGGCCTCGTCTTCGCGGGCGAGCTGTCGGAGCTGCTGCTCGACGAGCACGACCCGGTGCTCTTCGCCTACGGCCTGCTCGGGCTGTGGGCGTTCACGAACCTCGAGGTGGCCTACGCGCAGCTGCGGGTCGAGGAGCGCATGCGCGACTACCTGCTCGTCTCGCTGACCAACGTCTTCCTGACGATCGGGCTGACGCTCGTGCTGGTCGTCGGGTTCGACACCGGCGCCCACGGCTACGTGCTGGGCAACTACGCGGCATCGGCGGTCGTGCTGCTGGCGCTGTGGTGGAACCTGCGCGAGCGGCTCGGCTTCGGTTTCCACGGCATCAGGCCCCTGCTGCGCTTCGGGCTGCCCACGATCCCCGCGGACATGGCGGTCTTCGCGCTCAACGTCGTCGACCGGGCCTACCTGCTGCAGACGCAGGGCAAGGACGAGGCCGGCCTGTACGCGCTGTCGGTGAAGCTGGCGACGGCGGTGATCGTGGCGGTGCGCGGCTTCCAGCTCGCGTGGCCGCCGCTGGCGTACTCGATCACCGACGACGACGAGGCGCGGCGCTTCTACGCGGCGGTCACCACCTGGTACGTCGCGTTCACCGGCTTCTGCGTCGCCGGGCTGGCGCTGCTGGGGCGCTGGCTCGTGCGGCTGCTGGCGGCGCCGGAGTTCTACGAGGCGCACGAGGCGCTGCCTTGGGTGGCGCTCGGGTGGGCGTGCTACGGCCTGTTCCTCGTCTTCGTGGTGATCGCCGGGCGCGCGAAGGTGACGTTCCACCAGCTGCCCGCCGCCCTCGCGGGCCTGGCGGTCAACGTCGTGCTCATCGTGCTCCTGGTCGACCCGCTGGGCATCGCGGGCGCGGGCATCGCGCTGGGCGGCGCGTACCTGGCGATGCTCGCGGTGCTGGCGACGCTGACGCGGCGGGCGTTCGCCGTGCCGTTCGAGGTCGGGCGGCTCCTCCACGTCGTCGGCGTGATGGTCGCCGTGACGGTCGCGGCCGAGCTGCTCCTGCCGACCGACGGCGTGGTCGGCTTCGCGACGCGCGCCGCGGCCTGCGCGCTGATCCCGCTGCTGCTGTGGCTGACGCGCTTTCCGACCGACGCCGAGAAGCGGGGGTTCGTCACCGCTTACCGGAAGGCGCGCCTGCGCCTCGCGCGTTGAACGCCGCAGCGGCCTCGCGGATGCCCTCGCCCCGGCCGGGGCGCAGCGTCGCCGTGACGTGGCGGGCGTAGCGGCGCGGGTCGTGGCCGGGCAGCACGAGCGCGCCGACCGCCCGGGCCGCGTACGGCAGCGCCGTCAGCCACCGCACCGCGCGGGCGGCGCCCGGCCCGTGGTGGAGCGTCACGTAGAGGTCGCGGTTGCGGGCGAACTCCACGATCCGCCGCTCGGGGACCGTGTCGGTGGAGAGCTGCTCGTGGTGGTAAGCCGCCGCTGACGGGACGTGGAGGATCGTCCAGTCCGCGTCGCGCAGCCGCTTGCAGAAGTCGACCTCGTCGGAGTAGACGAAGAAGCGCGGGTCGAGCTCGCCGACCTGCGCCGCCGCCCGCCGGCGCACCAGCATCGCCGCCGACTGCACCCAGTCGACCTCGCGCACCGCGTCGTCGCCGCCCGACTGGACGTTGCGCCCGTGGAGGAGCACGGCGGCGGCGAGCGCGGTGCGGACGGTGGGGAAGCGCCACGCCGACGGCTGCGGCGTCCCGTCCGGGCGGAGCAGGCGGGCGCCCGCCGCCGCGGCCCGCGGCTCGGCTTCGAGGGCGGCGTGGAGGGCGGCGGTCGCGCCGGGCAGCAGCTCGGAGTCCTCGTTGAGCAGGAGCCCGTACCGGCCCTGCGCGCGCCGCAGCAGCGCCGAGTCGTTCTCGCCCTTCCCGCGCCGCTCGTCGAGCGCGAGCACCTCGTCCACGGCCGGATGGGCGCGCGCCGCCTCGGCTGAGCCGTCCTCGGACGCGTTGTCCAGCACGAGCATCTCGGTCGCGAACGGGACGGCGGCCCGCTCGCGCGCGATCGCGTCCAGGCCCCGGAGCAGCAGCTCGCGCTGGCCGGTGTTGACGACGCAGTAGGTGACCTCGACCGTGCTCATCGGCGACCCAGGATGACGCGTCAGCGGTCAGCGACCGCTTGCTCTGCTGAACGAGTGTCCATAAGGCTCAAACCGGGACACCGGAGACCGATGAAAGGCGGGACCCGTCTTCTCCCACCTTAGGTATGTCCTGGTTCACCACTCACCTGCGCGCGAAGCTCCTCGGGGGCTTCGCCATCGTGCTCGCCGTCATGGTGGGCATCATCGCCCTCGGACTCTCGGCCGTCGGGTCCGCCGCTGACAAGTCGAAGGACATGGCGAAGGTCGACCTGCCGTCGGCCAACGCCATCGGCTCCATCGGCGCCAACGAGGGCAACATCCGCGTCGTCGAGCTCATGGCGATGGACGCCATCGGCCAGCCCGACTCGCTCGAGCAGCTCGGCGCGATCACCAAGGAGCTGACCGCCGAGATCGACAAGTCGTTCGCCGGCTACCAGCCGTCCTCCGCCGCCGACCGCGCCGGCTTCACCAAGGCCAAGGCGCAGTGGGAGGCCTACAAGGCCATCGACGAGCAGCTCCTCGCCGCGGTCGCCGCCGGCGACCGGAAGGCGCTCGCGACCCTCGTCCCTCAGGCGATCGAGGCGTACGAGCCGCTCGCCGTCCAGCGTGGCGAGTGGGCCACAGCCGTCCAGAAGGCGTCCGGCACCCGTGCGGCGGAGATCGCCGACACCGAGAGCAGCTCGCGCAAGGGCCTGCTCGCGCTCGGCGCCGTCGCCATCCTGCTCGGCGTCGGCATCGCCCTGCTGCTCGCCAAGATGATCGTCGGCGGCATCAGCAACGTCCTGGGCGCCGCCAAGGGCATCGCCGAGGGCGACATCGACCAGGAGATCGAGGTCAAGACCAAGGACGAGGTCGGCCAGCTCGGCGTCGCGTTCCAGGAGCTCATCACCTACGTGCACGGGACCGCCGAGGAGGCGAACCGCATCGCCGCCGGCGACCTGTCGCACCCGGTGGTGCCGAAGTCCGACAAGGACGTCCTCGGCATCGCGTTCCGCGACATGCAGACCAACCTCTCCGAGCTCGTCGGCGCCGTCCAGCGCAGCGCCGGGACGCTCTCCGCCTCGTCGCAGGAGATGGCGTCCACGTCCGAGGAGGCCGGTCGCGCCGTGGGTGAGATCGCCCAGGCCGTGTCCGACGTCGCCCAGGGCGCCGAGCGTCAGGTGCGCTCGGTCGAGGAGGCCAAGCAGGCCACCGAGGAGGTCACCTCCGCGACCGAGGCGTCCGCCGCCTCCGCGCAGGAGACCGCCGCCGCGGCCGCCGAGGCCCGGCAGGTCGCTGCCGAGGGCGAGGAGGCCGTCGCCAAGGCCACCACGGCCATGCGCGAGGTCCGCGAGTCCAGCGCGTCGGTCACCGCCGCGATGCAGCAGCTCGGCCAGAAGTCCGAGCAGATCGGCGGCATCGTCGAGACCATCACCGGCATCGCCGGCCAGACCAACCTCCTCGCGCTCAACGCCGCCATCGAGGCCGCGCGTGCGGGCGAGCAGGGCCGCGGCTTCGCCGTGGTCGCCGAGGAGGTGCGCAAGCTGGCCGAGGAGTCGCAGGCGGCCGCGGCCACCATCGCGACCCTGGTCGAGGAGATCCAGGCGGAGACCTCGCAGGCCGTCGCCGTCGTCGAGGAGACGGCGGAGCGGACCGAGGAGGGCGCCGCGACGGTCGAGCAGGCCCGCGAGGCCTTCGGCCGCATCGGCAGCTCGGTCGAGGACATGACCGGCCGCGTCGACGCGATCGCCGCCGCCGTGCAGCAGATCGCCGCCAGCGCGCAGAAGGTGCAGACGGACATGAGCGAGGTCGCCGCGGTGGCCGAGCAGTCGTCCGCGTCGTCCGAGCAGGTCTCGGCGTCGACCGAGGAGACCTCCGCGTCCGCGCAGGAGATCGCCTCGTCGGCTCAGGGCCTGGCGCGCACCGCCGAGGAGCTCGAGACGCTCGTCGGCCGGTTCACGTTGGCTTCGTAGCCGCCTCGGTCACCCCACCCTCACGACAAGGCCGCGGCCCCTCGGGTCGCGGCCTTCGTCGTTCTGGCGACGGCCAGGCGGGCCGCCTCGATCGCGCTCATCGCGGCGACCTCGGCGAGGATGCCCGGCGCGGCGGTCTGGTCGCCGCAGAGGTAGACGCCGTCGCCGCGGTCGATCGCCGGGCGGTCGCGCCAGCTCGTGCCGGGGAGGTCGAGCGCGCCGCTGCGCCCGTCCATCACCTGCCGCCGGCGCCAGGTCACGCGGTCGCGCCAGCCGTCGAACGACGCGTCGAGCAGGCGCTCCAGCCGAGCGGTCGCCACGTCGGTCGTCTCGCCGGGCACGAGCGGCATCTGCGCCTGCACCAGCTCCTCGCCCTCGGGCGCGACCGAGGGGTCCGGGGCGCTGAAGCGCTCGACCCAGCCGGCGCTGTCGAGGTCGGAGACGATGTACGGGTCGCCGCGGCGGTGCGTCAGGCCGAGGTCGAGGCAGACCGTGTGGCCGCTCGGCCACGTGAGCGTCTCGTCGCCGAGCAGCGCGCGGGCGTCGCGCAGCTCCAGCGCGACGATCACCGGCGGTGCGGGGAGCGCGTCGACGCGCTCGCCCGTGACGATCTCGACGCCCAGCGCGCGGGCGTGGCGCTCGAGCGCCTCCACGAGCCGCGACCAGCCGCCCACGACGAACCGGGCCGGCGGCTTGGCGGTCAGCAGCAGCTGCTGGTGGCGCTCCCACACGAACGCGGCCGAGAGCTCGCCCGGGTCGTGGTGGAACGTGAAGACGCCGGCGAGGCACGAGAGGAAGTCGGCGGTGCGGTCGTTGCTGTGGTCGGCGACCCACGAGCGGAAGTCCTGGTCGACCGGCGCGACGCGCCCGCGCAGCCGCAGCCCCGGCGGGATGAGCGTCAGCGGCGGCGTGCGGTGGCTGGCGCCCTCGTAGTGGAACCGCGCGCCGGTCAGGACCGGGCGCGCCACCGGCGGCAGCAGCGAGCGCTCGGTCAGCCACGCCCACAGCCCCGTCCCCTGGTAGAGCGCGTGCGGCCCGAGGTTCGCCTTGTAGGCCTTGTCGGTGCTCTGCGCGCGGCCGCCGAGCCGCTCGCGCGCCTCGAAGAGCCGGACGGCGCTGCCCGCCTCGGCGCACGTGATGGCGGCGGTCAGGCCGGCGACGCCACCTCCCACGACGGTGATCTCGCTCATGACGGCGACGCTACGGCGCAGCTGGCCTCACGTACAGTGCCAGTTCGTGGCGTCCCATGAAGGGCCAGTCGACCTCCTCGTCGCGCTCGAACGGGGCGGCGCCGCGCCGATGTACGACCAGCTCGAGCGCACGCTGCGCGACGCGATCCGCGACGGGCGCCTCGCCGCCGGCGCGCGGCTGCCGTCGAGCCGGGCGCTGGCGCAGGAGCTCGGCGTCTCGCGCGGGGTGGTCACGGCGGCCTACTCGCAGCTCACCGCCGAGGGCTACCTGGAGAGCCGCCAGGGCGCGCCGGTGCGCGTGACGCGCGGGGTGCGCGCCCAGCCGCCGGGGCCGAGCCCGCCGCCGCTGCTGGAGACGTACGCCTACGACCTCACGCCCGGCCTGCCCGACCTCGCGGCGTTCCCGCGCGACCGGTGGGTCCGCGCACTGCGCCGCGCGTGGCTCCAGGCGCCGCTCGACGCGATCGGCCGCAGCGACCCGCGCGGCGTGCCGGCGCTGCGGCAGGCGCTGGCCGACCACCTGCGCCGCGTGCGCGGCGCGGCCACGGACGCCGAGCACGTGCTCGTGTGCACCGGCTTCCGCCAGGGCCTCGCGCTCACCTGCCGGTGGATGCGCGCGATCGGGCTGCGGCAGGTCGCGCTGGAGGACCCAGGCTGGCACGCGCACCGGCTGACGGTCGAGGACGCGGGGCTGGCGGTCGTGCCGGTCCCGGTCGACGGCGAGGGCATCGACGTCGACGCGCTGGCGGCGAGCGGCGCCGACGCGGTGGTCGTGACGCCGGCGCACCAGTTCCCGACCGGGCCGATCCTCAGCGCCCGGCGCCGCGCCGCGTTGATCGCCTGGGCCGAGAGCGGCGACCGGCTGATCGTCGAGGACGACTACGACGCGGAGCTGTGCGGCGAGCGCGTCGGCGCGCTGCAGGGGCTCGCGCCCGATCGCGTGCTCTACGTGGGCTCGGCCAGCGCGCGGCTCGCGCCCGGCCTGCGGCTCGGGTGGATGCTCGCGCCGTCGTGGCTGTCGTGGTCGCTCATCACCGCGAAGGTCGTCGAGGACGGCGGCTCGGAGGTCGCAGGCCAGCTCGCGCTCGCCGACTTCATCGCGGCCGGCGACCTGGATCGCCACCTGCGCCGGATGCGCCTGCGCTACGCGCGTCGGCGGGAGCTGCTCGCGGCGGCGCTGGCGCAGGAGCTGCCGGGGTGGCGCCTACGGCCGTCGCCCGGCGGCCTCCACACGGTCGCCGACCTGCCGCCTGGGATGTCCGAGCCCGCGCTCCTCGCGTCGGCGGCCCGGCGCGGCCTGGGGCTCGAAGGGCTCTCGCTCCACAGCTACCGTGGCGACTGCCCGCCGGGCCTCGTCCTCGGCCACGGCGCGGTCCCGAACGGGGCGATCGGCCGCGCGGTGCAGCTCCTCGCGGCGGCGGCGGCGGAGGCCTAGCCGACGACCGGTCTTGTCGCCTTCCGGCAAAGCGGCGAGCGGAACTTGCCGGGATGCGGCAACGTCAAGGTCCATGCGCGTGCATACGGTGCGGGCATGACCAGCCCCCACATCCTGATCACCGGCGCCACCGGAAAGACCGGCCGCGAGGTGGCGGCGCAGCTCGCCGGCCGCGACGGCGTGACCGCCCGCGCGGCGAGCCGCTCGGCCCGCGACGTCGCCGGCGTGCCCGGCGTGCACTTCGACTGGCAGGACCGCGCGACGTGGGCGCCCGCCGTCGGGGACGCCGACCGCGTCTACCTCCTGCGGTCCGACCTCCCGGAGAGTCCCGAGCTGATCGCCGCGCTCCTCGAGGCGGCGCCCCAGCTGCGCCGGGTGGTGCTGCTGTCGGAGATCCAGTGCGGCCTCGCGGAGCCGGACCACTGGGAGCGGCGGATCGAGCGTGCCGTGACCGATCGCGCGGCGGAGTGGACGGTCCTGCGGCCGAACTGGTTCGCCCAGACCCTGACCGACGACCAGTACTTCCGCGAGACCCTCCGCACGCGGGGCGAGCTCGTGCTCCCGACCGCCGGCGCCGCGATCTCCTTCGTCGACACGCGCGACGTCGCGGCGGTCGCGGTCGCCGCGCTGCTCGAGGAGGGCCACCACGGGCAGGCCTATGAGGTGACGGGCTCGCAGGCCTGGACGCTCGCAGAGGTCGCCGAGCTGGTCGCGCGGGCGACGGGCCGGCAGATCACGCACGTCGACCCGCCGCTGGAGGACTACCTGCGCGACCTCGGGGCCGCGGGGTACGACGACACGTTCGTCGGCGCCTGGCGCCGCGCGTTCGGCCGGGTCACCGACGGATCGGACGCCCTGGTCTCGGACGCGGTCGAGCGGGTGACGGGGCGGCCGCCGCGCGGGCTCCCGGAGTACGTCGCCGCCCACGCCGACCAGTGGCGCACGGCGCCGGTCAGCGCGGCGTGACGTCGTCCAGCACGATCGGCGCGAGGCGCAGGGCGATGCCCAGCTCCTCGCGTCGGCCGAGCAGCGGCCGCCCGAGCCGCTCCTCGATCGTGCGCAGGCGGTAGACGACGGTCCGCTCGTGGACGCCGAGCGTCGCGGCCGCCGCGACGGCGTTGTGCCCGGCCGCGAAGTACGCGGCCAGCGTGGCGCGGAGGGTCGCGCTGCGCTTGTCGGCCCCGGCGAGCGGGCCCAGCTCCCGCTCGGCGAACGCGCGTGCCGCGCGCGGGTCGCGCAGGGCGAGCGTGAGCAGCGCGACGTCGTCGTGGAACGTGAGCGGTCCGCCGCCGGCCTCGCGCGCGACGCCGGAGGCCGCCAGCGCCTCCGCGTGGGTGGCGCGGAAGCCGTCGATCCCCTCCGCGGGCGCGCCGACCGCGAGGAACGTCGCTTCGGGCAGCTGCGCGGCGGCCAGCCGGCGGCGCAGGGCGGCGCGGTCGGCCGCGCCGTCGCCGCTCAGCCAGCCCCACGCCGGCCGGTCGCCGTCCGCGACGACGAGCAGCTCCAGCTCGGTCGCCGCGCCGGCGGCCTGCAGGGCCGCGCGCGGCTCCTCGCCCCACGCGACGAGCCCGACGTGCGGGACGTCGAGGCGGTGGCCGAGCGTGCCGGTCTCCACCGGGCGCCCGTCGAGCAGCGCGCGTACGAGCTCGCGGCGGCGCCGGCCGCTGTCCCGGGTCAGCGCCGCGCGCTCGCGCTCGTGCTCCTCGGCCGTCCGGACGACGATCCAGTCGAAGTACGCGAAGAGCCAGTCCGAGGCGATGCGCAGAGTCTCGGCGCGCAGGGCCGGTACGACGGAGCGGTCGACGTGCTCCAGGACGGCGTCGAACAGCAGCCGGTGCGCGATGCGGTAGCACTGCGCGAGCGCGGCGACCGGCACGCCCCGGTCGGCGCTCAGCCGCGCCTCCTCGATGGCCACCGGCGGCGGCTCGACGGCGTCGACCGGGCGGCGCTCCCCGAGCCCGTCGAGGATGAAGTGCAGCTGCGTGTCGTAGCTGCGGCGGCTCACCGCGACGAAGTGCGGGTCCTCCCGGGCGAAGAAGACCGGCAGCTCGACGTGCATCCGCTCCAGCCCCCGCTCGACGAGGGTGGGCACCTCGGCGTGGAGCTGCGCCGCGAGCTCCCGCAGGCCGGCGTCGAGGGAGGAGGCGGTCAGTGCGCCACCACGGGCTCGCCGTCGGCCGCGTCGGTCGCGAACTCCTCCGCGCCCGCGGGCAGGATCAGCCCGCAGACGATCGCCCCCACGAGGAAGATGCCGGCCGACCACCAGAACGCGGTGGTGTAGCCCTGCATCGCCGCCTCGGCGGCGACCTCGGGCGTCCTCGGCCGCGACGTCGCGTACTCGACCGCCGCGGTGTTCGCCATCGTGCTCAGGAAGGCGGTGCCGATGGAGCCGCCGACCTGCTGCGTCGTGTTGACCATCGCCGACGCCACGCCCGAGTCCTGCGACTGCACCCTGTGGATCGCCGCGACGAACGACGGCGCGAAGATCAGGCCCATCCCCACGCCCATCACGATCAGGGCCGGCAGGACGTGGCCGGCGTACGACGAGTCGACCTCGAGCTGCGCGAACAGCACGAGCGCCACCGACGCGAGCGCCATGAGCGGCTTGGGGCCGAAGCGCGGGACGAGGTTCGTGTTCCCCGCCGTCGCCGTGACCATGATCGCGGCGGTCATCGGGAGGAACGCCAGGCCCGTCTCGATCGGCGACATCCCCAGCGTCTGCTGGAGGTAGAACGTCAGGAAGAGGAAGACGCCGAACATCCCGGCGCCCGAGATGCCGACGGCCAGGTACGCGCCGCCGCGGGTGCGGTCGAGGACCACGCGCATCGGCAGCAGCGGGTGCCTGACGCGCTGCTGGAGCACCACGAAGACGCTCAGCAGCACCACACCGGCGGCGAGCGAGCCGACGGTGATCCCCGCGCTCCAGCCCTCGGTCTCGGCCTTCGCGAAGCCGAAGACGAGCAGGAACAGACCTGCACACGCCGTCACGGTGCCGGGGAGGTCGAGCTTCGGCCGGTCCGGGTGGCCGGCCTGCGCGATGAGGACGATCGCGGCGACCGCGGCCGGGATCGCGAAGAGCAGGTTCACGTACAGGCACCAGCGCCACGAGAGCGTCTCGGTGAGCACGCCGCCGAGCAGCAGGCCGATCGCCGCGCCGCCGCCCGCGATGGCGCCGAAGATGCCGAACGCCTTGCCCCGCTCGGCCGGGTCGGTGAACGTCACGCTGAGCAGCGAGAGCGCCGCGGGGGCGAGCAGCGCGCCGAAGACGCCCTGCAGCGCGCGGGCGACCACGAGCACGCCGAACGAGCCCGCCATGCCGCCGATCGCCGACGCCACCGCGAAGCCGACGCAGCCGGCGACGAACGCCCACTTGCGGCCGAACAGGTCGCCGATCCGCCCGCCGAGCAGCAGGAGCGAGCCGAACGCGAGCGCGTACGCGGTGATGATCCACTGCCGGTCGTCGTTGGAGAACCCGAGGTCCTCCTGGGCCGACGGGAGCGCGATGTTCACGATCGTCGCGTCGAGCACCACCATCAGCTGGGCGATGCCGATGACGCCGAGGATCGTCCAGCGGCGGGCGTGGTTGTGGTCGTTCGCGTGGGTCGGCACGGGGCGCTCCGGGGCAGAGGTGTTCCCCGAGGCTACGGGGCGCACACGCCGTGGCCGGTCACCGACGACTTACCGCTCGAAGTGGCACAGGCCGGCTCCTCGGCCGGATGGCCATGGTCGTCAACGTCCTGGGTGGACGACCGATCCCTTGGGGCGTTCCGTCGTATCGACCCCCTCTGATTCCCATGCTCTCCTTCCTCACCACGAGCCTCCGAGCCAAGCTGCTCGCAGGCTTCGGGGCGGTCGTCCTCCTCCTGGTGGCCGCCGTCGGCCTCGGGCTCTCCGCCACGTCCGACATCTCCGACCGGGCCGGCCAGCTCGGCAGCGTCGACCTGCCGTCGACCAAGACGATCGGCGACATCAGCACCGACGCCAACGCCTTCCGCGCCGCGCTCCTCCAGCACGTCGTCTCCACCAGCAAGCAGGAGATGGTCGAGCGCGAGGAGACGATGGAGGCGCTCAAGACGGACCTCGCCGACGAGCTCGCCGGCTACGAGAAGACCATCAGCAACGACACCGACCGCGCGGCCTGGCAGAAGACCGGCGACCAGTGGGACGCCTACCTGGCGGCCACCGAGCCGATGCTCGTCGCCAGCCGCGCGCTGCAGAACGAGAAGGCGCTGCAGGTCTTCAACGGCGAGGCCGAGACGATCTTCACCGGCCTGGCCGACCACCTCGACGGGTGGGCCGACATGAACACCAAGCTCGCCGGCGAGACCGTCGCCGCGGGCGACGACGCGTCCGACTCCGCGCGCTCGATCCTCATCGGCGTCGGCATCATCGCCGTCCTCATCGCCGGCGCCGTCGCCATCCTCCTCGCCCGCTCGATCACGGGCGGCGTGGGCCAGGTGCTCCACGCGGCCGAAGGCATCGCCGAGGGCGACCTCGACCAGGACGTCGACGTCAAGGCCAAGGACGAGGTCGGCCAGATGGCGACCGCGTTCGGGCAGCTCATCGCCTACGTCCGCGAGATGGCCGACCACGCCAACCGGATGGCCAAGGGCGACCTGACCGTCGAGATCGAGCCGAAGTCCGACCGCGACGTGCTCGGCGTGGCCTTCCGCGACATGCGCGCGAACCTCTCCGAGCTCGTCACCGCGGTGACGCACAGCGCCGGGACGCTCTCCGCGTCGTCGCAGCAGATGGCGTCGACCTCCGAGGAGGCCGGCCGCGCCGTCGCCGAGATCGCGCAGGCCGTGGGCGACGTCGCCCAGGGCGCCGAGCGCCAGGTGCGCTCGGTCGAGGAGGCCAAGCTGGCCACCGAGGAGGTCGGCGAGGCGACGCGCACGAGCGCCGAGTCCGCCGCCCAGACCGCCGAGGCCGCGCAGGCCGCGCGGCAGGTCGCCGTCGAGGGCGAGCAGGCCGTCGCGCAGGCGACCGAGGCGATGCGCCAGGTGCGCGAGTCCTCGTCGCAGGTGAGCGACGCGATGCACCAGCTCGCCGCCAAGAGCGAGCAGATCGGCGGCATCGTCGAGACGATCACCGGCATCTCCGAGCAGACCAACCTGCTGGCCCTCAACGCGGCCATCGAGGCCGCGCGGGCAGGCGAGCAGGGGCGCGGCTTCGCGGTCGTGGCCGAGGAGGTCCGCAAGCTGGCCGAGGAGTCGCAGGAGGCCGCGGCCTCGATCGCGACCCTGATCGAGGAGATCCAGGGCGAGACGACCCAGGCCGTCGCCGTCGTCGAGGAGGGCGCCGCGCGCTCCGAGGAGGGCGCCGCCACCGTCGAGCAGGCGCGTGACGCGTTCGCCCGCATCGGGACGTCCGTGGACGACATGACCGGCCGCGTCGACTCGATCGCCGCCGCCGTGCAGCAGATCGCCGCGTCGGCCGAGAAGGTCCAGGCCGACATGACCGAGGTCGCGTCGGTGGCCGAGGAGTCCAGCGCGTCGTCGGAGCAGGTCTCCGCCTCGACGCAGGAGACGAGCGCGAGCGCGCAGGAGATCGCCTCCTCCGCGCAGCAGCTCGCCACGACCGCCGCCGAGCTCGAGTCGCTCGTGGGTCGCTTCCAGGTGGCCTAGGGCCGTCTAGGGTGCGGGCCGCATGCGCGTCGATCTCGTCGACCCCGCGGCCTACACCCCGCCGTACGACCACGCCCTCGCCGCCGCGCTCGCGGCGGAGGGGGCGCGGGTGCGGCTCGTCACCGGCCCGTTCGCCCACGGCGAGCTGCCGCGCACGTCCGGCGGGTTCGCGGTGGACGAGCGCTTCTACCGCTGGTCCCCCGCGCGCGGCCGGCGGGCGGCGCGGCTGGCGCAGCACGTGCCGGACATGCTCCGCTACCGCCGCGCGGCGCGGGGCGCCGACGTCGTGCACTTCCAGTGGCTGCCGGTGCAGCCGGTCGACGTGCACCTCCTCCCGCCCGTCCACCCGCGGGTGCTGACCGCGCACGACGTGCTCCCGCGCGAAGCGCGCAGCGCGCAGCGCGACGCGCAGCGGCGGCTGTACGACCGGATGGACGCGGTCGTCGTGCACTCCGAGCACGGCCGCCGCCGCCTCGTGGACGACCTCGGCATCGACGCCGCGCGCGTCGAGGTCATCCCGCACGGCGCGTTCACCCACCTCGTCGACCTCGCCCCGGCGCCGCTTCCCCCGCACCTCGCGGCGGTCGACAAGCCCGTCGTGCTCTTCTTCGGCCTGCTGCGCCCCTACAAGGGCCTCGACGTCCTGCTGCGCGCGTGGGAGGGCATCGACGGCGCGGAGCTGTGGATCGTCGGCAACCCGCGCGGCGCGACGCTCCCCGACCGGCTGCCGCCCGGCGTCCGGCTCGAGCCGCGCTTCGTCGCCGACGCCGAGATCCCGGCCCTCTTCCGCCGCGCGGACCTCGTCGTGCTGCCCTACCGCGAGATCGACCAGTCCGGCGTGCTGTTCACCGCGCTCGCGTTCGGCAAGCCGCTCGTCCTCTCCGACGTCGGCGGCTTCCCGGAGGTTGCCGCCCACGGCGCCGCCGAGCTCGTCCCCGCCGGGGACGCCGCCGCCCTCCACACCACCCTCGCGACCCTCCTCGCCGACCCGGCCCGCCGCACCGCCCTCGCGACCGCCTCCGCCACCGCGGCCCGCACCCACTACGGCTGGGACGTCATCGCCCGCCGCCACCTCGCGCTCTACGAGCGCCTCGTCGCCGCACGCTAGGTCACCCGCTCCGCCACCCAGGCGAGGAACTCGGGCTCGGTGATCGGCGGGTTCATGTCGCCGGCGATCCGCTCCATCATCCGCAACGCCTCGCGGGGCCCGCCGGGCCCGTGCGTGAACGTCCCTCCGTTCCGCTCCACGAACTCGAGCATCACGTCGAACGCGACCCGCTTGTTCGCGTCGGGCAGCGGGTGGTACCGCGCGATGCGCGAGCAGTGCACGCCCGCCTTCTCGGCCACCGTGGGGAACAGCTCGACCTCGCCGAAACCGGAGAACGGCGCCGCCAGCGCGGCCTCGGCGAGCGCGACGACACGCGGCATCCGCGCGAGCACCCGAGCGTCTACCCCGAGGTGGTGGCCGGCGATAACGAGGAAGTCGCCGATCGACACTCGCTGGAGCGGAGTGTCACGAGACACCAAGACACCACGACGTCGAGGTGTGGTAGCGTGGCCCGACCCGAGTCGCGGTCATGCGCGGGCCTAGGGCCGCGTGCCACCGGCGACGCCCCCGCGGAGGAGCCCGAGATGCCGAAGAACCTGACGCTGCGCCTCGCCGACGAGCAGGCAGAGATGCTCGAGGTGATCGCGCGTGAGGCCGGGCAGACGCTCACCGACGTCGTGCGGAAGTCGATCGATGCGCAGATCGAGGAGGCCCGCAACGACGAGGCGTTCATGCGGCGCCTGCGCGAGCGGCACGAACGCGAGAAGGAGCTGTTCGACCTCCTCGCCGAGTAGCGCCGCGAGCCGCGTGCCGAGGCGCGGCTCGTAGGCTGCTCGCCGTGCTGCGGCGCCTGCCTGCCTTCCTCCTCGCGTACGCCCAGGTCGGCTACCCGGCCGTGCTGGCCGCGTGGGCGCGTGCCGCCACGCCCGCGCCGCTCGACGACCCGCCCGCGCCAGCGACGGACGCGCTGCCGCCGGTGACGCTCGTGATCGCCGCGCACGACGAGGGATCGGTGATCGGGCAGAAGGTCGAGAACGCGCTCGCGCTCGACTACCCGCGCGAGAAGCTGCAGGTGATCGTCGCGTGCGACGGGTGCACGGACGACACGGTGGAGCGGGCCCGGGCGGCGGGCGCCGATCTCGTGCTCGACCTCCCGCGCGGCGGGAAGGTGCGCGCGCAGGACACCGCGGTCGCGCAGGCCGAGCACGACCTCGTCGCGTTCTCCGACGCCAACGCCCTGCTCCAGCCCGACGCGCTGCGCGAGCTCGTCGCGCCGTTCGCGGACCCCGCCATCGGCTACGTCTGCGGGCAGGTCACGTTCGTCAACGAGGCGGGGACGAACCAGGAGGGCCTGTACTGGCGCTACGAGATGGCGATCCGCGCGCTCGAGTCGCGGCTCGCGTCGGTGACCGGCGGCAACGGCGCGATCTACGCGACCCGCAAGGACGCCTACGTCGTCATGGACGAGCGCATGGGCCACGACCTGAGCTTCCCGTTCACGTTCGTCAAGCACGGGTGGCGCGCCGTCTACCGGCCGAGCGCCCGGGCGACCGAGAAGATGGTCCCGTCCGTCGAGGGCGAGTGGCGCCGCAAGCGGCGGATGATGAGCCACGCCTGGCCGATCGTCGTCGAGGGCGGCCTGCTCGACCCGCGCGGCTACCCGCCGCGATACGCGTTCATGATCGCCAGCCACCGCGCGCTGCGGTACGCCTCGCCGTTCCTCCACCTCGCCGCGCTCGCGTGGAAGCCGTCCCGCCGCGCCTCGCTGCTCCTCCTCGCGGCCGCGCTGCTCGGCGACAGGGTCAAGAGCCGCCCGCTGCTCGTCGCGCGCTACTACGTGCTCACCCAGGCGTCGATCGCGATGGGCCTGCACGACTACGCGCGCCACGGCACGCCAGCGGGCTGGACGGCGCCCGAGGGCACCCGCTGATGTCGCCGCGCCGCGCGTTCGACGTCGCGGTGGCCGGCGTCGCGCTCGTCCTGGCCAGCCCGATCCTGCTCGCCGCGATCGTCGCCATCCGGCTGGAGTCCAAGGGCCACCCGATCTACCGCCAGCGCCGCGTCGGCAAGGACGGCCGCCCGTTCGACGTGCTCAAGCTCCGCACGATGGTCGCGGGCGCCGAGTCGATGGGCTCCGGCCTGGCGGTGAGCGAGGGCGACGCACGCATCACCCGCGTCGGCGCGCTCCTGCGCCGGACGTCGATCGACGAGCTGCCGCAGCTCGTCAACGTCCTCAAGGGCGACATGGCGATCATCGGCCCACGCCCGACCGTCCCGGTCCAGGTCGACAACTACACCGAGCGCCAGCGCGGGCGCCTGGCGATCCTCCCCGGCCTGACCGGCTGGGCGCAGGTGAACGGCCGCACGTCGTTGCCGTGGGACGAGCGGATCGAGCTCGACCTCTGGTACATCGAGCACCGCTCGCTGCGGCTCGACGTGAAGATCCTGCTCCGCACCGTCGCCATCGTCCTCGGCGGCGAGGGCCTCTACCGCAGCTAGCCGGCCATCGCGCCGCCGCCCGGCGAGGACGGCGCGGAGGGCGCCGCCGGCGGGGCGGAGGTGAGCTTGCGCACCGCGCGCACGAAGTGGTCCTGCTGCGTGGCGGCGTTCTTCGTGTCGCCCGCGACCCGCACGCGCAGCCGGTACAGGCCGGCGCGGCCGAGCGGGACGTTGAGGCGGAACGCGCCGCCGCGGGCGCGGACCTTCACGCGCTTGGCGAGGACGTACCGCGATCCGACCTGGCGGGAGGCGTCGACGACGATCGTCTTCTCGCGCGGCCGGACCGTCCCGCGAATCACCGCACGGCGCCCGATCTTCACCTGCCGCGCCGGCTTGCGCACCGTGATCGCGGGCGCGACCGTCACCTTCACCGGCGACGACCGGACCGCCCCGATGAGCGCGCGGACCGTCCGGTTGCGCGACGTCGGCAGCGACGCGGTGAACGTGCCGTCGGGCTGCGTCGTCGCGGAGCTGACCGCCTTGTAGCCCTTCGCCGTCAGCACCTGGATGCGGACGCGCTGGCCGCCGATCGGGACCCCGGACGCGTCGGTCAGGCGGCCGGTGAGCTGCGCCGGCTCGGGGTAGGAGAGCGCGAGCCGCGAGGCGCTGAGCGTGAGCCGGGACGTCGCGGTGACGCCCGGCTGCGGCGCGCCGATGATCGCGGGCGCGCCCGCCGCCGCGAGCTCGCGGATGCGCGGGAGCTGCGCGTAGAGCTGGTCGCCCGGGCACGCGGTGCTGTTGCCGTCGCGGTGGCCGGAGATGCGCTCGAACACGTGGGTCGTGCCCGACGCGTACTTGTTGGTCTCGCCGCCGGCGGACACGAGCGGCACGGTGCCGGTGACGGGCACGCCGTGGAGCGGCAGCTTCCACGCGATCAGCTTGGCCATCGCGCCGAGCGCCGCGTCGCTCTGCGGCACGTCCTGGTACGTGCCGAGGTTCGCGATGCCCGTCGACTGCGCGTTCCACCCCTGCGCCTGGGCGCCGACGACGGGCTGGTCGATGCCGCCCGCGCGGCCCTCGAAGATCTGCCCGTACTTGTCGACGAAGAAGTTGTAGCCCACGTCGTCCCAGCCGTTGGAGTTGCGGTGGAACCGGCAGATGCCGAGCACCATCGCGGCCGAGTCCGTCGCGGCGTAGTCGTTCGCGCTGACGGTGTGGTGGACGAACGCCATCTGCACCGTGCCCATCGTCGGCGTGTCGCGCGGCGCGCACTGGTCGCCGCCCCACTGGGCGCGGGGGATGATCGCCGGCTGGGCGCCGGCCTGGCGCGCGGCGCGGGCCGCCGGCCTGGGCGCGGCCTTGCCGGTCACGCGCACGAGGTGGAGCCGCAGCCCCTTGACGCGCTCCGACAGGCGGATCTGGACGCGGTCGGCGCCGCCCGCCCAGATCGGGTCGCTGCCGTGCTCGCCGCTGTCGGCGGTCTCGACCTCGGTCCAGCGCCGCCACGTGCCGCCCGGCTCGGCGACGCGCACCTCGGCGTGGAGGTCGTCGGGCGCCGAGTCCCACTTGAGCCCGAAGACCTGGAACGTCCGGCCGGCCCGCAGGACCTTCGACGTCCACATGGCGCCGTGCTCGTGGCCGTGTGCGTCGGCGTGCGCCGCATGCGCGGACACCGTCCCGGCCGCCGGGACGCGCAGCTCGAAGTCGCTCGCCTTCGGGGCGGCGACGGCCGTCGAGGGGATGAGCGCGCAGGCGAGCGCTGCGCAGAGTGGGGCGATCCGGCGCATCGGTTCTAGGAAACACGGTCGGCCGCGACCAGTTGCGGCTTGAACGCGATCCTGCGCGACCGATGCGCCGGACGGCCTACATCACTCGAACTCGGACGGGATCTGCTCGGGGCCCTTGTCCACGTGGTCGCGGCGGAAGGCGCGGATGGCGTCGAACACCTTGTCGTTCCACGACGGGCAGGTCAGCGCGCGCGTCCAGGCGGTCGCGGCGACCGCGTACTCCATGTTCGTCTGGTTCTGGAAGACGAGGGTCTTGTAGCCGGCGATGCCCTGCACCTCCTCCTCGAACAGCGCGGCGAGCTGGTCGATCCGCTGCTGCGGGGTGCCTGGCTTGTACTGGATGTTGATCCGGCCGTGCTCGAGCGCGTGGACGGACTGCTCGAGGTCCGGCGGGCCGTCGGGCGGGTACACGCCCTCGCGCGACGGGTTCGGGTCGTGGTCGCCCGACTCCGGGGGATTCTGCTTGTACTTCACGTCCTCGGTGACGTGGTTGGCCGACACCTCGTCGTCCTCCCGGACCGTGCAGCCGGCCGCGCGGGCGGCCTCGGAGAGGTTCTCGATCTGGACGGCCGGGAGCGATGCGGCGCTCGCGTTGGACGTCCCGCCGTCGTCGTCACCGCCGCCGGCTACGAGCACCACCACCACGGCGATCACGGCCACGACGAGGACCGCCCCGCCGACCATGCTCAGCCGCTTGCGGTTCTCCGCGCTCTTGCGCGCGGCCTGCTCGGCAGCTTCCCGCTCGCGGCGGCGCTGCTCCTTCTCCTCTGCACGAGTCATTGCGGAGGGCAGCTTACGCGACCGCGGAAACCGCCTTCGGCGAATTCCAGCACGACTCGACGAACGACGCGATCTCGTTGGTCAGCCGTTCCGGGGCCGTTCGCAGCTCGAGGATCGAGTTGGCCTGCAGCAACGTGGCGTTCGGCAGCTCGTCCGCGAGCATCCCCGCGTCCGAGAACGGATGCACCGGATCGCGCGGGTGGCCGATGACCAGCGTGCGCGTCGGGATCTGCCGCCGCTGGTAGCGGTGGGGTGCGATCCGCCCGAAGAACAGGCCCTCCAGCACCGCCGCGGACGGCCCGGGGTCCTGCCTGATCGTGTCGAGCGCGATGTTCCCCAGCACGCCGAACGGCCCACGCGGCACGGCGCGCGCCCCCGCCTGGACGACCTTCATCACCGGTTCGAGGTACTTCAGCGTCAGGAGCGGCGGCATGAACGCGAGGCCGCACGCGATCAGCGCGCCGTCGAGCACCGGCATCTCGATCACCATGCCGCGCAGGCGCTCCGGCGCGAGGACGGCCGCTTCGAGCGTCGTGTTGGCTCCCAACGACGTGCCGAGCACGACGGCCTCGTCGAGCCCGAGGTGGTCGAGCAGCGCGATCACCTGCTCGCCGAAGAACGTCATCGAGTACCGCCACATGTCGCGCGGGCGGTCCGACTCGCCGTGCCCGAGCAGGTCGAGCGTCACGACGTGGTTGCCGCGCTCGGCGAGCGCCTGGGCGAGCGGCTCGTGCATCCGCTTGCTGAGCAGGAGCCCGTGCAGCAGCACGACCGTCCGCGGGCCGGAGCCGTACTCGGCGTACGACAGCTGTTGACCGTGGTGCGTGAACGTCCCCACGAGCGGGAAGGTAGAGCTTCTCGTCACATGCCAACCGCACTCGGTCCGCCGCGTTCGGTTAGGTGTGTCGTGCCGCAGGCCATGTCCGCCACCGTCCCGACCCGCCCCGCCGGCCCGATCCGGCGGCCCCATCGCGCGCTGCGCTTCACCCGCGACGACGAGCTCGTCCGGCTGCTGCGTGCCGGGGACGAGCGGGCGTTCGAGGCGATGTACGACCGCCACCACCGCGGCATCCTCGCCTTCTGCCGCCACATGCTCGGCTCCCGCGAGGAGGCCGAGGACGCCGTCCAGCACACCTTCGCGGCAGCGCACCGCAACCTCATCGCGTCCGACCGCCCGATGCAGCTCAAGGCGTGGCTGTACGCCATCGCGCGCAACCGCTGCCTGTCGATCCTGCGCGCCCGGCGGGAGGAGCGTTCGCTCGAGGACGCGCCCGAGCCGTCCGTCGAGGGCCTCACGGCCGAGGTGCACCGCCGGCAGGAGCTGCAGGAGCTGCTCGTCGACCTCCAGCGTCTACCGGACGACCAGCGCGCCGCGCTCGTGCTGGCCGAGCTGGGGGACCTGAGCCACGAGGAGATCGCGGAGGCGATCGGGGTGCGCACGGGCAAGGTCAAGGCGCTGGTCTTCCAGGCGCGGGAGTCGCTCGCGAGCTCGCGGACGGCGCGCGAGGCGGACTGCCGCGACATCCAGGAGCAGCTCGCGGTGCTCCGCGGCGGCGCGCTGCGGCGGACGACGATCCGGCGCCATGTCGAGCACTGTCCGGCGTGCGCCGCGTTCAAGGCCGAGGTCCAGCGCCAGCGCAGCGCGCTCGCGGCGGTGCTCCCGGTGGCGCCCACGCTCGCGCTCAAGGAGGCCGTGCTCGGCGCGGCCGCCGCGGGCGGCGCAGGGGCGGCCGCGGCCGGTGGTGGAGCGGCGGCGCTCGGCGGCGCGGCTGCCGCGGGCGGCGCCGGCGGGGCGGGCGGCGGCCTCGCGGCGAAGGTCATGACCGTGGCCGCGCTCGCGGGCGGGACCGCGGGCGGCGGCGCGATGGTGGTGGACGAGATCGCCTCGGACGGACCGAGCGGCCGCGCGATCGCGGCGCAGGTCCCGAAGGAGGAGCGCGCCGTCGAGCTGGTCGGCCGGCTGCGCGAGCGCGCGCGGGTCGTCGGGCTCGAGCGCGCGGAGGACCGCCGCACGGCGGCCCGCCGCTCGTCGCCTTCCGGGTCCACGGCGCCCGCCGCCGGGAAGCGGCGGGAGGAGCGCGGTGAGCGGCCCACCGCCGCGCGCGCCACGCCCGACGGGCGGCGGGGCCGGCTCGTGCCCTCGGGCAACGCGCCGCGCCGTCGCGACGGCCGGCTCGACGCGCCGGCCGCCGGCCCCGCGCCGGTTGCGGCGCAGGAGCCCGCGTCCGCGCACGCGCCCACGCGCCCGCCCGAGGCCCCCGCGTCCGCCGGGCCGAAGCCGAAGAAGGACCAGGGCAAGGGCCACGAGCAGGGCAAGGGCAAGGGCCACGACAAGGCCGGCGGCAAGCACGGCGAGAAGTGGCACGGCGGCGCCGCCGGCGGGCGTGGCGACGACGACGAGGACCGCGACGAGGGCTCCCACTCCGGCAAGGGCCGCGAGGAGGACGACGCGCCGGAGGCCGCCGCGCCGCCGCCCACGCACGGCGGCCGCGACGACGACGGGGAGCAGGGCAAGGCCAAGGCCGAGGCGCAGGGTCAGCGCGGAAGCCGCGTCAAGCGCGACCGCCCGGGCCGCCGGCCGCGGCTCCCCTCAGCGCCCGCACTGCCGCCCGCCCCGCCGGCCCCGGCGCCGGACGGCGGCGGCCACGGGCCCGACGACGACGGTGACGCCGGCGGCGGCCGCGACGGCGCCGCCTCGCCGGATCCCGCCGCGGAGCCGGGCCAGGCCAAGGGCCGCGGCCCGCGCGCGATCGTGTCCGCGATCGCCGACGCGCTCACGCCACGACGCTGACCGCCGGTCGGACGTCCGTCCGCTGTGGCGCGCCGCACGCTTCGCGGAGCGCATGGGAGGGGATGCCGGTGGGCACATGCTCGTCGCCGTCCTCGCCCTCCTCCTGCTCGCGGCCCTCGCCGCGGCGGCCGCGCAGGCCGTGGTCGCCCGCCGCCGCGCGCGCCGGCTCCACGCCGCCGAGCGGGCGATCGTCGCCGTCGCCCGCGCGTGGTCGGAGGACGGCACGTCGCGCGGCAAGGTCTGCGCCGCGGCGCGCCTGATCGGCGGGGCGGCGAGCGCGTTCATCGCCGAGCCCAGCCGCCGTGGGGACGCGATCACGATCACCGCCGCGGACGGCGTCGAGGAGCTGTGCGGCCTCAGCCTCTCCACCGACCCGGACCGGTCGCGCGTCGCCCGCGCGCTCCTGCTCGGCGAGCCGCTCGACGTCTTCGCCTTCGACCCGCACGCGCAGCTCCTCCACCACCCGGCGGCGGTCCGGCGCGGCATCCGCGCGGCGCGCCTGCACCCCATCCGGCACGGCGAGCACGTCGTCGGCGTGCTCGGCCTCGGCTGGTCCGACGTGCGGCCGGCGCTGAGCGGCACGCGGGAGGAGCTCGTGGACGCGCTCGCGGCGGAGGCGGCGCAGGCGATCGAGCGCGACCACCACGTCGCGCTGCTCAGCCGCCAGGCGCGCACCGACGAGCTGACCGCGCTGCCGAACCGGCGGGCGTGGGACGAGGCGGTCGCGCGCGAGGTCGCCCGCGCGCAGCGGACGGGCGAGCCGCTCTGCCTCGCGCTGCTCGACCTCGACCACTTCAAGGCGTTCAACGACACGTATGGCCACCAGGCCGGCGACGCGCACCTGCGCCGCACCGCGGCGGCGTGGCGGCGCGAGCTGCGGACGATGGACGTGCTCGCCCGCTACGGCGGCGAGGAGTTCGGCGTGCTGCTGCCGAGCTGCGAGCTGGCGCTGGCCGAGGAGGTCATCGAGCGCGTCCGCGCCGCGACCCCGGGCGGCGAGACGGCGTCGGCCGGCGTCGTCCGCTACGACGGGCACGAGGCCGCCGAGCACCTGCTGGGCCGCGCCGACCGCGCGCTCTACCGGGCCAAGCACGCCGGGCGGGCGGTGACGGTTGGCGGCTGACACCGTGTCGAACGGGCTGTAAGGTGACGCCCACGTCACTCTTGGAGGAAGGGGTCCGTTCGCATGGCCAAGCAACCCAAGGTCCTGTCCGGCCAGGTCGCCGCGATCACCGGTGCCGCGCGCGGCATCGGCAAGGCGACGGCCGAGGCCTTCGTCCGGCAGGGCATGAAGGTCGCGATCGGGGACCTCGACGTCGCCGAGGCCCAGCGGGCCGCTGACGAGCTCGGGCCGAACGTCATCGCGCTCGAGCTCAACGTCACCGACAAGGCATCGATCGAGGGCTTCCTCGACGCGGTCGAGGAGCGGCTCGGCCCGGTCGACGTGCTCGTCAACAACGCCGGCATCATGCCGCTCTCGAAGTTCTGGGAGGAGGACGACGCGACCGCCCAGCGGATCATCGACATCAACCTCCACGGCGTGATCTGGGGCACGAAGGCCGCGCTGCACCGCATGATCCCGCGCAACCGCGGCGCGATCGTCAACATCGCGTCCCAGGCGGGCCTGTACGGCGCGCCGGGCGGGGCCACCTACTCAGCGTCGAAGTTCGCCGTCGTCGGCCTGACGGAGGCGATCCGCGGCGAGCTCAAGCTCGCCAAGCACGACATCCAGGTCTCCTACGTCTGCCCGGTCGTCGTCAACACCGAGCTGGGCCACGGCACGGCGCAGACCCAGGGCGTCAAGGCCGTCGAGCCGAGCGAGGTCGCCGACGCGATCGTCCACGCGCTCCAGTTCCACGTGGTCGACGTGCACGTGCCCAAGTCGGTCAAGACGATCGGCAAGGTGACCGGCCTGCTCCCGCGCCGCGCGGCCGAGGGCGTCTCGCGCGTGCTGAAGGCCGACCGCGTCCTCTTCGACGCCGACCCGAACGCCCGCGCCGCCTACGAGCTGCGCGCCGCGCGGTCCGAGCCCGGCCTCGAGCCGGCGGACGAGCAGAAGCAGCTCACGCCCTGAGCCACTCGGCGATCCGCCGGCCGATCGCCTCCCCGGCGTCCTCCTGGAGGAAGTGCCCGGCGCCCGCGATGATCTCGGGCGCCGGGGCGCCGATCGTCTCCGCGAACCGCTCGCCGACCTTCAGCGGGATGATCGGGTCGCCGTCGGCCCAGAGCACGAGCTTCGGCCAGTCGGCCTCGGCCACCGCGGCGAGGACGCGCTGGCCGGCCTCGGCGCCCGGCGCGTCGGGCCTGAGCGGGATCATCAGCGGGAAGGCGCGGGTGCCCGCCTTCGAGGCGGGCGACGGGAACGGCGCCTCGTAGGCCGCGACGACCTCCGGCGGCAGCTCGCTCGCGGCGCCGCCGTTCACCAGCATCCCGATCGGCAGGTCCTCGGTCTGCTCGACGAAGCCGCGGAACGCCTGCCACGCGTCGCTCATCTTCTGATGCCCGGTGAACAGCCCGGTGTCGAGGATCACGAGCCGCGCCACCCGACCGGCCGCCGCCTCGACCGCGGCGCGCAGCCCGACCGGCCCGCCCCAGTCGTGCACGACGAACGTCGCGTCGCGCAGGTCGAGGTCCTCGACGAAGCGCGCGGCGAACGCCGCGTGGCGGTCGTACGTGTACCAGTCCAGGTCGACCGGCTTGTCGGAGCGCCCGAAGCCCGGCAGGTCCGGCGCGAGGCACCGGAATCCGGCATCGCGCACCAGCGGGATCACGTGCCGCCACAGGAACGACCACGTCGGCTCGCCGTGCCAGAAGACCACCGGCGGGCCGTCGGCGGGGCCTTCGTCGAGGTGCGCGAGCCGCAACCCCTCGACCTCGCGATAGCGCGGCCCGAAGTCGAAGTCCGGCAGTCCGGAGAACCGCTCATCGGGAGTGCGAATGGCCTCTGGCATGGCCGCGCATACTCTCACGAGAGAACTTCCCCCGAGAGGACGGCATGGCCACGACCACCAAGGCAGACCCGCAGCTCGCCATCGACACGATCCGCACGCTGTCGATCGACGCGATCCAGGAGGCCAACTCCGGTCATCCGGGGCTGCCGCTGGCGATGGCGCCGGCCGCGTGGCTCCTGTACGCCGAGGTGATGAACCACAACCCGAAGGACCCGAAGTGGCCGGACCGGGACCGGTTCATCCTCTCCGCGGGCCACGGGTCGATGCTGCTCTACAGCGCGCTGCACCTGGCCGGCTACGACCTCCCGCTCGACGAGCTCAAGAAGTTCCGCAAGTGGGGCTCGCTCACCCCCGGTCACCCGGAGCGCGACCGCGTCCACGTCACGCCCGGCGTCGAGGTCACCACCGGCCCGCTCGGCCAGGGCTTCGCCAACGGCGTCGGCCTCGCGATGGCGGAGAAGTTCCTGCGCGAGAAGTACGGCCCCGAGCTGCAGAACCACTACGTCTACGCGATCGTCTCCGACGGCGACCTCATGGAGGGCATCGCGTCGGAGGCCGCGTCGATCGCCGGCCAGCTCGGGCTCGGCCGCCTGATCTACCTCTACGACGACAACTCGATCACGCTCGACGGCCCCGCGTCGCTGAGCTTCACGGTCGAGGATCGCGCGAAGCGCTTCGAGGCGTACGGCTGGCACACGGTCACGGTCGAGGACGCCAACGACCTCGACGAGCTGCGCCACGCGATCCACGCCGCGCAGGCCGAGCAGCAGCGCCCGTCGCTCATCAGCGTCAAGTCGATCATCGGCTACGGCTCGCCCGAGCAGGGCACGAGCGAGGTCCACGGCAAGGCGCTCGGCGAGGCGAACGTCCGCGCCACCAAGGAGAACCTCGGCTGGGACCCGGACAAGACGTTCCACGTCCCGGACGGCGTCTACGCCGCGTTCGCGCCCGAGCGCGGCGCCGAGAAGCAGGCCCAGTGGCAGGAGCGCTACGAGGCGTTCAAGGCCGCCAACCCCGAGCTGGCGGCCGAGTGGGACGCCGCGTGGGCGGGCAAGCCGGCCAAGCCGGTCAGCGAGGTCCTGCCGAAGTGGGACGTCGGCACGAAGGTCGCCACGCGCGGCGCCGGCGGCAAGGTGATGGCCGCGTTCGAGGCCACCGTCCCGACGATGGTCGGCGGCGCGGCGGACCTCTCCGAGTCCACCAAGACCGTCTTCCCGGCGTCCGACAAGTACACGAAGGAGGCCAGCGGCCGCAACGTGTACTGGGGTGTGCGCGAGCACGGCATGGGCGGCGCGGTCAACGGCCTGGCCGCGCACGGCGGCATCGTGCGCCCGTACGGCTCGACCTTCCTCCAGTTCGCCGACTACATGCGCGGCTCGATCCGCCTGAGCGCCCTCACCGGCCTGCCGGTCGCGTGGGTGTTCACGCACGACTCGGTCGCGCTGGGCGAGGACGGCCCGACCCACCAGCCGGTCGAGCACCACGCGGCGCTGCGCGCGATCCCCGGGCTGGTCTACCTGCGCCCAGCGGACGCGAACGAGACGGCCGAGGCGTGGCGCGTGATCCTCGAGGATCTCGAGGGCCCGGCCGCGCTGGCGCTCTCCCGGCAGGACCTGCCCGTGCTCGAGGGCTCCGGCCCGGGCGTCGGCAAGGGCGCGTACAAGCTGCGCGACGGCGCCGACGGCACGATCGTCGCCACCGGCGGCGAGGTGTGGGTCGCGGTCGAGGCGGCCGAGCAGCTCGCCAAGGACGGCCTGGACGTCAGCGTCGTCTCGATGCCGTCGTGGGAGCTGTTCGAGCAGCAGGACGACGACTACAAGGCGTCCGTGCTCGGCGACCGCGCCCGCACGCTGTCCGTCGAGGCCGGCGTGTCGCTGGGCTGGGAGCGCTACGCCGCGGCGCAGGTCGCGATCGACCGGTTCGGCGCGTCCGCGCCGGGCGGCGAGGTGCTCGAGCGCTTCGGCTTCACCGCGAGCAACGTCGCCGAGCAGGCCCGCAAGCTGCTCGGCTGAACGCGCTAGTCCTCCACCTGCCGCATCCGCAGCTCGGCCATCATGGTCATCCCGCGGTGGATGCGGCAGCGGGTGGAGCCCTCGGGCAGGGCGCCGGGCCCGCCCGAGCCGGGGTGTTTGGTGTGCACCCAGCGGACGCCCGCGACCTTCTGCCACTTGCCGGCGCGCGTCCGGCACCGCACCACCACCAGGTTGGCGTGCGCGTACTTCGACGCCTTGGTGTCCATGCGGATGATCATCCAGCCCGGGTCGGTGGTGAAGCTGAGGTACACCTTCCCGTAGCGGTTCGTCTTCTCGCCGACCGTCTTCGCGGCCTCGGCGGTCGGCGCGTGCGCGCCGCACAGGGCGCCCGTCACGAGCGCGGCGGTGAGCAGGCAGGCGGGGCGGCGGGACATGCCCGCGCACGGTACCTGAGCCGTACCGCTATCCCGCGTCCTGCTGCTCCTCCAGCAGGCCGAGCAGCGCCTTCGCGTCGGGCCCGGCGGTGAGGTGGATCGCGGACGGCTCGCGCACCCACGCGATGAGGTCGAGCGCCTGGAGCCGGTCGAGCATGAACTGGAACGCGAGCGCCTGCCGCCGCGAGCGGTACGTGCGCTCGATGTCCATCGCCCAGCCGGTCGTGTGCAGCGAGTAGTTGTCGGTGGCCTCGACGTTGCGCTCCGTGAGCAGCTCCTGGTAGCCCTCGTCGCGGACGGTCGAGGTGAGGATGAGCGGCGCCTGGCCGGAGATCGCCTCGGTGCCGCGGGCGAGGTAGACGAGCAGCGCGAGCGCCTCGGGCCGCAGCGCGCGGTAGCGCGACTTGGGCACCTCGAGCCGCGGCGCCAGCTCGCCCATCCCCCGGTCGATCGTGATGCCGGCGGCGCGCAGCTCGCGCGGCTGCAGCTGCGTCAGCTCGCCGGTCGAGACGGCGGTCTGGATCGACTCCGGCTCGGCGAACACCTCAGTGTCGTCCTCGGGGTGGAGCACCTCCTCCGCGGAGTTCTTGCGCGTCATCAGGATCGCCCGCTCGCCCAGCGCCTGCGGGTCCTCGCGGTAGCGGCGCATGATGTCCTTCGCCGCCAGCACGCGCCACAGGTAGGTCGAGGAGTCGTCGCCGAGCGAGGCCAGCCGGTTCCACGCCTTCGCGTGCCGCAGCGGGCTGGAGTCGAAGAAGACCTCGGCGTACGGCGTGTCGTCGTCCGCGCCGAAGTCGCGCAGCACGTCCTGGAGGTTGCCGACGCCCATGTGGTAGCTCGCGACCGCCAGGTCGTCGCGGTCGTCCAGCTCGCCCTTGGCGAACGTGAGGTAGCGCGCGGTGGCGCGCAGCGCCTTGGGCGGGTCGTAGCGCTCGTCCACGCGCCGGCGCTGCGCGCGCAGCCGCTCGGCGCGCGCCGGCTGACCCCGCCGCTCGGCCCGCGCGATCTGCCGTGTGAGCCGCTTCGAGCGCGCCGTGTCGACCTTCAGCCCGAGCAGGTTCTGGCCCGTCTCGGCGAGGATCTGCGTGAGCCCGACCGCGCCCTCGGGGTCGTCGGAGGCGCGCGCGTCCGGGCGCCCGGCGCTCTCCAGCAGGACGATCGCCTCGATCGTGTCGGCGTCGAGGTCGGCGTCGGCCGCGACCTCGTCGACGATCTCGCGGTACCGCGCGGTGCGCGCGGCGCTGGCCACCGCGCCGCCCGGCGACTTGGCGTACAGGACGTGGCTGAGCCCGGCCGCGGCGCGCCGCTCGAACTCCTCACGGCGCTCGGGGTCGTACGCGAACGGGTCGTCGCCCGCGCCCGACGGGACGAGGGGTGATGGGCGGGGGCCGTCCTCGCCGCCGCCGAGCAGCGACACGGCCGCCCAGGCGGCCAGGAGCCCCGCCGCGATGAGAGCGGCCAGCCTGAGCCTCACGTCCTCCCAGCGTGGCAGAGTCGCGCCCCGTGCGGCTCACCGACGACCTGATCCTCGAGGGCGACAACCTCGACCTGCTGCCCGGCCTGCCCGACGGCGCGTTCGACCTGATCGCGATCGACCCGCCCTTCAACACGGGCAAGGTGCAGGCGCTGCGCGGCGGCTCGTTCCCCGACCAGTACGAGGACTACGTCGGCTTCCTGATGCCGCGGCTGGAGCACGCGCGCCGGCTGCTCGCCGACCACGGGACGCTCTACGTCCACCTCGACCCGCGCGAGGCGCACTACGTGAAGGTCGCGCTCGACGGGCTGTTCGGCCGCGAGTGCTTCCTCAACGAGATCGTGTGGGCGTACGACTACGGCGCGCGCACCAAGCGACGCTGGCCGGCCAAGCACGACACGATCCTCGTCTACGTCAAGGACCCGGCGCGCTACCACTTCGACGCCGAGGCGGTCGACCGCGAGCCGTACATGGCGCCGTCGCTGCAGCGCTCCCCCGAGCGGGCGGCGCTCGGCAAGCTCCCCACCGACACCTGGTGGCACACGATCGTCACGACGACCGGGCGGGAGCGGACGGGCTACCCGACCCAGAAGCCCGAGGGCGTCGTGCGCCGGATGGTGCAGGCCTCGTCGCGACCGGGCGGCTGGTGCCTGGACTTCTTCGCCGGCTCGGGGACGCTGGGGGCCGTGTGCCGCAAGCTCGGCCGGCGCTTCGTGCTCATCGACAGCAACGCCGAGGCGGTCGCGATCGCCCGTGCGCGGATCGACGCGATACCCGGACACTTCTCGCCCGGAAAGGTTCAAACCGGTCAGTGAGTGGCCGCTTCCAACCGTTAGGTTCCCCGCCGTGTCTGGAGAGAACGCGATCGAGACCGAAGGCCTGCGCAAGGCCTACGGCGACCTGGAGGCGCTGAAGGGCGTCGACCTCCGAGTACGCGAGGGGACCGTGCTGGGCCTGCTCGGGCCGAACGGCGCTGGCAAGACGACGGCGGTGCGCATCCTCGCGACGCTCCTCACGCCGGACGGCGGGACGGCGCGCGTCGCCGGCCTCGACGTCGTGCGCGACGCCGACGCCCTGCGCGCGAAGATCGGCCTGGCCGGCCAGTACGCCGCCGTCGACGAGAACCTGACCGGCTTCGAGAACCTGGAGATGGTGGGCCGGCTCTACCACCTGGGCCGCCCCCGGGCGCGCGACCGCGCGAACGAGCTGCTGGAGCGGTTCTCGCTTACCGACGCCGGCGGGCGGATGGTCAAGGGCTACTCGGGCGGCATGCGCCGCCGGCTCGACCTCGCCGCGTCGCTGGTCGCCGAGCCGCCCGTGATCTTCCTCGACGAGCCGACGACCGGCCTCGATCCCCGCAGCCGCCTCGCGCTGTGGGAGGTCATCGAGGACCGCGTCAAGGAGGGCACCACCGTGCTCCTCACCACGCAGTACCTCGACGAGGCCGACCGGCTGTCGGACTCGATCGCGGTGATCGACCACGGCACCGTGATCGCGGAGGGCACCGCGGACGAGCTGAAGGACCGCGTGGGCGGCGAGCGGCTCGACGTGACGCTCACCGACCCCGCGCAGGGCGCGCAGGCGATCGCCGCGCTGGAGTCGATGTGCGCCGACCGGCCGACGGTCGAGGAGCACGTGCTCCGGATGCCGATGCCGCGCGGGACGGGCGCCGTCGTGGACGTCGTCCGGCGGCTCGACGCGGCGGGCGTCGGGGTGGACGACCTGGAGGTCCACCGCCCCACGCTCGACGATGTGTTCTTGACGTTGACCGGCCGCCCGGCCGAGGAGGCCGCCGAGGACGGCGGCGAGGAGGAGCAGGCGGCATGACGTTCCGCGACAGCGTGTCGGACACCCTCGTCCTCGCACAGCGCTCGCTCAAGCGCATCCCGCGCCAGCCTGACCTCCTGATCGGCTTCACGATCCAGCCGATCATGTTCGTGCTGCTGTTCGTCTACGTGTTCGGCGGCGCGATCCAGACGCCGGGCTTCGACTACGTCGACTTCCTGATGCCGGGCATCATCGTCCAGTCGATCTCCTTCGGCGGGTTCGTCACCGCGCTCGGCCTCTCCGAGGACCTGCGCAAGGGCCTGATCGACCGGTTCCGCTCGCTGCCGATGTCGCGCGCGGCGGTGCTCACCGGCCGCACGCTCTCGGACGTCGCGACGAACGTCCTGTCGCTGGTGATCCTCACGACGGTCGGCATCATCGCCGGCTTCAACTTCGACTCCAGCGTGCCGGAGATCGCCGCAGGGTTCCTGCTGATGATCCTCTTCGGCTACGCGTTCTCGTGGGTCTTCGCGCTCGTCGGCCTGACGGCGTCGTCGCCGGAGTCGGGCCAGGCGATCGGCTTCACGGTGATCTTCCCGCTGACGTTCATCTCGTCGGCGTTCGTCCCGCCGGACACGATGCCCGCGGCGCTGGAGTGGTTCGCGGACGTCAACCCGTTCACGACGATGGTCGACGCGATGCGCGCGCTGTGGCTCGGCACCCCGGCCGGCAACGACGTGTGGGGCGCGTTCCTGTGGACGTTCGCGATCATCGCGGTCTTCGCGCCGTGGTCGGTGGCGAAGTACCGCAAGGCGATCACGAAGTAGGTCAGCCGGTCCGCTGCACGAGCGCGCCGTACCAGCCGAGGCCCTCGTAGGTCTCGTAGCCGGGCGTCAGCGCGAAGCCGACGACCGTGTCGCGGTCGGTGTAGGAGCCCTGCTCCGCACCGGCCGTGCGCAGCTCGAAGCGCTCGGTCAGCAGCCCCTCGCCGTCGGAGGCCGCGAGCACGCGGCCTCCGGCGTCGAGCAGCAGCACGCGGGTGCGGTCGCGCTCGTCCTCGGCCAGGCGGACGCCCTCGACGATCGCCTGCGACTGGGCGCCCCAGTCGAAGAAGATGCCCAGCGCGCCGATCGGCTCGCCGTGCGTCGCGCCGCCCGCGCGCACCGCGGTGGCGTAGGTGGCGACCGGCGCCTGGTCGAGCTGGCCGTTCGTCGCGACGTCGCAGGCGACGAACTCGCCGCCGTCGCGGGTCGCCATGGCGCGCTCGAACCACGGCTCGCCGGCGACGCTCGTGCCGAGCACCCCGCGGTAGCGGTCGGGCCGCCCGTGGGCGATGACGCGGCCGGTCCGGTCGGCGACCCACAGGTCGAGGTAGACCGTGTACGAGTCGAGGATCACGCCGAGGCGGTGCGACGCGTGGCGGGTCAGCGCGCCGTCGCCGGGCGTGGCGGCGGCATCGACGATCGCGCTGTCGGTCGCCCACCAGCGCACGTCGCACGAGCGCTCGTAGAGGTTGCGGTCGATCAGCTCGATCGCGTTGAGCGCGAGGTCCGCGAGCCGCTGCCCGCGCACCTGGGCGACGAGCGACTGGCCGAGGTCGTCGAGCTGCGCGACGCGCGGCGCGAGTTCGCCCGTCAGCCCGGCCGAGAGGACCTTGACGTTCTCCGCGACGCGCCCGACCTCCTCGGCGACGACCGCGAAGGCGCGCCCATGCTCCCCCGCGTTGGCCGCCTGGATGAGCGCGTTCACCGCCAGCATCCTGGTCGTCTCGGCGACGCGTTCGATCTCGCGGAGCTTGGACGTGGCGAGGGTCGAGACCTCGTTGGCGATGCTGACGACGCGCTCGGGCATCGGACGGTCCTTCCAGGGATGCTGGGGGCTCGGGCCCACCTTCCTCGGCGCGACAGGGGCGAACTTGAACCGGTTCGCGACCATGTGGGTGCATGACCGACGCCGACCAGCCCACCTTCCGCGAGATCCGCGCCTCCGCCGTCGAGGCCGTCGAGGCGCGCCTGGAGCGCTACGTCCGCGAGGGCATCCGCGGCCAGCCGGTGTCCGGCGACCCGGTCGACGTGCCGCGGCTCGGCGTGCGGATCGAGGTGCGCTCCAGCCAGAAGCAGCGCTGGCACGACCTGCAGTACTACGTCGTCGACGCCGAGAAGGGCGCGGGCGCGGTCGAGGACCGGCACCTGGCCAAGCTGGTGCGGACCGAGCGGGGCAAGCTCGTGCTCGACCTCCCGCCCGACTCCAAGAAGCACCTGCGCCAGACGAAGGCAGTGCGCGTGTTCGCGATGAACGACGTGCGCGTGCGGCTCGACGAGGCGCTGCGGCGGACGCTGGAGAGCATCGACCGCGCGCCGCTCGTCGAGGGGCTGTGGCGCGACGACTCGGCGCTGCCGAAGCCGCGGCGGGCGGCGCGGCAGGGCGTCGAGCTCAACGAGGGCCAGCGCGCGGCGTACGCGGCGCTGACCCGCAAGGGCTCGGTGTTCGTGTGGGGGCCGCCGGGCACCGGCAAGACGAAGGTCATCACCGAGGCGGTGCTCGACGCGCTGGAGCACGACCGGTCGGTGCTGATCTGCTCCCACACCCACGGCGCGGTCGACAACGTGCTGGAAGGGCTGGTCGAGCAGGCCGACCTCGAGCCGGGCGACGCGATCCGGCTGGCGACGCCGATGACCGAGGAGAAGGTGTCGGCGAAGGTCATGGAGCACGACTTCCTGCTCCTGCGCAAGGCGGTCGCGACGATCACCGACGAGGTGGCGCGGCGGGCGGAGCTCGACGAGCGCCTGCAGGACGCCGACGACGCCGAGCGCCAGGAGATCGCCGCCGACCGGGAGGAGCTGGAGGAGGAGATCCGCGACACGCGCTCGCACCTGCTCAAGGAGGCGAAGGTCGTGGCGTGCACGCTCGCGTCGCTGGTCGCGCAGCGCGAGCGCAAGTTCGACGTCGTGATCATCGACGAGGCCGCCGCGGTCGATCCCGCGTACGTCGTCGTGGCGGGTGCGCGGGCGAAGCGGACGTTCGGCATCGTCGGCGACCCGCTGCAGAACGCGCCCATCGCGGACGAGGGCGCCGATCCCGATCCGGACGCGTCGCCGTGGCTGACGTCGGAGGTGTTCGCGCTCGCCGGCATCGTCGACCGCGCGTCGGCCGAGGCCCACCCCCGTTGCGTCCCGTTGCGGCGCCAGTACCGGTTCCCCTCCGTCATCGCCGACCTGGTCAACGGCTTCTGCTACGACGGGCTGCTGGAGAGCGAGCGCGCCTCCGACCCGGACGACGGCGCGACCGTGACGCTGATCGACACGTCGGGGCGGCCGGACCGGGAGCTCGTCGCGGAGGCCGGTTCGTGGCGCTCGCCGCTGGGGGTCGACCTGTTCGCGGTGATCGGCCGGACGTGGACGGCGAAGGGCGACGAGCTGGCGTACGTGACGCCGTACCGGGCGCAGCGCGAGCGGGCGCGGGAGCGGACGCTCCAGTGGGACCTGCCGATCCCGACCGGCACCGCGCACCAGATCCAGGGCCGCGAGTTCGACGTCGTGATCGTCGACCTGATGCAGGACGATCGGCCGCGCTGGGCGGGCCGGGCCGACCTGCACGGCGACGCGCGGCAGGCCAGCGCGGCGAAGCTCCTCAACGTCGCGGTCACGCGGATGCGGCGGCGGCTCTACCTGATCGGCGACTGGTCGTTCATCCGCCGCCACCGGTCGCCGGGCATGCGCGCGCTCGCGGCGCTGGAGGGGCACCCGAACTTCGCGGTGGTCGACGCGGGCACCGTGCTCGGGTTCGGCGAGCGCCAGGGCTGGCTGCAGGCGCGGCTCGATGGGTTCTGACGCGGGCGCGGACGGCCCCGCGCTCGCGTGGGTCGCGGACGTGACCGGCGGCGAGGTCGTCGCCACCGCGCCCTTCCCCGCCGCGACGTCGTCGACGGTGCTCGCGGTCGACGTGCGGACCGCCGCGGGTGTGCGGCCGCTCGTCCTGCGCCGCTACACCAACGCGGCGTGGCTGGCGGAGGAGCCGGACGTCCCGGGGGAGGAGGTCGCCGCGCTGCGGATCGCGGCCGCGGCCGACGTCCCGACGCCGCGCGTCGTCGCGCTCGAACGCGACGCGGGCGCCGAGCCGTGGCTGCTGATGACGCGCCTGCCCGGCGCGCCGCGCCCGCCGTCGGCCGACGACGCGTTCCTCGCCCCGATCGCCGCGCTGCTGCCGCGCATCCACGCCGCGCCGCTCCCCTCCCTCGACGCCCTCCGCCCGTACGACCCGTGGGAGCTCGAGGCGAGCGGCCCGCCGCCATGGACCCGCGAGCCGAAGCTGTGGCACGCGGCCTTCGCCCGCTTCGCCGCTCCGCCCCCGCCGCTTCCGCCCAGCGGCCCGGTCCTCCTCCACCGCGACTTCCACCCGGGCAACGTCCTGTGGCACGACGGCGCGATCTCCGGCGTCGTCGACTGGCCCACCGCGTCGATCGGCCATCCGCACGCCGACGTCGGCCACTGCCGGATGGACCTGAGCCGCACCGTCGGGCTCCACGCGGCCGACCGCTTCCTGGAGCTCACCGGCATCGCGCCCGGCGCCTACGACCCGTACTGGGATTTCGCGGCGGTCCTCGGCGGCTTCACCGAGGACGACTGGGAGCCGGCCGACGAGGCGCTCGTCAGGCAGGCAGTCGCTCGGGCAGGCCGTGGCGCGGGTGGAACTGCGGCGTGACGAAGCCCATGATCTCGCGCACCGCGCCCGCGTCGTCGAGCGTCAGCACCTGCAGGACGGTCGGCAGGTACGCGCCCTCCTCCTCGCTCCACGAGTAGACGCCGACCGCCGGCTGGCCGTTGGCCTGGGTGCGCAGCGCGCGCACGCGGCGGCGGCCGACCGCGTCGTACACGCGGCCGCTGAACGCCCACTCCCGGAGGAAGACGTAGACCTCCTCCTCGCGATACCAGGTGGCCATCGGCGGCATCGCGAGCACCACGTCGTCGGCGAGCAGCTTGGCGATCTGGTCGACGTCGCCGGCCTCCCATGCGTCCATGTAGTCCTCGACGACGTCGCGCAGCGCGTCGTCGCCCAGCGCGCGGAGCGTCGTCTGCTGCGACTGCGACGGGAGCTTGCCGTCGACCGCCGCGCGCGCCCGCTGCATCGCGCTGTTGACCGACTGCACCGACGTGTCGAGCATCGTCGCGACCTCCTTGGCGGAGTAGCCGAGGACCTCGCGCAGGATCAGCACCGCGCGCTGGCGCGCGGGCAGCAGCTGCATCGCGGCGACGAACGCCAGCTCGACCGCCTCGCGCTGCTCGTAGCGCGCGTCGGGCGCGGCGTAGCCGTCGGTCAGCCCCAGCTCGCCGTCGGGGTACGGCTCCACCCACACCGTCTCGGCCAGCGGCGGCCCCGGCCCGTCGGCCGCGCCGGTCGCGGGGGAGTGGTCGAACGGCAGCACGCGCGCCTTCGGGCGCTTGCCGATCGTGTCGAGCGACGCGTTGGTGGCGATGCGGTAGAGCCACGACTTCGGCGAGCTGCGCCCCTCGAACCCGTGCAGGCCGCGCCACGCGCGGAGCATCGCGTCCTGCAGCGCGTCGTCGGCGTCGTGCACGGAGCCGAGCATCCGGTAGCAGTGCGCGTGCAGCGCAGAGCGGTAGGGCGCGACGAACCGCTCGAACGCGCGCTCGTCACCCTCCTTGGCCGCTTCCAGGAGCTCCCGCTCCCCCACTTGTGACTGACCACTCACGACACGGATGATCTCACGCCCGGGCCGGTTCGGCCACCTCCGTCCGCCACGCCGGGCGCGACCAGTGCGTGAGGCCGCGCAGCGCCCACTCGACCGGGCCGTAGCGATGGCCGCGCAGCCACCAGGCGCTGAGCCCGAGCTGCGCGGCGTAGATGCCGGCGCCGACCCCGAGGACCGCCGGCGGCGGGAGGTGGCCGACGAGCCCGAGCCCGTAGCCGGTGAACACGAGCGCGCAGACGAGCGACTGGCCGACGTAGTTCGTCAACGCCATCCGGCCGGCGGGCGCGAGCGCCGCGCGCAGCCGCTCCCCGCGCGGGGTGCGGAACGCGAGCAGCAGCGCGGCGGCGTACGCCGCGGCGAGCAGCGGCGCGCTCAGCACGTCGAACGCGACGGCCAGCGTGGCCTGCGGCGTCCCGGCGTGGCCGATCGTCAGCGCGGCGTACGCGACCGCGCCGACCAGGCCGGCCGGCGCGCCCACCAGCGCGACGCGCCGCAGCTGCGGCACGAGCGCCCCCGGGTCGGCGAGCAGGCGGACCTTGCCGGCGGCGAGGCCGAGCAGGAACATCGCGAGCGCGTTGGGCGCCTGGAGCAGGAGGATCAGCGTCGCAGCCGTCGGCAGCTCGGCGATCCGCTGCGCGAGCACCTCGCCCGGCGAGCCCCGCCAGGCCGCGGTGGCGTCCGTCGCGTCGTCGATCCGCCCGGCGGTGTCGGCCGTCACCCCGCGGCCGGCCTCGTCGAGCCCCGCCAGGAGGAAGAACGCCGCGGAGAGCAGGACGAGGCCGGCGGCGACGACGATCGCGCGGCGTGGGCGCATCCGGCGCACGGCGAGCAGCACGAGCCCGAGCAGCGCGTACGTGGTGAGGATGTCGCCCTCCCACAGCAGCACGGCGTGCGCGGCGCCGATCGCGAGCAGGCCCGCGAGGCGGCGCAGGAACCGTGGCGTGAAGCGCACGCCGCCCCGCCGGGCGGACTCGAGCTGGAGCGTGAAGCTGTAGCCGAAGAGGAACGAGAAGAGGACGTAGAACTTCGACGTGAAGAGCACGTCGACGAGCCACCGCGCGGCCTCGTCGTACCACGCGTCGAACGCCGGGTCGGCGACCTCGTACAGGGTGAAGGCCGAGCCGAAGAAGGTGATGTTCACGACGAGGATGCCCAGCAGCGCGAACCCGCGCAGGGCATCGACGTCGGCCAGGCGCGCAGGCGCCGGCGCTGGGCGGGCGCTCACCGGCGGCGGCCGCGTCGCCGTCCGAGCACCTGGTCGAGGTGCGCGTCGATCGCGGCCGTGGCCGCGTCGGCGGTGGGGGCGCTCGCGTCGGCGAACAGCATCTGCGTGGCCAGCCCGTCGACCAGCGCCATCGCCGTGGTCGCGGCGCCGACGGGGTCCTCGACCTTCGCGGCCCGGAAGCCCTCGGCCAGCCCTTCGCGCAGCTCGCCGAGGTCGGCGGCGAGCGCGGCGCGCAGCGCGGGGACGGTCATCGCCCGGGCGGCGAAGGCGAGGCCGATGCGCAGCTCGGTCTCGCGGCGCGCGTCGAGCGGGAGCAGCTCGAGGAGGATCCCGCGGATCGCCGCGCGTGCCGTCAGCGACCGGCGCGCGATGCGGTCCGCCCGCGTCTCGAGGTCGGCGCCGGTCTGCCGGAAGGCGGCGAGGAGCAGGTCGTCCTTGCTCTTGAAGTGGTGCTGGACGGCGCCGATCGACACGCCGGCGGCATCGGCGAGAGCGCGGATCGTCGCGCCTTCCAGCCCGTGCTCGGCGATCAGGTCGAGCAGCACGCGGATCAGCTCCGCACGGCGCTGGGCGGCGTCGGCCACGGGGTCACAATACAGCTGTATGGCGAGCATCCGCGCTCACCATACACCTGTATGGTCCAGGTGGGCGGCCGGCGGTCTGGCGGGTCAGGCGGTCGAGAAGCGGTAGTCGCCGAGGTCGAACCGCGCGCTGCGCCACGCCGCCTCGACCGTCGTGGAGCCGCGGAACGGGACGTCGCCGTGGCGATCGAAGTAGTACGAGTTCGCGCCGTCGCACGCCGCGCGGAAGAACACCTGCCGCCCGCGCCGGGAGAGCATGTCGGCGAAGTAGCGGGCGTTGGCCTCGGGCGTCACCTCGACCGTCGTCGCGCCCGTCTTGCGCGCCCGCTTGAGGCAGCGGACGATGTGGCGCGCCTGGTTCTCGATCAGCGTGAAGTAGCTCGCGCCGTTGTAGCCGTACGGCCCGAGGATCATGAAGAGGTTGGGGAAGCCGGGGACGCTGACGCCCTCGTAGGCCTGGTAGCGATGCTCGTCCCACCACTCCCCGAGGTCGACGCCGCCGCGGCCGACGACCGGGTACGGCGGCATGTTGCCCTGGTCGAAGACCTTGAAGCCGGTGGCGAGGATCAGCACGTCAGCCTCGTGGAGCGCGCTGTCCCCCGTGCGCACGCCGCTCCGCTCGAACGCCGCGATCGGCGCCGTCTCAAGCGTCACGTTCGGGCGGTTGAACGTCGCCAGGTACGTGTTCGAGAAGCCGGGCCGCTTGCAGCCCAGGCCGTAGCGCGGCGTCAGCTTGTCGCGCGTCGCGGGGTCGTCGACCTGCTTGCGCAGGTGCGCGTGGCCGAGCCGCTCCACCGCCGCCGTGGTGGGCACGACGCCGTGGAAGTGCGCGGCGAACGGGAACGTCAGCTCGACGTACGCCTGGCTCACCGCGCGCGCCGCCTGCCGCGCGCCCGGCAGCCGGCCGAGCGCGGTCCGCAGGACCCCGTCGATCGGGCCGTCGACCTTCGGCAGGCACCAGATCGGCGTGCGCTGGAACACCGTCAGGCGGTCGACCTGCGGCGCGATCGTCGGCACGACCTGCACGGCGGAAGCGCCGGTGCCGACGAGCGCGACGCGCTTGCCGCGCAGGTCGACGCCGTGGTCCCACCGCGCGGTGTGCATCACGGTGCCGGCGAAGTCGTCGAGCCCCTCGATGTCGGGCCGCTTGGGCTCGCTGAAGACGCCGGTCGCGCCGACGACGTGCCGGGCGGTCAGCGTGCCGCTCGCGCCGTCGCCGCCCAGCTCCAGCCGCCACGCCTCGCGCTCCTCGTCGAACGTCGCGCCCTCGACCCGCGCGCCGAACCGGATCCGCCCGCGCAGCCCGTACGCGTCGACGAGGTGCTCGGCGTACGCCTTGAGCTCCTCTCCCGGCGCGTACACGCGCGACCAGTCGGTCCGCTGCGCGAAGGAGAACTGGTAGCTGAACGACGGGATGTCGACCCCGACGCCCGGATAGGTGTTCCAGTGCCAGGCGCCGCCGACGCCGTCGCCGGCCTCCAGCAGGACCCAGTCGCGCAGGCCCGCACGGTCGAGCGCGATCGCGGTGCCGATGCCGGAGAACCCCGCCCCGACGATCGCGACCAGATGATCGGGCGCGTTCATCGGGGCGATGATGGCACGACCGCGCTCAGGTCTGCGGCGCGTACCGGTGGTGGAGCATGAGGTCGTTGCCGTCCGGGTCCGTGAAGAACGCCATGTGGCACACGCCCGTGTCGAAGATGTCGCCGAAGAACTCGACGCCCTTGCCCTCCAGCTCGGCCTTCGCCGCCGCGACGTCGTCGACGTGCAGCGCGGGGTGGGCGCCCTTCTGCGCCTGGAACGGCATCCCGTGCCTCTCGGGCTCCCAGATGCTGAAGCACGTCTCGCCGACCCAGAACTCGGACGGCGCGTGCTCGTCCTGGCGAAGACCGAGCGTCTCGCCGTAGAACTTGATGGCGCGCTCGGCGTCCTGGCTCGGGATGCCGACGAAGTCGAGGCTCTTGATGCGTGACATGGGGCCGACCCTCCCACGGAATGCGGGCAGCTCCCGTCCGGTAGGCGGAGCGCTCAGGCGGCGACGGTCTTGCGCAGGCTGTGCAGGCACAGGTCGAGCGCGGTCTGCCGCGGCGTGTCGCTCGCGCGCCCGTACGACCAGCTCGTGTAGAGCAGCGCCCACAGCAGGTTGTCGATCCACTCGGCAGGCAGCGCGGGGTCGACCGAGCCGTCCGCCTGGCCGCGCGCCACGGCCGCGCCGAGGCTGCGCTCCGGCGCGGTCTCCAGCTGCTCCCACGCCTCGTCGGCGATCGCGACGGCGCCGGTGAACATCACCGTCAGCTCGCGCTCGAGCTCGAACAGCTCGCGGAACGCGCGCTCGATCGCGGCGGGGGCGGGGCCCTGGTCGAGCCGCGCTCGCTCGATCGCCTCGCCGATGCGGGCCATCGCCTCGTCGGCCACCGCCGCGAGCAGGTCGGAGCGCTCGGCGAAGTAGCGGTGGACCGTCGTGCGGCTGACCTCGGCGGCGGCGGCGACCTCGGCCAGCGAGGCGCCCGCGTCCTTGGCGAGCGCGCCGATCGCCGCGTCGAGGATCGCCCGGCGGGTGCGGGCGCGCACGGCGGTCTCGGAGGCGCTCATGTCGCGGGGCACGATACTCCGCCCTTCCATCGCGTTACATCAGTGCTACATTTTCGAACGTGCCTGCTCCAGAAACCGCTCGATTCCCCCGCGTCGCGGTCCTCTGGGCCTTCGCGCGACCGCACCGCACGACGCTCGCCGCCGGCCTCGCGCTGGCGATGGCCGGCTCCGCCGCCGGGCTGGCCAGCCCCCTGATCACGAAGTGGGTCCTCGACGCCCTCGCGGCGTCGGATCCGCTGCTCACGCCGGTCCTGGTCCTGAGCGCGCTGACCGTCGCCGGCGCGGCGACGTGGTTCTTCCAGTGGCGGCTGCTCGGGACGGTCGGCGAGCGCATCGTCCTGGACGCGCGGCGGTCGATGGTCGGCCGGTACCTGCGCGCGCGGATCGGCGTCATCACCGCCCGCCCGGTCGGCGAGCTGGTGACGCGCGTCACCTCGGACACGGTCCTGCTCCGCGAGGCGGCCTCGTCGAGCGTGATCGGGCTCGTCAACGGCGCCGTGATGCTCGTCGGCAGCCTGGTCCTGATGGGCGTGCTCGACCTCGTCCTGCTCGGGACGACGGTCGTGGCGCTCGCGATCGTCACCGCGCTCTTCCTCGTCCTGATGCCCGGCATCGCGCGGGCCCAGGAGCAGGCGCAGGAGCACGTCGGGCGGCTCGGCGGGACGCTGGAGGGGACGATCCGGGCGATCCGGACGGTGAAGGCCAGCCGGGCGGAGCCGCGGATCGGCGCGCGCATCGGCGCGGACGCCGAGGAGGCGGCGCGGCACAGCATCCGCGCGGTGCACAGCGAGGCGCTCGCGTGGACGATCGCCTTCACGGGCCTGCAGGTCGCGATCATCGTGATCCTCGGCCTCGGCGCCTGGCGGGTCAGCGAGGACGCGATGGAGGTGTCCACGCTGATCGCGTTCCTCCTCTACGCGTTCGGCCTGATGGGGCCGATCATGGAGCTGACGCAGAACGTGACGTCGCTGCAGGCCGGCTTCGCGGCGGCGGCCCGCATCCGCGAGACGGAGGACCTGGAGGCCGAGGACGAGACGCCGCCGGCGGTCGCTCGCGGCGCGGTCGCACCCGCGGACGGGTCGGCGGCGGCGATCCTGGAGCTGCGCGGCGTGACGGCCGCCTACGGACCGGAGCTCGACCCGGCGGTGCGCGGCGTCGACCTCGTCGTCCCGCGGCGCGGCCATGTCGCGATCGTCGGGCCGTCGGGTGCGGGCAAGACGACGCTGATGTCGCTGGTGCTGCGGTTCCTCGAGCCGCAGGAGGGAGAGCTGCGGCTGGCCGGCCGCGCGTACGCCGAGCTGACCCACGCCGAGGTGCGCGAGCGGATCGCGTACGTCGAGCAGGAGTCGCCCGTGGTGCCGGGCACGATCCGCGAGAACCTGCTCTTCACCCACCCGGACGCGAGCGAGGCCGAGCTGCGCGGCGTCCTGGAGGAGGTCCAGCTCGACGCGCTCGTCGACGAGCTGCCCGACGGGCTCGACACGCCGCTCAGCTCGACGTCCGTCTCCGGCGGCCAGCGGCAGCGCATCGCGCTCGCCCGCGCGATCCTCCGCACGCCCGAGCTGCTGCTCCTCGACGAGGCGACCGCCCAGGTCGACGCGCTCACCGAGTCGGCGATCCACCGCTGCCTGCGGGCCCGGGCGCGCGACGGCGCGGTGCTCACCGTCGCGCACCGGCTGTCGACCGTCGTCGACGCGGACCAGATCGTCGTGCTCGACGGCGGCACCGTGCGCGCGAGCGGCACGCACGAGGAGCTGCTCGCCGCCGATGCGCTCTACCGCGACCTGATCGAGGCGCTGAGGATCGCCGCGCCGGCGGAGGACGTCACGCTGCCACGCCCGTGAGCCGGGCGGTCAGCTCGTGCCGCGAGCCGACGTCGAGCTTGGTCAGCACGGCCTTCACGTGATCGCGGACGGTGTGCGGCGAGACGCCGAGCCGGCGGGCGATCGCGTCGGTGGGATGGGCGGCGAGGAGGAGCGTCGTCACCTCGCGCTCGCGCGGCGTGAGGCCGTGCAGGTCGAGCGTGAGCGGGAGCAGGTCGGCGCGGTCGGCCGGTCGGATCGTCACGGCGACCCGCGGCGGCGCGTCCGTCGCGCCGTGGAGCACGTCGGCGGAGGCGGTGAGCCAGCCGGCGTCGCCGACCCGGATGCGGCCGCGCGCCGGCCGCCCGGGCGCGGCGCCGCCGGCGAGGGCCTGCGCGCGCACGACGAGCAGCTCGACGGCGGGCGGCAGGTGGTCGTCGCCGTACGGGGAGGGCACGAGGCGCAGCCAGCGTCGTGCGGCGTCGGTCGCCGCCTCCAGCCGCCCGTCAGGTCCGACGATGACCGTCCCCGCGTCGCCGGCCGGCGCCGCGAGCGCCGTGCGCGCCAGCGCCCGCCGCAGGCCGTGGCCGAGCAGCGTCGCGACCGCGCCGACGTAGCGCGTCTCCTCCGCGCTGAAGGCCGGTGCGTCGTCGCCGCGCACGAGCGTCGCGGTCGCCCACGTCGCGCCGCCGCTGCGGGCGAGCGCGCGCAGCTCGTCGCCGAGGGCGCGCGGGCTCAGGACCGTGCGGTGGCGCGCGCTCGCGCCCAGGTCGCCGCCGGTCGCGACGGCCAGGCTCGCCGCCGCCTGGCCGGTGCGGTCGAGGTCGTCGAAGCGGTTGACGTCCGCGCCCGCCAGCTCGGCGGCCGCGATCTCCAGGTCGAGGAAGCAGTCCTTGTCCGGGTCCGCGACGACGGTGCTCGTCTCCAGCAGCGTCTCGGGGTCGATCGTCGTCCACGCGCCGCGGTCGTGGGGCACGATGCGGCGCACGCGGCCGGCGACCTCGTGGATCAGCTCCTCGGGGCCGGGCGGGTCCGCGACCAGCCGGAGGATCCGCTCGTGGGCGGCGGTGGCGCGGGTGCCGAGGGGCGAGCCCATGGCGGCCAGGCTATCCCGCGTCCGGCGGCGTCCCATCCCCCGCGCGGGGGATGGGCGGCACGGCCGCGCGCGTCCAGCCTCAGCGGCCATGAGCACGTACGCAGACACCACCGCCGTCGTCATCGGCGGCACGCACGGGATGGGCCTCGCGATCGCCCAGGCGGTCGTCGCCGGGGGCGGCCGCGTCCTGATCACGGGGCGCGACGACGCCCGGCTGGCGACCGCGCGGGAGCAGCTCGGCGCCGCCGCCGAGACGGTCCGCGCGGACGTCACGCGGCCCGAGGACCTCACGGCGCTCGCGGCGGCCGCGGAGGAGCGGCTCGGCCGCATCGACGCGCTGTTCGTCAACCAGGGCTACGCGAAGCTGACGCCGTTCGACGCGGTCACCGAGGAGCTCTACGACCGGCATTTCGACGTCAACACGAAGGGCGCGTTCTTCGCCGTGCAGCGGCTGGCGCCGCTCGTGCGCGACGGCGGCGCGATCGTCTTCACGTCGTCGGTGGCCGACGAGGGCGGCAACGCGGGCATGGCGGTCTACGCCGCGAGCAAGGCGGCGGTCTGGTCGTTCGCGCAGGCGTTCGCCGCCGAGCTGCTCCCGCGCGGCATCCGCGTCAACGTCGTCAGCCCCGGCTTCGTCGCGACGCCGACGTCGGGCGTCGACGCCACCGACGCCGAGCGCGCGGAGTTCGTCCGCCTGGGTGACGAGGTCACGCCGATGAAGCGCCATGGCACCGCCGAGGAGGTCGCCGCGGCCGCGCTGTTCCTCGCCTACCAGGCCACGTTCACCACCGCGGTCAAGCTCCCGGTCGACGGCGGGCTCGGGCGGCGCCTCTCCTGAGCCGCCGCGGCCCCGGTCACCACACGGTGCCGGTGAGGAGCTGGAGCGCGAGCGCCTGCGCGGCCAGGGCGGCGAGGAGCAGCCGCAGGTCGCGCAGGCGCGCGTCGCGCAGCGCGGCCGCGGCGGCGACGCAGGCCAGCGGCGCGAGGAAGAGCCAGATGCGCTCCGTCTCCGCCTTCGTGAACCCGCCGCCCGCGGCGACGGCGATGACGACGAGCGTGGCCAGCGCCGCCGGGGCGCGGAGCACGACGGTCGCGCGGAGGAGGAGCCAGACGAGCGGCGGGCCGAGCAGCACGCCCCACGCGACCGGGGAGCCGAGCACCCAGAACCAGTACGGCCGCACCTGCGCGACGCTGTCGCGGTAGACGCGCTCGGTCGCCAGCAGCGTGCCGATCGGGTCGTAGCCCCACGCCGCCGCCAGCGCCCCGTTGAACGCGAGCAGCGCCGCCGCGCAGCCCGCGGCCAGCACCAGGGCCGCGCGCACGCCCTCGCGCCGCCACACCACGACCGCCGCCCACGCGCCCACGCCGAGCAGCGCCCAGCTCATGAACGCCGCGAGCGCGAGGGCGACGGCGCCGAGCGCGCGCACGCCCGGCCGCGGCGTCACGAGCAGCGCGGCGGTCCCGGCCCCGCAGGCGGCGAACACCGCGTCGAACGAGGTCACGCCGAAGAGCAGCACGATCGGCGTCAGCGCGCACAGCGCCCCCGCGCGGCGGCCGGTGCGGTCGCCGCCGAGCACGCGCCCGAGGCGGTGGGCGAGCGGGGCGCACAGCGCCGCGCCCGCGATGCACAGCGCCGCCAGGCCGCGCGGGCCGTCGATCCCCAGGGCGTCCATCAGCAGGAGCGGGCCCGGCGGGTGGCCGGCGACGTTCACCGGCTGCGACGGGACGGTCTCCGCGAACCGGTCCAGGTAGTGCTCGACCCCGTAGCTCAGCGTCGGCAGCCCCGGCAGGTACTCGTTGCGCGCCTCGAACGAGCCGCCGGGCCCCAGGTCGAACACGAGCCACCACCCGTACGTCCCGTCGCGCGCCGCGCCGACCGCCAGCCCAGCGGCCAGCGCGGCCAGCAGCAGGACCACGTCGACCTGCCAGGGGCGCAGCGGGGCGTCCACGAGGAGCGGGAGGCCCCACACCGCCGCCGCCAGGGTCAGTCCAGCGAGCACGGCCCACGCCGGCGCCGCGTCCGGCGCCCAGCCCGCGACGAACGGCGGGAGCGCCGTCCCGAGCTCGCCCGTCGTCTCGTGCACGGCGACCCCGACGCCGATCGTCGCCAGCGCGACACCGGTGACGATCCACGAAACACGCTGCGCCAGCCGCGCACGGTTGCGGTCCGGGCTGCCAAGCTCGCGGGGTGCGCTGGTCCGCGCCGACGTCGTCATGCGTGCTCACCGCCGTGCTGGCCGGCTGCGGCTCGGCGCCGGTGGACGAGCTGCCGCCGCCCGCGGCCGCTCCGCCCGCGCCCGCGCTCACGCGTCCACCCGCCGGGGACGTGCGCGCCGCGGCGGTTGCGGCGACGCCGGCCACGACGCGGGCGCCGCTGGCCGACGGGCGGCTCGAGGCCGAGCTCGACGGCCGCGCGCGCACGCTCACGATCCGCGACGCCCGCACCGGCGAGCGCCGGGCGACCGCCGCCGCCGGGGTCGGGCCGACCGCCGTCGCGTGCCTCGGTGCCGGGCGCTGCTACGTCGCGGACACGCGCGGGGACGGGCTGCTCGTGTTCCTCGCCGAGGACGGCGGCCGGTCGCTCCGGCTCACCCGCCGCGTGCACCTGCCGGGCGGCCCGTACGGGCTCGCGCTCGACCGCGCCCGCCGCCGCCTCTGGGTCACGGCGCCGGGCCGCAACGAGCTCGCGCTGCTCCCCGCTCACGGCCGGCCTCACGTCCTCGCTCGATACCCGACGATCCGCCAGCCCGACACGGTGCGGGTCGACGCGGCCAGCGGGGCGGCGCTCGTCACGTCGCCGTCCGACGCGCGCGTGCAGCGCGTGTCGCCCTGACCGCGTACACGAGCGCGGACGCCATCAGCAGCGCGGCGGTGAGCAGCAGCCAGCGGCCGAGGTAGTCGGGCCGCTCGCGGCCGAGCGCGCGCACGGCGTTGCCCGGCTGGCGGTCCAGGATCGACGGCGCGTACACGAGCAGGACGCAGCCGGAGAGGATCGCCGGCACCCGCACGTGGTTGAGGAGCCGCGGCGCGGCGAGCCGCTGCGCCGCCCGGTCGAGCGCCGAGTAGGCGGGGACCAGGACGAAGTCGTGCAGCAGCGCGCCGCCGAGCAGCCACGCCGCGAGGTTCAGCGGCTCCGGGGCGATCCGCGCGCCGAACGCCCGCACGAGCGCGTAGCCGGCGACCGCCGCCAGCGCGAGGTGGCCGGCCAGGTGCAGCGGGCTCGCGCCGTACCAGCGCCTCACGCGAACCGCAGCTCCTTCACCCACTTCGTGCAGTGGACGCCGGGCAGCGCGGGGACGATCACGCGCGCCGGGTAGCCGTGGTCGAGCGCGAGGTCCGCGCCGCCGACCCGGAGCGCCAGCAGCGCGCGGTCGTCGCGCAGCTGGTCCCGGCCGAGCGTCGCCTGGCGGAACGCCCCGCGCTCCTGCAGCGACACCGCCTGCACGGTCGTGGCGTCGGGCGCCCCGGCGCGGGCGGCCAGGTCGCGCAGCCGCACGCCGCTCCACTCCTCGGTCGCCGACCAGCCCTCGACGCATGCGATCGGGAGCCGGTACGTGTGCTGCGGCAGGGCGAGCAGCTCCGCGCGCGTCAGCTCGGCGATCGGCGCGCCGTCCCCTTGCGCGAGCGCCAGGCGCCAGCCGGGGCCCGTCATCTCCCGCGTCACGCGCGCGGTCGCCGCCGTCTTGTTGATCGGGAACCCGGCCGCGCCGCCGACCCCCGCGCCCCGCGGCGCGAACAGCGCGAGCTCGCGGAACGGACCGCCGAGCGCCTGCCCACCGGTCGTCACGAGCAGCAGCGCCGAGGCCCCACCGACCGCGCCGAGGAACCCGCGCCGGCTGATCGTCGCGGGTGCGGGCTCCGGCGCGCGCAGGTCGTCGCCGCCGGGCAGCTCCGCGAGCGCGCGCCGCGTCCCGAGCGCGGCGCGGACGGTCGGCGCCTTGAGCCCGAGGTGGAGGAGCACCGCGCCCACCATCACCCAGGCGCCGTAGTAGTGCGCGGGGACGAACGCGAAGTGCCACGGGTAGAACAGCTGCGCGTTCGCGATCCCGGTGGCGAACTGGAAGATCGTCGCGGCGACGAGCGTCAGCGTCGACAGCCGCTCGAGCCCGTGCGCGGCGCTCGTCACCGGCGGCCACGTGAACAGCCGCGGGAAGACCGACCACAGCTTGGCCAGCAGCAGCGGCACGGCGGCGAACCCGACCGTGACGTGGAGCCCCTGCGTCAGCGCGTAGAGCCAGCTCGGCGACGTGGGCCACCCGACGACGAGCAGCTGGAGGTCCTCGTCGCGCGCGACGACCGCGTTGCGGCCGAGGTCGGGCTGGTAGGCGGCGTGGGAGAGGAAGCCGGTGACCGCGATCACGAGCAGCGCGGGCAGCAGCGCCAGGCCGAGCACCGCGGTCAGCCGCGCGCCGCGCAGCGGGCTGCGCCAGAACTCGCGGCGCGTCGGGCCCGGCGGCGGCTCGGCGAGGCGGCTCATGCCGCCAGCTCCGCGAACCAGCGCCCCTCGTCCTGCCAGCGGTCGACGGCGCGCAGGCCGGCCGCGGCGGCGAGGGACCCCAGCGCCTCAGCGCCAACCCGCGCCCACGGGATCGGCGCGGAGAGCCGGCGGCCGTCGTCGAGCCGGATCGGGCTCGTCGCGCAGCCGATGCCGGGCGCGTCGGTCTCGCACAGCAGGATCCCGCCCGGCGCCAGCAGCGCCGCGACCCGCGCGAGCAGCGCGACCGGCCGGCCGCCGATGCCGAGGTTGCCGTCGAGCAGCAGCGCCGTGCGCCACGTGCCGGGCCGCGGGACCGGGCCGAACACGTCGCCGTGGTGCACGGGCGCGCCGCCCGCCCGCGCGATCGCCACGGCCACGGCGGAGACGTCGACGCCCAGCGCCGTCGCGCCGCGCTCCACCAGCGCGCGCACATGCCGCCCGGGACCGCAGCCGACGTCGAGCACCGGGCCGACCGCCCGCTCCAGCACCCGCGCGTCCGCGCCCGCCACGGGCGCGAGCCAGCGGTCGAGGGCCAGCGGCCACGCCTCGCCGTCCGTCGTCCGCGCCACGAGCCGGCCGCGGTCCCGCAGCGCCGCGCCGTAGAGCAGGTGGGCGGGCGTCACGCCGCGACCGCCCCCAGGTCGCGGACGGCGGCGGGGAACGCGGCGCCCGGGTGGCAGGCGCGGGCGACGGCCCGCGCGTCGGCGATCGTGTCCACGTCGCGCAGGGCGGGGAGCGGGGCGACGTCCAAGCCGTGCTCGCGCAGCCGGGCCAGCTGCGCGCTGCCGGTCGTGGGGACGCTCATCGGCACCCCCGCGAAGTGGGCCCGCGCGGGCTCCCGCAGGCCGATCGCCCAGTAGCCGCCGTCCGGCGCGAGGCCGAGCGCGGCATCGGCGCCGGCCAGGCGGTCGAGCGCGTCGCGCAGCAGCCCGGGCGTGAGCTGCGGGGTGTCCATGCCGACCAGCAGCGCCGGGCCGCCGACGTCCTCGAACGCCGCGGCGAGCCGCTCGTCGAGCCCGCCGCCGCGCTGCGGCAGCACCTCGACGCCCGCGGGGAGCCAGTCGCCCGCCGCCCCGGCCAGCACGCACACGTGGCGCTCTGCGGGCGTGGCGCGCACGGCCGCGAGCGTGTCGCGCAGGGCCGCCTCGGCCAGCGCCGCCGCCTGCGCGGGCGTGCACGGCGGGCACAGGCGCGTCTTCACCCGGCCCGGCACCGGGGCCTTCGCGAGGACGATGAGCGCGGCGCTCACGCGAGCGCCTTCCGCATGTCGCGCGCCGTGCGCACCGTCCCGCGCACGGTGCCGGTCACCTTCGAGCGGCCGATGCGCGGCCGGTACGGGACGGGGATCTCGACGATCCGCCACCCCGCCGCGCCCGCGCGCAGCACCATCTCCAGCGGCCAGCCGAAGCGCCGGTCGACCAGCTCCAGCGCGAGCAGGTCGGCGCGGCGGGCCGCGCGCATCGGGCCGAGGTCGGTGAGCTGCACGCCGCAGCGGCGCTCGACGGCCCGCGCGAGGAGGCGGTTGGCGGCGCGCGCGTGCCACGGCCAAGCCGCGCGGTCGGCGCTGCCGCGGGCTCCGAGCACGAGGTCCGCACGCCCATGCTCCACCGGCCCGGCGACGTCCGGCAGGTGGCCGGGGTCGAGCGAGCCGTCGCAGTCCATGAAGCAGACGACCTCGGCGCGCGCGGCCGACAGCCCGGCGAAGCAGGCGGCGCCGAACCCGCGGCGCGGCTCGTGCACGACCTCCGCGCCCAGCTCCGCCGCGATCGCGCCGGAGCCGTCCGTCGAGCCGTTGTCGACCACGATCGGCCGGAAGCCCGCGGGCACGCGCGCGAGCACCCACGGGAGCGCCTCGGCCTCGTCCAGCACGGGGAGCACGACGTCTGCCATGGGGTGGACGTTCCCGCCGAGACGGCGCCGCGGCGATTACGAGTTGCGAACGGACGGCGGTTGGGCGCCGCGCCGCGCGTCCCCGAGGCGTACGGTGCCCGCATGGTGCTCGTCACGGGAGGGGCCGGCTTCGTGGGCTCCCACATCGTCGACGCCCTCGCGGCGCGCGGCGTGCCGGTCCGGGTGCTCGACCTGCGCCCGGCCCGCGTGGACCTGCCCGACGGCGTCGAGCACGTGGTCGGCGACGTCCGCGACGCCGAGGCGGTGCGGGCGGCGCTGCGCGGCGCCGACGCGGTCTGCCACCAGGCGGCGATGGTCGGCCTCGGCGTCGACCTGGGCGACCTGCCGGACTACGTCGGCCACAACGACCTCGGCACCGCGGTGCTCCTGCGCGAGCTCGCGCGTGGGGGCGGTGCGGTGCGCCGGGTCGTGCTCGCGTCGAGCATGGTCGTGTACGGCGAGGGGCGGTACCGCTGCGCCGAGCACGGCGTCGTGCGCCCCGGTCCCCGGCCGGAGGAGCGGCTGCGCGCGGGCGCGTTCGAGCCGCCGTGCCCCCGCTGCGGCCGCGCGCTGGAGCCCGCGCCGGTGCCCGAGGACGCGCCGCTCGACCCGCGCAACGTCTACGCCGCCACGAAGCTGCACCAGGAGCACCTGGCGGCGGCGTTCGCGCGCGAGACGGGCGTCGCGGTGACGGCGCTGCGCTACCACAACGTGTACGGGCCGCGGCTTCCCCGCGACACGCCCTACGCCGGGGTCGCGGCGCTGTTCGCGGACGCGGTCGCGGCCGGGCGCGCGCCGCGGGTCTTCGAGGACGGCGGCCAGCGGCGCGACTTCGTCCACGTGCGCGACGTCGCGGCGGCGAACGTGCGCGCGCTCACCGCGCCGGAGCCGGTCGCGGGCGCCTTCAACGTCTGCTCGGGGACGCCGCGGACGATCCTCGACCTGGCGACCGCGCTGCATGCCGCGCTCGCCCCCGACGGCCCGCCGCCCGAGGTCACCGGCGGCTATCGGCTGGGCGACGTGCGGCACGTCTTCGCCGACGCCTCCCGCGCCCGCGACGTGCTCGGCTTCACGGCGCGCGTGGACCTCGACGACGGCCTGCGCGAGCTGGCCACGGAGCTGGCGGCGGCGTGAGCGGGCGCGTTCCCCCGCCCTCGCGCGGCAACGTCCTCGTGGTGGACGACGAGCCGACGATCGCCGAGGTCGTCTGCCGGTACCTGCGCCGCGCGGGCTACCAGGCGTCGAGCGCGGCCGAGGGCCCGGCGGCGGTCGAGGCCGCGTGCACCGGCGAGCGCGTCGACCTCGTCGTGCTCGACCTGATGCTCCCCGGCATGGACGGACTGGAGGTCATGCGGCGCGTCCGCGAGGCTGCCCGGCCCATCCCGGGGATCATCCTGCTGACCGCGCGGGGCGAGGAGTCCGACCGCATCGCGGGGCTCAGCCTGGGCGCCGACGACTACGTGGTCAAGCCGTTCTCGCCCGCCGAGTTGGTCGCGCGCGTCGACGCCGTGCTGCGCCGCTCGGCCGGGGTGATCGAGCACGGGGAGCCGGTGACGGTCGGGCCGCTGACGGTCGACGTCGCGGCGCACCGCGCGACGATCGGCGACGCCGAGCTGCAGCTGACGCAGCGCGAGTTCGACCTGCTGGCGTTCCTCGCCCGCCACCCGGGCCGCGCGTTCACGCGCGACGAGCTGATGGCGCAGGTCTGGCGGTTCACGTTCTACACCGACACCTCGACGGTGACCGTCCACGTGCGGCGGCTGCGGACCAAGCTCGCCGCGCTGCCCGGCGGCGACGGCCTCATCGAGACGGTCTGGGGCGTCGGCTACCGGCTCGCGGAGCCGGCCGGGCCGTGATCCGCGCGCTCGCCGTCGCCCTGCTCGCGGCCGCGGCGCTCACGGCCCTCAGCGGCGCGGTCTACGGCGGGCACGCGGCCTGGCTCACGTTCGTCACGCTGGCCCCGATCGGCGCCGCGGCGGTCGTCTGCGCGCAGGTCCTGACGCGCCACCGCCGCCGGCTCGGCGGGCTGCGCCGGCAGGGCGCCGCGGTGGCCCTGCTCATCGCGGTGGTGACGGCGGCGGGCGTCGTGCTGTTCGTCGACCTGATGTTCGTCTCGGCCCACGACGCGTTCTTCGTCGCGGTGCTGGCGGCCTACGCGGCCCTCGTCGGCGCGCTGTGCGCGGTGGCGCTCGGGCGCGGCGCGCTGAGCGACCTGGAGGCGGTGCGGGCGACGCTGCACGCGGTGGCCGACGGGCGCCGGGACGTGCGCACCGGCGTGGCGGGCGGCGGGGAGATCGCGGAGCTGGCGGCCGAGGTCGACGCGATGGTCGGCCGGCTGGCGTCGGAGGAGCGGGCCCGGCGCGCGCTCGTCGCGTCGGTCTCGCACGACCTGCGCACACCGATCACCGCGCTGCGGCTGCTGGCCGACGCGGTGGAGGACGGCCTGGTGGACGAACGGACGTCGCGCGAGTACGCGGGACGGATGAGCACGCACGTGCAGACGCTCGGCGCGCTGATCGACGACCTGTTCGAGCTGAGCCGGCTGGAGACCGGGGAGCTGCGGACGTCGATGGAGCAGGTCGCGCTGGCCGAGCTCGTGCGCGATGCGGTCGAGGCGATGCGGCCGGCCGCCGAGGCGTCGCACGTGGCCGTCGAGGCGGCGCTCGGCGCGGACGGCCTGCCCGCGGTCCACGGCGACCCGGCGCGGCTGCGGCGCGTGCTCTTCAACCTCATCCAGAACGCGATCCGCCACACGCCGCCGGACGGCACGGTCACGGTCCGGGCGGCCCAGCGCGTCGGGGAGGTCGAGATCGAGGTCGCTGACACCGGCACGGGCATCCCGGCGGCCGAGCGCGAGCGGGTCTTCCTCCCGTTCCACCGGCTCGACCCGGCCCGGAGCGACGCGGGCGCGGGGCTCGGCCTGGCGATCTCGCGCGCGATCGTCGAGGCCCACGGCGGCCGCATCTGGATCGCCGACGCCCCGGCGGGAACGTCCGTACGCGTCGCGCTCAGCTGCGTGAACCGGGCCGAAGACGGGAAAGGGCCCGCTGGTGCGGGCCCTTCAGAGATCCTCGAGTGGAGCTAGCCGGACTCGAACCGGCGGCCTCCTGGGTGCGATCCAGGCGCTCTCCCAACTGAGCTATAGCCCCGAGGGAAGAGACAGTCTAGCTTGCCGGCGAACTACGCTCTCGGGCGGCAGCGGGACATGAGCTTCAGAAGCCGATTGACACTGTTCTTCGTCGCGATCGTGATCGTGCCGATGATCTCTGTCGCGTTCGTGCTCTTCTCGCTGATCGCCGACAACGAGAACGGCAAGGCCGACGCGCGGCTGTCGGCGCGCCAGGACCTCGCCGCGAACCTCTACGAGGCCGACCGCGAGGGCGCCGGGAAGCTGAGCGCGCGCGTGGGCGCCGACCAGGAGCTGGCGACCGCGCTGCGCAACGACGACGCCGCGGCCGCGCAGGCGCGCGCGCAGGAGCTGCTGCGGGAGCTGGGCGTCGTCCGCATCCGGATCGAGGACGCGCGCGGGGCCGAGCGGGTCGACGTCGGGCGCCAGGACGCGGTCGCGCCCGCGCGGCGGGAGCTGGTCGACGCGGACGGCTCGCGGTTCGGCGTCCTGTTCCTCTCGGATCGCAGCGGCCCGGTCTACGCGCGCGAGGTCAAGCGGCTGGTCGGCGTGGACGCGGTCGTCCGCGAGGGGGACCGCACGCTCGGCGCGACGCTGCCGGAGGTCCCCGACGGGGAGCTCCCGCGCGTGGGCGACGTGGCGGTCGGCGACGAGGACTTCCGCGTCGCGTCGTTCCCCGCGCCGGGGTTCGGGGGCGCGCGCGAGCTGCGCGTGTCGCTGCTGTCGCCGCAGGCCGAGGTCCAGTCCGACATCTTCCGCAGCCGGATGCTCGCCGCGGGCATCCTCGCCGGGTTCCTCGTGCTGGCGATCCTCTGCGCGGTGCTGGTCTCCCGCTCGCTGCAGGCGCAGATCGGCGCGTTCCTCGACGCGGCGCGGCGGCTCGGGCGGGGCGACTTCACGTCCGAGGTGCCGACCCAGGGCAAGGACGAGTTCGCGGCGCTGGGCGGCGAGTTCAACCTCATGGCGCGCCAGCTGCAGTCGCGACTCGAGGAGCTGCAGACCGAGCGGATGCGGCTCCAGAACGCGCTGCGCCGGCTGGGCGAGGCGTTCGCGTCCAACCTCGACCGCAGCGCGCTGCTGGAGATCGCGGTGCGGACGGCGGTCGACGGCGTCGACGCCGACGGCGGCCGGGCGCGGCAATGCGGGACGGAGGAGGGCTCGACGTTCGGGCAGCTCGGGCCGGTCGCCGACCTCGTCGCCGAGGCGGAGAAGGCGGCGCTGGAGCGGCAGGAGCCGCAGGCGATCCAGCGGGACGCGGGCGCCGCGCTCGCCCACCCGCTCGCGGGCGACGGCGTGGTGTCGGTGTGGCGCGCGGCGCGGCCGTTCACCGACGCCGAGCGCGACCTCTTCCACTGGCTGGCAGCGCAGGCGGCGGTCTCGCTCGACAACGTGACGCTGCACGAGACGGTGCAGCGTCAGGCGGTCACCGACGAGCTCACCGGCCTGTACAACCACCGCCGCTTCCAGGAGGGCCTCGCGACCGAGGTCGAGCGCGCGCGGCGGTTCGAGCAGGGCCTGGGCCTCGTGATGCTCGACATCGACAACTTCAAGTCGGTCAACGACACGTACGGCCACCAGATCGGCGACCGCGTGCTGGCCGACGTCGCGCGGGTGCTGAGGGAGAACTCGCGCGAGATCGACGTCGCCGCGCGGTACGGCGGCGAGGAGCTCGCGGTCGTGCTCCCGGGCACCGACCTGGAGGGCGCGTTCCAGCTCGCCGAGCGCGTCCGCGAGGGCATCGAGGCGCTGGAGGTCCCGCACCACGGCGGGGGCGTCCTGCGCGTCACCGCGAGCTTCGGCGCGGCGGCCATCCCGGAGTCCGCGGACGACCCGTCCTCCCTCATCGCGGCGGCGGACACGGCGCTCTACACGGCCAAGCGCTCCGGCAAGAACCGCACGGTGCGGGCCGAGGTGCAGCCCAGCCGACCCGGTCAGTAACCTGCTGCGCGATGGGACTGCTCGACGACGCGATCCGAGAGCACCTGGAGCTCAAGCGGCAACGCGGAGCTGATCCGGGCGAGGTCTCGCGCCAGGAGCGCGAGGCGCTTGGCGACCCGCGCAGCGGCGCCGCCCCGGAGCTGGCCGACGACGCCGCGCCGCCGGTCGCTCTCCCCGACGAACCTGCCGCTGCCGCCGCCCCGGCGCCCGAGGTGGGCCCCGAGCCGCCCGCGCCGGTTCCCGCTCCCGAGCCTGAGGCCGAGGTCGCACCCGCCCCGGCGCCCGAGCCCGAGCCTGAGCCCGCGGCCTACGAGCCCCCGCCGCCCCCCGCGCCCGCGCCCCCGCGCGAGCAGGCCCGCGAGCCCGAGCCGGGCGAGCAGCGCGACGAGGACGTGCTCGAGGAGACCCCGGACTTCCTCCAGGAGACCCCCGAGCACGACCGGCTCTGGTTCGAGCAGCGCCCCCCGCGCGACTTCGACTTCTGAGGGTTCGGCGGCGTGCCTCCCGGGGCGCGCGCCGGTTGTGAGGGGCGCCTCGCGGCCGTGGCCGCCCCCCGGTTCCTCACCGATCCAACCAGGATCGGTTTCGAAACCGTGCGCCGGCCACGACCACGAAGCGGGCCTCACAACCGACGCGCCCTTCCCGGGAGACACCCCGCCGAACCCGGGCTGCGGCGGGGCCGAGCCCGGGGCCTTGAGGCGGTCTGGCACGCAGGCGCGTGCGCTTCGCCACACAGGACATGAGTCCTCTGGACATCCGTCCGAGGCCGACCGGCCTAGGTCAGGTTGCGGGTAGGCGAGGCCGATGGGCTGTATCGACGGACGCGCGTCGATGTTGGGGAACAATCGACGCGCGACTTGCCTCCCGGAGGGCAAGGACGCACGCGTGAGCGCCCCTGAGCATCGCTCGGGGCGCTCAACGCGTCGCTCCGTCGTTCGTCAGACGTAGCCGCGCGTCTGCGTCGCCTCGATCACCCGCTCCATCCCGATCTGGTAGGCGGCGATGCGCATCGAGACGCCGTCGGCCTTCGCCCGCGCGTGCACCTCGCGGAACGCGCGCCGGATCTGCGTGCCGAGCTTGTCGTTGACCTCCCGCTCGTCCCAGCGGAAGTGCTGCAGGTTCTGCACCCACTCGAAGTACGAGACGATGACGCCGCCCGCGTTCGCGAGCACGTCCGGGACGACCCACACGCCGTTGTCCTCGAGGATCGCCTCGCCGCGGGGCGTGGTGGGCGAGTTGGCGCCCTCGACGACCATCCGCGTGTCGAGCAGGTGCGCGTTGTCGGCGTGGAGCATCCCGCCCAGCGCGGCGGGGACGAACGCGTCGCACGGCGTCGCGAGGAACTCCTCGACGGTCAGCGCGTCGCCGCCGCGGAACTCCGGCACGCGCCCGCCCTCCCGCACGTGCTGGTGCAGCGCCTCGGCGTCGAGTCCCGCGTCGTTGCGGACGCCGCCCGTCTGGTCCTGCACCGCGACGACCTTCGCCCCGAGCTGCTGGAGCAGCCGGCCGACCCACGAGCCGACGTTGCCGTAGCCCTGGATCGCGACGCGCGCCTCGGCCGGCGACAGCCCGATGTGCGGCGCCGCCTCGCGGAAGCAGTAGACGAGCCCGCGCCCGGTCGCCGCCTCGCGCCCGTACGAGCCGCCCAGCTCGATCGGCTTGCCGGTGACGCACGCGGGGTTGTGGCCGTGGAGCTTGCCGTACTCGTCCATCATCCACGCCATGACCTGGGCGTTCGTGTTGACGTCCGGGGCGGGGATGTCCCGCATCGGTCCGATCACCCGGTCGATCTGCTGGACGAAGCGGCGCGTGACCGCCTCCTTCTCCTCCGCGTCGAGGTCGGGCGGGCAGTTCACGCCGCCCTTCGCGCCGCCGTACGGGACGCCGACGATGCCGGTCTTCCACGTCATCAGCGCGGCCAGCGCGCGCACCTCGTCGAGCTCGACGTCGGGGTGGAACCGCACGCCGCCCTTGAACGGCCCGCGCGCGCCGTTGTGCTGGACGCGGTAGCCGGAGTACACGTGGATCTTGCCGTCCTTGCGGCGGATCGGGACCTGCACCTGCACCTCGCGGTAGGACGAGCGCAGGACCGCGGCGAGGTCCTCCTCCAGCCCCAGCCGGTCGGCGGCGAGCGAGAAGAAGTGGTTGACGATCTCGTAGCTCGAGATCTCCGCCGGCTTGGCGAACGCGGCGCGGTTGGCGACCCGAGGGGACAGGTCGGTGGGCTCATGGCCCTGGGACTGCTCGGTGGTGGCCACGGCTGGACGCTACCCGGCGTGTCACCATCGAGACGGATGCCTGGCGCCTATGTGGAGCAGCGACCGGTCGGGCGGTTGGCCGAAGTGGCCGAGGCGCTGTGGTGCGGGCGCGCGGAGCCCGGCGACGACGACTGGCTGGTGCTGCCCGACGGGTGCGTGGACGTCGTGCTGACGGCGGGTGCCGAGGCGCCGCGCGTGGCCGGGCCTGCGACGCAGCCGTTCGTCGTGGCGCCGCAACGCGACGCGGCGCTGGTGTCGGTCGGCGTGCGGCTGCGGCCTGGCGCGGGCGCCGCGGTGCTCGGGGTCGCGGCGCGGGAGCTGCGCGACGCCCACGTACCGCTCGCCGACGTGGCGCCGCGGCTGGCGGTCCCGCGCGCGGGGGAGGCGCTCGCCGCGGGCGACGTGCGCGGTGCGCTCAGCGCGATCGCCGGCGTGCTCGAACGCGCGGCAGCCACGCCCGCCCCGCGGGACGTCCTGGTGGAGCGCGCAGCGGCCGCGCTGCGCCGCGACCCGGCGCGCACCGTCACCCAGCTCACGTCGGACCTCGCGATCAGCCCGCGCCACCTGCGCCGCCGCTTCGACGACCACGTCGGCTACGGCCCCAAGCGCTTCGCACGCATCGCCCGCCTCCAGCACGTCCTTGCGCTGGCCCGCGCGGACCCCTCGCTCAGCCTCGCCGCGATCGCGGCCCGCGCCGGCTACACCGACCAGGCCCACCTCGCGGCGGACGCCCGCGCGCTCGCCGGCCGCTCCGCCTCGGAGCTGCTCGCCCAGCGCGCGGGCATCGCGATCGACGCGCGCTAGCGGCGCGAAACGCCGCCTCCCGACGCAGAGGACGCGGAGCACCTGGTGTTCCGCGCGGAACGGAGAGGTCGCCGACGCTCATGCGTGCGCTGAGACCCAGGTGGGGACTCGGCGCTCAGGGCGACGTCAGAAGTGGAGGCGGGGGGAATCGAACCCCCAACTCAGCCTTGCAAAGGCCGCGTGTTCCCGTTAGCACCACGCCCCCGTCGGGCCACCAACTGTAGAAGCCCGCGCGTCAGATGTCGGTGTAGCCGCGAGCCCAACGAATGCCACGCCGCTGCCCATTTGCGGCTGGCGTCAGGCGGAGCGTGAGATCGGCGCGACCCTCGCCGAGCTCGACGGCGGGCACGTAGAAGCACTGCTCCGTCGTCGCATCCCACACCGCGATCCAGTCCACCGTGGCCGCTGTGAAGTACTTCGTCGCGCGCACCTTGCCGTTCGTCAGCGAGTGCGAGCGGCAGCGGACCGTGACCGTGCGTCCGTCCGAGCGCGTGTACTTGATTTGGACGCGCTCCAGCCCGCCATCGTCGCGGCAGAGGATGAGGTCGTAGTCCCAGTCCTCCCCGAAGGGGAACGCGATCTTGTGGCCGCGGCGGAGGAGATCGGCCGCGACCATCATCTCCGCGAGGTCGCCCTTGGCCTTCAGCGGTGCCACGCCGCGATCGTGACGGCCGGCGCGTGATCAGGGAAGAGGCTGTTGCGAAGTTGGTGCAGGTCCTGCGCTGGTTCTGCGCAGGCCGTCGCACTTCTGTGACACGAGCTCGGTCGTGGCGGCGTAGATGTCGACGGTGTCGGTCACGTCGGGGGCGTAGCCGCCGGCGAGCGTGACGCAGCAGGGGACGCCGGCGCCCACCGCGCGGTCGAGGACCAGCTCGTCGCGGGTGCGGAGGCCGGCCTTCGTGAGCGCGAGGCGGCCGAGGGCGTCGCCCTCCCACGGGTCCGCCCCGGCGAGGTAGATGACGAGGTCGGGGCGGGCGGCGGGGAACGCCACGGCCAGCGCCTCGGCGAGCGCGGCGAGGTACGCGTCGTCTCCGGTCCCCGACGGCAGATCGACGTCGAGCGAGGACGTCTCGCGGTGGAACGGGTAGTTCGCCGCGCCGTGCACGCTCAACGTGTACGTGAGCGGATCATCGGCGCACAGCGACGCGGTGCCGTCGCCCTGGTGCACGTCGCAGTCGACGATCAGCACCCGCGACACCAGCCCCGCCCGCCGCAGCACGCGCACCGCGAGGACCGCGTCGTTGAACACGCAGTAGCCGCGGCCGCGGTCGGCGTACGCGTGGTGCGTCCCGCCGCCGAGGTTCATGCCCCAGCCGCCGGTCAACGCGTCCCGCGCGGCTTCGACCGTGCCCCACGACGAGTGCCGCGCCCGCTCGACCAGCTCGGGCGACCACGGCAGCCCGAGCCCGCGCACCTCGCGCACGGACAGCGTCCCGTCGACGAGCCGCGCGAGGTACTCCTGCGTGTGCACCAGCGCCAACGACGACCACGACGCCGCCGGCGCCTCGCACAGCTCCCCCAGCCAGGCCGCCTCGACCCGCTCCCGCACCAGGCCGTACTTCCGGATCGGGAAGCGGTGCCCGGGCGGGAGCGGGAAGTCGAAGCGGTCGTGCGTCCAGAAGCGCAGCGGCGCGTGCTCCTAGGCGTCCGCGGCAGACGCGGCAGCCGCTGTCGCGGCGGCGGGGTCGATCGCGCCGCCGGCCTGCCGCAGCAGGTGCCCGGCCACGCGGTCGGTCGCGCCCGACGTGCCACCCACGAGCCGCCGCGTCAGCTGCGCGCGGCGGAAGTAGAGCGGCGCGTCGTGCTCCCACGTCGCCCCGATGCCGCCGTGCGTGGCGATGTTCTGCCGCGCCGCGAACTCGATCGCCTCACCCGCCGCGCTGCGCGCCGCGTTGGCCGCCAGCCCGAACTCCGCCGGCCCGGACTCGTGCGCCCACCCGGCGTAGTAGAGGAGCGAGCGCGCGTTCTCCAGCCGCCGCAGGACCTCGGTCAGCCCGTGCTTGATCGCCTGGTACGAGCCGATCGGGCGCCCGAACGTGAACCGCTCCTTCGCGTACTGGACCGCCATCTCGAGGCAGGTCTCCACGGCGCCCACGGCCTCCGCCGCGATCAACGCCTGCGTGAGGTTCCACGCGCGCTCGATCTCCGCGGTGCCCACGCCGTCGAGCACGAGCCCGGCGGCGCCGTCGAGCCGCACGTGCCCGAGCCGCCGCGTCGGGTCGTAGCGGACGACCTGCTCGACCTCGACACCGACCCCCGACGTGGCCACCGCCACGGCCACCGGCGAGCCGTCGGACTCGCGCACGGCGACGACCACGAGCAGCCCGGCGCCCGGCGCGTCGACCACCCACGGCACGTAGCCGCTGACGGTCCCGTCGCCGCCCACCACGGGCGCCGACGCGCGCTCCATCGTCGTCAGCGCGTCGACGGTCCACCCCGGATCGAGGTCGCCGGGAGGCGCCGCGGGTACGAACGCCGCCCGCACGTCGCCGGCCGACACCGCGCCGATGTCGGTGTGCTTCGCCGCGTCGAGCAGCTCGGTCGCCGGCAGGTGCCCGATCAGGCCCAGGTCGGCCAGCTGCTTGCCGGCCTCCTGCAGCACGAGCATCGCGTCGAACGCGCCGAGCCCGGCGCCGCCGCCCTCCTCGCTGACCAGCAGTCCCGGCCAGCCCGCCTCGACCGCCGACGGCCACAGGTCCGGTCGCTCCCCGCCGTCCAGCAGCTCACGCGCCGCCTCGACGGTCTTGACGCGCGACAGCGCCTGCCGCGCCGCGTCCCGCAGGAAGACCTGCTCGTCGCTCAGCTCGAGGTTCATCGGACCGCCGCCTCCTTCTCCTTCGCGCGCAGCTCGCTGAACGGGATGCCCTTGTCGAGCCGCGGCTCGGGCGGCAGCCCCAGCACGCGCTCGCCGATCGTGTTGCGGAGGATCTCCTCGGTGCCGCCCGCGGACTTCAGCCCCGGCAGGAACGACGTGTGGTAGGCGAACGGGTTCTCCGGCACCTCGTTCAGCCCCTCGGGCCCGACCACGTCGGCGACGAGGTCGCACGCCGCGATGCCCGCGTTCACCGTCGTGATCTTCGACAGGCCCGCCTCGGGGCCCGGGATCTGGCCCTGCTGCAGCGCGCTCAGCATCCGGTATCCGGTGAACTTCACCGCGAGCAGCTCGGTCGCCACGTGGCCGAGCCGCTGGCGCACCTCGCCGTCGCGCGCAGCCGCCGGGTCCTGCGCGATCCGCTCCGCGAACCGCTCGGGCCGGTAGCCCAGGCCCTCGGAGCCGAACCCGATCGTCAGGCGCTCGAACATCAGCGTCGTCAGCGCCGTGCCCCAGCCGCCGCCGACCGGCCCGACCACCGCGTCGTCACCGATCTTGACGTCGTCGAAGAAGACCTCGTTGAACTCAGCGTCGCCGGTGATCTGCCGCAGGCCGCGCACCGTGACGCCCTCGGCGTCCATCGGCACGATGAACATCGTCAGGCCCTTGTGCTTGTGCGCCTCGGCGTCGGTGCGGGCGAGCAGCAGGCCGTAGGCGGCGAACTGCGCGTTCGTGGTCCACACCTTCTGGCCGGAGAGCGACCAGCCGCCGTCGTCGAGCTTGCGCGCCCGCGTCTGCACGCCCGCCAGATCCGAACCCGCGGCGGGCTCGGAGAAGAGCTGACACCACACCTCGTCGCCGTGGAGCATCGGCCCGAGGTAGCGCTGCTTCTGCTCGTCGGAGCCGTGGGCGATGATCGTCGGGCCGAGCATCCCGACGCCGATCACGTCGAGGATCCCCGGCACGCCCGCCTTGGCGATCTCCTGGCCGATGATGACCTGCTCGATCGGCCCGAGGCCCTGGCCCCCGAGGTCCTTCGGCCAGGTCGCGCCGGCGAGCCCGCCCTCGGCGAGCTTGCGCTGCCACGCGCGCCGCGCCGCGAGGATCTCGCCCTCGTCGGTCAGCGCGTCCGGCCCCTCCAGCACGGGCGCATCGGCCCGGTTGGCCTCGAGCCACGACCGCACCTTCTCCCGGTACGCCGCCTGCTCCGGAGTGTCGTTGAGGTCCACCCTCTCCCTCTCCCAGTCGGTTGCACGACGCACCTTACGGGAGACGACACGGCGTCGTGGACGCCGTGTCAGACACGACGTCAGCTCAGGACCTTGAAGCCCCGGTCGAGCATCTGCCGGGTCTGCTTGCCCGGGTCGGGCGAGTGCAGCACGATCGCCGCGAGCCGGACGCCGTTGCGCTTCACCGCCGCGACGAAGCAGCGGCCGGCCTCGTCGGTGTAGCCGGTCTTGACCCCGATCGTCCCCTGGTAGCCGGAGACGAGCAGCGGGTTGTGGTTGTAGAGGTAGACCTTGCCGCCCTTGATGGGGAACGGGCGGACCGCCTGGCGCGTCTTGACGATGCGGGCCAGCCGCTTGTCGTCGAGCACCGCGCGCGCCATCACGGCGAGGTCGACCGGGCACGAGCGGTTCTTGGACGAGAGCCCTTCGACGCCGGCGAACGTCGTGCACTGCAGTCCCATCGACGCGGCCTTGGCGTTCATCTTGTCGACGAACCCCTGGATCGAGCCGGCGGCGCGGAACGCCAGCGCCCGGGCGGCGTCGTTGCCGGACGGCAGCATGAGGCCGTAGAGCAGCGTCTCGACCTTCACCCGCTTGCCCTTCGGCAGGACGCCCATGCCCGAGCCGGAGTAGTTGAGCACCGCCTTGGTGACCCGCGCCTTGTCGCCTGGCTTCAGCTCGTCGACCGCCACGAGCCCGGTCATCATCTTCGTGAGCGACGCGATTGGGAGCGTGCGCTCGGGGTTGCGGCGCCAGAGCACCTCACCGGTGTCGAGGTTGACGAGCAGCGCGGCGCGCGGCGGGCGCTTGAACCTCAGCTTCACCGGATCGTCGGTGTCGGACAGGTCGACCCCGCCCTCGATCGGCCCGAGCGCCATCTGCCCCGGCGTCGGCTCGGGCGGTGCGGCGGCCTCGGCGCGGCTGGCGCCGCCACCCGGCGCGCCGCTGCCGTCCTCGCCCCACTCCCACTGCAGCGCGACGGTGCCCAGCGCGCCGAGCACCGCGACGAACGCGACGCAGAGCAGGACGGTGCGCACCCGCGCGCGGCGGCGGCGGGCGCGCGCCCGCGAGCGGCTGGAGCGGTGGGGCACGCGGCTCATACGCGGTAGGGGGCCGGGGTGGTCCCGCGCGGCTTGGCGAGCAGGCGGACGACGGCGAGCCCGAAGAGGAACCCGCCGATGTGCGCGAAGAACGCGACCCCGCCGCCCTCGCCGCCGCTGGTGTAGTCCAGCGCCCCGAAGATCACCTGCTGGACGAACCAGAAGCCGAGCACCAGCACGGCCGGGATCTCGATCAGCGTGAAGAAGATGACGATGAAGATCACCGTGATCACCCGGGCGCGCGGGTAGAGCAGCAGGTACGCGCCGAGCACCGCGGCGATCGCGCCCGACGCGCCGACGGTCGGCACGGCGGACGAGGGGTCGATCGCGGTCTGCAGCGCGATCGCGGCGACCCCACCGGCGAGGTAGAAGGCGAGGAAGACCAGGCGGCCCATCGCGTCCTCGACGTTGTTCCCGAAGATCCAGAGGAACAGCATGTTGCCGCCGAGGTGGAGCAGGCCGCCGTGCATGAACATCGCGGTCACCACGCTCAGCCACGGCCCGACGTGGCCGGCGGGCGGCTCGCCGGCGGGGCACTGGCCGGTCAGGTCGCACGGGTAGGCGGCCTCGCCGCCGAGCGACCACGTGCCGGACGTCGCGGACGTGATCTCCCATCCGCCCTGCTGCACCAGGAAGTAGATCGCCACGTTCGCGGCGATCAGGAGCAGCGTCACGAGCGGGAAGCGCTCGGTCGGGATGTTGTCCTTCAGCGGGAACAACGGCCCGCAGGGTACGCGGTGGCTACGACGCCGCCGCGAGCGGCCCCACGCCAGGCCGGTCCATCTTCACGGCCTCGTCGGCGTGGTAGCTCGAACGCACCAGCGGCCCGGCGGCGACGTGCTCGAAGCCCAGCGCGTACGCGGCCTCCTCGAGCGCCTTGAACTCGTCCGGGTGCCAGTAGCGGACGACCGGCAGGTGGCGCTCGGTCGGGCGCAGGTACTGGCCGACGGTGAGGAACTGGACGCCGTGCTCGCGCAGGTCCTCGAAGGCGGCGACGAGCTCCTCGTGGGTCTCGCCGAGGCCGACCATCATCCCCGACTTCGTCTTGACCTCGCCCTCGCCCAGCTCCAGCGCGTTGCGCAGGACGCGCAGCGAGCGCTTCCACGTCGAGCCGCGGCGCGCGAGCGGGTACAGCCGCGGCGCGACCTCGACGTTGTGGTTGAAGACGTCGGGGCGCTCGGCGAGCACGACGGCGAGCGGCATCTCGTGGCCCTGGAAGTCGGGCGTGAGGACCTCGACCTTGCAGCCGGGGGCCTGGCGGCGGATCTGGCGGATGGTCGCGGCCCAGATGCGCGCGCCCTTGTCCGGCAGGTCGTCGCGGTCGACGCTCGTCACGACCGCGTAGCGCAGGCCCATCTTCGCGACGCTGCGCGCGACGCGAGCGGGCTCCAGCGGGTCGTTCCACGTCGGCTTGCCGGTCTTGACGTGGCAGAACCCGCAGCGGCGCGTGCACGTGTCGCCGAGGATCATGAACGTGGCGGTGCCGCGCTCCCAGCAGTCGCCGATGTTCGGGCAGGCCGCCTCCTGGCAGACCGTGTGGAGCTCCTCGGCGTTGACCTGCGCCTTGAGCTCGCGGTACTTCACGCCGCCCGGGGCCGGGACCTTGAACCACGACGGCTTGCGCGCGCGGAGGTCCAGCACGTCGGGGCCGAGCACCTTCAGGACGTCCATCCCGCCGGGGTTGGCGCGGGAGCGGGTCTGGAGCTTGCGCGGCTCGTCCGTCACGAGACCGCCGAGGATATGACGGGGGAGATCTCCCGCTCCAGCCGCGCACGCGTGACGAGCCGCTGCCGCCGCCCGAGCGCCTGCGCGACCGCGTGGGCCATGCGCTTGCGGAAGCACGTCATGTCCGCGCGGCCGGTCTGCTCGAGCACCGACGTCATCGCCGCCTCGGGCAGCCCGCACGGCACGATCCAGCCCCACGGCTCCAGCGAGCCGTCGACGTTGACCGCGAAGCCGTGCGTCGTGACGCCCTTGCTGACGTGCAGGCCGATCGAGCCGATCTTCGCCTCGCCGACCCACGCGCCGGTCCACTCGCGCCCCTCGTGCATGCGCCCGCGCGCCGTCACGCCTTCCTCGGCGAGGGCGGTCACCATCGCCGCTTCGAGCGTGCGGACGAAGTCCAGGACGTCGGAGCCCACGCGCGCGATCGGGTAGCCGACCAGCTGCCCGGGCCCGTGGTAGGTCACCTTCCCGCCGCGGTCGACGTCGACGATGTCGACGCCCTTCTCCGCGTACCACTCCGCGCCGAGCGGCAGCTCCTGCGGCGTCGCGCGGCGGCCGCGCGTGTAGACGGGGTCGTGCTCGAGGAGGAGCAGCGTGTCGGGGATCGCATCCGCCTGGCGGGCGGAGCGCAGCCGGTGCTGCAGGTCGAGCGCCTCGCGGTACTCGATGCGGCCGGCGTGGCACACCCAGAGGTCCATCGCCCATCCGAGTGTACGTCGCGCCCACGGCGCGGCGCGCGGGCTTTACCCTCCGACCGATGGAGGCCGAGTCGTTCTGGCGGGCACGGCTGGCGTGGCGGTTCCGTGGGGCGCTGCTGTGGCCGCTGTTCGTCGTGCTGACCATCGGCGAGGGCATCCTGCTCACGCAGCTCCCGCTGGCCGGCGACGGCGGGACCGCGTTCCCCGCGGGCGCGCTCCTGGCGGGCGTCCTCAACCTCATCGCGGTCGCCGCGCTCGGGCCGCTGCTCGCGATCGCCCTGCGCCGGCGTCGGCGCGACCTGCCGCGGGTGGTGGCGCAGGACTACGCCGGGACCGCGATGCTCCTGGCGATGCTGGCCGTGTTCGTCACCGCGGGCGTGCTCCACGCACCCGAGCGCGCCGACTCCGAGCGCGACTTCGCCACGCAGGCCCACGCCGCGGCGGAGTACATCCGCACGCAGGCGCCGGCCGAGTACCGCGACGGCGTGGGGGCGATGACGACGCTCAAGATGGAGGACGAGCGGTACCGCACCTGCGCGCCCGGCGACGGCCCGGACAAGTGGTTCTGCGTCTTCGTCTCCACCGACACGTCGCCGCCCGGCATCACCGAGGACGACCACCACGAGGCCAACCACGTGCTCAAGCCCTACGCAGATGGCGCGTAACAGGGCTCAAGGTCCGCGGGGAGATGCCGATGCAGGTGATGTGCGGGTGACTCGTGCCTACGTGGCGAGCTTGGGTGCAGGGATGTCGCTCGTCGCTGCCGCCATCACGGCGCTCTCCATGCTGAGCGCGGTCGTGGCGGTGCGCGGCTGGCCGGGGATGAACCCCGACGACGACGTGAGCTCGATCCAGCTGACCGCCGCGCTGCCGGAGGGCGGCGCGGGCGATGCGTCGGGGAACGCGGTCCGCGTGCGCGCGGCCGTGGCCACCGATGCCGGTGCCGATGCGCCGATCGTCCTCGCGGGCGGCGCCGGTGAGGCTGCCGGCGCGCGTGCTGGCAGGACGCGGGCGCGCGGCGGCGACGGCCGGGCCACCAACCGCCGCGGCGGCTCCGGCCGCTCGGACCGCGGCGCGGCCGCGCGCGAGGGCATCGTGGCGGCGCCCGGCGCCGGCGCGGCGACCCCTGCCGCGAGCGGGGCCCAGTCGGACGCCGGCACCACGGCGTCGCAGGGCGAGCGGGGCAGCACGTCGAGCGGCTCGGGCTCCGGCTCCGGGTCGGGCTCCGGCGGCGGCAGCGACAAGCCGGGCAGCAAGCCGCCGTCACGCCCGGACCGCCCGTCCGTCCCGCAGGCTCCGTCGGCTCCATCGGGCGGCGCGGGCAACGTCACGCACGGCGTTGGGCGTGGCGTGCAGGACGCCGGCAACGCGGCCGGCGGCGCCGTCGAGCAGGTCGGCAAGGCGACCCCGGGCCCCGTCGGCGACGTGGTCACGGGCGCCGGTCAGGCCGTCCCCGAGGTCACCGACAAGGTCGGCAACGCCGTCGGCCAGACCGGCGCGGCGGTCGACGACGTCGTCAAGGGCGACGTCCCCGCCGCCGTCGACAAGGTCACCGACGCCGTCGGCGGCCTCCTCCAGAACCCGAAGAAGTAGCGCCCGCCGACTACGCCAGCGCGTCGCCGGCGCGCAGGAGCTCGGCGATCTTCGCGAGCAGCGCGGCCGCGTCGGCCGCGTGCAGCGCGCGGTGATCCGCGACCAGCGTGAGCGTGACGACCGGCCGCACCGCGGGCGCGCCGTCCACGGCGACGATCGCGTCGCGCACCGCGCCGACGCCCAGCCCCGCGGCCTGCGGCGCGACGAGGATCGGCTCCAGCGCGTCGACCGCGCTCCCGGCCGCCGTCGTGACGGTGAACGTCGAGCCCGCGTCGGTGCCCGAGACCGTCCCCGCGCGCACCTGGTCGGCCAGCGCGGCGGCCTCGGCCGCGATCTGCGCGACCGGCTTGGCGTCCGCGTCGTAGACCGTCGGGTAGGCGAGCGTGCCCTGCGCGGCGGCGACCGCGAGGCCGACGTTGACGCGCGAATAGCGCTCGAAGCGCCCGTCCCGGTACGCGCCGTTGGCGTGCGGGAGCGCGCGCAGCGCCAGGGCCGCGGCGCGGACCACGAGCGCGTCGAGGTCGGAGGACACGGCGAGCGCGGCGCTGACGTCCACGTCCGTGCGGACGGTCAGCTCCGGCACCGTGGCCTTCGCCTCGGCGACGCGGCGCACCGCGACCTGCTGAGCCCGGCTGGGCTCCTCGACCTCGACCGTGCCCTTGCGGGTCTGCTGCTCCTGCGTCGCGTCCGTCACGACGCCGAAGGTAGCGCCGCTAGAAGTCGAAGTCGCGCGCGCCGGGCGACTGCACGTCGGCGACCTTCGCCGCCGCGGCCATCGCCTCGCGGGCGGCACGGCGCGACGTCTGCGCGGCGCCGGTGAGCCGCTGGCGCGGCACCTCGTCGGCGATGCCCGACAGGCGCTCGGCGGCCTCGGCCAGCTTCAGCTGGCTCGCGGACAGGGTCTCCAGCGCGGCGGCGAGCCGGGCGAGCGGATCGTTCGAGTTGGTATCGGGGGTGCTGGCTTCCATGCTGCAGCCACCCTACCCCTGCATCCGGGGCGAGGAAAGCCCTCTTGGCGCGGCCCCGCGAAGTTGGACGCGCGCGCTCACGACGCCGCGGCGTCCAGACGCCCGTGCACGACGCCCGATCCCGTCCACAGGGCGGGCACCGACGTCACGCCCCGCTCACGCGCCAGCGCCGTCGCCTCCTCGAGCCGCCGCCGGACGGCCGCGGTCTCCGCGCCGACGAGCAGCGCGCGCGGGTGCGTCTCGACCGCCGCCGCGGCGATCATGACGTTCTCGACGACGTCCAGCGCCCGCCCGCCGCAGAACGCCTGGCGGAACGCGGCCAGCGCGAACCCGACGACCTTCCCGCCGCCCTTGAGGAACGTCGCGGCGCGGTTGGCCAGGTTGGGGTCGTAGGGGAAGGGCTCCGGCCACACGACCGGCTGGAGCCCCGCGTCGGCCGCGGCCCGCGCGAGGTCCTCGCGGAACGCGTCCTCCTCGGCGGCGCAGCGGAACGCCGCGTCGAACGGCATCGACACCGGGATCCACTCGCACGGCTGCGGCACCACCGCGAGCACCTGCTCGGCGGCGAGCCAGCACTCCGGCGAGGAGAGGTCGAAGTAGAACGCCCTCTCCTCGCTCATCGGCGCGCTACCCGTGGACGAGCCAGCCGTCGGCGTCGCGGGCGGCCTCCATGACCGCCTCGGACAGCGTCGGGTGGCCGTGGACGATCCGCGCGACCTCGGCGTAGCCGCCCTCGAGGGCGCGCACGTTGACCAGCTCCTGGATGAGCTCGGTCGCGCGCGTGCCGACGATGTGGCCGCCGAGCAGCTCGCCGTACTTGCGCTCGCCGATCACCTTGATCAGGCCGGCGCGGTCGCCGTAGACCGTGCCGGCGCCGACCGCGCCGTACTGCAGCTTGCCGACGACGACGTCGTAGCCGGCGTCGCGCGCCTGCTGCTCGGTCAGGCCGAACGAGCCGACGTTGGGCGTGCAGAACGTCGCGCGCGGGACGTCGACGTAGGCGATCGGGTGCGTGGAGCGGCCGGCGATGTCCTCGGCGGCGATGATGCCCTCGTCGGACGCCTTGTGGGCGAGCGCCGGGCCGGGGACGATGTCGCCGATCGCGTAGATGCCCTTGGCCGTCGTGCGCAGCGCGCCGTCGACCTTGATGAGCCCGCGCTCGTCGAGCTGCACGCCCGCGCCGTCGAGGCCCAGCGCCTCGATGTCCGGCCCGCGTCCGGCCGCGATGACGAGCCACTCGACCTCGTGGTCCTCGCCGCCCGCGGTGAACGTCACCGACGCGTCCTTCGACACGACGTTCTCCACGAACGTCTTCGTCGTGACCTTCATGCCCTGCTTCTTCAGCCCGCGCTCGACGAGCTTGGAGATGTCCGGGTCCTCGGTCGGGAGGACGCGGTCGAGCCCCTCGAAGAGCTTGACCTCGACGCCGAAGCGCGCGTAGGCCGACGCGATCTCCGCGCCCGACGCGCCCGCGCCGACGACGGCCAGCGACTTCGGCAGCTGCTCGAACGCCCAGGCCTCCTCGGTGCCGATCACGCGGCCGCCGAACTGCGTGCCGGGAATCGGGCGCTTGACCGAGCCGGTGGCGATGATGACGCTCTTGGCCTCGTACTCCGTGCCCGCGACGACGACGTTGCCGCCCGCGGTCAGCGAGCCCTCGCCCTCGATCACGTCGACGCCGTTCTTCTTGAACAGGCCGGTGACGCCGCCCGTCAGCGTCTTGATGACCTTGAGCCGGCGCTCGTTGATCGCGCCGAAGTCGATCGTCGGCTCGCCGGCGACGGTGATCCCGAAGTCCGAGGCCTCGCGGACCTCGGTCAGGATGTCGGCCGAGCGCAGCACGGCCTTGGCGGGGATGCAGGCGTAGTTCAGGCACCGCCCACCGACGACGCTGTCCTTCTCGACGACGGCGGTCTTCAGACCCAGCTGGGCGGCGCGGATCGCCGCGACATAGCCACCCGGGCCGGACCCGATGACGATGCAGTCGTAGGAGCTCTCGGCCATAGGCGGAGAAAGCTATCGCGCAGGCATCTGGAGCCGTGCTAGGGCGCGCACGAGCTTCCAGAAGAGCCACCCGCCGAACACGAGCACGGTGAGGCACAGCACGACCGCGAGGAGGTTCGACGCGAGGGGGAGCGAGAGGCCCGCGATGACGAGCGTGACGCCGAGCAGCGCCTGGAAGCCGATCACCGCCCAGTACTTGGCCTTCCACATGAAGTAGCCGGCCGTCCACGCGACGAGGGCGAACGCGATCGTGTCGACCCAGGGCGAACGGCCGGTGTTCTCGTCGTCGGCGACCTCGACGCCCGCGGCGAGCAGGCCGATGTTCACGAACCCGAGCGTGAACGCGACGATCGCGGCGACGGTGACCGCGCCGGGGCGCTCGCCGGGCTTCAGCGGCTCGAGCGACTGGCGGATCGCCTCGTTGCGCTGCTCCGACCGCGCGTAGCCCCGCCGCATCGCCGCGTTCCGGTCGGGCTCGGGCGGCCCGTCCGGAGTGCCGGGCACGCCGATGCCGGCCCCGCGCGGCTTGCGCGTCCGCTTGCCCATGCGTCAGGCGACCTCGTCGATCATGCGGCGGAGCGTACGCGCAGCGGCCTCGGGGTCGTCGGCTTCCGCGATCGCGCGCACGACGACGATGCGCCGCGCGCCCGCGTCGAGCACCGCGCGCGTCGTCGCGTGGTCGAGCCCGCCGATGGCGAACCAGGGGCGATCCGAGGCGGTCCGCGCCGCGTGCTCGATCGGCCCGAGCCCGACGGCCGGACGGCCCTGCTTGGTCGGCGTCGCGTGGACGGGCCCGACCGCGAAGTAGTCGACGTCCGCGGTGCGCGCGCCGTCGACCTGGACGTTGGAGTGGGTGGAGAGCCCGACGACCCGCGCCGCGCCGACCGCCGCGCGCGCCTCGTCCACCGGCGTGTCGTCCTGCCCGACGTGCACGCCGTCCGCGCCGCACGCCTCCACGAGGTCGGGCCGGTCGTTGAGGATGAACGTCGCGCCGACCTCGTCGCAACACGCGCGCGCGACCTCCGCGTGCCGCAGCACGACGTCGTCCGGCGCGTCCTTCTCGCGCAGCTGGAAGAGGTCGACTCCGCCGGCGAGCGCGGGACGCAGCACGTCCTCCAGCGCACGCCCCCCCGGCCGGGCGCCGCAGACGAAGTAGAGGCGGGCATCACGCAGATCTGGCACTACGCTGAGGGTGACACGGGAGCCCGCGACGCCGGGCTGAGAGGGCGCATCCAGCGCCGACCGTCACCACCTGATCCGGGTCATGCCGGCGAAGGGAGCAAGCCCTGACCGACACCTCGTCACCATCCCAAGACCTCGCCGTCGTCGGCGGTGGGCTGATCGGGCTCTCGATCGCCTGGCGTGCCGCGCAGGCCGGTCTGCGGACGGTGCTGCTGGAGCGCGAGGCCGAGCTGGGCCTGGGCGCGTCGTACTACGCGGCGGGCATGCTGGCGCCGGTGAGCGAGGCGGAGATCGGCCACGCCGGCCTGCTCGAGGACGGCCTCGCCGCCGCGGCGATGTGGCCGGCGTTCGCGAAGGAGCTCGGCGTGCCGCTCCACACCGAGGGGACGCTCCACGTCGCGCGCGACCTCGACGAGGCGGTCGCGCTGGAGCGCGAGCTGGCGTTCCGCGAGCGGCAGGAGCTCCCGGTCCAGCGCGTGCTCCCGTCCGACGCGCGCAAGATGGAGCCGGGCCTCGCGCCGAACATCCGCGTCGCGCTCCACGTCGCCGACGAGCACGCGGTCGACCCGCGCGCGGTCGTCGAGGCGCTCGAGCAGCAGGCCCGCGACGCGCGCGTGCGGCTCAACCTCAACGCGCCGGTCACCGCGATCGCGCACGGCAACGGGTTCGCCGAGCCGCAGACCCAGGACGGTCGCAGCCTCCGTGCGCGGATGGTCGTGCTCGCCGGCGGCGCCTGGTCGCCCGCCCTCATGCCCGGGCTCGAGGTCCGGCCGGTGAAGGGCCAGATCCTGCGCCTGCGCGACCCCGGCCACGCCACCAACGGCCCGCTGGTCACGCGCGTCCTGCGGTTCGCCGGCGGCTACCTCGTCCCGCGCGGCGACGGCCGTTACGTGCTCGGCGCGACCGTCGAGGACAAGGGCTTCGACCAGACCGTCACGGCCGGCGGCGTCTACGAGCTGCTGCGCGACGCGACCGAGCTCGTGCCCGGCATCTCCGAGCTCGTCATCGAGGAGAGCGGCGCGGGCCTGCGCCCCGGCTCCCCCCAGAACCTGCCGATCGTCGAGCGCCGCGGCCGCGTGCTCGTCGCGACCGGCCACTACCGCAACGGCGTCCTGCTCGCCCCGCTCACGGCGCAGCGCGTCGTCGAGCAGATCACCAACGACTCCACCACGGTGCACGCATGACCACCATCTCGCTCAACGGCGAGCCCAAGACGATCGCCGAGGGCACGACCGTCACGGACCTGCTCGGCACGCTCGACGTGCCGCCCGAGGGGCGCGGCGTCGCGGTCGCGATCGACGCGGAGGTCGTGCCGCGCGGCGCGTGGCCGCAGACGGCGCTGGCCGACGGCGCCGAGGTCGAGGTCGTCACCGCCATCCAGGGAGGCTGAACCCACACCCATGGCCACCACCGCCGCCGCCCCGCTCACCATCGCGGACCGCACGTTCTCCTCGCGCCTGATCCTCGGCACGGGCGGCTTCCCGTCGCTCGATCTGCTGGAGCAGGCGATCGCCACCACCGAGACGGACATGGTCACGGTCGCGCTGCGGCGCATCGACGCCGCGGGCCGCACCGGCCTGGTCGAGGTGCTCGACCGCACCGGCGTCGCCGTCCTCCCCAACACGGCGGGGTGCTTCACCGCGCGCGACGCGGTGCTCACGGCCAAGCTCGCCCGCGAGGCGTTCGAGACGCACTGGATCAAGCTCGAGGTGATCGGGGACGAGCGGACGCTGCTGCCCGACGCGGTGGAGCTGATCGGCGCGGCGGAGGAGCTGGTCGCCGACGGCTTCACGGTCCTGCCCTACACGACCGACGACCCGATCCTCGCCCGTCGCCTGGAGGACGTGGGCTGCGCGGCGGTGATGCCGCTCGGCTCGCCGATCGGCTCGGGCATGGGCATCCGCAACCCGTACAACATCGCGCTGATCGTCGAGCAGGCGAAGGTGCCGGTCGTCCTCGACGCCGGCGTCGGCACCGCGTCCGACGCCACGCTCGCGCTGGAGCTGGGCTGCGACGCGGTGCTCACCGCGAGCGCCATCAGCCGCGCGGAGGACCCGGTCGCGATGGCGCGGGCGATCAAGCTCGCCGTCGAGGCGGGCGCGCTGGCCCGCGGGGCGGGGCGCATCCCGCGCCGGCTGTACGCCGAGGCGTCCACGACGCACGAAGGGCTGCCACAGTTCGGGGCGTGACCACCGACGAGCTGCTGGACGCCTTCCAGGCCGCATGGTCGGAGCGCGACCCCGGCGCCTTCCACGAGGTCTGCACGAGCGACGTCCACTACGAGGACCCGCTCACCAAGCCGCTGACCGGCCCCGACGCGCTCGGCCGGCACGCGCAGCAGCTGTGGGCCGGCTTCCCCGACGCGCGCGTGGAGACGACCGGCCCGCGGATGGTCAACGGCGCGCACGTCAGCGCGCCGCTGAAGGTCGTGGCCACGCACCGCGGCGAGCTGGAGGGCCTCCCGCCGACCGGCAAGTTCCTCGTGCTCCAGGCCGTCGTCGTCGCCGAGCGCCACCCGGACAACGGCCTGCTGTGGCGCGTGCGGACGTTCTTCGACGCGTACGACGCGGGCGTGAAGCTCGGCGTGCTGCCCGAGCGGGGCTCGATGAGCGGCAAGGCGCTGCTCATGCTGCGCGGGTTCGGGTTGCGGGCCCGGGGGTGAGCGTTGAGCGCTAAGGATCGCCACGGTTCTGCCGAAGATCCGGTCATGGCATCCACCGCGACCACGCATCGTCTCGTCACCCGCTCCGACTTCGACGGTCTGGTCTGCGCTGCCCTGCTCAAGAAGCTGGGGATGCTCGAGGACATCCTGTTCGTGCACCCGAAGGACATGCAGGACGGCAAGGTCGACCTGCGCCCGACGGACATCACCACGAACCTGCCGTACAACCCGGGCGTCCACCTCGCGTTCGACCACCACCACTCCGAGGAGGAGCGGGTCGGGAAGGACAACCCGAACCAGGTGCTCCTCGCCGCCGACAGCGCCGCGCGCGTCGTCTACGAGTACTTCGGCGGGCGCGAGACGTTCGGCACCGAGCCGTGGGACGAGATCCTCGAGGCGGTCGACAAGGCCGACGCCGCGAAGTTCTCGCAGGACGAGATCCTCGACCCGAACGGCTGGATCCTCCTCTCGTTCCTCATGGACCCGCGCACGGGCCTGGGGCGCTTCCGCGACTTCCGGATCTCCAACTACCAGCTGATGATGCAGCTGATCGACGCCTGCACCGAGATGAGCGTCGGCGAGATCCTCGACTCCCCGGACGTCGCCGAGCGCGTCCACCTGTACCGCGAGCACGCCGTCCTGGCCGTGCGCCAGATCCGCACCCGCGCGGTGCTGGAGGGCGACGTCGTGGTGCTCGACCTCCGTGACGAGGAGGTCATCCACCCGACGAACCGCTTCGTCATCTACGCGCTGTTCCCGCAGGCCCGCGTCTCGATCCACGTCATGTGGGGCCGCGAGAAGCAGAACACCGTCTTCGCCTGCGGCAAGTCGATCATCGACCGCACCTCGCCCGCCGACATCGGCTCGCTGATGCTCGAGCACGGCGGCGGCGGCCACGAGGCCGCCGGCACCTGCCAGGTGGCGAACGACGAGGCCGAGCGCGTGTTGCCCGAGCTCGTCGCCCGCCTGCGCGGCGTCTAGACCGCCGGCAGCTCCTCGCCCGTGTAGAACGCGGCGGTCCGCGCGGCCGCCTCGCGTGCCGCGTCCGCGTCCTCACCTGACGCGGCCGCCGCGGCGCCCCAGCCCTCCGCGCTGCCGCGGATGAGCGCCTTGCCCTCGGGCGACTGCGCGAGCTGCTCCTCGCTCTGCGCCGGACGCGGCTCGCCGGACTCCAGGTGCAGGCTGAGGCCGAGCAGGCCCAGCTCCCACCCGACGCCGACCGCGCCCGGCCCGTACTGCGCCCAGTGGCCGCCGTCCTCCAGGCCCATCCGGTGGACGAGCTTCAGCTCGGTGCGGCCGTCGTCCAGCGGCGTGAAGGTCACGTCGATCCAGCTCAGCGCCGGCCCGAACTCCCACGTCGCGGCGAACGAGCGCGGCGGGTCGCAGGCGGTGATCGTGCCGCCCGCGTTGCCTTCCAGCTGGTAGCGCCCGCCCTCGCGCAGCTCGCCGCTGACGGGGAGGAACCAGCGCGGGATGCGCTGGGCGTTCGTGCACGCGTCGAACAGGTCGGCCTGGTCGGTGGCGTAGGCCCGCGTGATCGTGACGACCCGGCCGGGCTCGCCGGTGGGGATCGTCGCGCTGCCCACCCCGCGTCCGACCGCGTCGATCTCGTGGGTGACGTCCATCAGGTGCTCTCCTCGTCGCTGTTGAGCCGGCGTCGCCGCTTGCCGCGCGCGATCTCGGTCTCCAGCGCGTCGAGCGGCGGACCCCAGAAGCGGCGGAAGCGGTCGATCCACGCGTCCACGTCCTGCAGCGGCTCGGGGTCCACGGCGTAGAGCCGTCGCGCGCCCTCGGGCCGCACGGTCGCGAACCCCGCCTCGCGCAGCACCTTCAGGTGGCGCGAGACCGCGGGCTGCGTGATCCCGAACTCCTCCACCACCACCGCCGTGATCTGCCCCGCGGTCCGCTCGCCGTCGGCGAGCAGCTCGAGGATGCGGCGGCGGACCGGGTCGCCCAGGACGTCGAACGCGTGCATCGCGGCGGAGGATATCACGCTAGGCTTATATAACGCCAGACGAATTCACGCTGGCCTGGTCTGCCTCAGCCGGTGCCGTCTTGCACCGCGTAGTCGAGGACGACCACACCGCCGGTGGCGTAGTTGGCGACGTCCGCGGCCACCCGCCGGCCCTGCGGCGACGCCCGCGCGGCGGCCAGGGCAGCGGCGTCCTCGAAGTCGCCTTCGAAGACCGCGAAGTACGGCGCTTCTCCCTCGGTCGCTGCCACGTCGAAGCTGTAGCGCCACGCGAGCAGGCCGGGCATGTCCATCACCAGCGGCAGGTGGGTGCGTACGTAGTGGTCGCGGAAGTGCTCTGGGTCGGCCGGCTCGGGATACAGGACCAGCAGCTTGTGCATGACGACCTCCGTTCGGTGTTTCGGAATAAGAAACAGGAGGGGCCGATGCTAGTGTTTCGAATAACGAAACGCAAGGAGGATCATGCCGACTCCGCGCCCAGGAACGCCGGTTCGTGGATCGACCACCGGCCGTCCGATCATGGCCGCGATGGATCTCCTCGGCCGCCGGTGGGCGCTGCGCATCCTCTGGGAGCTGCGTGCGGGCCCCCTCGGTGCGCGTGCGCTGCTGGCGCGCTGCGAAGGTCTGTCGTCCAGCGTCCTCTACCAGCGGCTGCGCGAGCTCACGTCGAGCGGGATCATCGCCCCCTCCGCCGAGGGATACGAGCTCACGCGGCTGGGGGCCGCCCTCGGAGACGCCCTCCGACCGCTCGACGAATGGGCGGACGCCTGGGCACAGGAGCAGCACGATCAGGGCCCTGCGAAGGCATGACGGTCGACCCGCTCGAGCTCCGCCAGCACCGGCCGGTGGTCCGACAGCGGGCCGGCGTCGAGCACCTGCCCGCGGCCCGCGCGCGCCAGCCCGCGGGCGTAGAGGTGGTCGACGCCGTGCCACGAGATGTGCGTGAGGTCGGGCAGGACGGCGTCCGGGTCGGGGATGTTGAGGTCGCCGCCGAGCACCGCGGCCGGGGCGCCGGTGGACCAGCGCGCGAGCGCGCGGGCGGCGATCCGCAGGTCCTCCTCCGTCCGCGCGCGCGGCTCCTGCTTGGAGGCGTGGAGGTTCATCACCCAGGTCCCGTCGGCCAGCTTCACCGCGTGCGCGACGCGGCGCTCGGGCGTGCGCGTCAGCTCGACGTGCTTGTGGTCGAGCGGCGGGGCGCCGCCCCGGACGAGGATCGCGTTGCAGCCGCCGCCCTCGCTCTTCATGAGGTCGGGGAAGCGCTGCGCGAGGAGCCTGCGCAGGGGCAGGAGCTGGTTGCGGCTCGTGAGCGCGCTGCGGGCGGAGGCCTGGCACGCCCGGCCCAGCGGCGCCGGCCACCAGGGCGGCACCTCCTGGAGCAGCGCGACGTCCCAGTCCCATCCGGCGAGCGCGGCGGAGAACTCCGGCAGCAGCTCGCGCGCCGCCGGCTGCGAGGCGTACCGGCCGTGGAAGAGGTTCCAGGTGAGCACCTTCATACTCAGGCGCACCTTGCCACGTCACTTCCTCACCGGCGACGAGCTCACCCGCGACGAGCTCCTCGCCCTGCTCGACCGCGCCGCGCAGCTCAAGCGCGAGCCGCTCGCCTCCCGCGCGCTGGAGGGCCGCTCCGTCGCGCTCCTGTTCGAGAAGCCGTCGACCCGCACGCGCCTGTCCTTCGAGGCGGGCGTCTTCGAGATGGGCGGCCACCCGCTGATCCTCAAGCCGGGCGAGCTGCAGATCTCGCGCGGCGAGTCGATCCGCGACACCGCGCTCGTCTTCTCCCGCCACGTCGCCGCGATCGGCGTCCGCACCCACGCCGACGCGATGCTCGAGGAGCTGGCCCAGCACGCCGGCGTCCCCGTCTTCAACATGCTGTCCGAGCTGCACCACCCGGTGCAGGCGCTCGCGGACCTGCTGACGCTGCAGGAGACGTTCGGCCGGCTGGAGGGCCTGAAGGTCGCGTACGTCGGCGACGGCAACAACGTCGCGCGGTCGCTGGCGGTCGTCGGCGCGAAGGCCGGCGTGGACGTGTGGATCGCGTCGCCGGCGGGCTACCAGCTCGAGGACGAGGTTCCCGCGACGCTCGTGTCCGAGCCGGAGGCGGCGGCCGACGGCGCGCACGCGATCTACGCGGACGTGTGGGTCTCGATGGGCGACGAGGAGACCGCCGACGAGCGCCGCCGCGCGCTCGCGCCGTTCCAGATCGACGACGCGCTGCTCGACCGCGGCGCCGAGGGCTGCGTGGCGCTGCACTGCCTTCCGGCGCATCCCGGCGAGGAGATCACGGCGGAGGTCCTGTACGGCCCGCGCCAGCGCGTCTGGGACGAGGCGGAGAACCGCCGCCACGCCCAGAAGGCGCTTCTCGAACTGCTCCTGGCAGGGGAGTAGGGTGCGGTCCATGAGCGGGTCCTCGAAGGCAGCAGCGTTCTTCGCGTGCGCCGCGCTCGCGTTCGGTGCGGCGGCGTGCGGCGGCGACGACAACGGAGACGGGGGAGGCGGCGGCGGGAACGCGGCGTCCGACCCGGCCGGGACGTTCGCGTCGACGTGTGGGAACTGCCACACGCTCGGCGCGGCGAACACGAGCGGCCAGGTCGGGCCGAACCTCGACGACCTCGGGCCGGACAAGGCGACCGTGCTGAAGGCCATCGAGGAGGGCCCCGGCGTGATGCCGAACGGGCTGCTGACGGGCGCCGACGCGGACGCCGTCGCGACGTACGTCGCGGACAACGCGGGCAAGTAACCTCCGGCCGCATGGCCCAGCCACGCCAGCCCGCGGCAGGCGCCTCCACCCCGGACGAGGACGCGCGCTCGACGCTCGCGTCCGTCCGGGAGCTCCTCGCCAAGTCGCTGATGCTCCCGAGCGATCGCATCCGCGAGACGCTCGACGACGCGGTGACGCGCGGGCGCATCACGCGCGACGACGCGGAGGAGCTGGTCGACCGGCTCGTCGCGCTGGGGCGCCAGCAGACCGAGGACGCGCTCGCGCGGCTCGAGGGGCTCGCGGGGGCGCCGGTGCGCGCGTCGGACAAGGCGCGCGGGGCGGTGCGCAAGCCGCCCGGCGCCGACCGCGTGCTGCGCGAGGTCGACAAGGTGCGCCGCACGGCGGGGCTCGGCTCCGCGTTCCCCATCAGCGGCTACGACGACCTGACGGCCGCGCAGGTCGTCGCGCGGCTGGCGGACCTCGAGGCGGGCGATCTGCGGCTCGTCGCCGACTACGAGAAGCGCAACGCGAACCGCAAGTCGGTGCTCGCGGCGGTCGAGAAGCAGCTGCGCTGAGGCGCACAGTCGCCGCGGCTCCCGGCGCTACCGTTGGAAGCCATGTCTGCACCAGCTGCCACGAAGCGCCCTGAGCGGGGCCAGGAGCTCGACCTCCGGGTCGAGTCGCTCGCCTACGGCGGGGCCGGCGTCGCGCGGCTGGAGGGGTACGTCGTCTTCGTGTCCGGCGCGGTCCCGGGCGACCGCGTCCGCGCGGTCGTGACCAAGCGCAAGCGCGGGTACGCGGAGGCGCGGACGGTCGAGGTCCTGGAGCCGTCGCCCGATCGCGTCGAGCCGCAGGCGCCCGGCCACCCGGGCGCGTCGTGGCAGGTGCTGCCGTACGAGCAGCAGCTCCGCGTGAAGGCCGAGCAGGTCGAGGACGCGCTGCGGCGCATCGGCAAGCTCGACGGCTTCGAGATGGAGCCGATCATCCCGGCGGTCGACCCGTGGCGGTACCGCAACAAGCTGGAGTACTCGTTCGGGACGTCGGACGACGGCGAGCTGATCTGCGGCTTCCACAAGCCGGGCTCGTGGGAGGACATCGTCCACGTCGAGGACGACCTGCTCGCGTCGGAGGCCGTCAACGCCGCGCGCCGCGAGGTGCTGGAGTGGTGCCGTGCGCAGGGCCTGAGCGCGTACGACCGGCGCTCGCAGGAGGGCTTCCTGCGGAACCTCGTGATCCGCGAGGGGCGCCGGACGGGCGACCTGCAGGTGCGGCTCGTGACGTCCGAGGGCACCTTCGACGACGACGCGTTCGCGGCGGCGGTCAGCGCCGCCGGGACGTTCTGGACGCGCATGCAGGACGTCGGCGAGACGACCGCGGGCGGCGAGACCGACCAGCTCGGCGGCGCGCCGCAGCTGCGCGAGGAGCTCGCCGAGCTGGACTACCGCATCTCCCCGCAGGCGTTCTTCCAGACGAACACCGAGATGGCGGAGAAGCTGTACGCCGTCGCGGTCGAGTACGCGGGCCTGAAGGGCTTCGAGCGCGTCTACGACCTGTACTGCGGCATGGGCACGATCGGCCTGACGCTCGCGCCCCGGGCGGGCGAGGTCTTCGGCCTGGAGGTCGTCGAGGCCGCCGTCGGCGACGCGATCGCGAACGCCAAGCGCAACGGCATCGGCAACGCGAAGTTCTTCGCCGGCGACGTCCGCCTGGCGATGCGTGAGCTCGTCGAGACCGCCGGCAAGCCCGACGTCATCGTCCTCGACCCCCCGCGCGCGGGCCTCTCGCCCAAGATCGTGCGCCGCGTCATCGAGGCCGCGCCTCGCCGGATCGTCTACGTCTCCTGCAACCCGACGACGCTCGCTCCCAACGCGGCGCAGCTCGCCGAGGCCGGGTACGTCCTGAAGAAGGTCCGCCCGGTCGACATGTTCCCGCAGACGCACCACATCGAGTGCGTCGCGGTCCTCGACCGCGCCGACTGATTCGGAGCCCGGCCCGGCCCGCGTCGGCCAGGGCCCGACGGAAACCGACACCTCGTCGTCGCCGTCGCTTCGAGATGACACCTACCGTCGCTGGGCGACGGTCATCGTCATCTCGGCGCCGGCGGATGGTCGAGATGACGGCTTCCGTCGCCCGCGGCGCGGGCCGGCGCCCCTAGGCGTCGAGCAGGCGCTCGAACGCGCGCTGCGCGACCTCGCGGCGGCCGGTGGCCACGAACGGGTGGCCGACGAAGAGGGTGAAGGCGGTGAGCGCGCGGGCCTCGACCTCGTCGCGGTCGGGGACGAGGTCGCCGAAGAGGGCCTGGAGGTAGGCCATGCGGCGCTCGTCCACGCGGCGCAGGCGGCGGCGGACCGCGGGGTCGCGGCGGGCCCAGTCGCGGACGGCGAGGTCGATGCGGAGGATGCGGTCGCCCGCCGACGCGATCGCGAAGAGGCCGCGGAGCCTGGCGCGCGCGTCGCCGCCGCGCTCCTCCACGCGCTGGATGACGTCGTCGACGCCGACCTGCTCCCACGCGTCGAGCATCTCGTCGAGCAGGGCGCGGCGGTCCTTGAAGTGCCAGTAGAAGCCACCCTTGGTGACGCCGAGGGCGGCCGCGAGCGGCTCGATCTTGACGGCGTCCGGCCCGCCGCGCGCGAGCGCCTCGAACCCCTCCTCGATCCAGCTGGTGCGGGGCGTGCGGGGCGCGGCCATGGCGCACATCTTGACGACGCGCCATACGGAAGCGTATGGTGGTCCATACGGCACCGTATGGAAGGAGGGCCGAGTGAGGCTCCCGAGCACCGCACACACGACCCGGCCCTGGCGCATCCACGCGGTCGCCCCGGACTTCCGCGTCGAGGACGTCTGGGCGCTCCCGACCCCCGGCGGAGCGGACGACTTCCCGCTTCTCGTGCAGCGCGCGACGTCGCTCGAGCCCGAGCACGGCGCGGCCGGCCTCGGGCAGCTGCTGTGGGCGATCCGCTGGAAGGTCGGCGCGCTGCTGGGCTGGGACGACGAGGACGCCGACCGCCCGTCGCTGCGGGACCGCGTGCCGGCGGACCTGCGCGGGACGGCCCCGGCGCCCGGCTCGGCCGCGTTCCCCTTCACGCCGCTCTACGTCTGCGACGACGAGTACGCGGCGGAGATCGCCAACGCGACGATGCACGGCGTGCTGCACCTCTCGTGGGTGCCTGACGGCGACCGCTACCGCGGCCAGATGGCCGTTCTGGTCAAGCCCAACGGCGTGCTCGGCCGGCTCTACATGGCCGCGATCAAGCCGTTCCGCTACGCGATCGTCTATCCACAGCTCCTGCGCCGCGTCGAGCGCGACTGGCAGGCCGCGACCTAGGCGCGCGTCGCCGTCACAGGATCCGGCGCCGCGCGCACTTCTCACCAGTGGACGCGCTGGAGCCGATCGACACCGCGGCGGGGTTCGTGGCGCTGTACCGCGCGGAGTCCGAGCGGGTGCTGCTCTTCTGCGCGCGCCGGGTGCTCGACGCGGAGGCCGCGGTCGACCTGACGGCGGAGACGTTCGCGCAGGCGTACCGCGGGCGCCGGCGGTTCAAGGGCACCACGCGGCCGGAGGTGCAGGCGTGGCTCTTCACCATCGCGCGGCGGCAGATCGCGCGGTACCTCGAGCGCGGGCACCGCGACCGGGCGCTGGTCGAACGCGTCGGCATCCACGTTCCGCAGATCGACCCGGGCGAGATCGAGGAGGTCGAGCGGCGGGCCGGCGTGCCCGCGCTGCGGGCGGCGCTCGTCCCCGAGCTGGCGCGGCTGAGCGCCGAGCAGCGCGAAGCGCTCCGGCTCCGGGTCGTCGAGGAGCGCTCGTACGAGGAGATCGCGCAGCGGCTCGAGATCAGCGAGCAGACCGCCCGCGCGCGGGTGTCGCGTGGACTGCGCGCGCTGCAGGAGGCGCTGACGCGCGAGGGGGAGCCGGCATGGCAGAGCCGCTGAAGGTCCTCGACGCGCTCGGCGACGAGCTGGAGCGCATCGCGCTCGCGGACGAGCGGGGCAGCCGCTGGCACGCCGCCCGCCGTCACCGCCCGCGCCGCCGCACCGCGCTGCTCTCGCTGCTGGTCGCGACCGTCGTGAGCGGCGTGGCGATCGCCGCGTCCGGACTGCTGGAGCAGGGCGACCCGGTCCGCCCGCCGCTGTGGACGACGATGAACCCGCAGGCCGGGTACGGCGTCCCGATCGAGCGCACGGCGCGCCTGACCGAGATCCGCGTCGTCGACCCCGACGGCGGCCCCCCGTGGGGCCTGCGCACGGTCACCACGACACGTGGGTTCGGGTGCGTGCAGGTCGGGCGCGTGGTCGACGGGCAGCTCGGGGTGCTCGGCACGGACGGGGCGTTCGGCGACGACCGCCGGTTCCACCCGCTCCCGACCGGCCAGCTCGCGCAGGCGCACTGCGAGCGCCCCGACGACGCGGGCCAGACGTTCATCGCGATCAGCGCGCGCGGCGTCCCTGCGAGCGGCTACCAGGGCGGCTGCTGGTGGCGCGGCTCCACGAGCGCGCCGCCCGGCGCCGCGACCTGCGGTCGCGCGCGGATGCGCGTGCTGTACTTCGGCCTGCTCGGCCCGAAGGCGCGCGCGGTCACGTACCGCGACGATCGCGACGAGATCGCGGTCACGCCGACGGCCGGCCGCGAGGGCGCGTACCTCGTCGTGGTGCGTCCCGACGCGAGGCGCCCCGCCAGCGGCGGCTGGGTCCCGACGTCCTCGCCGGGCAGCGGTCTGACGAGCGTCGAGTACGACGGCGCGCCGACCTGTCGCATCCGCTCCCCACGGTCGATCGGCGGTGCGAAGCTCTGCCCCATGGTCGGCCGCGTCGACCGGCCGCTCGGCAAGGTCACCACCGCCGATGTCGCGTCGCCGATCCTCGTCCGGCGCGGCGGCGAGTTCATCACGCTCACCTTCACCGCCCGCGTCCCGTCGTCGCGCCGCCGCATGTACCTGGCGGAGACGCGCGAGACGGAAGGCGGGGCCCGGTGCCGCGGGAGCGCAGTCCTCAGCCCGGTCGTCGAGGACGTGCGCGCCGGCCAGCAGGTGACGATCCGCGTGGGCGTCAACGGCGTGTGCCGCGGCGCGAAGGCGGGCCGGATCGTCCTCGCGTCGAGCCGGCCGGGCGAGAGCATCGGGATGATGTCGCCGATGCCGGGCGATCCTCTGGTCGGGCGCTTCCGCGTGCCACCCGCCCCGCGCTAGTGGAAGCGGCGCGTCAGCGCGACGAGGTAGCGGACCGGCGCGTCCGTCGGGTTGACGAAGGTGCAGGGCTGTGGGTCGGGCCCGACCTGGAGGCAGTCGCCCACACCGAGCTCGTGCACGGAGGAGCCCTCGACGAACCTCAGCGTGCCGTCGAGGACCCAGAGCTGCTGGTGGATGAACGCGTAGGACTCGGCCGGCATCGGGACCTCCGCGCCGGCGGGCAGGGTGACCTCGATCAGCTCCAGGGGCCGGCCCGCGGGTGGGGAGACCGCGCGGCGCACATAGCCGGTGTCCGGATCGGTCCACGCCGGCTGTTCGTCCCGGCGCACGAGCCGCCCTCCGTCGCCCTCGGCGCGGGCGATGAGGTCGCTCAGCGTCAGGCCGAGCGCCGCCGACAGCTTGCCGAGCAGCGCCGCCGTCGGCTGCGCCTCGCCGCGTTCGACCTTCGAGATCATCGCCCGGGACACCCCCGACAGCGACGCCAGCTCGGCGGTGGAGAGGCCGCGCTCGGTGCGCGCGGCGCGGACGGTCTCGGCGAGGGCGGTGGTCAGATCCACGCGACCACCATAGTGGACGAGGTGGCTACTATCCGACCGCATGCAGATCCGCGACGCCACCCCCGCCGACGCCCCCGCGTGCGCCGCGGTCTACGCGCCGTACGTCACGGACACCGCGATCTCGTTCGAGCTCGAGCCCCCGACGGCCGGCGAGATGGCGCAGCGCATGACCAGCGCGCACGAGTGGCTGGTCGCGACCGACAACGACGGGCGCGTCTTCGGCTACGCGTACGCCGGGACGTTCCACCCCCGCGCCGCGTACCGCTGGGCGTCGGAGGTGAGCGTCTACCTCGAGCCCGGCCGCCGCCGCACGGGCGCCGGCCGCGCGCTGTACGAGGCCCTCTTCGCGCGCCTCGAAGCGCGCGGCTTCCTCACCGCTATCGCCGGCATGACCGAGCCGAACCCGGCGAGCGAGGGCCTGCACCGCGCGCTCGGGTTCACCCCGGTCGGCACCTACCGCGACATCGGCTTCAAGGGCGGCGCCTGGCACGACGTCACGTGGTTCCAGCGCCAGCTCGGCGACGGACCGCACCCGGGCACGCCGCCGCGCGAGCCTACGGCGTGAGGACGATCTTCCCGAGCTTCCCGCCGGCCTTGAAGCGCTCGTAGGCCGCGGCGGCCTCGTCGAGCGGGAACGTCTCCAGCACCGGCACGGTCAGCAGCCCGTCCTCGAAGTGCGGGAGCACCTCGGCCTCCAGCCGCCGCGCCGTCAGCGCCTTCTCCTCCAGCGGCCGCGCACGCAGCGTCGACGCGCGGATCGTCCCCCGCTTGCCCATCAGGGCGAGCAGGTTGACCTCGGCCTTGAAGCCGCCGCCGACGCCGATGACGACGATCCGGCCGCCGACCTCCAGCGCCTTGAGGTCGGCCCCGATGTTCGGCGCGCCGACCAGCTCCAGCACGACGTCGAACGGGCCGTGCTCCTCGAAGCCCTCCGGGTCGATCGCGCGGTCCGCGCCCAGCTCCTCGACCCGCTCACGGACGGCGTCATTGCGCACGGTGGCCGTCACCCGCGCGCCCGCCATCGCCCCGAGCTGGACGCCCGCGGACCCGACGCCGCCGGCGGCCCCGTGCACGAGCAGGCGCTCGCCGGGCCGCAGGCCGCCCTGGGTGAAGAGCGCGTCGTGCGCCGTCGTGAACGCCTCCGGCACGCCGCCCGCCTCGGCCCAGTCCAGCGCGTCCGGCACCGGCATGAGCTGCCGCTCGTGCACCACGCACAGCTCGGCCTGGGCGCCGCCGCCGACGATCGCCATCACCCGGTCGCCCTCGGCGAAGCGCGCAGACCCCGGCCCCAGCCCGACGACCTCGCCCGCCAGCTCCAAGCCGGGGATGTCCGGCGGCGACCCCGGCGGCGCCGGGTACCCGCCCGCCAGCTGCAGCATGTCGGCGCCGTTGAGCCCGGCGCCCCGCACGCGCACGAGCACCTCGCCCACGCCCGGCTTCGGATCAGGATGCTCCTTTATCTGGAGCATTCCGTCCACGATGGTTGCGGCTCGCATGACGGCCCATCATGCTGCATCGGACATGTCACTGCCGGTCGAGGGCTACCAGCTCACCCAGATCTCCCCGAAGGCCTACGAGCACCCCGCCGACCGCGCCGCCACAGCGGCGCTCGCGTCGGTGCCGATGCTCGACCAGGTCGTCCGCAAGCTCATCGAGCTGGGCTACGAGCGCGCCCTGCGCCAGGCGTATCTCGGCTCGTCGGTCCGCATCGGGCCGAACCAGCTCCCGGACCTCTACCGGCTCTACGAGCAGGTCCTCGTCACGCTCGACATGCCGGACGAGTACGCGCTCTACATCACCAACGAGCCGGTCACCAACGCGATGGCGATCGGCGCCGGCCGCCCGATCATCGTCCTCAACTCGGGCCTGGTGAACATCGGCGACGACGAGACGCTGAAGGTCGTCCTCGCCCACGAGTGCGGGCACATCCTCTCGGATCACGTCCTGTACCGGACCGCGCTGCTGATCCTCCTGCGGCTCGGCATGGGCGTCGGCGGCCGCCTGCCGCTGCTCGCCGGGCTGCCGCTGATGGCGATCCGCTTCGCGCTGCTCGAATGGGCGCGCGCGGGGGAGCTGACGTGCGATCGCGCCGCGGCGCTCGTCGTCCGTGACCCGCTGCCGGTCTGCCGCACGCTCATGCGCTTGGCCGGGGGTGCGGCGACCGACAAGCTCGACCTCGACGCGTGGCTCAGCCAGGCCACCGACTACGACGAGGGTGGCAGCGGGATGGAGAAGCTGACCCGCCTGTGGCTCGACCTCGGCCTCACGCACGGCATGCCGGTCCGCCGCGCGCGCGAGGTCATGGACTGGGTGCGCTCCGGCGACTTCAACCGCATCATCGACGGCGAGTACCCGCGCCGCGGCGATCCGGTCGACACCCGCAAGCACGTCGACGACGCGACGCAGTTCTACGCCGAGCGGTTCCGCAAGACCGTCAACGACGCCAGCGACGCGCTCTCCTCCGCCGGCGACCAGCTCGCGGACTGGCTGCGGCGCGAGCCCCGCGAGTAGCCTCCCGGCCCGTGTCAGCCGACCTCGAAGCGGAGAAGCTCCGCGCCTCCGTCGCTGCCGCCGAGCTCGTCCAGGACGGCATGACCGTCGGGCTCGGGACCGGCTCCACCGTCGCCCACTTCCTGCGCGCGCTCGCCGCCCGCCATCTCAACGACCTGCGCTGCGTCGCCACCTCGGTCGCGACCGAGCAGCAGGGCGCGGAGCTCGGCATCCCGGTCGAGCCGTTCGAGCAGCTCAGCCGCCTCGACCTCGCCGTCGACGGGACCGACCAGGTCGACCCCGACGGGTGGCTCATCAAGGGCGGCGGCGGCGCGCACACGCGCGAGAAGATCGTCGCCGCGGCCGCGGACCGGTTCATCGTCATCGCCGACTCGACCAAGGCGGTGGAGCGGCTCACCGCGCCGGTGCCGCTCGAGCTGCTCCGGTTCGGCCTGCCCGCGACGCTCCAGGCGCTCACGCCGGTCCGCCTGCGTGACGGCGCCGCCGCCAGCCCGGACAACGGCGTGATCGCCGACTACCACGGTGAGATCGACGACCCCGGCGTGCTCGCCGCACGGCTGTCGGGTACTCCCGGCGTGGTGGACCACGGCCTGTTCGCCCCCGCCCTCGTCAGCGACGTCCTCATCGCCCGGGGCGACGAGGTCGAGCACCGCGTGATCGGATGAGGCTCCTCGACCTGCTCGGCGACCGCGTCGACGTGCCGGACGTCGTCCGGGACACGGTCGCCGCCGGGCAGGTCGGGACGCTCACGTGCGACGCGAGCCGGGTGTTCGACGCCAACGACCACCTGCTCGACCTGCTCGGCTTCACCCGCGCCGAGCTGGAGGCCGGCGGGATCTCGTGGCTGCGCGTGACCGTGCCGGGCTTCATGGCCGACGACGCGCGGGCGATCGGTCAGCTGCGCGCCACCGGCCGCGCCGACGTGTACGAGAAGGAGTTCTTCCACGCCGACGGCTCGAAGGTGCGCGTCCGCCTCGCGGACGTGCTGCTCGAGCTGGAGCCGCTGCGGATCTTCGCGCTCATCGCCGGGGTCGACGACCCGGTCGCGGTCGCGGCCGTCGACGCGCTCGACGCGGCGACGCGAACGTCGGTCCGGCGCTGAGCGGCGGCCTACGCCTCGGGGCTCGGCGCGCCCCCGGCCTGCTGCTCCTCTTCCAGCGGCGGCACCTCCGCCGCGTGGATGGAGCAGAGCGGCGGCGAGCCGGACTCGAGCACGGCCTGCTGCTCGGACGGGATCAGCTGGGCCCCGCACACCTCACAGCGCTCCGGGACCACCGGATCGAGCGTCTTCTCCTCGAGGTCCATAGGGCCGAGCCTACCCCTCGCTGCGCAGCAGATGCGGGATCTTCCGCGCGGCGGGCAGGAGGAGGGCGAGCGCGAGGAGCGGGAGCGCCGGGAACGGCCGCTCCAGCTCCACCATCAGCACCGCGGCGGCCGCCAGCGCGAGGGCGAGCAGCGGGAGCGTGACCCGCGGCGCGAGGTCGTAGCGCAGCGCCCACGCGCCGTACAGGCCCGCGAACACCGCGTCGAGCAGCCCGAGCCGCGCCGCGTCCAGCCCGCCGCCCCACGCGGGCAGCGCGAGCGTCAGCACGGACGGCTCGTCGCCCGGCTGCACGACCGGCTCGGACGCCGCCCCCAGCGCGGTCGCGAGGTCGATCCCGCCGACCACGAGGGGCACCGCGACCACCGCGCTCGGGAGGGGGAACGCGATCGCGAACAGCAGCCCCGCGCACGCGCCGAACACCGCCTCGACCGGGGTCGCCGCGGCGCCCACGTCCTCCATCGCGAGCGCGACGGCCAGCACCGCGGCGCCGCCCCCGAGGACGAGCAGCGCGACCGCGTCGTCGCGGCCGCTCAGCGGGGCGAACGCGCAGACGCCCGCGCACGCCGCCCCGACCGCCGCCGCGAGCCACTCCGGCGCGCCGTCGGGGAGCGAGGGCGCGACGAGGAAGTACGCGACCGCGGCCGCGAGGCCTAACAACGCCCCAAGCCTTCGGCTTCCGGCGATGCTAGGCATCGCTAGCGCTCGCCTAGTACGGCGGCAAGTCGGCGTACCACGAGCCGAGGACCCGGAAGGCCGACCAGAACCGCCGCTTGGCGTCCTCCTCGTCGAGCGCCTCGTCGATCGTCGGCACGTGCAGCACGTCGATGGACGGCGTGAACGGCTGGACCTCCCCGATCCGCGCCTCGAGCGGCCGCGCGAGCGGGACCTGCAGCTCGTCGAGCGTGCGGAGGGCGTCGTCGCCCATCGTCACGATGATCTTCGGCTGCACGATCGCGATCTCCTCGACCACGCGCGCGACGCACGCGGGGTCGGCGAGGACCGGGTCGTCGACCGGGCACTTGACGCACAGCGTCCCGTACACGGCGAGCGGGTCGATCTGGAGCCGCTTGAACGACTTCATCAGCGCCGTCCCGGCGCGGCCGTAGAACGCGACGCCCTCCTCCACCTCGCTGGTGGTGGGGGCGTACTTCAGCAGCATCACGTCCGCCTGCGGGTGACCGGAGCCGAGGACCGGCATCAGGTTCCCGCGCGGGCACAGCTCACATCCCTGGAGCTCGCGGGTGAGGGCGTTGAGCTCGCGGATGGCGCGCTCCAGGTACTTCTCGCGGATCTCGTCGTCGGTGGCGGGCATGCGCACCGTGGATTTCGGCTGGGAGCGGGTCTCTCCCTGCCCCTGCATCAGCCCTTGCGCGAGGCGCGTTGCACGCGGCGCCGGCGGACCGCCGCGCGGGCGCTCGGCGGGGTGGCCTTCGTCTCCAGGAACTTGAGCGCCTGGACGTACAGCAGCGACGACGGCTTGGTGAGGATCTCCGCGTCCCGCAGGCCTTCCAGGAACTCCTCCGGCCCGTCGAAGTCGGGCATCCGGACGCGGACCGAGCCGAGCCCCTGCGCCACGTGGGAGTCCGAGCCGGCGCCCGCGAGGATGCGGTACTTGGCGGCGAACCGCTCGGCCTCCTCGTTGAACGAGCCGATCGCGACGCGCGGGTTGTAGATCTCGATCGCGTCCACGTCGTCGACGATCGCCAGCAGGTGCTCGTAGTCGGGCACCGCGTGCATGCGGTCGAACGGGTGCGGCACGTAGACCACACCGCCCTGGCGCTTGATCTCGGCGACGGTCTCCTGAAGCGTGAGCCCGCGCGGGATCTTCTCCTGGATGAAGAGGCCGATCACCTCGCCCTGGGAGGCGGTCTTGACCTCCTCGCCGATGATGATCTTGATGCCGTAGGCCTCGGCCTTCTCCAGCGCCTCGTAGGCGCCCGACACCTCGTTGTGGTCGGTCACCGCGATGGCGCCCAGCCCCTGCGCGCGGGCGGTGTCCAGCAGCACCTCGACCGGCGTCGCGCAGTCCGACGAGTGGTCCGTGTGCATGTGCAGGTCGACGTCGATGCGCTTGCGCTTGCGCAGCCGCGCGGCGATCTCGGGGTTGCCCTCGGTCGGATGCCGCTTGGCGACGAGCGAGGCGTAGATGCGCTCGTAGTCGTCGGCGACGCGCTCCCACGACAGCTCGGCGCGCAGCGGCGCGGCCGCGCCGGCCAGGCGGGCGCGCAGGTCGGCGTCGGCGACGATCTGGTGCAGGCGCGCGGTGAGCGTCTCGGGCTCCTTGGCGGCGAACAGCAGCCCGCGCTCGCCCTCGGCCAGCAGCTCCTCGTAGATCGCGAGCGAGCTGCTCACCGGCACCGCGCCCGCGGCCAGCGCGCGCAGGACGACGCCGGGCGCGGTGACCGAGCCCTCGGACGCGGTCACGACGACGTCGGCGGTCGCGACCGGGTCGTGGTCGGCGGACGGCGCGACGAACCGGACGCGCTCGCGCAGCGCGGCACGCAGCGGCGTGGAGGAGGAGGGGCCGCGGTCGGAGACGACGGTCGCCTCCCAGGCCGGTTCGAGCGGGAGGCGGCGCAGCGCGCGGAGGAAGAGCCGCAGCGCGCCGCGCTCCTCCTCGTCGACGAAGACGATCTGCACCGGCGCGCCGTCGGCGCCCGCCTGCGGGCGGAAGCCCTCCAGCGGGTCGGCGCCGGGCAGCACGACGTCGTACTGGGCGCGGAAGTGGCGCCCGACGAGGTCGGCGGTCGCCTGGTACGAGGCGACGCGCGCGTCGAGGCGGCCGAGGACGAGCTCGACGACGCGGCGCGCGAGCTGCGTGGAGACCAGCCGCTCGGCCGGCGCGTGGAACGTCCCGACGTTGAGCGCGCGCGAGTGACGCAGCGCGGCGGACGCGACCGAGGGCGCGAACGGCTCGTGGACGTGGACGAGGTCGAACGTGCCGCCGGTGAGCAGCTCCTCGACCGTCCGCGCGACGTCGACCGGCAGCCCCGGTGCGCGGCGGCGCGTGGCCCCGGGCAGCTCCGGCAGCACCTCGCCCACGGCGAGGACGTCGGTGTCGAACGGGTCGCGGCCGGCGCGGATGTGCGCGCGCGAGGTGCGGACACGCTCCTGGTCGCGCGACGGCGCGACGGTGACGACGTGGTGCCCGCGGTCGCGAAGGCGGCTCCCGAGCCGCTGCACGAGGCGGTTCACCTCCCCGCTGGCCTCCCACGCGTACGGCGTGACCTGCGCGATGCGAAGCGGCTCGGTCATGACCTGGAGACTAGAAGCACGAAGGGCCCGCACGTGGCGGGCCCTCCGGAAACGGCGATGCGGTGCGGCCGGTGCTAGTGCGCGACGGCCGAGCCGGAGGCGCTGGCCTCGCTGGCGGCCTTCTTCGCGCGGTCGGCGGCGGCCTTGTCGCGCGAGTTGCCGGCGATGAACTGCTCGGTCGCCTCACGCGCCAGGTGATCCGGGCGCTGCGTGTACGGCGACTTCATCAGGTACGACGACGGGCCGTCCAGCTGGCCGGCGACGCCGTTGTTCAGCGCCAGCTTGCAGCAGCGGACCGCGTCGATGACGATGCCGGCCGAGTTCGGCGAGTCCCAGACCTCGAGCTTGAGCTCGACGTTGAGCGGCACGTCGCCGAAGGCCTGGCCCTCGACGCGGATGTGCGCCCACTTGCGGTCGGTCAGCCACGGCACGTAGTCCGACGGGCCGATGTAGACGTCGTTCGGCGGCAGCTCGTGGCCCATGATCGAGGTCACGGCCTGCGTCTTGGAGATCTTCTTGGACTCCAGGCGCTCGCGCTCGAGCATGTTGTAGAAGTCCATGTTGCCGCCGACGTTCAGCTGCGACGTGCGGAGCATCTTCACGCCGCGCTCGTGGAAGAGGCGGGCGAGCGTGCGGTGCACGATGGTCGCGCCGACCTGCGACTTGATGTCGTCGCCGACGATCGGAAGACCGGCCTTCTTGAAGCGGTCGTTCCAGTAGTCCTCGGAGGCGATGAACGACGGGATGCAGTTCACGAAGCCGACGCCGGCCTCGAGGATCTGCTCGACGTACCACTTGGTCGCCTGCTCGGAGCCGACCGGGAGGTAGGAGACGACCACGTCCGTCTTGGTCTCCTTGAGGATGCCGACGATGTCGTCGGTCTGCCCCGGAGCCTTGGTGATCTTCTCCTTGAGGTACTTGCCGAGGCCGTCGTGCGTCATGCCCCGGTAGACCTTCGCGCCGAGCTTCTGCGGCACCTCGGCGAACTTGATCGTGTCGTTCTGACCGGACCAGATCGCCTCGCCGAGGTCCTTGCCGACCTTGTCCGCGTCGATGTCGAACGCGGCCGTGAACTCGATGTCGCTCACGTGGTAGCCGCCGAGGTCCACGTGCATGAGGCCCGGGACGTCCTCGGTCGTCGACGCGTTCTTGTAGAAGTGCACGCCCTGGACGAACGCGTTGGCGCAGTTGCCCACGCCGATGATGGCGACGCGGACCTTGTCCTGCTGCCGGCCGGCGCCGTTGCCGTTGCCGTTGGCGGCGCCGTTCTTCGCGCCGTTGGTGGTGCTCAAGGTGGTAGTTCCTCCTGAAGTGACGTAGTGAGAGACCCCGCGCCGGGGCGTTGGTTACGCGTCGCGGAGCTGGGAGCGGACGAAGAAGATCCGCTGGAAGACCGTGACGATGCTCAGCGCGGCGAGGACGTAGACGGCGGGCTCGAGCAGCTCGAAGTCGCCGAGCCCCGCGCCCTTGGCGAAGAGCAGGCCGATCGAGAGGATCACGACGCGGATGGCCCGCGGCGCGATCCCGACGTCGCCCTTGATGCCCAGCGCCTCCGCGCGTGCGCGGGTGTAGGACACCATCACGGAGCTGAGCACGGCGGCGAGCGTGACCGCCACGCCGATGTCCTTGCCCTCGACCGAGAACTGGTAGGCGACGGCCGTGAGCACGATGCCCTCGGACGCGCGGTCCAGCGTGGAGTCGAGGAACGCGCCGAACGGCGTGCCCTTGCCCGACATGCGCGAGTAGCGCCCGTCGAGGGTGTCCATGATCGAGCCGACGATGAAGGCGATGCCGCCCAGGAAGTAGTAGTCGGCGAAGACGAGGACCGCGGCGACGACGTTGAGCGCCAGCCCGGTCAGCGAGATCGCGTTCGGGGTCAGGCGTGACTCGATGAGCCGGTTGCGAGCCAGCTCCCGTCGGGTGGCAGGTGTGCTCATGAGAGGGCGGGCCGGGGACCGAACTGCCACGCGGCCGGACGGACGCGACCGAGCTCGCGCGCCGCGAGCGCCGCGAGGCCGGCGACGCAGGCGCCGAGGATGGCGTCCATCAGGAAGTGGTTGGCGGTCGCGACGATCACGAAGACGACGAGCAGCGGGTACAGGCGCCAGACGAGCTTCGCGACGGGGTGCTTGACCAGGCGTGCGAGCGACCAGCCGATCATCAGCGAGAACCCGACGTGCATCGAGGGGATCGCCGCGTACGGGTTGAAGAGCGTGTCCACGCGCGTGTCGCCGGACTCGACGCCGAACATCGAGGAGACCGAGTCCTCGAAGCCCCACTCGGGGAAGAAGCGCGGCGGCGCCGTCGGGAAGAGGATGTAGCCGCAGATCGCGATGCCCATCGCGACCATGAACATGTTCCGCACGAAGTAGAAGCTGCTGTTGCGGAACAGGTAGATGAAGACGAGCGCGCCGAGCGTGATCGACGTCTGCGCGTTGACGTAGAGCCACGACGAGACGTCGATGAGGAAGCCGGAGCTGGCCGCCCAGGCCTGGACGCTCGGCTCGACGAAGATGCCCAGCGTCTGCTCCAGCGAGATGACGCCGCGCGCGTTGTCGAACGCCGCCTCGGCCGCGCCGGGGTTGTCCGCGACGCCGCGCGCGAGGCTGTACGCGTAGTACGTCAGGTAGAAGAGCCCGATCTGCCGGGCGAGGTCGATCGGACCGTGCGGGAGGTACCGGCGGAAGGCGTTGAGCAGAGGCTGGAGGCGCTGCACAGCCGGGCGATTCTACCGTTCGGCGCCTGGGCGCTCGCAGGATCCGCACAAGCGGATCACCGACAGCGGGCGCCTTTCGCCCGGATGCGTCCGGGTGCGAACCGGGTCGTCACGCGGATCGGCGCGCCGTCGTCGACGCGCACGCGCGTCCAGTCGCCGGGGGCCTGCTCGACGCACCCGCGGCCGCTCGTGACGGCCCAGTACGGGCTCCAGCGGACCTTCACGATCCCGCTGCGGGAGGCGGTGAAGGCGTCGGGGTCGAGGCGGTCCGCGCCCGTCCGCTGGGCACCCGCAACCGCGAAGACGCGCCATCCCGCCGGCCGCCCGGCCTCGGCCATCGTCGCCGCCGCCAGCTCGGCCTCCTCCTCGCCCGCCGCGTCGAGCGGGACGCCCTGCGGCACGGCGACGTAGGTCACGGCGTTCTCGCGCAGCCAGTCGCGGTACGCGGCGGGGTCGAGGACGTCCTCGTAGAACAGGGCGGCGCGGTCGCGGTCGACCTGCCGTTCCCACCCGCGCGCGAGCGCGACCGCGCGCGCGAGGTGGTTCGCCTCGCCGTGGTTCTGGGTGAGCGGGACCTCGATCCGCACCCGCCGCGCCTCGCCGCGCTCCTCCAGCCAGTCGATCAGCGGCTGGTGGAACGCGGCCTCGGTCGACGGGTCGTCGTGCGCGCGCAGGACGTCGCGGGCCGGCGCCTGGAGGACGAAGTAGGCGAGCGGGAGCGCGAGCAGCGCCACCGCCGTGCGCGAGCGGGACCAGACGAGCAGCACGACCACCGGGGCGGCGACGAGCGTGCCGAGGCGGGCCGCGTTCCCCCCGATCGGCGAGGGGACGACGAACACCGCCAGGCAGATGAGCGCGTAGAGCGCCGCGCCGAGCCGCAGCGGGCCGGGCGGCGCGAGCCACGCGACGGCGAGCGCCATGGCGAAGACCGGCACGAACGAGCTGGCGACGAACGGGAACGTGCCACCCTCGGGGAACGCGACGACGAGGAAGAGCGTCGTGGCCGCGGCGCCCGCGCCGAGCGCGAAGCCCGCCTGCCGGCGCGCGCGGTCGCTGCCGCGGTCGAGGACGTACGCGGCTCCCGCGATCCCCGCGAACAGTGCGGCCACGGGCGACGCCAGCGCCGTGAGCGCGCCTCCGAGCGCCGCGAGCGCGATGCGCCGGTGCTGGACCGCGAGCACCGCGCCGAACCCCACCGCCGCGCCGAGCGCGAACGTCGTGCGCCCGCTCACCACCGTCGCCAGCAGCGCCGGGACGAGCAGGTATGCGGCGGTGCGGCCCGCGAGCAGGCCGAACAGCCACGTCGCGAGGACGACGGCCAGCGCACCCGTCAGCTCGACGCCCAGCCACGCGCCGAGCGGCGGCACCAGGACGCTGTACGCGGGCGTGTGGTGCCCGCCGTACCAGGCGGTGCTGAGGACGGTGAAGCCCTCGCGCGCGAACAGGTCGGCCCGGAACGCCTGTGCGGCGAGGTCCGCGCTCGGCGGCGCGACCGCGACGTAGACCGCCGCGCCCGCGGCCGCGAGCGCGACGGGGCCGAGCCGGTGCCTCAGCGGCGGCTGGCCAGGTCGACGGCGATCACGGAGCGACCGCCGTGGCCGTAGCGGCGACCGACGCCGACGCGGCGGAACTTCGGTGACAGCAGCGCTGCTCGGTGGCCGGGCGAGTTCATCCACGCCCGCACGATGATGGCCGCCTCGCCGCGGCCGCGCGGGGTCGTGCCGAGCGTCTCGCCGACGGCGCGCGCGTTCACGTAGCGCTGGACGCGGCCCATCATCGACGTCCCGTCGGGCGACGAGTGGCTGAGCAGGTTGGTCGCGGCGATCTCGCGCGCCTTCACGTCGGCGGCGCGGGACAGCCCGCGGGAGCGGCGCAGCTTGCCGAGCCCGTGCTGGGCGCGGATGGCGTTGACCTTCTTCACGATGGCGCGCTCGACGCGGTCTTGGCGCGAGCTCGCCGCACTCGCCGGCGCGGCCGGCACGGTGCACACAACGGACAGCACGGCAGCGCAGAACGCTACGCGCGCAGCGGGGAACGACATGGTCCTTAAGTCCCTTCGTCTCGGCGGATCGGGGCGAAGGCGGCATCAGGGCCACCAGGGCGGAATCGGGCTGGACCCTAGCGAACGACGTCCGGACCTTCGACCGCCAACCAGCTGGCGACGAGGTCGACCACCGTCGGGTCGTCGATCCACGGCCAATGGCCGGAATCCGGTCTCATGACGACCTCCGCGCCGCCTGCCGCTGCCGCGATCTCGTGCGCGAACGTCGCCGGGATGTACGGGTCGCGCTCGCCCCACAGGACGAGCGTGGGAACGTCCTTCAACGCGGCCATCCGGGCTCCTGCCGCGCCGAGCCGCGGCGGGTCGGCCGAGCGGTACAGGCGGAGGATCGCGCGCTGCGTCCCCTGGTCGAAGACCTCGGCCGCCTGGCTCCCCAGATCGGCTGGGAGCGCGCGCCGCAGCACGGCCGGGCCGCTCAGCCCCATCGCCAGCTCGCCGAGACCGCGCGTGCGCCAGATCCGGGCGACCCGGTGCCAGCGGTACGTGCTCAGCAGCGGGACGGCGTTGACGATCACCAGCTTCTCGATCCGCTCCGGGTGCGCTGCCGCCCACTGCACCGCCGCGCCGCCCCAGTCGTGGACGACGAGGCGGATGCGGTCGAGCTGCAGCGCGTCCGTGAACGGCCCGAGGAAGCGGCCGTAGCCGTCGAGGCTGTAGTCGCCGTCGCCGCGCTTGGAGGAGCGGCCGAAGCCGGGCAGGTCGGGCGCGTAGCCGCCGCTGCGCGCGAGGAACGGCTCCCAGTCCCGGCCGCTGGTCGGGACGCCGTGGACGTAGACGACGGGCGCCCCGCCGTCGGTCGCCGGCGCCGTCCGGACGTGGACGGGCCAGGGCTCGTCGTGCCATCCGGGCACCGTGACGCTCTCCACGCGTGTCTCGCTCACCGCGCGGCATGATGCTCGGTCCATGCGGACCCTGCTTCTCGGCGACGCGCTCGTCGATCTCATCTGCGAAGCCCACGTCGCGTCGATCGCCGACGCGCGCAGCTTCGTGCCGCACGTCGGCGGCGCCGTCGCCAACGTCGCCGTGGGCGCCGCACGCCAGGGCGCGGACGTCGCCCTGGCCGGTGGCGCGGGCGCCGACGCGTGGGGCGGCTGGCTGCGCGACCGGCTCGAGGCCGAGGGCGTCGGGCTCGGCTCCTTCGCGCTCCACGACCACGTCGCGACGCCGGTCGCGTTCGTCACCGTCGGCCCCGACGGCGCGGGCGCCTCGACGCTGTACGGCGACGCGCTCCCGGCCGTCGTCGAGGCGCTCGGCGACCGGCTGGTCGCGGCGGTCGAGCAGGCCGACGCGTTCTTCCTCACCGCCAACACGCTGGCCGCCGAGGGCGCCCGCGCGGTGACGCTCGCGGCCCGCGACTGCGCGCTGGCGCTCGAGCAGCCGGTGATCGTCGACCCGCGGCTGGAGCTGGACCGGTGGCCGTCGCCGGGCGCCGCGGCCGGGGAGGCGCGCGAGCTGGTCAAGGGCGCGTTCCTGCTGACCTGCACGCGCCACGAAGCGCGGTTGCTGTCGGGCGAGGACGACCCGGTGGCCGCGGCCGAGGGGCTCGTCGCGATGGGCGCCCAGCACGTGCTGGTGCGCGGCGCGGGCGGCGGGGCGGTCGTGCGCGGCGGCGGCCTGCGGCTCGACGTCCGGGCGCGGCCGGTGGAGAAGGTCGTGAGCGCGGTCGGCGCCGAGGACGCGCTCGTGAGCGTCGTGCTCGCCCGGCTCGCGGAGACCGGCTTCTACCCGCCCGCGATCGTCGCGTCGGTGCCGGACGCGGTCGAGGAGGCCGCGCGCTCCGTGGGGCGATGGGGCGCGCTCGCGTAGCCCGCATCCGCGCGCGGCTGCAGGAGGTGTACGGCGTGCCCGTGCAGCCGCCGCACCGCGCGCCGCTCGACGAGCTGGTCCTGACCGTCCTGTCGCAGTCGACCAACGACCGCAACCGGGACGTCGCCTACCTGCGGCTGCGGGAGCGGTTCGCCGGGTCGTGGGAGGCGGTGCGCGACGCGCCGCTGGAGGAGGTCGAGGAGGCGATCCGCCCCGGCGGCATCTCGAAGGTCAAGAGCGTGCGCATCAAGGCGATCCTCGATGCGGTCGGCGACCCGCTCTCCCTCGACCACCTCGAGGGGATGACGGTGCCGGAGGCGCAGGCCGAGCTGTGCGCGCTGCCGGGCGTCGGCCGCAAGACCGCCGCCTGCGTCCTGCTCTTCGCCTACGGGATGCGCGACGTCCCGGTCGACACCCACGTCTCCCGCGTCGGCCTGCGCCTCCAGATCCTCCCCGACACCAAGAACTTCGACCGCCTCCACGACGCGATGCTCGACCTGACGCCCGGCGGCGCGGAGCTCGAGCTCCACGTCAACCTCCTCCGCCACGGCCGCCGCACCTGCTTCGCCCAGCGCCCCGCCTGCGAACGCTGCGCGCTGCGCCGCATGTGCCCCTCTCGCCGGGTGTGACACTGGGTCGGTGAAGATCACCGACCCGCAGCCCACCACCGTCTGGTACCTGCAGCTCGACGAGCTGAAGCCGTCGTCCAAGACCGCCGACGTGCGGCGCGCGGAGGTCCCGTTCGGCCCGTTGAACAAGCTGTTCTACGACGAGATCGGCAAGGACTTCCACTGGACGAACATGCGCGGGCAGAGCGCCGCCGAGTGGCAGTCCTGGGCCGAGTCGGTGGAGACGTGGATCGCGTACGACCGCGGCACGCCGGCGGGCTACGCGGAGATCGCGCCGTTCGCCGGCGGGATCGACCTGCGGACGTTCGGGCTGCTCGAGCCGTTCCGCGGCCGCGGGATCGGCGGCGCGTTCCTCACGCGGGTCATCGAGCGGCAGCTGGAGCTGGCCGCGGCGGAGGGCCTGCCGGTCACCGTCAACACCTGCGAGCTGGACGGTCCGCACGCCCGTGCGAACTACGAGGCACGCGGGTTCGTGCTGGCCCGTGAGACCACCGAGATGCGCCCACGGTTCGCCGCGTGAAGATCTTCTACACTGAGGCTCAGATTTCTTCCGCAACGAATCCGTAGGAGACCATGGGCAAGACGATCGGCATCGACCTGGGCACCACGAACTCGTGCATGGCCGTCCTCGAGGGCGGCGAGCCCACGGTGATCCCCAACTCGGAGGGCGGCCGGACCACCCCGTCGGTCGTCGCGTTCACGCAGGGCAACGACCGGCTGGTCGGCACCGTCGCGAAGCGGCAGGCCGTCACCAACCCGGGCCGCACCATCTTCTCGATCAAGCGCTTCGTCGGCCGCAAGGAGGCCGAGGTGCGCGAGGAGGAGTCGATGGTCCCGTACAAGGTCGTCAGCGGACCTGGCGGCGACGCGCGCGTCGACATCGACGGCAAGCAGTACTCGCCGCCGGAGGTCAGCGCGATGATCCTCCAGAAGCTGAAGGCCGACGCCGAGGCGTACCTCGGCGACACCGTCGACAGCGCGGTCATCACCGTCCCCGCGTACTTCAACGACGATCAGCGCCAGGCGACCAAGGACGCCGGCAAGATCGCCGGCCTCGACGTCAAGCGCATCATCAACGAGCCGACCGCGGCCTCGCTCGCGTACGGGCTCGACAAGGAGGAGGATCAGACGATCCTCGTCTTCGACCTCGGCGGCGGCACGTTCGACGTGTCGGTGCTCGAGATCGGCGACGGCGTGTTCGAGGTCAAGTCCACCGCGGGCGACAACCACCTCGGCGGCGACAACTTCGACAAGGCGATCGTCGACTGGCTCGTCGCGGAGTTCAAGAAGGCGCAGGGCATCGACCTCGCGTCCGATCCGATGGCGCTCCAGCGCCTGTACGAGGCGGCCGAGAAGGCGAAGATCGAGCTCTCGACGGCGCAGGAGACCCAGATCAACCTGCCGTTCATCACGGCGGACCAGTCGGGCCCCAAGCACCTCGACGAGCGCCTCACCCGCGCGAAGTTCAACGAGCTGACCTCCTCGCTCATCGACCGCGTGGTCGCCCCGGTGCGCCAGGCGCTCGACGACGCGAAGGACAAGGGCGTCACCGACGTCCAGCACGTCGTCCTCGTCGGCGGCATGACGCGCATGCCGGCCGTCCAGGAGAAGGTCAAGGAGCTCACGGGCAAGGAGCCGCACCGCGGCGTCAACCCGGACGAGGTCGTGGCCGTCGGCGCGGCCGTCCAGGCGGGCGTCCTGTCGGGCGACGTCAAGGACGTCCTCCTGCTCGACGTCACCCCGCTCACCCTCGGCATCGAGACCAAGGGCGGCGTGATGACCAAGCTCATCGAGCGCAACACGACGATCCCGACCCGCAAGTCGGAGGTCTTCTCGACGGCCGAGGACAACCAGCCGTCGGTGGAGATCCACGTGCTGCAGGGCGAGCGCGACATGGCGACGTACAACAAGTCGCTCGGCAAGTTCCAGCTCACCGGCATCCCGCCGGCGCCGCGCGGCGTGCCGCAGATCGAGGTCGGGTTCGACATCGACGCCAACGGCATCCTCAACGTGTCCGCGAAGGACCTGGGCACCGGCAAGGAGCAGAAGATCGAGATCCGCGCGGGCGGCGGCCTGTCCGACGACGAGATCAAGAAGATGGTCCAGGACGCCGAGTCGCACGCCGACGAGGACAAGCGCCTGCGCGAGCTGGCCGAGGCCCGCAACAACGCGGAGAACGCCGCGTACCAGGCCGAGCGCCAGCTGAAGGACCTCGAGGACCAGATCGACGAGTCCTCCAAGTCCGACATCGAGCAGCGCATCAAGGACGTCCGCGAGGCGCTCGCCGGCGAGGACGCGGCCGACATCAACGCGAAGGCCGAGGCGCTGCAGACGGCGTTCCACGCGGTCTCCGAGGCGATGTACCGCAAGGCGCAGGAGCAGCAGGCCGCGCAGGCGGGCGACGGCCCGGCCGGCGGCGCCCCGAACGGCAACGCGGGCGCCCAGGCGGCCGACGACGCCGAGGAGGACGTCGTGGACGCCGAGGTCGTGGACGAGGGCCGCTAGCAGTGAGCGACGAGACCCGGAAGACCGAGGTCGCCGAGGAGGAGGGCGCGCCGGAGAGCGCGCCCTCGCCCGAGGCTGCCGCCGACGCGGAGGCGCAGGCCCCCGCGGGCGACGGCGCGGCCGAGGTGGAGGAGGACCTCGCGCAGCTGCAGGCCAAGGCGGCCGAGCGCGACGAGTTCCTCCAGCTCGCCCAGCGCACGCAGGCGGACTTCGAGAACTACCGCAAGCGCGCCGCGCGCGAGCAGAGCCTCGCCGAGCAGCGCGGCATCGCCAAGGTCGTCAAGGAGCTGCTGCCGGCGCTCGACAACCTCGAGCGCGCGCTGGCCGCGTCGCAGTCCCAGCCGGATGGCGGCGAGCACCACCTGACCGAGGGCATCCGGCTCGTGCAGTCGGAGCTGATGGCCGCGCTCACCCGCGTGGGCGTCGAGGGCTACTCGCCGAAGGGCGAGGTCTTCGACCCGAACGTGCACGAGGCGATGGTCCAGCAGCCCGTCGAGGGCGCCGAGTCCGGCACCGTCGTCGAGGTCTACCAGCAGGGCTACAAGCTCGCCGAGACGGTGATCCGCCCGGCGCGCGTGGTCGTGGCGGCGTAAGGCAGCACGCGGCGATGGCTCAGCAGGACCTCTACAAGGTGCTCGGCGTCGGCAAGGGCGCGTCCGCGGACGAGATCAAGAAGGCGTACCGCAAGCTCGCCCGCCAGTACCACCCGGACCGCAACCCGGACGACCCCAAGGCCGAGGAGCGGTTCAAGGAGGTCCAGCACGCCTACGACGTGCTCGGCGACGCCGACAAGCGCAAGCAGTACGACCGCGGCGGGCTGAACCCGTTCGCGGGCGGCGGCGCGGCCGGTGGGGCGGGCGGCGCCGGCGGGTTCGACGCCGGCTCGTTCTCCGACATCCTCTCCAACCTGTTCGGCAACGCCGGCGGGCGGGGCGGCGCACGCGGCGGCGGAGCGGCGGGCGGCGCGTCCACGGGGCGCGCCCAGTCGTCCGAGCGCGGGCGCGACCTCGAGACGGAGGTGTCGCTGACGTTCGAGCAGGCGGTCGCGGGCGCGCAGGTGTCGCTCACGGTCCCGACCAGCACGCGCTGCACGACGTGCCATGGCACCGGCGCCCGCCCGGGCACCGCGCCGAAGGTCTGCCCGCGGTGCAACGGCCGCGGGGTGGAGTCGCAGGGCCAGGGGCTCTTCTCGATCTCCCAGCCGTGCTCGCGCTGCGGCGGCTCGGGCACCGTGATCGAGGATCCGTGCCCGACGTGCCAGGGCTCGGGCTCCACGAAGACGGTCAAGAAGTACAAGGTCAACATCCCCGCGGGCGTCCGCGAGGGGAGCCGCATCCGCCTGGCCGGCAAGGGCGAGGCGGGGCGCCACGGCGGCCAGCCCGGCGACCTGTTCGTGATCACGCACGTGCTCGAGTCGCCCGTGTTCAAGCGCAAGGGCGAGCACGTCGAGGTCGAGGTGCCGTTGACGATCCCCGAGGCGCTGCGCGGCGGCGAGATCGAGGTGCCGACGCTCAACGGGCGCAAGCGCCTGCGCGTGCCCCCGGGCACCAAGCACGGCACGGTCCAGCGCCTGCGTGGCGAGGGCCCGCCGCTGCTCGGCGGCAAGGGCCGCGGCGACATCCACTACCGGTTCGTCATCGACGTCCCGGACCAGCTGACGAGCGAGCAGGAGAAGCTCGTCGAGAAGCTGTCGAAGTCGATGAACGGCGACAACCCGCGGGCGGGGCTGTTCGCATGAGCACGCAGCGGCGCCGCACCACGACGCGCATCGACGTCTCGATCGACCGCGGCGTCTTCATGATCTCCGTCGCCGCGGAGCTCGCCGAGATGCATCCGCAGACGCTGCGGATGTACGAGGCCCGCGGGCTCATCGAGCCGCAGCGCTCGCCCAAGGGCACGCGCCTGTACTCGCAGGCCGACGTCGAGAAGCTCCGCCGCATCCAGGAGATGACGGCGGAGCTCGGGCTCAACCTCGCGGGCGTCGAGCGGGTGCTCGACCTCGAGCAGCAGCTCGCGCGGGCCAAGCGCAAGATCGAGCTGCTCGAGAAGCAGCTCGCGGAGTCCCGCCGCGAGGCCGAGGCCTCCTACCTCCAGGCCCAGCACGTCCAGCAGCAGGCCCAGCGCGGCGAGCTCGTCCCCTACCAGCCGCAGCCCACCGACCTCGTCCCGCTCCCGCGCGACGAGGCGGACGCCGACGCCGCCGCGGCGGCGTCAGACGACCAGGCTTAGGAGCATCACGAAGACGATCCCGGCGACGGAGATGATCGTCTCCATGATCGACCACGTCTTGATCGTGTCCTTCACGGACATGCCGAAGTACTGGTTGATCAGCCAGAAGCCGGCGTCGTTGACGTGGGAGAAGAAGAGCGAGCCGGCGCCGATCGCCAGCGCGAGGAGCGGTCGGTCGACGTCGGTGCCCGCGACGATCGGCGCCATGATGCCCGCCGCCGTCACCGTCGCGACCGTGGCGGAGCCGGTCGCGAGGCGGATGATCACCGCGACGATCCACGCGAGGATGAACGCGCTGACGTCGAGCCCGTCGACGGCGTTGGCCATCGCGTCGCCGATCCCGCTGTCGATGAGGATCTGCTTGAACCCGCCGCCCGCGCCGATGATGAGCAGGATCGAGGCGGCCGGCGCGAGCGACTCGGTCATGAAGCCGCTGATCGTGTCGCGCGAGAAGCCGCGCGCGGTGCCGAACGACCACATCGCGAACAGCACGCCGATCAGCAGCGCGACCGCCGGCTCGCCGACGAACTCGGCCCACTCGCGCACCTTGTCGTCCTCGTCGAGCGTGACGTCGGCGAGCGTGCGCGCGAGCATCAGGAAGACCGGCAGCAGGATCGTCACGAGCGTGATGGCGAAGCTCGGCGGGTTGTCGGTCTTCACCTCGCGCGCGACCTGGTCGCGCAGGTCCTTCGGCGGGTCCGCGTGGGCCCAGTTCGTGCAGAGCTTCGCGAACAGCGGCCCGGCGATGATCACCGTCGGGATCGCGATGATGAAGCCGTAGAGCATCGTCGTGCCGAGGTTCGCGCCGACCGCCTCGATCGCGATCAGCGGTCCCGGGTGCGGCGGGAGCAGGCCGTGCAGCACGCTCAACCCCGCCAGCGCCGGGATGCCGACGAGCAGGTACGTGTTCCCGCCCGCGCCGGCCTCGCCGCGCGCCTCGCGCGCCTGCTGCACCCGCCGCGCCATGACGAAGATGACCGGGATCAGCAGCACGACGCCGATCTCGAAGAAGAGCGGGATGCCGACGATCATCGCCACGAGCGCCATCGCCCACGGCGCGCGGTCCGGCCCGCTGCGGTCCAGCAGCGACGACGCGACGCGGTCCGCGCCGCCCGACTCGGCGAGCAGCTTGCCGAGCATCGTGCCGAGGCCGAGGACGAGACCGACGCCCGCCAGCGTGTCGCCGACGCCGCCCTCGAGCGAGTCGATGACGCCGCTCGGGCCGAGGCCCGCCGCGAGGCCCATCCCGATCGCGCCGATCAGCAGCGCGATGAACGCGTGGATCTTCCACTTCGCGACCAGCAGCACGATCGCCGCGATCGCGAGGAGCGCGTAGATGACCAGCTCGGTGTCGCTGGCCGAGCCGGAGACACCCTCCGTCGTGGCGGCGAGGATCGACACGCGGGGCGGCGGCCCGGCCTAGGCGGTCGGGCCCTGGTGCGTGCCCTGCGTCGTCTGCTGGTCCTTCTCGCGGGTGATCCGCTCGACCTTCTCGCGGCCAGGGTTGTCGAGCGGCAGGTCGTGCGGGGTGATCTCGTCGTGCGCCTCGGGCGTGTCGCCGAGCGGCCGCTCGAAGCGGGCCTCCTGGCGCGGGAAGTTCGACTGGCTGTCGGCGTCGCTCCCGCCCTCGGTGCGGCTGCGGCCCGCGATCACGCGGTACGCCACGGCGGCGGCGAGGCAGATCACGGTCAGGATCAGGACCGGGAAGCCGAACTCCGAGTCGGCGGCGAACGCGACGGCGATGACGGCGACGGCGATCGCGACGCCGACCAGCGTCAGCGCCGGGAACCGCCGCTTCTCCTCGCCCTGGAACTCCTGGTTGGCCATGGCGCGGTCGTACCCACTCCGCGCGCGCGACAAGCCGTCGCCGGCCAGCTACACTGATCTCAGTCCGACCGACTGAGATTTCATGCAGCCAGATCGCTTCACCATCAAGACGCAGGAGGCCATCCGCGACGCGGGGCGTCTCGCGGAGGCGCGCCGCAACCCGCAGGCGACCCCCGAGCACCTCCTCGCGGTCCTCCTCGAGCAGGACGGCGGCATCGTCCCGTCGGTCCTGCGCAAGCTCGGCGTGCCGGTCTCCCAGATCCGCACGCCGCTCGACGCCGCGATCGCCGGCCTGCCCACCATGGGCGACGGCGGCGAGGTGTCCGGCCAGCCGTCCTCCGAGCTCATCCAGGTGCTGCGCGGCGCCGAGCACGAGATGCGCGAGCTCAAGGACGAGTTCATCTCCACCGAGCACGTGCTGCTCTCGCTCGCCGGCCACGGCTCCAAGGCGGGCGACGCGCTGCGCTCCGCGGGCGCGACGAAGGAGCTGCTGCTCCAGGCGCTCGGCGAGGTGCGCGGCTCCAAGCGCGTCACCGACCAGTCGCCGGAGGACAAGATCCAGGCGCTGGAGAAGTTCGGCGTCGACCTCACCCAGCGGGCCGCGAAGGGCGACCTCGATCCGGTCATCGGCCGCGACGACGAGATCCGCCGCGTCGTCCAGGTGCTCAGCCGCCGCACGAAGAACAACCCCGTGCTGATCGGCGAGCCGGGCGTCGGCAAGACGGCGATCGTCGAGGGCCTCGCGCAGCGCATCGTCTCCGAGGACGTGCCCGAGTCGCTGCGCGACCGGCGCGTCGTCGCGCTCGACCTCGGCGCGCTCATCGCGGGCTCGAAGTACCGCGGCGAGTTCGAGGACCGGCTGAAGGCCGTCCTCAACGAGGTCAAGGAGGCCGAGGGCACGGTCATCCTCTTCATCGACGAGCTGCACACGATCGTGGGCGCCGGCGCGGCGGAGGGCGCGGTCGACGCCGCGAACCTGCTCAAGCCGATGCTCGCCCGCGGCGAGCTGCGCGCGGTCGGCGCCACGACGCTCGACGAGTACCGCAAGCACATCGAGAAGGACGCGGCGCTCGAGCGGCGCTTCCAGCCGGTGATGGTCGAGGAGCCGTCGGTCGAGGACGCGATCGCGATCCTCCGCGGCCTGAAGGAGCGGTACGAGGTGCACCACAGCGTGCGCATCACCGACCCGGCCGTCATCGCCGCGGCGACGCTCTCGCACCGCTACATCACCGACCGCTTCCTGCCCGACAAGGCGATCGACCTCATCGACGAGGCGTCGTCCAAGCTCCGCATCGAGATCGACTCGGTGCCGCAGGAGATCGACGAGGTCAAGCGCCGCGTGCTCCAGCTGGAGATCGAGCGCCAGTCGCTCGAGCAGGACACCGACGTCGCGTCGGTCGACCGGCGCGAGGCGATCGAGCGCGACCTGGCCGACCTGAACGAGCAGCTGTCGGAGATGACGGCGCGCTGGCAGGCGGAGAAGGACGCGATCGGCCACGTCGGCCAGCTGCGCGAGCAGCTCGAGCGGGCCAAGAAGGACATGGAGGCCGCCGAGCGCGAGGCCGACCTGGGCCGCGCCGCCGAGCTGCGCTACTCCACGATCCCCGAGCTCGAGAAGGCGCTGAGCGACGCCGAGCAGCGGACCGACGGCAACGAGGGCTTCCTCCAGGAGGAGGTCACGTCCGAGGACATCGCCGAGGTCGTCGCGAAGTGGACGGGCATCCCGGTCAACCGGCTCATGGAGGGCGAGGTCGAGAAGCTCGTCCACATGGAGGAGCGCCTGCACCAGCGGGTCGTCGGCCAGGACGAGGCGGTCGAGGCCGTGTCGAACGCGCTGCGCCGCTCGCGCGCGGGGCTGAGCGATCCGGACCGGCCGATCGGCGCGTTCCTCTTCCTCGGCCCGACCGGCGTCGGCAAGACCGAGCTGGCGCGCGCGCTGGCGGAGTTCATGTTCGACACGCAGGACGCGATGGTCCGCATCGACATGTCGGAGTACATGGAGAAGCACTCCGTGGCCCGGCTCGTCGGCGCGCCTCCCGGCTACGTCGGCTACGACGAGGGCGGGCAGCTGACCGAGGCGGTGCGGCGGCGTCCGTACGGCGTCGTGCTGCTCGACGAGGTCGAGAAGGCGCACCCGGACGTGTTCAACATCCTGCTCCAGGTGATGGACGACGGGCGGCTGACCGACGGCCAGGGCCGGACGGTCGACTTCAAGAACGTCGTGCTGCTGATGACGTCGAACATCCCGGGCGGCCGCAGCGGCGCGGAGGGCCACTTCCGCCCCGAGTTCATCAACCGCCTGGACGACATCGTCGAGTTCGCGCCGCTGTCGCGCGACCAGATCGGCGCGATCGTCGACCTGCAGACCGAGCGCGTGCTGCAGCGCATCGCCGCGCGCGGCATCACGGTCACGCTCACCGACGCGGCCAAGCAGCTCATCGGCAACCTCGGCTACGACCCGACCTACGGCGCCCGCCCGCTCAAGCGGGTCATCCAGAAGCACCTGGTCGACCGCCTCGCGATCTCCGTCCTGGAGGGCGAGTTCCGCGACGGCGACGTCGTGCAGGTCGACGCCGGCGCCGACGGGGAGCTGACGTTCGCCAAGGGCGTCGTCCCGGTGGGCGAGGCCACGATCACCCTGTAGCCGCGGATGTGCGTGCGGCATGCGGGCGTTTGAGATACAAACGCCTGCATGCCCACGTACGTGATGTTGTCGACGCTGACGCCTGAGGGCGTCCAGACGATCAAGAACAACCCGCAGCGCATCAAGGAGGTCAACAAGGAGATCGAGCAGCTGGGCGCCGAGGTCAAGGCGCAGTGGGCGACGCTCGGTCACTACGACTTCGTGAACGTCGTCGAGGCGCCCGACGACCAGACGATGTCGCGGGTCTCCATCGAGTTGAGCTCGCGCGGCACCACGCGCTTCGAGACGCTCGTGGCGATCCCGATCGACGACTTCATCGCCGGGCTCTAGTTGAAGGTCCTCGTCGTCGGACCCGGTGGGCGCGAGCACGCGCTCGTCCGGGCGCTCAAGCGCGCGCCGAGCGCGCCCGAGGTGCTGGCCGCGCCCGGCAACCCCGGCATCGCGCGCGACGCGCGCGTGCTCGACGTGCCCGGCTCGGACATCGCTGGGCTGGTCGCGGCGGCCAAGCGGGAGCAGGTCGACCTCGTCGTCGTCGGTCCGGAGGCGCCGCTGGTTGCGGGCCTCGTCGACGCGCTCGCCGCGGAGGGCATCGCGGCGTTCGGCCCGACCCAGGACGTCGCGCGGCTGGAGGGCTCCAAGGCGTTCGCCAAGGAGGTCATGGAGTCGGCCGGCGTGCCGACCGCGCGGTACGAGACGGTCACCACCGTCGAGGACGGCCTCGCGGCGATCCCGCGCACCGGCGGCTACCCGACCGTCCTCAAGTACGACGGGCTGGCGGCCGGCAAGGGCGTCGTCATCGCCGAGGACGAGGAGACGGCGCGCGCGACGCTCCACGAGTTCCTCGTCGAGGGGCGCTTCGGCGGCGAGGCGGTCGTCGTGGAGGAGCACCTCGTGGGCGAGGAGCTCTCCCTGCTCGCGCTCTGCGACGGCGAGCGCGCCGTCCCGATGGCGCCCGCGCAGGACTACAAGCGCATCTTCGAGGGCGACCAGGGCCCGAACACCGGCGGCATGGGCGCGTACTCGCCGGTCCCCGGGACGCCCGACGTGCACGAGCTGGCCGCGGCCGTCCACCAGCCGGTCATCGACCTGCTGAAGGAGCGCGGCACGCCCTTCCACGGCGTCCTCTACGCGGGCCTGATGCTCACCGCGGACGGCCCCAAGGTGCTCGAGTTCAACGTCCGCTTCGGCGATCCGGAGACGCAGGCCGTCCTCCCGCGGCTGCGCACCGACCTCGCGGAGACGCTCGCGAAGGCGGCGCGCCCCGGGGGCCTGGAGGGCGTGACGCTCGACTTCGCGCCCGACTACGCGGTGACCGTCGTCCTCGCGTCGAAGGGCTACCCGGAGTCGTCGAGCAGCGGCGACGTGATCGCCGGCCTGGACGACGTCGCGGACGGCATCGAGGTCACCCACGCCGGCACCGCGGCCCAGGGCGACGACATCGTCACGGCCGGCGGACGCGTCCTGAACGTCACCGCCCTTGGCGCAACGCCCGCCACCGCGCGGGACGCTGCCTATGCTGCGGCGGACCTGATCACCTTCGATGGCCGTCAGCTGCGGCGCGACATCGCGCAGCGGGCCGTGGAGCGCGCATGACCGACCAGACCGAGACCGAGCCCCTGACCGAGACCGCCACCACCGACCTGGAAGCCCTGGACGAGGGCGCCCCGCGCGTCGGGATCATCATGGGCTCGAAGTCCGACATGGAGACGATGGAGAAGGCGGGCAAGGTCCTCGAGGAGGCCGGCGTCCAGCACGAGATCCGCGTCATGTCGGCCCACCGCGACCCCGAGCTCGTCGCGGACTACTGCAAGAACGCGCGGATGCGTGGCCTGAAGGTCATCATCGCCGGCGCCGGCATCTCCGCCGCGCTCCCGGGCGTGGCGGCCGCGCACACGGACCTGCCGGTGATCGGCGTCCCGCTCACCTCCAGCCTCACCGCGGCGGGCGGCCTCGACGCGATCCTCTCGATCGTCCAGATGCCCCCGGGCGTCCCCGTCGCGGCGGTCGGCCTCGACAACCCGCGCAACGCCGCGCACCTGGCGCTCCGCATCCTCAAGGCGTGAGCGGCGGCGGCGACAAGCCGATCCGCACCCGCTCCTCGCGCACGGTCTACGCCAACCCGTGGCTGACCGTGCGCGAGGACGAGATCACCTGGCCGGACGGTTCGCCGGGCATCCACGCCGTCGTCGACAAGGTGCCCGGCGCGATCGTCGTCCCGTGGGACGGCGAGCGCATCACGCTGGTCGGCATGGTCAAGTACCCGACGCAGCGCTTCCTGTGGGAGCTGCCACAGGGTGCGCTCGACGGCGACCCGGCCGCCGGCACCGAGCAGACGGCCCGCACCGAGCTGCTGGAGGAGACCGGCCTGCGCGCCGGCACGCTCCGAAGCCTCGGCCGCATCTTCTACGCGCCCGGCATCTGCAGCCAGTGGGGCGAGGTCTTCCTCGCGACCGAGCTCGAGCAGGGCGAGGCGCAGCCGGAGGCGACCGAGGTCGGCCTTCGCACGCGCGCCGTCACGCCCGCCGAGCTCGACGCCCTCGTCCTCTCCGGCGAGGTGGCCGACGCCGCCACCATCGCCGCCCTCCACCTCGTTCGCATCAACGGAGTCCCCCTGTGAGCCTGCGCGACATCTCCCCGCTCGACGGCCGCTACGCCCGCCAGGTCGCCGCGCTGCGCGACCACGTCTCGGAGTGGGCGCTGATCAAGCGCCGCGTCCACGTCGAGGTCGAGTGGCTGCTCGCCCTCACCGAGCAGCGCGCGGACCTGCTGCCGCTGCGCGACCTCGTCGCCGGCTTCGACGACGAGGACGCCCAGGCCGTCAAGGACATCGAGGCGCGCACGAACCACGACGTCAAGGCCGTCGAGTACTTCCTGCGCGACAAGGTCCCGGCCGACGTCCGCGAGCTGATCCACTTCGGGCTGACCTCCGAGGACGTCAACAACCTCTCGTACGCGCTGATGCTGCGCGACGCGATCGGCGACGCATGGCTGCCGGCCGCGCGCGAGCTGGTCGACGGCGTGCGCGGGCTGGCGCTCGACGCGCGCGAGACCGCGCTGCTCTCCCGCACGCACGGCCAGCCGGCCACGCCGACGACGTTCGGCAAGGAGATGGCGGTCTTCGTCGCGCGGTGGGAGCGCCAGCTCGAGCAGCTCGCCCGCCAGGAGTACCGCGGCAAGCTCAACGGCGCGGTCGGCACGTACGGCGCGCTGCACGTGGCGGACCCGTCGGTCGACTGGGAGGCGCGCTCGCGGGCGTTCGTCGAGTCGCTCGGGCTGACGTGGGCGCCGGTGACGACGCAGATCGAGCCGCACGACTGGATCGCCGAGCTGTTCCACCTGCTCGCCCGGTTCAACCAGATCCTCGTCGACTTCGACCGCGACGTCTGGGCGTACATCTCGCGCGGGCTCGTCAAGCAGCGCGTCGTGGCCGGCGAGGTCGGCTCGTCGACGATGCCGCACAAGGTCAACCCGATCGACTTCGAGAACAGCGAGGCCAACGCGGGCGTCGGCACGGCGCTCGGCCAGCACATGGCGGCGACGCTGCAGGTCTCGCGGCTCCAGCGCGACCTGTCCGACTCGTCGCTGCTGCGCAACAGCGGCGTGGTCGTCGGCCACTCGCTGCTCGCCATCCGCAGCGCGCTGAAGGGCCTCGGCAAGATCGAGGTCAACGCCGACGCGATGGGCGCCGAGCTGGCGGACGCGTGGGAGGTGCTGGCCGAGGCGGTCCAGACCGTCATGCGCAAGAAGGGCGGCGACGACCCGTACGACCAGCTCAAGGCGCTGACGCGCGGTGCGGGCATCGACGAGGCGCGCCTGCGCGAGTTCGTGGCGGGCCTGGAACTGGATGCGGAGGACCGCCAAAGGCTCCTCGACCTCACCCCCGCGGCCTACGTCGGCCTCGCCGCGCAGGTCGTCGACCACGTGCGCGTCACACCGGATTCCTGAGCCGGTTAGCGTCGCCATGTGACGCTCCTCTGGCTCCTGCTGCTCCTCCCGCTCGCGGGGTTCGGGGTGCTCCTCTCCGGCTCGGAGGAGCACCTCAGGTGGGAGGACCATCCGGCCCACTTCTGGCTCGTGATCGCGACGGCGGGCGTCAGCGCGGCGCTCGCCTGGTCGACCGGCGACGTCGCGCGGCGGCGGGGCGACGCGCGGCTGACGCTCGTCTCGTCCGCGTTCCTCGCGGCGGCCGGCTTCCTGGCGCTGCACGCGCTGGCGACCCCGAAGGTGCTGCTCGACGCGCCGAACCAGGGCTTCACGATCGCCACGCCGGTCGGCCTCGTGCTCGCCGCGCTGCTGGCGGCGGCGTCCGCGGCGCCGATGACGCGGGAGCGCGCGGCGCGGGTCGTCGCGCACGCGGGAACGCTGCGCGCGGCGCTCGTCGCCTGCATGGCCGTGTGGGCCGTCGTCTCGCTCGCGGAGCTGCCGCCGCTGGACGACCCGACGCCGGTCGAGCGCGCGTCCGGCCCGCTGGTGGCGGCGGCGATCGTCGCGCTGATCGCCTACGCCTACGCCGCGGTGCGGTACCTCCAGCTCGCCCGCCGCTCCCGCTCCACCGTCCTGCTCGCCGTCGTCGTCGCGTTCGTCCTGCTGGCCGAGGCGATGGTCGCGGTCGCGTTCGCCCGCAACTGGCACGCGTCGTGGTGGGAGTGGCACGTGCTGATGCTCGCGGCGTTCGGCGCGATCGCGTGGGCGGTGCGGCGCGAGCCCGAGTCCGAGCGCTACAGCGACCTCTACCTCGACGACACCTCGTGCGGCGTGCGCGAGGTGAGCGTGCTGTTCGCCGACCTCGCCGGGTTCACCACCTTCGCCGACGGGCGCGACCCGGTGCAGGTGAGCGCGATGCTCAACGCGACGTTCGAGGCCGCGCTGCCCGCGCTCCAGCGCCGCGGCGCGGAGATCGACCGGCTGATGGGCGACGCGGTGATGGCGACGTTCAACACGCGCGGCGACCAGCCCGACCACGCGGCGCACGCGGTCGCGGCCGCGCACGAGCTGCAGGCGGCGGTCGCGCCGCTGGCGAGCGAGCACCCGGAGTGGCCGCGGTTCCGCTGCGGGGTGAACAGCGGCGAGGCGGTCGTGGGCGTCCTCGGCGCGGGCGCCGGCCGTTCGTACACCGTCGTCGGCGACACCGTCAACGTCGCCGCGCGGCTGGAGGGCGTCGCGGGCGTCGGCGAGGTCGTGGTCGGCGCCGGGACGCTGGCGCGGCTCGACGGGCTCACGGGCGCGGGAGCCGAGCGGCTCGCGCCGGTGGCGGTGAAGGGCAAGCGGGAGCCGGTCGAGGCGTACCGGCTTGCAACGATCGACACAGAAGGCGTAAGGTGACGGAGTGTTCACTCACATCCACAAGGGAAGGTTCTCGGCGACGCTCGACGGCGACTTCGTCGTGTTCGCCCTGGGGATGCGGATCACCAAGCCGCTGAAGGTCCGCGACTGGCTGCCGGTGGCGCGTGCGATGCCGCCGATGCTCAAGGAGCTGGAGGACCAGCCGGAGCTCGGCTGCCTGGGTTCCGAGAAGGCGATCATGTTCGGCGGCCCGGCGGTCCTCCAGTACTGGCGCTCGTTCGACGCGCTGGAGGCCTACGCGCGGGCGCGCGACGCGAACCACCTGCCCGCGTGGACCGAGTTCAACCGCCGCACGCGCGACAACGGCAACGTGGGCATCTGGCACGAGACGTACAAGGTCGAGGCCGGGGCGTACGAGACGATCTACGGGAACATGCCGGCGGTCGGCATGGGCCGGGCCGGGGAGCTGCGGCCGCTGGGCTCGACGACGAGCGCCGCGCGGCGGATCGGCGACCGGCCGGACGACGTGCCGGCGCTGCCCGGCTACTAGGCGCAGCGGGGCGCTGCGCCCGCCGAGGCGGTTGCTAGCTTCCTCCGCATGACGACCGCTCTCGCCGACCTCCCGCTCATCGCGTCCGGGAAGGTCCGTGAGATGTACGACCTGGGCGACCGGCTGCTCATGGTCGCCTCCGATCGCATCTCCACGTACGACGTGGTGCACCCGAACGGCATCCCGGACAAGGGCAAGGTGCTCACCGGGCTCTCCGCCTTCTGGTTCGCCAAGACGGGGCACATCGTCCCGAACCACTTCCTCTCGGCCACCGACGGCGTGCCGGACGAGGTCCGCGGCCGCGCGGTCGTCGTGCGCAAGCTCAAGATGCTGCCGGTCGAGTGCGTCGTCCGCGGCTACATCACCGGCTCGGGTTGGAAGGACTACCAGGCCACCGGCAAGGTCTCGGGCATCGAGCTGCCGCCCGGCCTGCAGGAGTCCGAGCGGCTCCCGACGCCGATCTTCACGCCCTCGACGAAGGCCGAGGTCGGCCACGACGAGGCGATCGACTTCGACCAGGCGACCGAGCTCGTCGGCGACGCCGACTTGGCCGGCAAGCTGCGCGACATCTCGATCTCGCTCTACCAGTTCGCCGCGGACCACGCGCGCGAGCGCGGGGTCATCCTGGCCGACACGAAGTTCGAGTTCGGCCTCGACGAGCACGGCCAGCTGACCATTGGCGACGAGGTCCTGACGCCGGACTCCTCGCGCTTCTGGCCGGTCGACGGCTACGCGCCGGGCCGCGGCCAGCCGAGCTTCGACAAGCAGTACGTGCGCGACTGGGCCTCGCAGACCGGCTGGGACAAGAACCCGCCGGCGCCGGAGATCCCCGACGACATCGCGCGCGGCACCCGCGACCGCTACGTCGAGGCCTACGAGAAGATCACCGGTGAGCCGTTCGCCGACTGGCTGGCGCGCACCGGCGCGTCCGAGGAGGCCTAGCCCATGCCGCGCGTCCGCGTGCTCGTCCGCCCCAAGGAGGGCATCCTCGATCCGCAGGGCGTCGCCGTCGAGCGCGCCCTGCCTGCGCTCGGCTTCGAGGGCGTGTCGAACGTCCACGTCGGGCGCCTGATCGAGCTGGACGTCGAGGACGCCTCGGCCGTGGACGCGATGTGCCAGAAGCTCCTCGCGAACCCGCTCGTCGAGGACTACGAGATCGTCGCGTGAGCGCGAAGTTCGGCGTCATCACGTTCCCCGGCACCTGCGACGACGTCGACGCGCAGCTCGCCTGCGCGCGCGTCGATGGTGTCGACGTCGTCGCGCTGTGGCACGGCGACCGCGACCTGCAGGGCGTCGATGCGGTCGTCGTCCCGGGCGGGTTCTCCTACGGCGACTACCTGCGCGCGGGCGCGATCGCGCGCTTCTCGCCGGTGATGGAGTCGGTCATCGAGTTCGCCGAGAGCGGCGGCACGGTGCTCGGCATCTGCAACGGCTTCCAGGTGCTGTGCGAGGCGGGGCTCCTGCCCGGCGCGCTGCTCCCCAACGTCGGCCTGCGCTTCATCTGCCGCCAGGTGAACCTCGAGGTCGTCGACGCCGACACGCGCTTCACGCAGGGCCTGTCGGTCGGCGACCGGCTCTCCATCCCGGCCAAGCACATGAGCGGCCGCTACTTCGTGCCGGAGGAGCAGGTGGACGAGGTGCGGGTCGTGCTGCGGTACGCGCACGACGGCAACCCGAACGGCTCCACGAACGACATCGCCGGCGTCGCCAACGAGGCCGGCAACGTGTTCGGCCTGATGCCGCACCCCGAGCACGCGGTCGATCCGCTGACGGGCTCGACCGACGGCCTGCGGATCTTCGAGTCGATGGCGCGCGTCCTTGTCTGACGCCACGACCCTCCCCACCGTCGAGGACGCCGTCGCCCTCGGCCTCACGCGCGACGAGTACGCGCTGATCATCGAGAAGCTCGGGCGCGAGCCGAACGACGTCGAGCTGGCGATGTTCTCGCTGCTGTGGAGCGAGCACTGCTCCTACAAGCACTCCAAGAAGCTGCTCGGCACGCTCCCGACCAAGGGGCCGAAGGTCCTGATGGGCCCGGGCGAGAACGCGGGCGCGGTCGACGTCGGCAACGGCACGGCGATCGCGTTCAAGGTCGAGTCGCACAACCACCCCTCCGCGGTGGAGCCGTTCCAGGGCGCCGCGACCGGCGTCGGCGGCATCCTGCGCGACATCTTCGCCATCGGCGCGCGGCCGATCGCGGTGCTCGACTCGCTGCGCTTCGGCGAGCCGTCCTCCGCCCGCTCGCGGTACCTGCTCGACGGCGCGGTGAGCGGCATCGGCCACTACGGCAACTCGATCGGCGTCCCGACCGTGGGCGGCGAGGTCTACTTCGAGGGCCCGTACGAGCAGAACTGCCTCGTCAACGCGATGGCGCTCGGCATCGCCGACGCGGACTCGCTCATCCGCAGCGCGGCCGCGGGCGTGGGCAACGTGCTCGTGCTCTTCGGCGCTTCCACCGGCCGCGACGGCATCGGCGGCGCGTCGGTGCTGGCGTCGGCGGAGTTCGGCGAGGACGACAGCGCCAAGCGCCCGTCGGTCCAGGTCGGCGATCCGTTCGAGGAGAAGAAGCTCCTCGAGTGCTCGCTGGAGCTGCTGCGCTCCGGCCTGCTGGTGTCGCTGCAGGACCTCGGCGCGGCGGGCCTGACCTCGTCGGCCGCCGAGATGGCGTCCAAGGGCGAGGTCGGCATCGAGATCGACGTCGACAAGGTCCCGCTGCGCGAGGCGGGCATGGCGCCGTTCGAGATCATGGTCTCCGAGTCGCAGGAGCGGATGCTCTGCGTCGTCGAGCCGGCTCGGGTGGACGAGGTGCTCGCGCTGTGCGCGAAGTGGGAGGTCCACGGCACGGCGATCGGCCACGTCACCGACACGCGCCGCGTCGTCGTGACGTCGGGCGGCCAGGTCGTGGGCGACATGCCGGTCGAGGCGCTGGTCGACGACTGTCCGCTGTACGACCTCTTCCCCGAGAAGCCGTCCGAGCAGCTCTACCCCGCGCCGGAGGCCGTGCTGGACGGCGGGGAGTCGGTGCGGGAGACGCTGCTCGCGCTGCTCGGCTCCCCCAACATCGCGTCGCGGCTGCCGCTGTTCCAGCAGTACGACTGGCTCGTGCAGTCGCGCACGGTCCGCCGGCCCGAGCAGGCCGACGCCGCGGTGCTCCAGCTCGAGGGCGGGAACGCGATCGCGACCGCGATCGACGGCTCCGGGCGCAAGGTCGCGTGCGACCCGTACTGGGGCACGGTCGGCAACGTGCTGGAGTGCGCGTCGAACCTCGCGTGCGTCGGCGCCGAGCCGCTCGGCACGACGAACAACCTCAACTTCGGCAACCCCGAGAAGCCGCACGTCGCGTGGCAGCTGAGCGAGGCCGTCCGCGGCCTGGGCGACGCCTGTCGCGCGCTCGACGCGCCGATCGTCGGCGGCAACGTCTCGCTCTACAACGAGGCGCCGGACGGGCCGATCTACCCGACGCCGGTCGTCGGGATGGTGGGCGAGCTGCCGGATCCCGCGCGTGCGGGACGGTCGGGCTTCGCCGCCGGCTCTGCCGACGTCATCGCGCTGGCCGGGCCGTTCCGCCCGTCGCTGCCGGGCTCCGAGCTGGCCAAGCTCCGCGGTGAGGCGCTGCCGGATGGGCTCCCGCCGGTCGACATCGCGGCCGTGCGCGCGGCGCAGGAGGCGATCCGCGAGGCGGTTCGCGCGGGCGAGCTGTCGAGCGCCCACGACGTGGCCGAGGGCGGCGTGCTCGTCGCGGTCGCCGAGTCCGCGCTGGCGGGCGGCGTCGGCGCGACGGTCGACCTGCAGACCGGCGACGAGGCCTGGCTCTTCGGCGAGGCCCCCGGCGGGTTCGTCGTGTCGGGCTCGGCGGAGGCGATCGAACGCCTCGGCCAGCGGGTCGAGCTGACCGTGCTGGGCACCGTCGGCGGCGAGGCGCTGACCATCGGGGACGACGCGATCCCGCTTGCCGAGCTGTCTGCCGCGCACGCCGCGCTGGCCACGCTCTTGCCGTAGCAGCGCCCGCACGCGCCGGAACCCCGCATTCTCGCGGGTTTTCCGGCGCGGATGCCGCCGCCGCGGTCGCTATCCTCGGTCAACTCATGGACCCCCTGCGTGACGGTCCACGCGATGAGTGCGGCGTGTTCGGGATCTACGCTCCCGGTCACGACGTGGCCCGCCTGGCCTACTTCGCCCTGTACGCCCTGCAGCACCGTGGTCAGGAGTCCGCGGGCATCGCCTCGTGCGATCGCGGCGGCCACATCATGACGCTGCGCGACCGGGGCCTGGTCAACCAGGTCTTCGACGAGCAGAAGCTGCGCACGCTGGGCGGCGAGCTCGGCATCGGCCACACGCGGTACTCGACGACGGGCTCGGACGCGTGGGAGAACACGCAGCCGGTCTACCGCTCGGACAAGCACCAGATCGCGCTGGCGCACAACGGCAACCTCGTCAACGCGGTCGAGCTCCACGGCGAGCTGCGCGGGCAGGGCGTCCGGTTCAGCTCCACGTCGGACTCCGAGATCATCGCCGCGATGCTCGCCAACCACCCGGCCGAGCGGCTCGAGGACGCCGTCGCCGACGCGATGCAGCGCCTCTCGGGGGCCTACTCGACGGTCGTGATGACGAAGGACCGCGTGATCGCGTTCCGCGACCCCGCCGGCCTGCGCCCGCTCTCCATCGGCCAGATCGGTGACCGCTACGTGGTCGCGTCCGAGACCTGCGCGTTCGACATCATCGGCGCGACCCACCTGCGCGACGTGCGGCCCGGCGAGATCGTCTCGCTCACCGAGAAGGGCATCCAGTCGCGGATGGGCGTCGAGGGCGCGCGCGAGGCGTTCTGCGTCTTCGAGTACATCTACTTCGCCCGCCCCGACTCGCGCATGAACGGCACGCTGCTGCAGGCCGCGCGCGGCAAGATGGGCGAGATCCTCGCGCGCGACGCGCCGGTCCCCGGGGCCGACCTCGTGATCGCGGTGCCGGACTCCGGCACGCCCGCCGCGCGCGGGTTCGCGCGCGCGTCCGGGCTCCCGCAGGACGACGGCCTGGTGAAGAACCGCTACGTCGCGCGGACGTTCATCCAGCCGGGGCAGGAGCTGCGCAAGCACGGCCTGCGGATGAAGTTCAACCCGCTGCCGGAGATCGTCGGCGGCAAGTCGATCGTGGTCGTCGACGACTCGATCGTCCGCGGCAACACGACGCGCCAGATCGTGCAGATGCTGCGCGACGCGGGCGCGCGCGAGGTGCACATGCGCATCTCCGCGCCGCCGATCAAGCACCCGTGCCACTACGGCGTCGACATGTCCTCGCGCGAGGAGATGGTCGCGCACGGGCGGACGGTGCAGGAGATCGCCGACCATCTGGGCACCGACTCGCTGGCGTACCTGTCGCTGGAGGGCGTGTACGAGGCGATCGGGCAGTCGCGCGACACGCACTGCGACGCGTGCTTCACGGGCGAGTACCCGCTCGGCGAGGTGGACGAGAAGGACAAGTTCGCGTTCGAGCGCGAGCTGCCCCTCGTGCGCGCCTGAGCCCCGGTTTCCGTCCGACCGCGCGCGCACAGTCACAGGTTCGTGGAGGATCTGTCACAGCTCTCCTTCGGAGGCCCGATGGCGACCGCGCCGGTGGCTAGCGTCGTCGACCTCCCGATGGATCCCTCCGCCGCCCTCCACCAGCTCTACGGCTTCGCCGACTTCCGCCCCGGCCAGCGCGAGGCCGTCGAGGCCGCGTTGGACGGCCGCGACGTCCTGATCGTCATGCCGACCGGCGCGGGCAAGTCGCTCTGCTACCAGCTGCCGGCGCTGATGCGGGACGACCTGACGATCGTCGTGTCGCCGCTGGTGTCGCTGATGCAGGACCAGGTCGAAGGGCTCGAGCGCGTGGCGCCGGGCGCGGTCGGGCTGGTCAACGCGCAGCGGTCCGCGGCGGAGAACACGGCGACGGTCGCGCGCGCGGTGCGGGGCGAGCACAAGATCCTCTACATCGCGCCGGAGCGGTTCTCGTCGCCGGCGTTCCTGCAGCAGATCCAGGGCGCGCGGGTCGGCCTGTTCGTCGTCGACGAGGCGCACTGCGTCTCGCAGTGGGGCCACGACTTCCGCCCCGACTACTTCCGCCTGGCCGACGCCGCGCGCTGGCTGGGCGCGGCGGCGATCGTCGCGTCGACGGCGACCGCCACGCCGCAGGTGGCCGCGGACATCGCGACCCGGCTCGGGCTCGACGACCCGGTGCGCGTCTCGACCGGGTTCGACCGGCCGAACCTCTCGTTCGCGGTCGTCCCGTGCAAGACGCGCGCGGACAAGGAGCGGCGGCTGGTCGCGGCGCTGCAGGAGGAGGGCGCGCTGCCGGCGATCGTCTACGCGGGCACGCGGGCGCGGACGGCGGAGCTGGCCGAGCGGCTGAGCGGCGCGCTGTCCTGCGAGGTGCTGCCGTACCACGCGGGCCTCGCGCGCGACGTGCGCGCCGAGACGCAGCGGCGGTTCATGGACGGGTCGGTCGACGTCGTGGTCGCGACCAACGCGTTCGGCATGGGCGTCGACAAGGCCGACGTGCGGACGGTCGCGCACGAGTCGGTGCCGGGGTCGGTCGAGGCGTACTACCAGGAGGCCGGCCGCGCGGGCCGCGACGGGGCGCCGTCGCGGGCGCTGCTGTTCGCCGAGGGGCGCGACAAGGGCCTGCACGTCTTCTTCATCCAGCGCGGCGAGATCGCGGACGCCGAGGTCGCGCGGATCGCGCGGCGCATCGGCGCGGCCGCGGCGGAGACCGGGCGCTACGACCTGGAGTTGGCGGAGCTCGTCACGGGCGAGTGCTCCGACGACCAGGTGCGGGCGATCCTCGGCATCCTCGCGCGGGTCGGCACGGTGCAGCCGGCGCCGTCGTCGCCCGACCGCGTGCGCGGGCGGCTGCTGCAGACGTTCGACGCGCGCGCGAAGGCCAACGCGCGCACGCTCGCGGGCGAGGCGCAGCGGATCCGCTGGCAGCAGTACCGGTCGGTGTGGGGCTTCGTCGAGTCGACGTCGTGCCGCCGCGCGGCGCTGCTCGCGCACTTCGGCGACACGCGGGAGCCCGCGCCGGAGGTGCCGTGCTGCGACGTGTGCGACGGGTCGCTGCGGCCCGCCGCGCCGCCGACGCCGCAGCGCCGCCCGGGCGGGTCGCGCGGCGGCGGCGCGGGCACGCTCGACGAGGCGATCGTCGCGGTGGTCGGCTCCGCGGAGCCCTCGGTCGGCCGCACGCGCGCGGTCGAGATCCTGCGCGGCAGCCGCTCGAAGAAGGTCATGGAGCACTCGTACGACGGGCTCCCCGACTACGGCGCGTTCGCCCACCTGGCGCAGGGCGAGGTGCTCGAGCGGGTGGACGAGCTCATCACCGCCGGCCGCATCCGGTCGACGGGCGGCTACTACCCGGTGCTCGAGGTCGCGTGAGCGCCGCGTTGCGCGTCGGGGTCCTCGCCAGCGGGAGCGGGACGAACCTCCAGGCCCTGCTCGACACGGTGCACGGCCGCGAGGCGCAGGTGGTGGCCGTGGCGTCGGACAAGCCGGACGCGCGCGCCCTCACCCGCGCGGCCGACCTCGGCATCGCCACCGGCACGTTCCCGCGCGCGGAGTACGACACGCGCCTCGCGCGTGATCTCGCGATCGCGGAGTGGCTGCGCGCGGCGGAGGTGGAGCTGGTCGTCCTCGCGGGCTACATGCAGCTCGTCTCGCCTGAGTTCCTCGCGGCGTTCCCGCAGCGCGTCATCAACGTCCACCCTGCGCTGCTCCCCGCGTTCCCCGGCATCGGGTCGATCCAGCAGACGATCGACTACGGCGCGAAGGTCGCGGGCGTCACCGTCCACTTCGTCGACGAGGGCGTCGACACCGGCCCGATCATCCTCCAGGGCGCCATCGACGTCCCGCCCGGCGCGGACGCCTCCGCCCTCCACGCGGCCCTGCAGCCGCTCGAGCACACGCTCCTCCCCGAGGCCGTCCGCCTCTTCGCCGCCGGCCGCATCTCGCTGACTGGCCGCACGGTCACCATCACCTGACGCGCCGTCGCGCGGTTCGAACCGGCACGGACGAGCCGCATCCGGGGCCGCCTATCGTCGAGCCTGACGTCCGTGCACGAGCCACCGCCCGACCTCGACCCGTCGACGCTGCGTGCGGCTCTGCACGCCTGGAGCATCGACGTGCGGACGCTCGACCACCTGCCGGTCGGGTTCGGCGACCACCACTGGCGCGCGGTCGACGCGAAGGGCGCCCGGTGGTTCGTGACGGTCGCGGAGCTCGCGACGAAGGACCCGGGCGGCGACACGGCGGCGGGCCTCGACCGGCTGCGAACGGCCATGGACGCGGCGGCCACGCTGCACGAGCGCTGCGGTCTGACGTTCGTCGCGGCGCCGCGACGCGCGCCCGGCGGTGCGACGGTGCTGCCGCTCGGCGCGCGGTACGGCGTCAGCGTGTTCGCCGAACGCGACGGCGCGCCGGGCCGGTTCGACGACCCGTACACGCCGCGTGACCGCGACGCCGTCCTGGCGGTGCTCGCCCGGCTCCACGCAACGCCCGCCCCTGCCGGCGTGCCGCACCTGCCGCTCGTGCCCGCCACGCGCCCGCGGCTCGAGGACGCGCTCGCCGCGCTCGACCGGCCGTGGAACGCCGGCCCGCTCTCGCCCGACGCCCACGCCGCGCTCGCGCGCCACGCCGACGCCGTGCGCCGGCGGCTGGCCGACCTCGAGCGGCTCGCCGGCACGCTCCGCGACGCGGCCCCGGTGCTGACGCACGGCGAACCGCACCGCGGCAACGTCCTCGTCGCGGAGGCGGAGCCGGTGCTCGTCGACTGGGACACGGTGGCCGTCGCGCTGCCCGAGCGCGACCTCTGGGGCGTCGCCGGCGAGGGCGGGCCGTTCGACGCGTACGTCGCCGCGGGCGGCCGGCGCCCGGACCCGGCGGCGCTGGCGTTGTACGCGCTCCGCTGGGACCTCGACGAGGTGGCGGTCTACGTCGACCAGCTGCGCCGGCCGCACGCCCGCACGGCCGACGCCGAGGAGGCGTGCGCGGGCCTGGTCGCGTCGCTCCGCCGCACAGCGTGATCACCCCATCCGGGCGAGGCGGCGCGCGCGGGCGCCCGGGAGACTCGACCACATGTGTCGCTGGCTCGCGTACTACGGCAACCCGATCCGCCCCGAGGCGCTGCTGTACGAGGCGCAGAACTCGCTCGTGGCGCAGAGCCGGCGGGACCGGCTGGCCGGAGGGCATCCGAACGCGGACGGGTTCGGGCTGGGGTGGTACGGGTCGCAGCCCGAGCCCGGCCTGTACCGGAGCTTCACGCCGGCGTGGGGTGACCGCAACCTGCGCGAGCTCGCGCACCAGATCGAGTCGCCGCTGTTCATCGCGCACGTGCGCGCGGCGACGGGGACGCCGGTGGAGCAGTCCAACTGCCACCCGTTCCGCCACGGCCGCTGGCTGTTCGCGCACAACGGGTTCATCGACAAGCACCACGAGGTGCGGCGCGAGCTGATGCTGGCGGTGCGGCCCGACCTGTTCCCCACCATCGTCGGGACGACCGACACCGAGCTGCTCTTCCACCTCGCGATCACGTTCGGGCTCCAGGACGACCCGATCGGTGCGCTTGAGCGGATGGCCGGGTTCGTCGAGGACGTCGGCCACCGCGCGGGGAGCGAGGAGCCGCTCCAGATGACGGTCGCGGTCAGCGACGGCGAGCGCGTCTACGCGGCGCGGTACGCGAGCGGGCCCGTGGTCAACTCGCTCTTCGTCTCCGCCGACGCCACCGCGGTCCGCGCGATGTACCCCGACAACCCGCGCTTCCGCGACCTCTCCGCCGAGTGCCGCGTCGTCGTCTCCGAGCCGCTCGGCGACCTGCCGGGGGTGTGGGAGGAGGTGCCGATCGGCAGCGCGCTGATCGTCCAGCCGGGCGCCGACGAGGTGCTGCCGTTCACCCCGCGGCTGCCGGCAGCGGCGTGAGCGCCCCCAGCGCCGCGATGCGGTCCGCGGACGGCGGGTGGTCGTCGAGCAGCCGGGCGAGCCGGCCCTGCGGCGGCTCGTGCGCGGCGGAGAACGCGAGCATGTCCGCGAGCGGCGCGGCGTAGCCCCAGTCCGCCGCGTGCCGGTCGGCGCGCAGCTCGCTCAGCCGCGACAGCCAAGCGGCGAGCAGCTCCGCGACGTAGACGAGCCACAGCAGGTTGAGCTGCACGATCAGCACGAGGAGCTGGAGCGGCACCGCCAGCAGCGCGCCGAGCCGGCCGAGCCGCGCGCCGAGCCGCCCGATCGCGCGCCGCAGCGCGCCGGCCGCCCACCGCAGCGGCATCGTCGGCAGGCGCACCCACCAGATCAGGACGCCGACGACGGGGAAGAGGTCGCGGTGATGGCCGAGCTCGTGCGCGAGCACCGCCGCGAGCGTGTCGTCGGGGAGCCGCAGGGCCCCGCGCGTGACGAACAGGAGCCGCCCGCCGCCGGCTGCCGCGTTGATCCCCTCGCTGTCCTGGACCACGAGGTGCAGCCGCGCGGGGTCCATCCCCGCGTCGCGCGCCACGCCGGCGAGCAACGGCTCCAGTCGCGCGCGCTCCGCCGCCGTCGGCTCGCGCGCGCGGTTGAGGACCCGCCCGGCGAATGCGTCGACCGCGGGGATCGCCATCAGCACCAGCGTCACCACGGTGAACGCGAGCGCGAACAGCCCGAAGTCGCGCGGCTCGTCGAACACCAGCCCGAGCAGCCCGGCCGGCGCCGCGACGCGCCCCATCGCGAACGCGACGAGCAGCGCGAGCGGCACCACCATCAGCAGCGTGATCGCCGCCGGCGACCGCACGGCCCGCCCGGGTGCCCCGATCGCCTCGCCCACGGTGCGGGCGAGGCTACGGGCTCCGGGGCTAGTGCGCCAGGGCCGGCGCCGCGTCCGGGTCCAGCTCCTGCGCGCCCGCGCGCAGGACCACGCCGCAGACGACCGCGCCGACGAGGAAGATCCCGGCCGACCACCAGAACGCGGTGGTGTAGCCGTGGATCGTCGCCTCGCTCAGCAGCTGCGGCGTCGGCTGGACGCCCTCGACCTTGCTGCTGATCGCGTCCGCGACGAGCGTCGACAGCAGCGCGGTGCCGATCGAGCCGCCGACCTGCTGCGCGGTGTTCACCATCGCCGACGCGACGCCCGCGTCGTCGGACCGGACGCCGTACGTGGCGCTCGCCATCGCGGGCGCGAAGATCAGGCCGAGCCCGGCGCCGAACAGCATGATGCCGGGGAGGATGCCGCTCACGTACGCGACGTCGGCGTCGATGCCGGTCAGCAGCACCATGCCGACCGCGGCGAGCAGCATGCCGAGCGTGATCAGCGGCTTGGGGCCGGTGCGCCCGAGGACGCTGGTGGTCGTGTACGTCGCGACGCCCATGATCGCGAAGCACATCGGCAGGAACGCGAGGCCGGTCTTCACGGGCGTGTAGCCGAGGTTCTGCTGGAGGAAGAACGTGAGGAAGAGGAACACGCCGAACATGCCGGCGCCGCTGATCCCCATCGCGAGGTAGGAGCCGCCGCGGTCGCGGTCGAGCAGCACGCGCAGCGGCAGGAGCGGGTGGCTGACGCGGCGCTGGAGCGCGGTGAAGGCGACGAGCAGCACGACGCCGGCGACGAGGAAGCCGATCGTCGCGCCGTCGCCCCAGCTCGTGCGCTCGGCCTGCGAGAAGCCGTAGACGATCGCGAACAGGCCGACCGTCGCGGTGACCGTGCCCGGCACGTCGATGCGCGGACGCGCGCCGATCACGTCGTGGTGCATCAGCGCGAGCGCGCCGAAGATCGCGGGCGCCGCGAACGCGAGGTTGACGAACATCACCCAGCGCCACGACAGGTACTCGGTGAGCACGCCGCCGAGGAGCAGGCCGACGGCGGCGCCGGAGCCGGCGATCGCGCCGAAGACGCCGAACGCCTTACCGCGCTCGGCCGGGTCGGTGAACGTCGTGGTCAGGAGCGAGAGCGCGGCCGGGGCGAGCAGCGCGCCGAAGACGCCCTGCAGCGCGCGGGCGGCGACGAGCACCTCGAACGACTGCGCGGCGCCGCCGATCGCGGACGCCACGGCGAAGCCCGCCAGGCCGACGATGAAGACGCGCTTGCGGCCGACGAGATCGCCGAGCCGGCCGCCGAGGAGGAGCAGCGAGCCGAACGCCAGCGCGTAGGCCGTGACGATCCACTGGCGGTTCTCGTCAGAGAACCCGAGCGACTCCTGGGCGCTGGGCAGGGCGACGTTCACGATCGTCGCGTCGAGGACGACCATCAGCTGGGCGATGCCCAGGACGGCCAGCACGAGCCATCGGCGCTCGTGGTGCGGGTTGTGGTGCGTGTCGGTCATGGGCCTTCGGCGGAGAGGTGCGGAGATGGAAGTGGAGGGAGATCCTCAACTTCTTCATCGGCACGGTAGCACCCAACTGGAGGGGCGCCCTCCACTTCTGGCGCGTCTAGAAGCGCGTCATCGCGACGTCCGTCTCCGCGTCGCTGAGGGGCGGCTCGGTGAGCTCGGCCTGCGCGGCCGGCGTCAACATCCCGCGCAGGACGATCTCGCTGTAGCGGCGCCACGCCTCGGGGCGCGCCGGGCGCGTCGCGTCCGCGACCGCGCCGACCATCACGCCGGTCAGCGCGAAGTCGTTCTCGGTGATGTCGGCGCGCACGATCCCGGCCGCCTGCGCGCGCTTGACGATCACGCTCGCCAGTGGCCGGATCTGCGCCTTGATCTCGGCGAACCGGTCCGGCCCGGCCTCCAGCAGCAGCGCCCGCAGCGCCCGGTCGGTGGCCAGATGCTCGTGCAGGCCGTGCACCATCCCGCGCACGGCGGCGAGCTCGTCGGGCTCCGCCGCGGCGACCTCGAGCAGGCCGGCGACGGCGGTCATCCGCTCGGCGAACAGCTCGTCGATGAGCTGCTCCTTGTCGGGGAACCGGCGGTAGACCGTCCCGATGCCGACGCCCGCGTGGCGCGCGATCTCCTCGAGCCCCACCCCGATGCCCTTCTCCGCGAAGAGCTCGCGCGCCGCCGCGACGATCAACGCGCGGTTGCGCGCGGCGTCGGCGCGGAGCGGGCGGGACTCGGTCGGCACACCCGTCAGTCTAGGGAGTGGAGGGTCACCCTCCGCTTTCCGTGTCCTTCGCGTCCTCGCCCTGCGACGAGCCGGTCGCCTCGCCCTCCCAGTCGCCCGTGACGCCCTCGTCGGGCTCCATCGGCGGGTCGGCGGCCTTCGCCTTGGCCTCGTCGAGGTGCTCGCCGACCTCGTCGAGCCGCTCCTCCATCTCGTCGCCCTCGCGCTCCATCGCCCGCTCGGCGTCCGGCTGCTCGCGCTCGCTCATGGCGTCCCACTTCCCGTGGCGCGGCTCTCCGACACCCGAGCGCATATCCTCCGCGCCGTGGCGCATCCTGAGATCGCCCCGGCGCAGGCCCCTGGACCCGTGGAGGTGCGGCGCGCCCTGCTGTCCGTCTCCGACAAGACGGGCGTGGTGGACTTCGCGCGAGGGCTGGCAGAGCTCGGCGTCGAGCTCGTCTCCACGGGCGGGACGGCCCGGGAGCTGACCGAGGCCGGGCTGACCGTCCGGGCCATCGACGAATACACCGGCTTCCCCGAGATCATGGACGGCCGGGTCAAGACCCTCCATCCCAAGCTCTACGCGGGGCTGCTCGCCGTCCGCGACGCCCCGGCGCACGCCGAGGCGCTCAGCGAGCACGGCATCGAGCCGGTCGACCTGGTCTGCGTGAACCTCTACCCGTTCGAGCAGACCGCGGGCCGCCGCGGTGTGTCTGACGGCGAGGTGATCGAGAACATCGACATCGGCGGCCCGACGATGATCCGCGCGGCGGCGAAGAACCACGCGTACGCGACGGTCGTCACCTCGCCCGCGTCGTACGACGCGGTGCTGGAGGAGCTGCGGATGGGCGAGGGCGCGATCTCCTTCCAGACGCGCGAGTCGCTCGCGGCCGAGGCCTTCGCCTACACCGCCCGGTACGACACCTCCATCGCGCGCTGGTTCGCGGAGAAGGAGGAGGACTTCCCGGACCTCTACGTGCGCGCCTTCGAGAAGGTGCTCGACCTCCCGTACGGCGAGAACCCGCACCAGCGGGCGGCGTACTACACCGAGGTCAGCGCGCGCATGCACGTGCTGTCGATGGTCAAGCAGCACCACGGCAAGCAGCTCTCGTACAACAACCTGCTCGACCTCGACAGCGCCCGCCGCATCGCGCGCGAGTTCAGCGTGCCGGCGTGCGTGATCGTCAAGCACAACAACCCGTGCGGCGTGGCGGTCGGGCGGACCGGCCAGGAGGCCTACGAGCGCGCGTACGCGTGCGACCCGATCAGCGCGTTCGGCGGCATCATCGTCGTCAACCGCACGGTCGACCGCGCCTTCGCCGAGAAGCTCTCCCAGCAGTTCATGGAGGTCATCTTCGCGCCGGGCTTCGACGACGCGGCGCTCGAGGTGCTCCAGCAGAAGAAGAACCTGCGCATCCTCGAGGACAACGAGCGGCGCGTCCCGCTCGTGGGGGAGCGCGACGTCCGCCAGGTGCTCGGTGGCCTGCTCGTGCAGGACCGCGACGCCGACCTCGCCGAGCGCGAGGACATGGAGGTCGTCACCCAGCGCCAGCCGACCGAGGCCGAGTGGGGTGAGCTGCTCTTCGGCTGGAAGGTCTGCAAGCACGTCAAGTCGAACGCGATCGTGCTCGCGAAGGACCTCGCGACCGTCGGCATCGGCGCGGGCCAGATGTCGCGCGTCGACTCGGTGCGCCTGGCGGTGGAGAAGTCGCAGGCCGACTCGCTGGAGGGCGCCGCGCTGGCGTCCGACGCGTTCTTCCCGTTCGCCGACGGGCCGGAGCTGGCGATCGAGGCGGGCGTCACCGCGATCATCCAGCCGGGCGGCTCGGTCCGCGACGAGGAGGTCATCGCCGCCGCCGACAAGGCGGGCGTGGCGATGGTCTTCACCCGCAAGCGCCACTTCAAGCATTGAGCTTCGTCCGTCGTCCCGTGGGGCTGGGTAGCCCCACGGGGTGACGACGAGAAAGCTGACAGCGGCGGTCGCCGCGTTCGTCCTCGGCGCGTCCGGCGCGGGGCTGGCGGCGGGCTGCAACGACCGCGAGAACCCGGAGAGCGGGAACCAGGGGCAGAAGGAGCCGATCGGCGGCCAGTCGACGACGAACACGTCGCCCGGCCTCACCGGCGGGTCCTCCGACGCGGGCGGCTACTGAGCCGTAGCGGCGCCTTCCCGCACCTTGCGGGAAACCCGCGGGTCCGTCCGATCCGTATCGGACCATGGCCCGCTCGTGACGGTTCCCGGACCCACCCTTCGCGACTGGCAGGCCCGTGCCCTGGAGGCCATGGCCGACTGGTCGGAAGGCTCCTTCCTCATCTCCGCCGCACCCGGTGCGGGCAAGACGATCCCCTCGCTCACCTTCGCCGCGCAGGAGCTGCGCGCGGGGCGCATCAAGCGGGTGGCGGTCGTGTGCCCGACGTCGCCGCTGACGCGCCAGTGGGCGCGCGCTGCCGCCCGGGTCGGCCTCCATCTGCTCCCGGACGCGCCGACGCTGCGTCCGCCCGGCGACTTCCAGGGCGTCGCCCTCACGTACGCGCGCGTCGCCATCGGCGCCGCCGAGTACGCCAAGACCTGCTCGCCCGGCACGCTGATCATCGCCGACGAGGCGCACCACCTGGGCGAGGATCTCGCCTGGGGCGCCGGCTTCAAGCAGGCGTTCGGCTCCGCCGCGCGCTGGCTGCTGCTCTCCGGCACGCCGTTCCGGTCGGACCAGAGCGCCATCCCGGGCGTGAAGTACGACGGCGGGGAGTGCGTGCCGGACGTGTCGTACTCGTACGCGGACGCGATCCGCGACGGCGTCTGCCGGCGCGTGACGTTCGTGCCGTACGACGGGACGCTGCAGTGGCAGTCGGGCGACGACGTCATCGAGACCACGTTCGACGAGGTGCTCACCAAGAAGGAGGCCGGCCGGCGGTACCGGACGGCGATCTCCACCGAGCTGCCCGACGGCCTGCCGAAGATCCTCCGCGGGGCGCACGAGCGGCTCATGCACGAGCGGCTGAACGGGCACCCCGACGCGGGCGGCCTGGTCGTCACAGCGGATTCCTCGCACGCGCGCGCGGTGGCCAAGGCGCTGCGGGAGATCACCGGGACGGTCCCGACCGTCGTGCTCCACACCGAGGCGGGCGCGCACAAGAAGCTCGACGCGTTCCGGCGGTCGACCGAGCCGTGGATCGTCGCGGTGAACATGGTCTCCGAGGGCGTCGACATCCCGCGCCTGCGCGTGGGCGTGTACGCGACCGTGGCCAAGACGCCGATGATCTTCCGCCAGATCGTCGGTCGGTTCGTGCGCGTCATCCCCGGGCGCCCGCGCGAGGACGCGTGGGTCTTCCTGCCGGCCGACCGCGGCCTGCGCGCGCTGGCGACCGACCTGGAGAGCGAGCTGCGCCACTCGCTGCGGCCCGCCGATGACGGGACGACCGGCGAGGAAGAGGGCCTGCTCGACGACGATCTCCTCGAGCGCGCGCAGCGCGAGGAGAACGAGCCGTCCGACATGGGCTTCGTGCCGCTCAAGGCCGAGGTCGCGCCGCAGATGGACCTGTTCGGCGGGGTGGGCTTCGGCGAGCCGGAGCCCGAGAAGGACCCGGCGGCCGGCCTGTCGCCGGGCGCGATCGCCGCCGCGGAGGCGTTCGGCGTGACGCCGGGCGTGGGCCCGAAGGTGACGTCCGCGCCGACGTTCCCCTCGGCCGTCCCGGACCCGGCGCCCGTGGAGGACGAGCCGCCGCTGAGCGCCTTCGAGAAGCGCGCTCAGCTCCGCCAGGAGCGCCACCAGCTCGTCTCGAACCTCCGCCGCATGGACGGCCGCACCCACGCCGAGATCAACTCCGAGATCAACCGCCAGCTCGGCATCGGCTCGGTCGAGAAGGCCACGATCGACGAGCTCGAGCGCTCGATCGACCTCCTCCACGAGATGCTCACCAAGACCGCCCGCCGCCGGCGGTCACGGGGCGGTGCGGCGGCCGCGCGCTGAACGGCACGGGACCCGCGCCAGGCGGGTCCCGCTGATGCCCCCGGAGGGATTCGAACCCTCGAGTTAGTCGCATTAAAAGTGCGCTGCCTTAGACCGCTTGGCTACGGGGGCAAAGACACCTTAGTCCAGGATTCCGATACGTCCGAGCGTGATGCGAACATACGTTCGTGTCTGATGAGGTGAAGCCGTTCTTCGTCCGTGCTGGTCGTCCGTCGCTCGCAGACGGGAAGGCGCGGCTCATGGAGTGCTCGAGGCATGGCCTGATAGAGCATCGGTGGTTCCAGGACCGTGCTCGCGGCTCGCGCTGGAGATGCAAGCGGTGCGTGGGCGAGTCGGTCACGCGCAGACATCGCAAGCTGAAGCAGCTGCTGGTTGACGCCGCGGGCGGCTCGTGCGTCGTATGTGGCTACGACCGGTGTCTCGTGAACCTCCACTTCCATCACGTGGACCCCGCGACGAAGGAGTTCGGCGTGTCGGTGGCGTCGGGCAAGGGCCTCGCGAAGTCGATGGCCGAGGCGCGCAAGTGCGTTCTGGTCTGTGCGAACTGCCACGGCGAGATAGAGACGGGGCTCGTGCCCTGTCCGCCGCTCGGCACCGGGTGGCTCGAGGAGCCGGAGGGGCGCGTCGAGGATGTTCCGTCCGGACCCTAGGCGAACATATGTTCTTATGGAGCAGCTCGTGTTCGCATCTCTCGATCGGCGGCAGGTCGACGCGCCGCTCCGCGTGGCGGGGCGGGTCATGGAGTGCCGCAGGCACGGTGCCGCGGAGCACCGGCTCGGGCGGGTCGGCGGTGGGCCGGCGCGCTGGCAGTGCGTGGCGTGCGCCGGTGAGGACGGCGTCCGGCGCGTGCGCAAGACGCACCGCATCTTGGTGAGCGCGGCGGGTGGGCGATGCGCGTCGTGCGACAACCCGCGCGGCCCGCTGGATCTGCGGTTCCTCCGCCGCGACGAGGATGGCCCGGTCATCCTCGAGCCGTCCGCGATCGCCGGTGGCGACAGCCTCGTCAACGCGTTCGCGCAGGCGCGCGAGTGCGTGCTCGTGTGCTCGCCGTGCGCGGCGAAGATCCGCGCTGGCGTGCTCCCGGCTCCGCCGCCGCAGGCCGGATGGGGTCAGGCCGCCGCGGCGTAGTCGCGTGCGTCAGACGGTCGCGGCGGGGCGGGCGTCCGCCCACGCCGTGCGGGCGCGCGCGACGTCCGCGACGTAGCGCGCGAAGCCGTCCTCCATCGCCGCGGCGGTGCGCGGGTCGGGGTCGATCGTCTCGCTGGACGCGGTCCAGGCGGCGGTGTCGAGCGGGATGCCGCTTGCCGCGGCCGCGGCGAGCACCGCGCCGCGCGCGCCGACCTGCGGGCCGCGCGCGACCCGCAGCGGGCGCTGGAGCGTGTCGGCAAGCACCTGCAGCCACGCCCGCGAGCCAGCGCCGCCGCCGCAGACCGCGACCTCGCCGGTGAGGCCCGCGGCGTCGAAGCAGTGGCGCGCGGCGAAGGCGAGGCTCTCGCAGACCGCCCGCACGACGTCGGCGCGCGAGGTCGCGAGCTCGAGGCCGTCGAGACGGCCGCGCGCGGCGGGCTCGACGAACGGCGCCCGCTCGCCCGCCGGTGAGAGGTAGGGGAGCGCCCGCACACCCCGCGCGCCGACGGGGCTCTCGCCGAGGAGCGCGTCGACCTGATCGTGGGTCGCGCCGGCGAGCCCGAGGACCCAGTCGAGCGCCGCGGTCCCGGTCATCGCCGGCATCGCGCGGAGCCAGCGGCCCGGCGTCCCGGTGAGCAGCGTCTGGCCAGCGGCTTCGCCGGTCGTGTCGACCGCGTCCGCGACGACCTGGCACGCGAGCGTCGTGCCGACGATGAGGAGCCCGTCGCCGGGCGCCGTCACGCCAGCGCCGAGCGCGCTGGAGGGCAGGTCGTAGGGCGCTGCGACGACGGGCACGCCGGCGGCGCGCGGCCCGGAGGTGGTGGAGGCGGCGGCGAGGGCTGCGGCGGCCTCGTCCAGCAGCGGACCACCAGGCGCGGGGAGGACCGGCGGGAGCAGGAACGCGCGGTGGCCGAGGCCGCAACGCGCGAGGAGGCCGGGGTCGCGGACGCCGGTGCGGATGTCGGTGAAGAGGTTCGACGCGTCCGACGGGTCGGTCGCGCGGACGCCGGTGAGCCGCTGCAGGACGACGTCCTTGCAGCGCGCCGCGGTCGTGGCGGCGTCGAGCCGCTCCGGCTCGTCGGCGTCGAGCGCCGCGAGGAGGGGCGCGCCCGCGCCCGGGAACGGCGCGTTCCCCGTCCGCGCGAACAGCTCCGCGAACGTCCCGTCCGCCATCCACCGCTCAACGACCGAGGCCGCACGCCCGTCCATCCACGAGAGCGCCGGACCAGCCGCCCTGCCCTCGGCGTCGACGAGCCACAGCCCGTCGCCCTGGCCGGTCACCCCGATCACGGCCGGCGCCGCGGGCATCCGCGCGAGCAGGCGCGCGAGCACCGCGAACACGCCCGCGACGACCGCCTCGGCGTCCTGCTCGACCCGCGCACCGCCCGGCCGCAGCACCTCGCTGCGCACCGACTCGACCGCGAGCACCTCCCCCGCGCCGTCGAACCCGACGGCCTTCACCACGGAGGTGCCGACATCGAGCCCGACGAGGAGGGGGGAGGAGGTGCCGGCGGAGGTCATCGGTGGGGAGGCGGTGCGAGGTGGGTGGCGGCGAAGGTCACGGGCGGGCGGTGGCGCGGAGCGCGGCGGGGTTGATCGCGTGCGCGAGCGGTTCGCCGCGGCGGAAGCGGGCGACCTCCGCGGCGGCCATCGCGATCGCGCGGTCGGCGGTCTGGCGTGTGGCACCCGCGAGGTGCGGGACGAGGACGACGTTCGGGGCGTGGCGCAGGCGCGCGTCGGCGGCGGGCGGCTCCTCCCCGTACACGTCGAGGCCCGCGCCGCCGAGCCAGCCGGACTCCAGCGCGTCGGCCAGCGCGTCGTCGTCGACCAGCGCGCCGCGAGCCGTGTTCACCAGCACCGATCCGCGCGGCATCAGCGCGAGCTCGCGCGCGCCGATCATCCCGCGCGTCTCGTCGGTCAGCCGCGCGTGGAGCGAGACCACCGAGGACCGCGTGAGGAGCTCGTCGAGCGCGACGAGCGACGCGCCCGCCGGCAGGTCGTCCGCCGACGCGAACGGGTCGTGCACGAGCACCGACGCGCCGAACGCCGCGAACACCGCCGCGACCCGCCGCCCGATCGCGCCGAACCCGACGATCCCCACCGACGACCCGTCGAGCTCCGCCCCGCACACGTCGTACGCGTACAGGTCCGAGCGCCACTCGCCCGCGCGCATGGTCGCGTGCACGTCCGGCAGCCGCCGCAGCGCCGCCAGCGTCAAAGCCACCGCCAGCTCGGCCGCCGCCGGCGCGTTGCGCCCCGGCGTCGCGCACACCGTCACGCCCGCGGCCGTCGCGGCCTCGACGTTCACGTTCACCGGCCCGCCGCGCGTCACGACCACGAGCCGCAGCTCCGGCGCCGCCGCCAGCACGCGCGCCGTGAACGGCCCCATCTGCGTCACCGCCACCGACGCGCCGTCGAGCGCCGCGATCAGCTCGTCCTCGTCGCCCGACGCCTCGTCGACCTCGGCCACCGGCCCGAACGGCTCGATCGGCCACGGCCCGGTCAGCTCGACGACGTCGACCTCCTCCGCCAGCGCGTCGCGCAGCGCCGCGGTGATGGAGTGTGGTCGGACGAACCGGTCGCCGGCGGCGACCACGCGCAGGGGTGACGGGCTCATGTCCGTGTCATATCACGGACGTAACGCGAAATCACGTGAAATTGTGAAATCAGGCTGAGATGACCGCGGCCGGCGCGACCTCGACCGGCACGTGGTGCTCGCGCAGCCGCTCCAGCGCCGCCGCGGGCACGCCCTCGTCCACCACGACGAGGTCGAACAGCGACAGCTCCGCGACGCGATGCAGCGCCGTCCGGTCGAGCTTCGTGTGGTCGATGAGCAGCACCCGCTTGCGCGCGGCCCGCAGCATCGCCCGCTTCACCAGGACGATCTCCTGCTCCTGGTGGAACGCGAACCGCTCCGACACCGCGGACGTCGAGACGAGCACGATGTCGGTGCTCATCGCCTCGATGGCGTCGACGCAGGCGACGCCGAGGAACGAGTCGTGCGACGCGTGGTACTCGCCGCCCAGCGCGAGGAGGCGGATGCCCGGCTGGTCGGTCAGCAGCTTGATCGCCTCGAGGTAGTTCGTCACGACGGTCAGCGGCCCGACCTCGTGCAGCCGCCGCGCGACGGCCAGGGCGGTCGTCGAGTCGTCGAGCATCACCGACATCCCGGGCTCGAGCAGCCCGAGCACGTGCGCGGCGATCGCGTCCTTCTCCGGCTGGTTCGCCGACAGCCGGTACGCGATGTTGCTCTCGAAGACCGTCGACGGCAGCGCCGTCGCGCCCCCGCGGTACTTGCGCACCAGTCCCTGGCGCTCGAGCTCGTCGAGGTCGCGGTGCACGGTCATGACGCTGACGTCGAACCGCGCGGCGAGATCCGCCACGGTCGCCGAGCCGCCGCGCATGACGTGCTCCGCCATGGCCTGCCGCCGCGTGTCCGCGCTCGATCCCTTCCGTGGCCCGCTCATCAGCGCGGATCGTATGCGCTCGGGGAGCGCACCTTCGCAAGCGGGACGTTCAACGCGACGAGGCCGACCGCGCGGGAGCCGACGTGCAGCTCGGTGATCGCGCCGTGGTTCAGCGCCGGCAGCCGTCGCCGGTACTCGCGCAGCGGGATGCCGAGCAGCTTGCAGAGCGCGAGGCGCAGGATCGTGTTGTGCGCGACCACGAGCACGCGCCCGCCGGGGTGCGCCGCCGCGGCCTCGCGCAACCCCTCGCTCACCCGCGCCACCGCGGCGCGCGGGTCCTCGCCGCCGGGCAGCGGGCACGCCGCCGGGTCGATCTCGAACCGGCGCACGTCGTCGGCGAACGCCGCCCGCATCTCGTCCTTCGTCAGCCCTTCGCCGCGGCCGAAGTCGATCTCGCGCAGCCGGTCGTCGAGCTGCAGCGGCACCCCCGCGGCGGCCGCCGCACCGGCGCTCGTCTCGCGCGCCCGCAGCAGCGGCGAGGACCACACCGCGTCGAGCGCGGCACCGGCCGCCCACGCGGTCAGCTCGACCGCCTGCGCGCGGCCCTGCTCGTCGAGCGGCACGTCGCTCGAGCCCGTGTAGCGGCCCTGCGCGCTCCAGGCCGTCCGGCCGTGGCGGGAGAGCAGCAGCGTCGTGGCGGTCATGCGGGGGACAGCGCCCCCGCGGCGAGCTCGGGCGCGATGTACTCGCGCTGCAGCAGCCCGTCGACCAGCCGCTCGAAGGCCTCGTCGAACGGCGCGACGCGATCGGCGCGCGGCTCGATCCGCTCCCCCGGCGGGACCATCCGCGCCGCGGTCTCCTGCAGCGTCCCGCCGTCCATCGCCGCCAGCACGGCCATCCCGACCGCGGCCTCGGGGTGGCGCGGCAGCTCGACCGGCCGCCCGAGCACGTCGGCGCGCAGCTGGCACCAGTAGCGGCTCTTCGTCGCGCCGCCGGTGAGCGCGAGCGGCTCGGTGATCGGCGCGCCCAGCAGCGCGAGCGCGCTCAGGCTCAGCCGCTCGACGAACGCGACGCCCTGCAGCAGCGCGGCGTACTGCTCCTCCCGCGACCCCGCCGCGCCGAGCGTGAACGCCTCGGCGTCGGGCCGGTAGAAGGGGAACCGCTCGCCGCGCGCGGTCAGCGGGTACGTCACCGCGCCGGCCGGCTCGTACGCGCCCGCGGCCACGTCCAGCGACGCCAGCTCGTCGCGCGGGAAGACCGCGTCGAGCGCGGCGGCGCCGATGTTCGACGCCCCGCCCGGCAGCCAGCCGCCGTCGGGGTGGCGGTGCGAGTACACCGCGCCGTGCGGGTCGCGCAGCAGCTCCTCGCTGACCGCCTTGAGCACGAGCGTCGTGCCGAGCACGGAGACGCCCTGCCCCGGCGCCAGCGCGCCCGCGGCGATCTGCCCGGCGCAGCCGTCGGTCATCCCGGCGACGAGGGTTGCCCCGGCGGGCAGGCCGGTCGCCTTCGCCGCGGCGGCAGCGAGGCGACCGACCGGCCGGCCGGGGGCGACGACGTCGGGCAGCTGGGCGGAGGAGGTGCCCAGCTGCGCCAGCGTCTCGTCCGGCCAGCGGCCGGAGACGACGTCGTAGCCGGTCTTGAGGGCGTGGCTCGCGTCGGTCGCGGTGGGGGTGCCCGCCAGCCGGGCGAGCACGAAGTCGGCGGAGTGCAGGAACCGGCCGTCGCGCGCGCCGGGCACGTGCTCGAGCAGCCAGAGGATCTTCGGGAGCGCCCACGAGCCCTGCACCCGGAGCGCGTTGCGGGCCCACACCTCGGCGCCGGCGTCGGCGACGCGTTCGACGTGCTCGGCGCCGCGCGCGTCGTCGTACATCAGCGCGGGAGCGAGCGGGCGCCCGGCGGCGTCGGTGGCGACGATGGTCCCGGACGTCGAGCAGATCGCCAGCGCGCGGACGCCGCTCGCGTCCGCGCGGGCGGTCGCCTCCGCGCAGGCCGCGACGGTCGCCAGCCACCACGCGGCCGCGTCCTGCTCGTGCCGGCGGCCCGGCCCGCGCGTGCTGCGCAGCGGCGCCGCGCCATGGGCGACCGGCGTCCCCGCCTCGTCGACGAGCGTGACGCGCACGCCCTGGGTCCCGATGTCCACGCCGGCGTACGCGGCCCGTCCGGGCGTCGTCGCCGCCCGTGTGGATCCCGTCCTTGACACCTCGTCGGTGTGGTCCATATTCTCAAGATCACAGCAGATGGCGATAGATATCTCAAACATGGTGAGATGTTCGTCCCTCCGCTGCGAAGACCGGGTCACGCCGCTCGCCATCGACGAGCCGCAGCCACGCCTTTCCTGGCGGGTGGACCCGGCGCGCGGCGGGGCGACCCCGGTGGCGTTCCGCGTCGTCGTCGACGGCACGTGGGACTCCGGCCGCATCGCGGACTCCTCCGCGCTGGCGGCCGTGTACGCCGGCCCTCCGCTCGCTCCCCGGACCCGCTACGGCTGGAGCGTCACGGTGGAGGATGACACCGGCGCCACGGAGACGTCCCGCTCGTGGTTCGAGACCGGCCAGCAGACCACCGACGCGTGGAGCGCCGCGTGGATCGGCCTCGATCCCGACGCCGTCCCGGTCGTCGACCCGCCCGAGGAGGGCGTGGTCGCGATCCCCGCGTACGGACTGGAGCCGTGCCCGCGGCTGCGCCGCACGTTCTCCCTCGCCGCCAGGCCCGTCGCCGCACGCGTGTACGCGAGCGCGCGCGGGCTGTACGCGCTGCACGTCAACGGCGCCAAGGTCGGCGACGCCGAGCTGGCGCCCGGCTGGACCGACTACCGCCACCGCGTCCAGTACCAGGCCTACGACGTCACGGATCTGCTCCAGGCCGGCGAGAACGTGCTCGCGGCGGAGATCGCGGACGGCTGGTTCAGCGGCTTCGTCGGGTTCGACGCGCGTCAGGCGGGCGGGCACTACGGGCGCGCGCCGCAGCTGATCGCCGAGCTGCACGTCGAGCACGCGGACGGGACGCGCGAGGTGATCGCCACCGACGGCGCCTGGCGCACCACCCGCGGCCCGCGCGTCTACGCCGACCTCCTGATGGGCGAGTGCCTCGACGCGCGCGCCGAGCAGCCCGGCTGGGACCGTCCCGGCTTCGGCGACGCCGCCTGGACGCCCGCGACCGTCCTCGACACCGACACCAGCCTCCTCGTCGCCCAGCCCGACGAGCCGGTCCGCGCGCTGCACGAGCTGCCCGCGCGCACGGTCGTGCGCCTCGACCGCCACACGCACCTCGTCGACCTCGGTCAGAACTTCGCCGGCCGCGTGCGCATCACGGTCCGCGGCGCGCAGCGGGGCGCCACGATCACCCTGCGCCACGCGGAGACGCTCGACGAGGACGGCCGGCTCTACACGGCCAACCTCCGCACGGCGGCGGCGACCGACGTGCTGATCGCCAGCGGCGCGGACACCGAGACGTTCGAGCCGCGCTTCACCTTCCACGGCTTCCGCTACGTCGAGGTCCACGGGCTCGCCGAGCTGGAGCCGGGCGACGTCACCGGGATCGTCCTCCACAGCGACACGCCGCGGGCCGGCGTGCTGCGCACCTCCGACGAGGAGCTCAACCGGCTCCAGCACGCGATCGCCTGGGGCCAGCGCTCGAACTTCCTCAGCGTCCCGACCGACTGCCCGCAGCGCGACGAGCGCCTGGGCTGGACGGCCGACGCGCAGGTCTTCCTCCCCACCGCGTGCCTCAACGCCGACGTCGCCGCGTTCTTCACGAAGTGGCTGGCGGACGTCCGCGACGCGCAGCGGCCCGACGGCGCGTTCTCCAACGTCGCGCCGCGTCTGGCCGGCGTCGCCGACGAGCCCGCGCCGGGCTGGGGCGACGCGGGCGTGCTGATCCCGTGGCACCTGTACCGGACGTACGGCGACGACCGCGTGCTCGCGCGGGCGCTGCCGAGCATGTGCGCGTGGGTCGACTACCTCGAGCGCCACAACCCGGATCTCGTGTGGCGCCACAGGGTCGGCCCGCACTTCGGCGACTGGCTCGCCGAGCCGTACGCGCGCGTGCCGCGCGAGGTGCTCGCGACGGCCTACTTCGCGCACAGCGCCGAGCTGACCGCGCGGTCGGCGGAGGCGCTGGGCAAGCGCGACATCGCGCACCACTACGCCACGCTCGCCGCGCGCATCCGCACCACGTTCACCGATACGTTCGTCGACGCCGACGGCCGCGTGCAGGGCGAGACCCAGACCGGCTACCTGCTCGCGCTCGCGTACGACCTGCTCCCGCCGGAGCTGCGCACCAAGGCCGCCGCGCACCTCGCCGCCGAGGTCGAGCAGCGCGGCCACCTGACGACGGGCTTCATGGGCGTCGCGCTGCTCACGCCGGTGCTCGACGCGATCGGCCGCGACGACCTCGCGCACCGGCTGCTGGCGCGCGTCGCGCCGCCGTCGTGGCGCCACCAGCTGCGCCACGGCGCGACGACGATCTGGGAGCGGTGGGACGGCTACACGCCCGAGCGCGGCTTCCAGGCGCCGGCGATGAACTCGCTGAACCACTACGCCCTCGGCTCCGTGGGCGAGTGGCTCTACCGCGGCCTGGCCGGCATCGACCAGGCCCCGGACTCGGTCGCCTACCGCCGCATCGTCATCCGGCCCCGGCCGGGCGACCTGGCGTGGGCCGAGGCGACGTACGAGTCGGTCCGGGGGCGGATCGCGGTGCGGTGGGAGCGCTCGGACGGCGAGCTGCGGCTCGACGTCGAGATCCCGCCCGGCGCGACCGCCGCCGTCCACGTGCCAGGACACGACGGGCCGCCGCACGAGGTCGGCAGCGGCCGGCACAGCTTCACGGCAGACGACCCCGCCAGGACGGCGGGAGCCACACGCGGCACAGGCGCCGCGACCACGAGGAGAGGATGAGGGATGGGTGACTGGGAGAGGCTGCTCGAAGACGGGCGCACCAGCCGCGCGCAGTTCCTGAAGGTGCTGGGCGGCGCGTCGCTGATGGCGCTGCCGGGAGTCGCCGCCGCGTGCGGCGGCAGCGCGAACTCGGGCGGTGGCGGCGCCGACGGCGCCGCGTCTCTGCGGATGATCGGCGTGGCGGACCAGAAGATCCCGCTCGACGAGATGATCAAGCTGTACGCCAAGGCGTCGCCGGACACGAAGATCAACGCGTCCTACGCGCCGACCGACCAGGTCCAGACGTCGGTCCGCACGCAGCTCGGCGCCGGCAACGCGCCGGACGTGCACGTCGTCTACCCCGGCGACGGCAGCTCGATGTCGATGGCCCAGATCGCGAAGGCCGGCCTGCTCGAGGACCTCTCCGGCCAGGCGTGGACGAAGCTCATCCCGGCCTCGTTCCAGCCCGCCTTCCAGAAGGACGGCAAGACCTACATCTACTCCGCCGGCTCCACCGTCATCGGCGCGATCTACAACAAGAAGGTCTTCCGGCAGGCGGGCGTCGAGCCGCCGACGACGTGGTCGGAGCTGCTCGACGTGTGCGAGAAGATCAAGGCGAAGGGCAAGGTCCCGATCGCGCTCGGCGCCCAGACGCCGTGGGTCACGCAGCTGATCAACTACGCGCTCGTCCCGTCGACGGTCTACGCGAAGACGCCGGACTTCGACGACCAGCAGCTCGCCGGCAAGGCGACGTTCGCGGACTCGGGCTGGGTCGAGGCGATGGAGAAGTACCTCGAGCTGCAGAAGCGCGGGTTCTTCAACAAGAACGTCAACGGCACGACGTTCGAGCAGCAGACGTCGATGGTCGCGAGCGGCAAGGCCGCGATGGCCATCCAGGTCTCCGCGGTGCTCGCCGGCTTCCGCGAGGCGGCCAAGACCCCCGACGACCTGTCGATGTTCCCGTTCCCCGGCACCGACCCGGCGGACCAGGTCCGCATCCCCGCGGGCGTCGTCGTCGGGCTCGGCGTCAACGCGAAGGGCAAGAACGTGGAGGCCGCGAAGGCGTTCACCGAGTTCCTCGGCAAGCAGGAGAACATCAACAAGTGGGCCGAGGCGATCGCCGCGGTGCCGCTGAAGATCGACTCCGCGTCGAAGATCGACCCGGCGCTGGACAGCTTCCTGCCGTTCATCAACGACGATCGCGCGAACCCGTTCATGGATCAGCGCTGGCCGAACGCCGAGGTGCAGCCCACGCACTTCGCGGTCGTCCAGGAGCTGCTCGGCGGCAAGACCGACGTGCAGGGCGCGTTGAAGAAGATGGACGAGGCGTACCAGAAGGCCTTGTGAGCGGCCGCGTCGAGAACGTCTCCGCCGCCACGCCGGCGGCGACCAAGGCGGCGCGCCCCTGGGCGCGCCGCCGGCGCGGCTCGGGCGCGAGCGCGCCGCCCCGGCTCTTCATCGTGCCGGCGCTGCTCGTGTACGCGCTCGTCGTGCTGTACCCGAGCCTTGCCGGGATCGTCTACGCGTTCACCGACTGGAGCGGCATCGGCGAGGGCGCGAAGTTCACGGGGCTGGAGAACTTCACCGACCTGGTGAAGGACGACCGCGCGCTGGGGGCGCTGAAGAACACGCTCCTGCTGACGGTCGCGATCGTCGTGGTGCAGAACGGCATCGGGCTGCTGCTGGCGCTCGGCGTCCACGCCCGCATCCGGACGCGCGGGCTGCTGCGGGTGATCTTCTTCGCGCCGGTCGTCGTCAGCCCGGTGATGGTCGCGTTCCTGTGGAAGTACGTCTACAACCCGGCGCCGGACGCGGGCCTCAACGCGGTTCTCGGCTGGTTCGGGCTGGACTCGCTGCAGCAGGACTGGCTGGGCGACCCGTCGATCGCGCTGTGGGCGATCGCCGCGATGGTGGTGTGGCAGTTCGCCGGCTACTCGATGGTGATCTTCCTCGCCGGCCTGGAGGGCGTCCCGAAGGAGCTGCACGAGGCCGCGATGCTCGACGGCGCCGGGCCGGTGAAGCGCTTCTGGTACGTCACGCGGCCGCTGCTCGGACCCGCGATCACGGTCAACGTGATGCTCTCGACGATCGGCGGCCTCAAGCTGTTCGACCAGGTCTTCGCCGCCACCAACGGCGGCCCCGGCTACTCGACCGAGACGCTGTCCACGGTCCTCTACAAGCAGGCGTTCGTCTACGGCGAGCTCGGCTACAGCACGGCGATCGCGCTCGTGCTCGCGCTGTTCGTCGCGGCCGTCTCGCTCGTCCAGATCCGCTACCTGCGTGCGCGTGAGGTGACGCTGTGAGCCATCTGCGCTACGGCCGGAGCACGTTCGTGCTCGAGCTGGTGATGATCGCCGCGGCGATCGGCTTCCTGTTCCCCGTCTACGCGCTCGTGACGCTGTCGCTCAAGGACGGCGAGCAGATCGCGAACGCTCCGCTGTCGCTGCCCGACCCGCCGACGCTGGGGAACTTCTCGGACGCGTGGCAGTCCGCGTCGCTCGGTGCGGCGCTGGTCAACTCGACGATCATCACGACGGTCAGCGTGCTGCTGCTGATCGCGATCGGGTCGGTGGCGGCGTACTACCTGGCGCGGCGGGCGACGAAGCTCAGCTACGGGCTGTACGTCCTGTTCCTGCTCGGCATCGTGCTGCCGTTCCAGCTGGGGATGATCCCGCTGTACAAGCTCGTCAGCGACGCGGGGCTGCTCGGCGGCTACGAGGCGATCATCGTCTTCTACACCGGCATCCAGCTGCCGTTCACGGTCTTCCTCTACACCGGCTTCATCCGCGCGCTGCCCGGCGACTACGCGGACGCGGCGCAGATCGACGGGGCGAACCACTTCCAGGCGTTCACGAAGGTGGTCTTCCCGCTGCTGCGGCCGGTGACGGGCACGGTGCTGATCCTCAACGCCGTGTTCATCTGGAACGACTTCTTCACGCCGCTGCTGTACCTGGGCGGCTCGGGGAGCGAGACCGTGCCGGTGCGCGTGTTCGCGTTCGTCGGCCAGTACGTCTCGGACTACGGGCTCGTGTTCGCGGGCCTGGTGCTCGGCGCACTGCCGATCATCGTGCTCTTCCTGATCCTCCAGCGGTTCGTCATCCGCGGCTTCGCCTCCGGGCTGAAGGGATGAACGGGCTTCCCCCGGAGCTCGCGGCGGCGCTCGACGCGCCGCCGCGGGACTTCCTGCCCACGGCCATCTGGTGGTGGAGCGGGGAGTCGCTCACGCGCGCGCGGCTGCGGTGGCAGCTGGAGCGGCTGGTCGAGGGCGGCGTGCCGAACCTCGTCGTGCTCAACCTCGCGCCCTCCGGGCCGCTGTTCGGCTCTGACGCGGACGACCCGGCGTTCCTGAGCGAGGCGTGGTGGGAGCTGCTGGAGGGGGTGTGCGACGACGCCGAGGAGCTGGGCGCGCGGCTGTGGTTCTACGACCAGCTCGGGTTCAGCGGGGCCGACCTGCAGGCGCGGCTGGTCGATGCGTCGCCGGCGTTCGCGGGGCGGCGGCTCGGGCGCGTGCGTCTCGGTGATGCGCTGCCTTCCGGTGCGGTGGAGCTGGCGGTGACCGGCGGGTGGCGCGTGTTCCACCAGCCGTGGGGGTTCGACTACCTCTCGGGTGCCGCGTGCGCGGCGCTGCTGGACGGCGTGCACGGGGAGTTCGCGCGGCGGCTGGGATCGCGGCTGGGCGGCGTGATCGCGGGGTCGTTCCAGGACGAGCTGCCGGCGCTGCCGACGTGGGCGACGGGGTTCGAGGAGCTGTTCGCGGAGCGGTACGGCTACTCGCTCGTCGAGCGCGTGCTGGCGCTGTGGGGCGACGACGACGGCGGACCGGATGCGTGGCGCGTGCGCCGCGACTACCACGCGCTGCGCGCGGCGCTGGCCGAGGACGCGTTCTTCCGCCCGCTCGCGGAGTGGCACGAGCGCCACGGGCTGCTCGTCGGCTGCGACCAGCAGGACCCCGCGCGCGGCGGGAGGCCGGTCGACGGCGTGCGGCTCTACGCGGACTACGCGCGGACGCACCGCTGGTTCTCGGCGCCGGGCTCGGACCACCACGGCGACGCGCGGCTGCACAGCTCGCTCGCGCACCTCTACGGGCGCGAGCGCGTGTGGATCGAGGCGTTCCACTCCAGCGGCTGGGGCGGGACGCTCGAGGAGACCTTCGACTGGCTCCTGCCGTGGCTGCGCGCGGGCGCGACGTTGTACGACCCGCACGCGGTCTACGCGACGACGAAGCAGGGCTGGTGGGAGTGGGCGCCGCCGTCGACCGACTGGCGGCAGCCGTACTGGCGCCACCATCGCGTGTTCGCCGAGGCCGTCGCGCGGCTGTGCGCGGCGCTGTCGCTGGGCGACCACGTGTGCGACGTCGCGGTGCTCTTCCCGACGGCGACGGCGCAGGCCGGCACGTCGCTGGACGGCGTGGACGACGCGGCGCGCCGCGCGCAGGACACGTACGTCGAGCTGACCGGGGACATGGCCTGGTTCCACACCGTCCCGGGGACGCTCGACGAGCTCGGGCTGGACGCGGACGTGCTCGACGACGACTCGGCCGCGCGGGCGGTGGTGGGCGACGACGGCCGGCTGCGGGTCGCGGGCGAGGCGTACCGCGCGGTCGTGCTGCCGGCGTGCACGGTGCTCGAGGGCGCGACCGCGCGGCGGCTGGTGGAGCTGCTCGATGCGGGCGGCGAGGTCGTCTGCGTGGGTGCGTTGCCGGAGCGCGGCGTGGGTGACGCGGACGCGGATGCCGCGGTGGCTGCGCTGCGCGCGCGCCTCGGTGCGCCGGTCACCGACCTCGCCGCCGCCCTCGCGGGCGTGCGCCCGCGGGTCACCGCGCCGGTGCCGCCGCTCGTGCGGTCGGTCGACGGGGCGCTGCTCGTCTTCCTCACCGCGACCTTCCCGCGCGCGAGCGACGTCGCGGTCGGCGCGCCCGACGAGCGCGGGGCGGACCTCGGGTGGCTCGACGTGACGTGCGACTTCGACCCGGCGCGGTACGCGCGCGAGATGCGGGTGCGCATCCGGGACGTCGACGGGCCGGTGCTGCGCGTGGGCGCGTTCGACGGGGAGCCGGTCGCGCTGGCATGCGAGCCGGTGGAGGACGGCGTCGAGGTCGTCGTGCCGTTCGACGACGGGCCGGCGGCGCTGCTCGTGATCCCGGACGCTGTCGGGGCCTCGCCGCCTCCGCCCGCGGCCGCGGGCGCCCCGCCCGCGGAACCCTTCACGCCCGTCGACCTCGGGACCACGTGGACGGCCGAGCTCGTCCCGACGCTCGACGACGCCTGGGGCGACTTCGGCGGCCCGCGCGCGGACGTCGAACGGTGGGCGGTCGGCGGCGAGCACGCGACGTTCGGCGTCCACGCCGAGTGGCGGGCGGCGGGGGAGGAGGCGTGGCGGCCGCTCGCGTTCTCCACCACGCGCGGCATCCACAAGGACCCGATCCACCGCCCGACGCTCGGCCCCAAGGGCCGCGTGCCCGAGGAGCTGTTCGACCTCGGCGACGTCGCGGCGGGCGCCACCGTCACCGTCCGCACCGCGCTGCGGCTGCCGGCGGACGCGGCCGGCGCCCCCGGGCTCCACCTCGCCGTCGGCGCGCCGGCGGCCAAGCGCGTCCGGCTCGACGGCGCGGACGTCGCGCTCGACGACCGCGGCTACCTCGCGCTCGCACCGGTCGCGCTGGGCGCCGGCCCGCACCTGCTGGACATCGACCTGACGCCCGACGAGGCGCTGACGCTGCGCGGCTACGTGGCGGTCGTCCGCGACCCCGCGCGCTTCCTGCGGCCCGAGTGGATCGGCGGCGGCACGACGCTCTCGACAATCGTCGCGCTCGACGAGGTCCCCGAGGACGCCGCGCTGCAGGTCGCCGCGGCGGCCCGCGCGGTCGTGCGCGTCAACGGCGTCGAGGCCGGGCGGCAGGGCGGGTTCGAGCCGTACGAGGTGCAGGGCTGGTCGCGCGTGCGGCGCTACGACGTCCGCGCGCTCCTGCGGCCCGGCGCCAACACCGTCGCCATCGAGGTCGAGGGCGGCGCGGTGCTCGTGGACGGGCTCGTCGCGTCCGGCCCGGAGTGGCGCGCCGACGGCGGGCCGTGCGTCGTGCGCCGCCGCCAGGACGGCGACCCGGCCGCGCTCCACCTCCCCCCGCGGCCGCACCCGCTGCCAGGCGCGACGTGGCTCGACGGGGTCGACGACGGGACGGTCGTGCCGGTCGTGCTCGCGCGCCCGGACACGACCGCGGGCACCGTCGCGCTCCCGCTCGACCTCCCGCCGGGAACGACGCGGGTGGAGGCGGACGCGCACGGCGACGCGGCGCTCGTGCTCGACGATGGCCGCGCGCTCCCGCTCCCGGCCGACCTGCCGCCCGGCAGCCCACCGCGCGCCGCGACGCTGCGGCTTGCCACCGCGCCCGGCTTCGAGGGCGGCGCGGCGCTCGCCGGCCCGCTCCGCTTCACCGTCGGCGCCGGCCCGGTCGGGCTCGGCGACTGGGAGGAGCAGGGCCTCGCCGAGTACAGCGGCGGCGTCCGCTACCGCACGACGCTGACGCTCGACGGCCCGCCGCCGGCCGGCGCGGTGCTCGACCTCGGGCGCGTCCGCGGGACGGCCGAGGTCACCGTCAACGGGCGCCCGCTCGGCGTCCGCGTCTGCTCGCCCTACGTCGTCGCCGCGGGCGACGCGCTGCGGGCGGGCGCCAACGAGATCGAGATCCTCGTGCTCGGGACCCTCGCGCCGTACCTCGACGCGGTCAGCCCGACGCACTTCGTGTTCGGCGGCCAGCGCGCCACCGGCCTGTTCGGGCCGGTCGTGCTCCGGCCCGGGAAAGGAGCAGCACCAGCATGAGCGGCATCGACCTGCGGGGCGTGTCCAAGCGCTACGCCGACGGCTCGGAGGCGGTCAAGGCGCTCGACCTCGACATCGCCGACGGCGAGTTCATGATCCTCGTCGGGCCGTCCGGCTGCGGCAAGTCGACGACCCTGCGGATGATCGCCGGGCTCGAGGACATCACCGACGGTGAGCTCGTCATCGGCGGCGAGGTGGTCAACGACCGGGCGCCGAAGGACCGCGACATCGCGATGGTCTTCCAGTCGTACGCGCTCTACCCGCACATGACCGTGCGGGAGAACATGGGCTTCGCGCTGAAGCTCGCGAAGGTCGACAAGGGCGAGGTGGAGCGCCGGGTCGTCGACGCGGCGCGCGTGCTCGACCTCTCCGAGCACCTGGACCGCAAGCCCGCGAACCTCTCGGGCGGTCAGCGCCAGCGCGTGGCGATGGGCCGCGCGATCGTGCGCCAGCCGAAGGCCTTCCTGATGGACGAGCCGCTGTCGAACCTCGACGCCAAGCTCCGCGTCCAGATGCGCACGCAGGTCGCGCGGCTCCAGCAGCAGCTCGGGACGACGACGGTCTACGTCACGCACGACCAGACGGAGGCGATGACGCTCGGCGACCGCGTGGCGGTCATGCGCGGCGGGGTGCTGCAGCAGGTCGACACGCCGCAGACGCTCTACGCGCGCCCGGCCAACCTGTTCGTCGCCGGCTTCATCGGGTCCCCCGCGATGAACTTCTTCCCCGCTGCGCTGACGTCCGACGGCGTGCGGCTGCCCTTCGGCGAGGTCGCGCTCCCGGCCGGCGTCCCGGACGGTGCGTCGTCGGGTCGCGTGATCGCGGGCCTGCGTCCCGAGGCGTTCGAGGACGCCGCCCTCGCCGGCGACCGCCCCGGCCACGTCTTCGAGACGCGGATCGACCTCGTCGAGTCCGTCGGCTCCGAGCTCTACGCGTACTTCGCCGCCGCGGAGGTCGCGGAGACCGACGAGCTGCGCGAGCTCGCCGCCGACGCGGGCACGACCGAGGTCCCGGGCGGTGCGCAGGTCGTCGCGCGCCTCAGCGCGGAGAGCCGCGCCACGGCAGGCGCCACCGCCCGCCTCTGGCTCGACCCGGCCAAGCTCCACCTCTTCGACGCCGACACGGGCACCGCGCTCCACCGGTCCTAGTCCAGCCACTCCGGCCGCTCGAACCCGCCGTACGCCTGGACGGCGCCGTAGATCGTCTGGGCGGCGGCGGTCGAGTGCAGCACGAGCCGCCCCGTCCCGTGGAGCAGCACGCGCCCCTTGCGACGTGACGCCGCCGACGGGCGGTTGACGGTGGCCGCCCGCAGGCACGACGGCGGCAGCGCGAGAGCGTCGAGCCAGAACCGCTCGATCTCGTCCAGCTCCAGCCCGTTCCCGAGGAAGCAGTTCACGGAGAACGCGAGCTGCTCGTCGGACGCCTCGAAGCACTCGCGGAGGAACCGCGCGAACAGCCGCATCATCTCCACGTCGCTGTTCGAGAACACGACGGCGTTGCGGCGCTTCGCGCCCTCCGCCCAGTGGAGCATGCACCCGGTGAGGAACAACGGGTCGTCGCCGGCCTCCGCGCGGGCGCGGCCTTCCGCCTGCCACCGCTCGCGCGCCGCACGTGCACGCGCTGCAGTGCTCGCCGCGCCGCGCGCCCTGCCGTCGTAGCGCGGATCGCGTGCGCGAAGGGCGGCGGCCTGCTCGCCGGAGAGCGGAACGTCGCGGACCCACGCGGACACCGACGAGACCGAGACGCCGAGCCGCCGGGCGATCGTCCTGACGGACTCACCTTCCTCCTGCCGGAGGCGCCGGGCCTCTGCTCGCTCGACCGGTTTGGACACGAACACATGTTCGCATGCGTGGCGGACGGCAGCGCACCACCTAAGCTTGGTGGTCACAGGCCCCCATGGTCTAGTGGTTAGGACGCCGCCCTTTCAAGGCGGAGATCGCGGGTTCGAGCCCCGCTGGGGGTACTTCAGATCGACCGGGTGAGCCCGCCGTCGACCAGCAGCGCGACGCCCGTGACGTAGCTCGCGCGCGCGGAGCAGAGGAAGGTGGCTGCGGCGGCGAGCTCGGGGATCGTGCCGAGGCGGGCCGCGGGGACCTCGGTGCGCGCCTTCGTCTCCGCGACTTCGAGCGAGCCGTGGGTGGTGGCGAGGCGATCGGTCGCGATGCGGCCGGGCAGGACGGAGTTGACCGTGACGCCGTCCGCGGCGACCTCGCTCGCCAGCGTCTTCCACGCCGCGAGCGTCGCTGCGCGGTGCGTCTGGGAGAGCATGAGGTTGGGGATCGGCTCGCGGACGGCGGTCGAGACGACGTTCACGACGCGACCCCAGCCGCGCTCCCGCATCCCGGGCAGCACCGCCTCGACGAGCGCCATCGGGTGGAGGACGAGCGCGCGGTACGCGGCCTCCCAGTCGTCGCGCGCGAAGCCGAGCGGGTCGGGGTTCGTGGGCGGGCCGCCGGTGTTGACGACGAGCACATCGAGCGGGCCGCCGAGCGCCCGCTCGACGTCCGCGACCAGCCCGGCCGCGCCGTCGACGTCGTCGGACGAGTGCGCGAAGCCCGGGACGCCCAGCTCCGCGGCGGTGTCGCCGGGGGCGCGCGACGAGATCGCCACCTGCGCGCCCTCGGCCAGCAGCTCCTCCGCGATCCCCCGCCCGAGCCCGCGCGACGCGCCCGTGACGAGCGCCCGCCGGCCGGCCAGCCCGAGGTCCATCAGCCGGCCGCGACGCCGAGCCGCGCCGCCAGCTCGCGCGGGCGGCCGGCGACGAGGATCTCCGTCAGCCGCTCCTCCACCGGCCCGCGGATGAGCATCCCGAGCATCCGCCCCGGGTCGCCCTCCATCCGGTAGACGGCACGCGTGCGGCCGCCGCCGAGGTCGGTCAGCTCCCACGACCCGTCGACCGACTTGAGGTCGCCCTTCTCCTGCCGCCACGCGACCCGCCGCGGCGCGTCGTAGGTGAACGCCATCGTCGAGCGGATCGTCCGCACCTTCGCGTCGCTGACGGTCTCCGCGCGCACCACGCGCCCGTCCCCGTCGCGCGCCAGCACGTCGACCGCCTCGAGCCCGTCCTGCCACTCGGGCGAGCGCTCGACCGCCTCGACCACCGCCCACACGTCCGCGATCGGCGCGTCGAGCTCGATCGACGCCTCACCACCCAGCTTGCCCATGCGCCTGATCCAAGCACGTGCGCGGCCGAGCAGTAGCCTGACCGGCCGAAGGGCGGCTAGCTCAGCTGGTCAGAGCGCACGCCTTACAAGCGTGAGGTCCCCGGTTCGAGCCCGGGGCCGCCCATCGCCCCGCGGTCCTCGCTTCCGTCAGGCGCCTCCGCGCGCGCGGGCGCGCAAGAGCGGAGACCGGAGCGGGACGGAGGAATAGTTCGGCCCGGCTCCGGCCTCCATGTCCTGCTTCGGCCGAAGCTGCGGCGGTGACGAGCCGCCGCTGACTCCCAGGATCATCGCCCGTTCTCGTTCGCAGTCAGAGCGGAAACGCGCCAACTCGTGACGGCGCTCGAACACGGCGCTTAACGAGTGCTCTCCGCTCAAGGATCACCGGCGAACCGGCACGGCGTTGAGTTCACCACCGACGTCCCGCCGCGCGACTTCGGCCCTCCGGGTCGGGGCCAGGTCGAGTGGCGACCCTCGAAGCACCCCGGCGTGACCGAACGTACCATTGACGGGGTCGACTGGGCATGCGTTCCGATCAACGTCAGCAAGTGCCAATGAGTTCCGTCGGTCTCGTGCAGGTGCCGCAGGCGCAATGGCCTCGGCTCGAGGTCTCGATGGAGGAGGCGGCGGTCCTGAGTGACCTCGCTGACGTCGTCGAGCGGCTCGGGTTGGTGTGGGAGGACGAGCCACCAGGCACGACGGCTTCGCCGACGAAGGTGATCCTCCTGAGAAGTCCTGTCGGCCGGCTGATGGTCGAGTTCCCGTATCTCCTGCCGGAGCAGGGCTACACCTTGTGGGGGGAGGGCGGAGTGCCGCACGCGGCCGTACGACAGGCCTTTCGCGATGGAACGGGGTTGTCGGTCGACGTCTTTTCGTGGATTCGCGAGGGCGACCGGTGGTACGCGCTGCACGGTGGTGGAGATCGGGACGAGGGATCCCGGCGCGCTTGACGGACGCGCCGGTGGCCCAAGGAGAGAGGACGGAGGAACGATGCTGGATGCGCTGGGATCGCGGGCATGACGCCTGCTGACCTCCACGGCGGTGGCCGTGGCGGTTGTCGGTGGGGTTGCCGTGGGTGACGCCCACGCGACTTAGGCGCGCCGCTGCTCGCGTTCGGGTTCGACGAGGGGCAGGGGTCGGTCGCACGCGACACTCGCCGTACGACACGCACCGGCGCGCAGTGGAGCAGGTCGGGCGGCACGGTGGTGCGCTGCAGTTCGGCGCGGACGACCAGGTCGTCGTCCCGAACGCGTCCGAGTTCGAGCTCGAGCACATCACGATCTCGGCGTGGGTCCGGCCGTCGCGCGGCAACGCGTGGAAGGCGGTGCTCACGCGGCGCGCCGACGACTACGGCAGCGACGGCATCGCGTACGGGCTGTGGAGCAGCACCGACTGGGCGAACAGCTCGGTCATCGCGCAGGCGCGCTGGGACGCGGCGTGGGGCGGCTCGCCGCTCCCGCTCAACCAGTGGTCCCACGTCGCCGCGACGCACGACGGCACGTTCTGGCGGATCTACGTCAACGGCACCTCTACGGCACCGCGAAAATGGACCACCGAGGGCCGCTTCGGCAAGGCCATCCGCATCGAGCGCGGGGCCAGGTCGTGGTGAACGCCCCGGACTCGCTCGACGCCGCGACCATCACGGCCTCCGCGTGGGTCAAGCCGCGTGTGGCAACGCCGTACCAGTCGCTCCTGCGGCGCGATCAGGCGCTCGGCGAGGTCGCCTGGCAGACCTACACGACCAATAGCACCACAGCGAGTGCGCCCTTCGGTCACGTCGATCCGACCCCGACCTCGGTCGGCGGCGAGGTCTGGATGAGCGCATCGGCGGCTCGCAATGGGACGGCGAGGCGTTGCAGGGCATCGTCGACGAGGTGCGCTTCTCCGACGAGTCGCTGAGCGGCGCGAAGATCGCCGCAGACCGCGACACGCCGATCCCGCGCGCGAAGGACCGCCCAGGCGACGGCGACGGTGAGGGCGAGCCGCCCGCCGATGGTGGCCTGCAGGTCCCGGTCACCCCGCCGACGCCGCTGCCGGCGCCCGCGGCCGTCGGCGCCGCGCCGCCCGCCGCGGCGACGACCGCGGCCGCGAGCACCCGGTCCGCGGAGCAGGACGAGCTCCTGGGAACTCAGACGAGCCCTGAACGTGCACCCCGGCGATGCCGTGCTCCGCGCGGATGGCTCCTGGGCCCGCGTCGCGGCGGTGGAGCGGTACAGCAGCGCTGGTGCCCGGGTCTACAACATGACCGTCGGCACCGCGCACACGTACTACGCGGGCGCGGAACCGGTCCTCGTCCACAACGCCGGTGCCTGCCCGCGCGCCCCGGACTTCATCGCTCCGGAGAGCGGTCCCGCAATCGTCGTGCCCAGGGGAGCGTCAGGTCCGACGCCACCGGCGTCAGGGACTGGGATGATCTACAGCGGCGGGAGCGGCGGACATGGCCTGGACGAGCGCGTAACTAGGGTCCGGATCATGGATGAAGGCAAGGGCCACAAGCGGCGTCTCAGCTACGGAAATGCGAGCGACCAGAAGGTCGATCCGTACACGGGGCGGACCATCAGCAAGAAGAACCCGTGGGCGCACGAGGGATGGTGACGACCGCGCGACACCCCGACGATCTGCCCGGGTGGGAGCTGGCGGCCGTGGCGTTCGTGCGCGACTACGTCGAGCTGTGGTTCGACGGGCCGGTCCTTCGGCTGTATTCCGATCCGCGCGTGACGGGACCTGACGTCGGCGTGAGGTTCCCTGAACCGGGCTCGCGAGACGCGCTGTGCGAACTCATCGGGCACACGGTCGAAAGCGTCAGCATCGGTGACGACGGACTTTCGATGGCGCTCGACCATGGGTGGATGCTGTTCGTCGACTTCACGGAAGAGCGGCGCGCTGGCGTCGATGCCGCGGAGTTCATTCCGATCGTGGAAGGGCAGGTCCAAAGCACGGGGATGGTTACGTGGTGAGCTCGAGCGGCGGCGTTCCGAACGTGACGGTGGACGCACTGCTGCTCGGGGTCGCCGACGGTGTCCCAGAGCTCATGAAGCTGCGCGGAGACCCGTGGGCTCCGGTGCTGTTCCTGGCGTCCGGGTCGTGGCAGCCTGATACCCGCATCGTTCGGTACGAGCGCGCTGTGGATGAAGGCGGAAACCCACCGGCTCCCGGATGGGCTGGCTCGATCGGCCGCGTTCGCCGGACGCGTACGGCGAGCCGGTGGCGATAGGGCGTATGCGACTCCCTGGACGTGCGAAGCCAGCGAGTAGGACGAGCCTGAGAACAACCGACCGGCGCGCTTGACGGACACGCCGGTGGCACAAGGAGAGAGGACGGAGGAACGATGCTGGATGCGCTGGGATCGCGGGCACGACGCCTGCTGACCTCGACGGCGGTGGCCGTGGCGGTCGTCGGTGGGGTTGCCGTGGGTGACGCCCACGCGACTTGGGCGCGCCGCTGCTCGCGTTCGGGTTCGACGAGGGGCAGGGGTCGGTCCCACGCGACAGCTCGCCGTACGACAACGACGGGGCGGTCACAGGCGCGCAGTGGAGCGAGGTCGGGCGGCACGGCGGTGCGCTGCAGTTCGGCGGGGACGACCAGGTCCTCGTCCCGAACGCGTCCGAGTTCGACCTCGAGCACATCACGATCTCGGCGTGGGTCCGGCCGTCGCGCGGCAACGCGTGGAAGGCGGTGCTCACGCGGCGTGCCGACGACTTCGGCAGCGACGGCATCGCGTACGGGCTGTGGAGCAGCACGGACTGGGACAACAGCTCGGTGATCGCGCAGGCGCGGTGGGACGCCGCCTGGGGCACCTCGCCGCTCCCGCTCAACCAGTGGTCGCACGCTTCGAAGGGCTCATCGACGAGGTCCGCGTGTACGGCCGCGCGCTGTCGGTCGAGGAGATCGGGCGCGACCGCGACACGCGCGTCGGCACGCCGATCGGCGGCGTGGAGCCCGAGCCCGCGATGGCGCTCTCGCTGGAGGACGGCGCCGGCGGCGTCGCGAACGACTCGTCGACCTACGGGAACCCCGGCTACCTCTACGGCACCGCGAAGTGGACCACCGAGGGCCGCTTCGGCAAGGGCATCCGCATCGAGGGCGAGGGCCAGGTCGTGGTGAACGACTCGGACTCGCTCGACGCCGCGACCTTCACGGCCTCCGCGTGGGTCAAGCCGCGTGTGGCGACGCCGTACCAGTCGCTCTTCCAGCGCGATCAGGCGCTCGGCGAGGTCGCCTGGCAGACCTACACGACCAACAACACCACAGGGAGTGCGCCGTTCGGTCACGTCGATCCGACCCCGACCTCGGTCGGCGGCGAGGTCTGGATGAGCGCGCCGAGCTCGGCCGTGCTGCCGCTGGGGCAGTGGAGCCACATCGCGTACGTGGTCGACGGCACGAACCAGCGGCTGTACGTCAACGGCGCGCAGGTCGTCAGCGCGGCGGCTCCCGCGGCGCCGATCGCGACCGGTCCGCTCCGCATCGGCGGCTCGCAGTGGGACGGCGAGGCGTTCCAGGGCATCGTCGACGAGGTGCGCTTCTACGACGAGCCGCTGACCGGCGCGAAGATCGCCGCAGACCGCGACACGCCGATCCCGCGCGCGAAGGACCGCCCAGGCGACGGCGACGGTGAGGGCGAGCCGCCCGCCGATGGTGGCCTGCAGGTCCCCGTCACCCCGCCGACGCCGCAGCCGGCGCCCGCGGCCGTCGGCGCCGCGCCGCCCGCCGCGGCGACGACCACGGCCGCGAGCACCCGGCCCGCGGCGAAGCAGGCCGCGAAGAAGAAGGCCGCGAAGCGCAAGGCCGCCAAGCGCTGCGTCGTCCGCAAGAAGGGCAAGAAGCGCGTGACCGTGTGCGCGAAGGCCAAGCGCTCGACCAAGAAGGCGGCCGCGAAGACGCGCCGCTGACCCGGCCGGCGCGCCGGTGCGAGAATGGCCGTCGTGGACGACGCCACGACGGCCAAGCTCCTGCGCCACATCGGGCTCGACCCGACCGCACCCCCGCCGCCGACGCGCGAGGGGCTGCTGGCGGTCCATCGCGCGTACCTGGAGACCGTGCCGTACGAGGCGCTCGCGGTGCAGCTCGGGGAGACGGAGAAGCTCGACCCCCAGCAGCTCGCCCATCGCATCCTCTCCGGCCGCGGCGGCTACTGCTTCGAGGTCAACTGCGTCCTGCACGCGCTGCTCGCCCGCCTCGGGTTCGACGTCGCGATGCACCAGGCACGCGTCGACCCGCCCGGCCCGACGAACCACATGGCGCTCGTCGTCACGCACCCGGACGGCAGCCGCGACATCGCCGACGCGGGGCTCGGGGAGGGGTCGCTCGATCCCGTCCCGCTCGCCCCCGGGACCTACGGCGACCCGTTCGCCTGGCAGGTGGAGGAGCGCGCGGACGCGTGGTGGGTGGCGAGCCACGAGTGGTGCTCGTTCACCGGCTTCGTCATGCAGCGCACCACCAGCGTGCTGACCGACTTCGACCCGCACCACGCGCGCCTGGCGACCGACCCCGAGTCGAGCTTCGTCAAGACGCTCGTCGTCCAGCGCCCCGGCGACACCACGATCACGAGCCTGCGCGCGCGGACGCTCACGGTCGTCGGACCGGCGGGCAAGGAGAAGCGCCTTCTCGCCGACGCGGACGACCTCGACACGACGCTGCGGGCGGTCTTCGGCGTCACGCTCGACGCGCCCCGGCTGCAGCGCCTGTGGGCCGCGGCGACGCGCCAGCACGAGGACTTCCTCCAAAACGCGGCGTAACCGGCGCGCGCGCCAGCTTCACCGGTCAGTATCCGGCGCGGCCCATGGGGAGGGGCCGGCAGGGTGCAGCTCACCGCACGGATACCGCTCGACTTCATCGAAGCCCACGCCGGCACGCTCACGTGGCGGGAGCTCGCGTTCGGCTACGACGCGGGCTTCATCGACCGGCACGCGCTGACGGCGGCGATGGCGACGCAGCGCCGGCGCTCGAAGGGCGCGCGCGTGATCGACCTCAAGGCGTTCGCACGCGGCAAGGACCACCCGCGCGCGAAGCTCGAGCGGCTCGCCCGCAAGGAGCCCGAGCAGCTCTTCGAGCTGATCCGCGACAAGTGGCTCTTCCTCGTCCTCGCGTGGCTCTACGAGCACCGCGCCGAGCGCGCCGATCCGCTGCGCGACGTCGAGCAGGTCTACGCCGCGTTCGACTACCCGGAGACGATGTCCGGCTTCGTCCCCTACCTGCCGGGGCCGGACGGCGAGCACCGCGACGTCCTCGCGACGTGGCGGGCCTTCCTGCACGCGCGCCAGGTCGAGTACGGAACCGCCTGAGCCGGCCGACTTAACGAGGCATGGCGACCTCGCCGGCCCGACTCGTGCAGAATCCCGCGGCGATGGCCTCGCTCTCGACGGCCGCCCTCGAGAGCGCTCGCGAGGTCCTGGAGCAGAACTGGGTCGACTCACCGGGGTACACGCGACCGACCGGGGACGGCCTCTACCCGCACCAGTGGAACTGGGACAGCGCGTTCGCTGCCCTGGGCTGGGCCGTGCTCGACCCCGCCCGCGCCTATCGCGAGCTGCGCTCCCTCACCGGCGCGCAGGGCCGCGACGGCTGCATCCCGCACATCGCGTTCTCCCCGCAGCCGCAGTACTACTTCCCGTCCGCCGACTGGTGGCCCGCGCGCGAGTCGCACGACGGCCGCCGTATCAGCGCGATCTCCCAGCCGCCGGTCGCCGCGACCTGCCTGCGGCTCCTCTTCGAGCGCGTGCCCGACGAGGAGGCGGCGCGCGCGCTGCTGGCGCCGCTGGAGCGCTGGCACGCGTGGTGGCTGCACGACCGCGACCCCGACCGGCTCGGCGAGCCCGCCGTCATCCACCCCTGGGAGTCCGGCCGCGACAACGCGCCCGACTGGGACCGCGCGATGAACCGGCTCCCCGAGCTGGACGTCGCCGCGCTCCGGCAGGACACCCGTTGGGTCGGCATCGACCACCGCCCGTCGCACAAGGACTACGCCCGCTACGCCTGGCTCGTCCGCGCGATCGGCAAGGCGCACAGCCCGCAGCGCGGCCTCGCCCGCTACGGCCCGTTCCGCGTCCTCGACCCGGGCATCTCCAGCATCCTCGCGGCCGCCTGCGCCGACCTCGCGCACGTCGCCGAGCAGCTCGGCGAGACGCGCGTGGCGGAGCTGTCGTACGCGCAGGCCGAGAAGGTCGAGCGCGCCCTGCAGCACCGCGCGAACGCCGACGGCATCGCGCCGACGGTCGATCTCGTCGACGGCGAGGCGGTCGGCCCGTACGGCTCCGGCGCCGCGCTCAACCTCCTCCGCGCCCGCCTGCCCGAGCGCGCGGTCGACGAGCTGGCCCGCCGCACGATCGACGACCCCGACGAGCTGGCCGCGCCGACCGGCGTGCGCTCGTGGCCGAAGTCCGACCTCGACGCCTACCGCCCGGACTCGTACTGGCGCGGGCCGGTCTGGGCGTCGATGACGTGGCTGTGCGCGCTCGGACTCGAGCGTCACGGGCGCGAGGAGGCCGCCGCCACCCTGCGTGCGCGGATGATCCACGCGGCGCAGGAGGCCGGCGAGCGCGAGTACTGCGACGGCGACACCGGCGTCGGCCTCGGGACACGCAACTTCACGTGGACCGCGGCGCTCACGCTCTGGTCCTCGTAGGCCGAAGCGGACAACTCGCGCCGTAACTGTTGGACGCTGCGGCAGGTGGCTTCGCGGCCTCCGGCTGCATTAGCGTCGATTCGCACATGGCTTCGACGGCGAAGGCGACGGACGCTGCCGGCGAGACCGCGGGCGGCCCCGCGGCGGACGACATCGCCCTGCGCGGGCTGACCAAGCGCTACGGCGACGTCGTCGCCGTGGACGGGATCGACCTCACGATCCGCCGCGGCGAGTTCTTCACGTTCCTCGGCCCGTCGGGCTCGGGCAAGACGACGACGCTGCGCCTCATCGCAGGGTTCGAGCTCCCCGACGCCGGCCAGGTGCTGCTCGCGGGCAAGGACGTCGCGGACCTGCCGCCGTTCCTGCGGGACGTCAACACGGTCTTCCAGGACTACGCGCTGTTCCCGCACATGACCGTGCAGGCCAACGTCGAGTACGGCCTGCGGGTGAGGAAGACGCCGAAGCCCGAGCGGCGCCGCCGGGCCCAGGAGGCGCTCGAGATGGTCCGCCTGACCGGCTACGGCGACCGCAAGCCCGGCCAGCTGAGCGGCGGCCAGCGCCAGCGCGTCGCGCTCGCCCGCGCGATCGTCAACCGCCCGACCGTGCTCCTGCTCGACGAGCCCCTCGGCGCGCTCGACCTGAAGCTGCGCCAGGAGATGCAGGTCGAGCTGAAGCGCATCCAGATGGAGGTCGGCATCACGTTCGTCTACGTGACGCACGACCAGGAGGAGGCGCTCACGATGAGCGACCGCCTCGCGGTCTTCGACCAGGGCCGGATCGTCCAGGTGGGCGCGCCGTCCGAGGTCTACGAGCATCCCGCGGACGCGTTCGTGGCCGGCTTCGTCGGCACGTCGAACGTCCTCGAGCGCGACGGCCGCCGGTTCACCGTGCGGCCCGAGAAGGTCCACCTCCTCGACGAGGGAGGTGCGCGGGTCCCGGAGGAGCCCGGCTGGCACGTCGAGCGCGGCACGGTCGTCGACACCGCCTACGCCGGGATGGTCACGAAGTACCTCGTGGAGCTGGCCGGCGGCGAGCGGCTGCAGGTCGTCCGGCAGAACCTCGAGACGACCTCGTCCCACGCGCTCGAGATGCGCGGCCGGACGGTGATGGTGGGCTGGCGCACGGAGCAGGCGTCGTCCATCGCAGCACAGGAGGAGGAGGGCACGTGAAGGACCATCGGTTCATCGGCGCCGTGTGCGCGCTGACCGCGGCCTTGGCGCTCGGCGCCGTCGGCTGCGGAGACGACGACGAGGGCGGCGACGGCGCCGCGGCGGGTGAGGCCGCCGGCGCGTCGACCGCGCTCGTCAAGCCGCCTGAGGGCCTGAAGCCGGCCACCGCGGTCGGCGACGGCGAGGGCGAGCTCAACCTGATCGCCTGGGCGGGCTACGTCGAGGACGGCTCGACGGACCCGAAGGTCGACTGGGTGTCGGGCTTCGAGCAGGAGACCGGCTGCCAGGTCAACGTGAAGCTCGGCAACACGTCCGACGAGATGGTGACGCTGATGCGCACCGGCCAGTACGACGGCGTGTCGGCGTCCGGCGACGCGACGCTCCGCCTCATCGCGGGCGGCGACGTGGCCCCGGTCAACACCGACCTCGTCCCCAACTACGCGGACGTCTTCGAGGGCCTGAAGGACAAGCCGCACAACTCGGTCGACGGCCAGATGTACGGCGTGCCGCACGGGCGTGGGGCGAACCTGCTCATGTGGAACACCGAGGTGGTGAAGGAGGACCCGGACTCCTGGAGCGTCGTCTGGGACACGGCCTCGCCGTACAAGGGCAAGGTCACCGCCTACGACTCGCCGATCTACATCGCCGACGCGGCGCTCTACCTGAAGGCGACGAAGCCCGAGCTGGGCATCGAGAACCCGTACGCGCTCGACGACAAGCAGTTCACCGCCGCGATCGACCTGCTCAAGCAGCAGCGCGGGATCATCGGCGAGTACTGGTCGGACTACACCAAGCAGCAGGCGGCGTTCAACAACGGCGACTCGGTCGTCGGGACGACGTGGCAGGTGATCGCGAACCTGCTCGAGGCCGACGGCAAGGCGAAGATCAAGACGACGCTGCCCAAGGAGGGCTCGACCGGCTGGTCGGACACCTGGATGATCGCGGCCAAGGCCAAGCACCCGAACTGCATGTACATGTGGATGGACCACATCATCAGCCCGAAGGTGAACGCCCAGGCGGCCGAGTGGTTCGGGGAGGCGCCCGCCAACAGCAAGGCGTGCGCGGAGACCGCGGCGAAGGACCACTGCGAGACGTTCCACGCCGAGGACGAGGCGTACTTCGACCAGGTCGCGTTCTGGACGACGCCGACCAAGAACTGCGGTGACGATCGCGGCGCGGTCTGCAAGGACTACTCCGAGTGGGTCGCCGCCTGGACGGAAGTCAAGGGCTGACGTCGCGGGCCGGAGCCACGGATGGCCTCGCTCGCCACCACCCTGCATCGCCGGCCCCGCCTGCGGCTCTCGCTGCTGCTGGCGGGGCCGGTCGGCTGGCTCGTCGTCGCGTACCTCGGCTCGCTCGCGGTGCTGTTCGTCGCGGCGTTCTGGGCGCTCGACCCGTTCACCTCCGAGGTCGTCCGCGACTACGGCACGCAGAACTTCGAGACGATCGCCGAGGGCGAGGTCTACCGGACGATCGTGCTGCGGACGGTGGGGATCGCCGCCGCGGTGACGGTCACCGACGCGATCCTCGCGTTCCCGATCGCGTTCTACATGGCCAAGGTCGCGTCGCCGCGCGTGCGCGGGCTGCTGATCGTCGCGGTGCTGATGCCGCTGTGGTCGAGCTACCTCGTGAAGGTCTACGCGTGGCGCACGATGCTCTCCGAGGAGGGCATCCTCAACTGGGCGCTGGAGCCGTTCGGGGTGAGCGGCCCGGGCTACGGCAACACGGCGACGTGGCTGGTCTTCACGTACCTGTGGCTGCCGTTCATGGTGCTGCCGATCTACGCGGGGCTGGAGCGCATCCCGCGCTCGCTGCTCGACGCGTCGAGCGACCTGGGCGCCGGCGCCTTCCACACGTTCCGCCGCGTGATCCTGCCGCTCGCGTTCCCGGCGGTGGTGGCCGGCTCGATCTTCACGTTCTCGCTGACGATCGGCGACTACATCACGCCGCAGCTCGTCTCCTCGACGCAGTTCATCGGGAACGTCGTCTACGCCAACGTCGGCGTCGCGAACAACCTGCCGCTCGCCGCGGCGTTCGCGACGGTGCCGGTCGTGGTGATGATCGTCTACCTCCTGGTCGCGCGGCGGCTGGGCGCCTTCGAGAACCTCTGATGCAGCTGAGCCGCCGCGCACGCATCCTGCTGCGGATCGGGACGCTGCTCACGCTGGCGTTCATCTACGTCCCGCTGATCGTCGTCATCGTCTACGCGTTCAACGAGTCGCGCATCCAGACGTGGCCGATCCCCGGCTTCACGCTCGAGTGGTTCGACCGCGCGATCCACAACCCGGGCGCGCGCGACGCGCTGTGGACGTCGGTGAAGGCGGGCCTCGGCGCGACGGCGATCGCGCTCGTGCTCGGGACGCTCGCCGCGATGGCGGTCGCGCGGTACGACTTCTTCGGGCGCGACACGATCTCGTTCCTCGTCATCCTCCCGATCGCCCTGCCGGGCATCGTCACCGGCATGGCGCTCAACGCGACGTTCCGCGAGTTCCTGGAGCCGTTCGGCATCGGGCTCGGGCTCTTCACGGTGGTCGTCGGCCACGCGACCTTCTGCATCGTGGTCGTCTACAACAACGCGGTCGCGCGCCTGCGGCGGACGAGCGTCTCGCTGGAGGAGGCGTCGGCCGACCTCGGCGCGACCGGCTGGCAGACGTTCCGCTGGGTGACCTTCCCGGCGCTGCGCAGCGCCCTGCTCGCCGGCGCCCTGCTCGCGTTCGCGCTGTCCTTCGACGAGGTGATCGTCACGACGTTCACCGCGGGGCCCGAGCAGACGCTGCCGATCTGGATCCTCAGCAACCTCTCGCGCCCCAACCAGCTGCCGATCGTGAACGTCGTGGCGGTGTTCGTGATCCTGCTCTCGTTCATCCCGATCTGGATCGCCCAGCGGTTGACGGCCGACGAGGAAGGGGCCTTGACCCCGGGCGCGGGCGCGCACTAGCGTCGGGCGGGTCATGTCACAGACAGCACGAGTGCTCGTCGTCGCGCATCGCACAGCGGCGACGCCGGCCCTGCTGGACGCGGTGCGGGAGCGTGCCGCGGCCGGCGCGGTGGCCTTCACGCTGCTCGTCCCCAAGCCGGTGCACGGCATCGCCCGGCTGGCGGACCCCGAGGACGTCTCCGACGAGGAGGCGAACCTGACGCTCGAGCTCTCGCTCCCGCTGCTCGAAGAGGCGGCGAGCGGGCCGGTGGAGGGGCTGATCGGGAGCTCCGACCCGCTAGCCGCCATCGAGGATGCCGTCAACACCGGACGGTACGACGAGGTGATCATCTCGACGCTCCCGGCGCGGGTGTCGAAGTGGCTGCACCTCGACCTGCCGCGGAAGGTGGCGGGCCTCGGGCTGCCGGTGACGACGGTGACGGCGAAGGAGCGTGTGACGGCCCACGCTTAGCGGCCGGGCCTGCGTGGGCAGAGGGGCCTGGTGCTCTTGCCCCTCGCCGCCGGTCCCGGCTTCTCGTTCGGGGAGCCCTTCGCGCTGACGATCGCCTTCGTCGGCGTGGCGGTGTTCGTCGCGATCGCCGCGCTCTCGCACCAGCACGAGCGCGCGTTCTCGGCGAGCGTCATCTACCTCGGGCTCGGCCTCCTGGCCGCGCTCGTCATCGGCCTCGCCGACGTCGACTGGCTGCACCCGATCGAGGACGCGTCGCTGCTCGAGCACCTCGCGGAGGTCGCGGTGATCGTCGCGCTCTTCTCCGCGGGGCTGAAGGTGGAGCGGCCGCTGCGCGCGTCCGAGTGGACGACGGTGCACCGGCTGCTGCTGATCGCGATGCCGCTGACGATCCTCGCCATCGCGCTGTGGGGCGGGCTCGCGATGGGTCTCGGGGTCGGCGGCGCGCTGCTGCTCGGGGCGATCCTCGCGCCGACCGATCCGGTGCTGGCGGGCGACCTGGGCATCGGGCCGCCGGGAGAGGACTCCGGCGACGAGCCGGAGCCGCGGTTCGCGGTCACGGCCGAGGCGGGCGGCAACGACGGGCTCGCGTTCCCGTTCGTGCTGCTCGGGCTCCTGATCGTCGAGGGGCGCGGTGACGAGTGGTGGCCGTCGTGGCTGCTCGGCGACGTCGTGTACGGCATCGCGGCGGGCTTCGCGATCGGCGGCGCGGGCGGGTTCGCGCTGGCGTGGCTGGCGGTCCGGCTGCGCGACCGGCGCTTCCTGGCGACCGAGCTCGACGGCTGGCTCGCCCTGGCCTGCGTGCTGCTGCTCTACGGGTTCGCGGAGATCGCGGGCGCCTACGGGTTCCTCGCGGCGTTCGCGGGCGGGCTCGGGTTCCGGCGCTACGAGCGCGACCACGAGGTCAACCGGCGCGTGCACGACGGGGTGGAGCTGCTGGAGAAGTTCGGCGAGCTGGCGCTGATCCTGCTGCTCGGCTCGATGGTGACGCTCGAGGGGTTGGGCGAGCCGGGGGTGAGCGGGTGGCTGCTCGTGCCGCTGCTGCTGCTCGTGATCCGGCCGGCGTCGGTGCTGCTGTCGCTCGTGGGCTCACGGGTGAGGACGGGGCGGGAGCGCGCGTTCGTCGCGTGGTTCGGCGTGCGCGGGATCGGCTCGCTCTACTACGTGTCGGTCGCCCTGGCGAGCGGGGCGCTGGCGGCGGACGAGGCGACGCGGCTGTTCTGGGTCGTCGCCGTGGTCGTGATCGCCTCGATCGTCGTGCACGGCGTGACGAGCTGGCCGGTGGAGCGGCGGCTGCTCCACGAGGACCCGCGCGTCAGCTGACCTCCGCCAACCCCCTCACGAGCCGGCGCGCGACGCCCTCCAGCGTCTGCTTGCCGGCGGCGTGCGAGCCGTTGCCGGTGGTCGTGATCGCGATCGCCACGCGCAGCTCCCCGCGCGTGAGGAGGATCGCCTGGTGGTCGACGGCGCCGGTCCCGCTCCCCCATCCGCCCTTGAAGTGCAGGCGCCAGCCGTCCGGCGTGGTCCGCCCGATCCCCCACCGCTGCGACGGGGTGATCGTCCGCAGCAGCGTCCGCACGTACGCGCGATGTCTTGCCGGGACGACGCTGTCGAGGCGCAGCATCAGGCGGCTGAGATCGCGCGCGGTGACCTGGCTGTTGCCCCAGATCGGCGTCGCGGGGGTGAAGCGCTGCATGCCGGCGGCGCGCGCGACGGCCCGGAGCCCGGTTGTCCCGACGCGTTGGAAGATCGTCGTCGCGGTCGCGTTGTCGCTGCGGCGGATCATCGGGCTCAGCAGCGCGCGGTCGCGGGCGGTCAGCGCGCGGCCGCGGACCGACGGCTGGCGCAGGTACGCGGCGGCGAGCATCACCTTCAGCGTGCTGGCGGCCGGCACCGCGCGCTGGGTGTGGCGGCCCCAGAAGCGGCCTTCGGTGCGCACGGCGAACGTGACGTTCCCCGGGCGCGTCTGCGCGTACGCGCGCGCGGCGGCCACGTCCGGCTCCCACTCCCCCAGCGTCGCGGCGTGGGACTCGCCGGCGGCGGTGCCCGCAAGCACCGCCGCGACGAGGAAGAGGGTGGAACGGGCGCGCGCGGTCAGAGCGGCATCTTGGCACGACCCTTGCGGCCGGCCGACCCGCTGCGGCCCATCATCTTGCTCGCCGACTCGAACGGCTTGGCGAGCCACCGGCCGATCCCTGGCGCCTTGTGCGCGCCGCGGGATCCCATGTGCATCGGCGCCTTGCCCGCGCGCTCGGCGTGCCGCGACATGCGCGGCAGGAGGAACGCGAGGACGAGGAGGACGACACAGAAGGCTGCGACGATCGCGATGGTCATGACCGGGGCCTTACCCGCTGCCGCGCACGGGCAGTGATCCACCGAGCTTGCGATCGAGGTTCTCGGCCGAGTTGGCGGCTCGCCGCGTCTGCGTGAGGGTCTCGCGGGCGAGCTGACGCAGCTCGTTGACGCCGATGACGCCCTCGCGGACGAGCGCGAGCGTCTCGCGCTGCACGGCCAGGCTCTCCTTCAGCGTGCGCAGCTGCTCGGGCGCCAGCTCCGCCGCCTCGGTGATCTTCGGGACGGTGTGGAGCGCGCGCACCTCCCCGAACGTCGCGGCGCTGCGCACGAGGACACGGCGCAGGCGCTGCTCGGTGAGCAGCTCGTCGGTGAGGCGCGCGACGTCGGTGGCCAGCGGCGCGACCCGGCTGAGGGCCTCGGGCGCGTCGGCGGCGAGGAAGGCGCGGGCCATCGCACCGGCGGCCTGGAGCTGCTCGGGGGCGCGGGCGCGGTCGAGCTCCGTCACCAGTGGCTGGGCGGCCTCGACGAGCGGGAGCGTCTCGCGGGTGAGCCGCCGGGCTGCCGGCAGCGCCTCGCGCGTGTCCTCGACCAGCGGCTGGACGTCGCGCAGCAGCGGCTGGAGCTCGTCGAGCTGCTTCGCCGCCACGGCGAGCTGGCGGTCGACCGTGGTGCGCTGGTCCTCGAGCAGGACGATCTGCGTCAGCAGGCTTCCCACCATCACGAGCGCGAACAGCGTCAGTCCCACCCACGCGAGCGGCGGCAGCGTCAGGCGGGCGGGGGTGGCGTCTGGGGCGGCGGCGCGCGGCACGGCGCCGCTCTCCCCTTTTCCGGTGCAACGCATGCGCGCCGCACCGATCGGCTCGCGGTCCTACCGCCGGCCGAGGCGCACGGGCAGGCCGTCGCGCGGGCCGATCGTCGGCATCTGGCGGATGCGCAGCTCGTAGCCGGGCTCGACGTCGGTCCGCCATCGGCGCAGCAGCAGCGCGCTCAGCGCCCGGATCTCGACCTGCCCGAACCGCATCCCGATGCACGTGCGCGAGCCACCGCCGAACGGGACGTACTGGCCCTTCCTCAGGGCCGCCTTGTTCTCCGGCGTGAAGCGCTCGGGGCGGAACGCGAACGGCTCGGGCCAGACGTCGGGCAGGTGGTGGCTCGCCCACGACGAGTAGTTGACATGGATGCCGCCGGGGACCTCGACGCCCGCGAACGTGTACGGCCTGGCGGGCGAGCGCGGGCCGACCCACGCGGGCGGGTACTTGCGCAGCGTCTCGTCGAGCGCCATCTCCAGGCGCGGGAGCGCGGTGCCGGTGAGGTGCTCGCGCTCGAGCTCTCCGTCCGGTCCGAGGACCTCGTCGACCTCCTCCACCAGCCACGCGCGCACGTCCGGGTTGCGGTCGAGCTCGTACATGAGGAACGTGACCGTCGACGTCGTCGTGTCGTGGCCGGCGAAGAGGAGCGTCATGACCTCGTCGCGGATGTGCTGGTCGTCGAGCTGGCCGCCGTCCTCGTCGCGCGCGTCGAGCAGGAGGGAGAGGAGGTCGGTCCGGCTGTCGTCGTCGCTCGCGCGGCGGGTGCGGATCTCGTCGAAGATCAGCTGGTCCAGCTGCCGGCGCGCCTTCTGCATGCGCGCGAACGGGGTGCCCGGGCCGCGCATGACCTGCAGGAAGTAGTCCTTCGAGTAGAACCCGAGCCCCTCCTCGAACGCGTGCGCGGCGTCGAGCTGGCGGCTCGCCGCGTCGGGGTCGAGGCCGAAGAGCGCGCGCATCGCGATGCGCAGGGCGACGCGGCGGGTCCAGTCGTAGAGGTCGATGGTGCCGCTCGCCGGGAGGGCGTCGACCGCCCTGGTGCCCTCCTCGACGATGGTCGTGACCGAGGCCGCGATCTTGTCGCGGTGGAACATCGGGAGCATCGCCTTGCGGCTGCGGCGGTGGAACTCGCCGTCGATGGTGAGCAGGCCGTCGCCGAGGAGCGGGATCAGGTCGCTGAAGTGGCCGTCGCGCCAGCGGAAGTTGTCGGCGTGGGAGACGAGGACGTAGTGGTTGGCCTCCGGCCCGAGCATCCACACGACGTTGCCGTGGAAGAGCCGGAGGGTGAAGACCGGTCCGTACCGCTCGTACGCGTCGAGGAGGACGGGGAGCGGGTTGGTGGCGAACCGCTTGGTGCGGACGAGGTCCGGGCGGGTGTCGCCGGGCGGGAACGGGACGGTCGCCCGGCGCTCGGCGCGGAGGTCGTCGAGGAGCCGGGTGAGCGGGTTCGTGGTGACCGGGGGCGGGGGCGCGAGCGGCATCGCCGCGGATCTTGACACAGTGTTTGGCTGGCTGGCCAGTCCTGGGCTTGAGCGCTTCGGGTGGGGCCGGGCAGACGAACGGCCCGCCGCGGGAGCTGACGGGCCGTTCGTGCGGGAGCAACGCCCTTCGCCAGGGGAGGCCGGCGAACAGTCACGGGCGTGCCGACGCCGGCGACCTAGGCAGGGAGTTGTCGCCGGCGACGCTTGTCGAGCTTCGGTCGGTCCCTAGCGGGCCGCCTCCTGCGTGTCCGGGGCGGTGGCGGGTGCACGGTCGACCCACTCGCACGAGCCGTTCGGGTTGATCTGGGAGGCGTCGAGGATGACGTCCTGCGGGTCGGCTTCGAGCGTGTCGGCGCCGTCGCCGCAGGTGATCTTGTCGGCGGCGCCGTCGCGGGTGTGGAGCGCGTCGTCGCCCGCCTCGCCGTGGACCTCGTCGGGCTGCCCGTCGCGCGCCTGCGCCCACAGCCCGTCCGGGCCTTCGCCACCGAGCAGCCGGTCGGCGCCGTCGCCGCCGAGCAGCCGGTCGTCGTCCTCACCGCCGAACAGCTGGTCGCTCCCGCGGCCGCCGACGAGGACGTCGTGCGCGTCCCGGCCCTCGAGCCGGTCGTCGCCGTCGCCGCCGAGCAGCCCGTCGGTGCCCTTCCCGCCGAGCCCGCCGTCGAGCGCGTCGTTGCCGGGGCCGCCTGAGAGGTCGTCGCTGCCTGGGCCGCCGTCGAGCTTGTCGTCCCCGCCGCCGCCGTAGACCCGGTCGTTGCCGGCGCCGCCGTTGAGGCCCAGGTCCCCGTCGTCCCCGCCGGAGACCTTGTCGTCGTGCGGCCCGCCGTCGAGCGTGTCGGCGCCAGGGCCGCCGTTCAGGTCGTCCTTGCCGGCGTCGCCGTAGACGACGTCCTTGCCCTGGAGGGACTTGATGCGGTCGTCCCCGGCCTTGCCGCTGATGACGTCCACGTCCGCCGTGCCGGTGAGCCGGTCGGCCTGGCTCGTCCCGTCGATCTGGGCAGCGATCGCTGTCGCGGGAACCACCGCGACGGCGAGGGCAGCTGCGAGCGCGCGACGGACCGTTCCGGGCATGCGCGAACAGAACGCACGTCCAGGTGTGGAGTTGCGGTCTTGTGACCGGACGCTGGCGCGCTATCCTGCTTGCCGCTTCACGGGGGCGTAGCTCAGTTGGTTAGAGCGCCGGCCTGTCACGCCGGAGGTCGCGGGTTCGAGTCCCGTCGCTCCCGTCCGACGCAGTTGGTCTTTTCCCGACAACTGCAGGAAGAAGCAAGGGCCCTCGCCGGTGGAAGTCGCGCCGGCTGAGACGCCGCAGGTCACCGCTGGAGAGCAGAACGGTGACCACGCGGTGATGTTGGCCGTGCCCTCGCACAACACCTCCCGCGGCCGCGCCGAGTGAGTGTCATGGACGAACATGACCTCTCGCCGCTCCTGACCAAGCGCGCCGTCGCGCAGTACCTCGGCGTCAGCGAGCGCACCGTCGACCGCCTCGTCGCCGCCCGCCGGCTGCGCTGCTTCCAGGTCGGCGGCCACCGCCGGTTCCAGCAGTCCGACGTCGAGGACTACGTGCTGCGGAACGAGGTGCGCCCGTGAGGCAGCCGGTTCGCTGCGGCCGCACCGGGCTCTGGCTCGCGCGGGTGACCGAGTACGACGGACGCGTGCGCCAGCTCGGCCGGTACGAGCGCAAGCGTGACGCTCAGGCCGCCATCGCCCGCGAGTCCGAGCGCCTCCTGATGTCGCCGGAGGAGCGCCGCAAGTTCATGACGGTGGTGGACTTCCGTGAGGAGTGGCCGGAGCGCTTCCCGCGTCGGCCGCGCACCATGGACTCGGCGCTCGCGCGGATCGACAACTACGTCATCCCGCACCTGCCTCGCCGTGGCCGGTTCCCGATCCGGGAGCTCCGTCGCTCAACGGTGCGGGAGCTGCAAGCCACCCTCCTCCGCAGGGGCCTCGCCAAGGAGACGATCGACGGGATCATCAGCTCGTTCTCGGCGATGCTCACCGACGCGGTCGACGACGAGCTGTTGGATGTGAATCCCGCCCGCGGCTTCCGCGTTAAGCTCGGCGACCCGCGCCTCAAGCCCAAGAAGCCGCCGGTCCGCCGGCGTTCGATCCCGCCGGACGAGGTCGGCGCGTTCATGGCCGCGCTCGACCCGCAGTTCCTGCCCGTCCCGTGGGCCGCCTTGTTGACGGGCTGTCGGCCTGGCGAGCTGTTCGCGCTCTGCCGCGAGGACATCGACCGCGAGCGCGGCCTGATCTACGTGCACCAGACGGTCGGCCGCTACGGCGAGATCGAGACCGGCACCAAGACGACCCACCACATCGCCGAGAAGGAGTTCCGCGGCCGCTGGACCTTGTTCCCGCCGACGCTGCTCGCCCTCGTGGACGACGTCGTCCCGCACCCGAGCCACGACTTCATGTTCCTGACGAAGCAGCGGAAGGTGATCAGCCACCGCAACTTCTACCGGACGGTCTGGCAGCCGGCCCGCGAAGCGTCAGGGGCGAACTTCTCGCTCTACGACTGCCGCCACACCTTCTCGTCGCGGCTCTTGTCCGCAGGCATCCCGCTCGTCGAGGTCTCGGGCTACATGGGCCATTCCCTCCGCGCCGGCGGAGCCGAGGTCAACATGACGTCGCGTACGTACGCGCACGCGACGGGCGAGCACACCGCCGCGGCGCTGGAGGCGCTCGAGTCGTTCGTGAAGAAGGCCGGCGGCGTGCGCGGGCGGGCTCCGCAATCCGCGTAGGAGAAGACGGTGCGCGATGTTCCACGTGGAGCACACCCAGCCCCCGTCTCGTCGCCGTCGTACAGACGGAGTGACCAGGGTTAGGTGGTGTTCTCGCGAAACTCGCGCATCACTTCTGCGGCCGGTCGCTTCTCGCCTTCGTCAATGTCCTCCTCGCTACGGAGGAAGAACCACGCGAGTTTGCGCCTGAGGAGAAGCCGTTCGGAATGTTGAAGCTCCGCCTGTTTAACGGCCTGCAACTGCTTCAGGACGGCTCTTGCCGGATACGGCGTGATGGTCGTGAAGACGATGATGTGCGGATAGTCAAAGTGGCCCGGCAACGGGTCGAGCACAAAACTGTCCACTCCTGCGACTGGGAGATCGGCAGCGTGGCGCGCCTCGATGTCATTAGAGGCGCGCAGTTCGGCGAGTTGCTCCTCTCCAAATTTCGGCCCCTTGGGAGCGCTCTGAATCCGAGCTAACAGCACGCGGTCGCGCTTGTTCTCGTTGAACTCGCAGTCATGCGACGCTACGGCGACGAAGCGGCGGGAAGCTGGCACGAGCATCGTGTCCGGCTCTCCGCCCGTCTCCGCGTCCACTGATTCGATCGAGGAGATCACCTTCTGGGGCATCTTCCCGAGGAGCGGCAGGTGGATGGGTCCGAGAATGTCGCCCTGACGCAAAGCCGGGCTCCAATGGTCCGAGTACACCTGGGTTACGCGTCGGGAAGCTCGAGCGTCAATCCCTCGGCCAGTGGGGAAAGCGCGTAGAGGCGCTCAAGCGCCTCTACCTCGGCATCGCTGATACGCGCCTCTGAGTAGACCCACTCTCCGTCGAAGTCCCAGGCGAACGCAAAAGTCCCGGAAACGGTGCCGCCGCCCTGGGATCCCGAGAGTATGCGCCGGTGAAGGCTGGGAACGGCCGGTGCCGCGAAGGCGGCCGCCGCGGCAAAGGTTGCTGCAAAGTTACCGAACCGAGAGATCCCGACCCTCTGGCTTGAGCTAGCCGTGCGAGGTCCGAGATCGGTGCTGGGAGGCAGCTCAGTGGCACCGGAGTAGGTCGCGCGCACGAAAGCTTCGTCCATGCCGGGGAACGCGATGATCGGCGAACGCGAACTCATACGTTTGAGCTCGCGGTTAGGTCAGCGACGGAGACTTGGCCCGTCTCAACGAAACGCGGCCCTGTTGTTGTCACCACGTCGCTGAACAGGCGCACGACAGCGCGGACGCCGCTTTCCGTGACTTCCGGGTCCGCCCGCCGGACCCGGCCCTCCAGGTTGTTGTTCACGTCGATGTTCAATTCGACGCCAATGTCGTCGACCCGGCCGTCCCATGTCCGGATGGTGATCATCTGCATTCCAGGCATCACGGGTCGCTCGAAGACACGCGACTCGTAGTTCGTGACCGACATGCTCACGAAGTACGTGTCCCGGACCTTCAACCCAACTTTGAGAAGGGCGTCCTGCACATCGTCTTTAGGAAGAGTTGGCCGAACATGGGTGTTGAGCACATGCTCAAGCGGGTCTTCGGCCGCTCCCGACATGCTGAAATGCGCGTTGCCGACAAGGCCAATCGACGACGGGGTCGCTCCGATCGCTTCGTAGCCGCGGAGGATGGCAAGCACCTTGCGTTCGACATACTCGAGACCCTGCGCTAGATCATCGAGAAACTTGCCGTAGAAGCGGACCTCGAAGTCGGCTTGGACGGTCGACACGGCGAGCTGGGACGAGGAGCTGGCGAGCGTGAGGTGCGGGACCTGTGGCGGCGCCTCCGGGGGGAGATACTGTCGAGCCAGCACGTTCGGGAACTCGGGTCGAACGGCCGCAATGAAACGCTCGTCCAGCTCGGGATTCCGGGGGAGAGGCTCAGGCACCTGCAAGATCGCGTGAGCAACTAGCAGCTGCGGGGCTGGAAGCGGCATGTCGCGAGTCTACGTCCCTCTGCTTCAGCGTGTGCTAAAGCGACACTTCCCACGGGCTCGAAACGTGGGGTCCGCTTGTTGCCGGAGCCTTACAGGGATGTTCGAGTAGGAGTCCGCCTGTGTCTACAGCCACGTAGCCGTATGGCAGCAAACGAAGACGCACAATCCTAGAGGCCGCCGATCGCTCCCAGTTCAGATGAAGCGCTGTCGACGCGACGAACCGTCGATCGGAATGCGCTCCCCGCTGCCAGAACGGCACGGGTCGTTGCTGCTGAACGTAGGTGCCTCGTCGCGTGGCCCCTGGGGGTGGTTGAAACGGCGGACGCCGTCACCGGGTTTCGCCGTCGCCGGGTTTCTGCTGCTCGCGGCGGCGCGTTGTACAGCAGGCTCGTGTGGGTTGGTCGTGAAGGCGTTGATCTGGCGGATGTAGTCGATGGGGGATCGAGGGCGTTGCGATCGAAGAGGGAGAACGCTCTCAGATGCAAAGACGCGAGGCTCGAAGGTGTTCAGCGGATGGCCTTCGCTGCACCAGTTGGTGCAACGCGGGCCTCGTTCACGGCTCGACCTTCATTGCGGTGGGCGCTCGTGGAGTGTGGTCGCACCGAAGAGAACCTGCGCTCGTACTTCGCCGCGTGGCCCAGCGGTAGGGCTACGAGATCGTGGCCACGCACCCGCACCGGAGCGGTGTCGCGCGGAACCTATGCGCGCGAGGCGGATTGAGCCGAAGGGGCGGTCGACGATATCTCTGTCGCGATTCGACCCGCGGTCTCTGTGCTCCGCGCTGGCGACGTAGCCGCAATCCTGGCGTACCAGCCCGAACGGGCACACAGCGAGGCAAGGCGGGCGCTTGTGGTGCGGGACGAGGCCATCGTCGTGCCCGACGCCGAGCGGTCGCTTGATCGACAACGGGGTGTCCTCCGCGGTGGCCGTGGATGCGGGATCCTCCGGCAGCGAGTGCCGCGCGCTCAGGTAGCCGTAAGCACGAGCGGCTGTGCCGCTCGTCGTTCGGCCCACCGGGCTAGAAGGGCGCGCGCCTAGCGCGTCGGGGCGAAGCTGGGACCCGCGTCAAGCGGGGTGGGGCCGTGGAGCGAAGCGACCGGTTGGGGGCCCGGTGGGCCGTGTCGCCGTGCGGCTCTGCCGCACATGCGACTCCGCGCCCGCGGTGTCCGTTCAGGACACCGCGGAAGATGACCGTCCTCTGCAGGCGCTTCGTAGATGACCTCCGCACGCCGGCGCCCGGGGCAGACACGGGGCAGACACGGCCCTGCGCACGGGGCAGCGCCCGGCCCTGAAGACACCGCCAGACATGCGCCTCCCAACCCCCTATCTCGACCCTGCAAAGCAGCTTGTTGCGCTGGTACGATCAAGGCCGCTTCACGAAAAACGATGACCAGGAGGCACCTCCGAAATGAGCCGTTTGCAGGCTTTTTCGGACCACTGCGTCGGGCCTAATGGCCCTGTCACGCCGGAGGTCGCGGGCTCGCGTCCCGTCCCTCCCGTCTCGTGAAGCCGACGAAGACCCTGCCGCGCAGCGTCTTCGTCGTTCTGGCGCCGCCGCTCACGCCGCACGGTGGGCCCGTTCCCTCAGGCACATCCCGGATGAACGGGCCCAGCGCCACGCGCTCGCCAGCACGGCGGCGGAAGCGTCGGGACGTTCCCGCGGGAACGTGGACGGCGCTCCACCACGCCGTCGCTACGAGCTCGAGCGCGACGTGCAGGCGGCGATCGCGCGGGAGGTCGTGCGCATGGCGCTCTCTTCCCACCGTCGAGACGATCCTTGCCGGCGAGCGCGCGGTGATGCTCGCGTATCGGGGTCGGCGCGGCGACGCGCCTCCGCGAGCGCCGCGCCCGCTAGCGCTGGAGCCGCTCGTCGGCCTGGATGTCGAGCTTCGCGTTCGCGCCATCGACCGACACGACCTTCACCGTCACGCCGAGCCTGCCGTCCGGGAACGTCATCGTGCAGCGGGTGCTCGCGCCCGCCTCGACCTTCAGCTCATCAGGACACGAGGGCTTGGGTGCCTGCTGGCCGACGGTCGCGGTCAGCCGCTCCTGCACCTCGCGCTCGAGGTCGTCGCGCTCGACCACGGACGTGCCGCAACCGGTGGCGAGAGCGGCGAGGGCCCCGAAAGCCGCGAGAGCAAGCGCGCGCATGTCAGATCCACCCCAGGCGGCGCGCCGTCGCGGCGGCCTCGTGGCGGTTCGCCGCGCCGAGCTTCGACATCGCGCTGGAGAGGTAGTTGCGCACCGTGCCGGGCGAGAGCGAGGCGCGGTCGGCGATCTCGTCGATGGGTGCGCCCGTCGCCGCCAGCTCCAGCACGTCGGCCTCGCGCGGGGTCAGGGGCGAGTCGCCCGCGGCGATCGCCTCCGCGGCCAGCTCAGGGTCGACGAACCGCCCGCCGTCGTGCACGGTCCGCACGACCGACGCGAGCGTCGCCGCGGACGTCGTCTTGGGGAGGAACCCGCGCACGCCCACCGCCAGCGCGCGCTTGAGGTGGCCTGGGCGCCCGTGCGACGTCACGATCACGCACGCGCACGACGGCAGCTCGACGGCCAGGCGCTCCGCCACCCCGATCCCGTCGAGGCGCGGCATCTGCAGGTCGAGCACCGCGACATCCACCGCGCGCGACACCGCCATCGTCACGGCCAGCTCGCCGTCGGGCGCCTCGGCGACGACCTCGAGGTCCTCCTCCAAGTCGAGCATCTGGGCGAGCGCGGTGCGGATCAGGTGCTCGTCGTCGGCCAGCAGGATGCGGATCATCGGCCCGCCTCCGCGGCGGACAGCGGGCCCGCGGCCGGGAACGTCGCCACGACCGACCAGCGGCCAGGCCCATCCGACCCCGCGGAGAGCGACGCGCCGAGGGGCACCAGCCGTTCGCGCAGGCCACGCAGTCCGGAGCCGTCGCCGCTCGGAGCCGCGGTGGTGACGCCGTCGTTCGCGATCACCAGGCGGCCACCGTCGGCGGCGATCTCCACCGCCGTCGCACGCGAGTGGCGCAGGACGTTCGTCACGCTCTCGCGCACGACCCAGCCGGCCGCCTCGTGCCACGCGCGCGGCACCTCGGCGACGTCCAACGCGACGTCGATGCCGGCCGAGCGCAGCAGCGAGCGCGCGCCCTCCAGCTCGGCGCTCAGGTCGACCGAGCGGTACCCGCGCGCGAGCTCGCGCGCCTCTCGCAGGGCCTCGTGCGCCACGCCGCGCACGTCCAGCATGCGCGCGGCGGCGGCCTCCGCGTCCCCGCGCGAGGCCAGCGTGGACGCCAGCTCGGACTGCACCGCGATCGTCGACAGCCGCCGCCCGAGCACGTCGTGCACGTCGCGCGAGAAGCGCAGCCGCTCCTCCACCACCGCGAGCTGCGCCTGCGCGGCGCGCGCGGCGTCGAGCTCCTCCACGATGCGGAGCATCCACATCGACGCGCGCGTGGTGAAGATGAGCGCGCCGCCGAGGATCAGCCCCGCGACGACGTTGCCGAACGCGCCGCCGCTCGCCCCGACGAGCACGCCCGAGCCGAGCACGAGCGCGACCGCGAGGCGGGGGCTCGGCAGCAGGCCGACCGACAGCAGGACGGCCGCGACCGTCGCCGTGACCGCCGCGCCGCGCGGCGCGCCGTCCCACGTGGTCACCGCGACGGCGTAGTAGGCGGCGGCCGCGACGAGCAGGGGCGCGAGGCGGCTGATCGGGAGACGGCCGGTGCGGAGGATCGCGAGCATGGCGGCGAACCCGAGGGCGGTGACGACGACGCCGCCCCACGCGTACAGGTCCGAGCCGGTGCCGCCGTCCAGCTCGCCGAACGACAGCACCAGCACGCCCGCGTTGAAGCCCCACACCAGGGTGTACAGCGACTGGCGCGTGTACAGCCCGACGCGCTCGACCTCGGAGAGCTCGTTCCAGCGGCGACGCACGGCGCTCAGGTGCGCGGCTCCCACCGCATCGAGCGCCGCGCGAGCGTCACGCCCAGCCACGTCCACACGACGATCACCGCGAGCGGATCGGCGGCGGCCGACCACGTCTCGGTGAACGACAGCGTCGTCTCCTCCGCGCCCGGGCCGTCGAGGCCGAACCACCCGATCCGCACGAGCTCCGCCATCGCGGCGCCGGGCGTCAGCGACAGGACGTCGCGCAGCGGCTCGGACATCTCGGGGATCGTGGTCGTCAGCGGCCCGATGGACGCGAGGATGATGATCGGCATGCTCGTCAGCTGCGCGGCCTCGGCGCTCCGCGTCCACGCGGCGGTCCAGTAGGCGAACGCGCTGAACATGATGACCACGAGCAGGGCGACCGCCGCGTAGAGCACCGGGTTGACCGGCAGGCGCTGGTCGGCCGCCCACGCGATCGGGACTGCCGCGGCGCTCAGCACCAGCGCGCACAGGCAGCCGGGTAGGGCGATCGAGACGAGCAGCTCGGCGTCGCGCGCCTCGCCGGTCCGCATCCGCTTGAGCACGAGCTCGTCGCGGCGGCTGACGAACTGCGCGAGCACGTTGTAGTAGACGGGGAACAGCGCGATGACGAGGAACGCGGTGACGATCGCGTTCGCGCCGCCGGACGCCGAGCCGCGCTCGCCGGTCCACAGCAGCGCGAGCGGCAGCAGCGGGAGCACGACCGCGTAGACGAACGCGAGGCGGTTGCGGGTGAGCAGCACCGCGTTCCAGCGCGCCAGGCCGGCGGTGCGGCGGAGCGAGAGGCTCGGGGTCGTCATCGGAGCGCTCCTTCCTCGACGGGCTCGCGGCCCTCCGCGATCGACAGGAACACGGACTCGAGGCTCGCGCTGCGCGCGTCGAGGCCGTCGAGCGTGACGTCCTGGTGCGCCGCCCACGCGAGCAGGTCGGACAGCGAGCGCTGGAGCGCGTCGGTCTCCAGCGTGGTGCGGCCGTGCTCGCGCACGACGCGGCGGAGGCCGGCGAGGTCGCGCGGCACATCGGGGCCCGCGGCGAAGCTGATCGTCGACGGGTGGCCCTGCGCGATCTCGGTCGGCGTGCCGGAGCGGACGATGCGCCCGGCGTGCAGGATCTCCAGCCGGTCGGCGAGCGTCTCGGCCTCCTCCAGGTAGTGCGTCGTGAGGAGCACCGTCGCGCCGCGCTCGCGCAGCCCTTCGACCAGGCGCCAGACCTCGCGCCGGCTCTCAGGATCCAGGCCGGTCGTCGGCTCGTCGAGGATCACGAGCTCTGGGCTGCCCATCAGCGTGCAGGCGAGGTCGACGCGGCGCGTCTCGCCGCCGGACAGCGCGAGCATCCGCACGTCGGCGCGCCGCTCGAGCGACAGGAGCGCGAGCATCTCGTCGACCGGGTGCGCGTCGCCGCTGAGCGTCCCGCGCCACAGCTGGAGCGTCTCGCGGACGGTGAGGTCACCGGAGAAGCCGCTGCGCTGGAGCAGGACCCCGGTGCGGCGGCGCAGCACGGCGCGGTCGGCGACCGGGTCGAGCCCGAGCACGCGGACCTCGCCGGCGGTCGCGGGCGCGAGCCCTTCGATCACCTCGAGCGTCGACGTCTTGCCCGCGCCGTTCGTGCCGAGCAGCGCGGTGATCGTGCCGGCCTCGACGTGGAGGTCGACGCCCCGCACCGCCTCATACGCGGTGGCCCCCTGCCCGTAGACCCGGCGCAGGCCGCGGACGCGGACCGCGGCGGTGGAACCTGGGTTCATGGTCATACCTCCAGGCTGGGGGCGGTTCGGGCCCCGCGGTAGTCCCGCCGGTCACCACTTCGGCATGACAGACGTCATGGGTCGGAACGGCGCGTGCGCCGGTGGATCTTTGTCCGGTGCGCCCAGCCGCCGCGCTCTAGCCTCGCGGGCATGGATCCCGTGATGGTGGGCGCGCGCCCGCGCCTGGAGGAAGCTGACGCCGTCGAGATCGCGCGGACGGCGTTCGGCGTGGACGCGAGCGGCGCGCGGGACCTGGGGAGCGAGCGCGACCGCACGTTCCTCCTCACCGGCGCGCAGGGCGAGCGCGTCGCGGTGCTGAAGGTGTCGAACCCGTCGGAGGACCCGGCGGTGCTCGACATGGAGGCCGGCGTGGCGGTGCACGTCGCGCGGGTCGATCCGTCGCTGACCGTGGCCATGCCGCGGCGCGCGGCCGGCGGGCCGGACGGCGTCGAGGGGCTGCGCGCGGCGTGGCAGGACGCGGACGGCACGCCGCACTGGGCCCGGCTTTACGACGTGCTCCCCGGCCACAGCCGCATCGAGGCGACCGACCTCTCCGACGAGGCGCTGATCGCGTGGGGCGCGACGGCGGCGCGGCTCGGGCGTGCGCTGCGCGGGTTCACCCATCCGAGCGCGCACCGCACGATGGTGTGGGACGTCCAGCACGCGCTGCAGACCCGCGCGATGCTCCCCGACATCCCGACCGACGAGGCGCGCGCGGCCGTCGCCCGCACGCTCGACGCGTTCGAGGAGCGCGCGACGCCGGTGTGGCCGCTGCTGCGCGCGCAGGTCGTCCACACCGACCTCAGCGTCGACAACACGCTCACCGACGACGACGGCTTCATCACCGGCATCATCGACTTCGGCGACATGAGCCACAGCGCGCTCATCACCGAGCTCGCGTCGGTCCTCGACTCCGTCCTCAGCGGGCGCGAGGGCGACGAGATCTTCCGCGCCGCGCGACTCGTCCTCGACGGCTACCAGCGCGAGGTCCCGCTGGAGGACACGGAGCTGGCGACGGTCGGCATCGCGTGGGCCGCCCGGTGCGCGATCACGATCGCGATCAGCTCGTGGCGCGCCGCGCAGGGGCTGGAGGACCCGGTCTTCGCCGAGCGCTACAACGCGCGCTGCCTGCGCATCATCGAGACGATGGAGGCGGTCGGCTGGGACGAGGTCGTGCGCCGGCTCGGCGCGCCGCCGACGCCCGCGCCCGACGCCACGCTCGCGCCTCGCCGCGCGGCCGCGTTCGGGCCCGCGGTCGACCCGCTCTTCTACGACGAGCCGATCCAGGTCGCCAGCGCGCAGGGCGTGTGGATCACCGACGCGGCCGGGAGCACGTTCCTCGACGCGTACAACAACGTGCCGTGCGTCGGGCACACGCACCCGCGCGTCACCGCGGCGATCGCCCGCCAGTCGCGGCAGATCAACACGCACACGCGGTACCTGCACCCGGCGGCGCTGGAGCTGGCCGAGCGGCTGACCGCGACGTGCCCGCCCGAGCTGGACACGGTGATCTTCGTCAACTCCGGCTCGGAGGCGAACGACCTCGCCTGGCGGATGGCCGTCGCCGCGACCGGCAACACCGGCGCGCTGTGCACCGCGTTCGCCTACCACGGCATCACCGAGGCGATCGCGGCGGTGTCGCCCGAGGGCTGGTTCGACGGCCGCCGGCCGGCGCACGTCGAGACGTTCGAGGCGCCGGACTCCTACCGCGGCGAGCACCTCGACGGGTCGGCGCTCAGCGCCGCGATCGAGCGGCTCCGGGCGCGCGGCCTGGCGCCCGCCGCGTCGATCCTCGACGGGCTCGTCACCAGCGACGGGATCGAGGACCTCGACGCCGCCTACGTGCAGGAGCTCGTGCGGCTGACGCACGAGGCGGGCGGCCTGTGGATCGCCGACGAGGTGCAGTCGGGGCACGGCCGCACGGGCGACGCGCTGTGGGCGTTCGACCGCGCGGGCGTCGTGCCGGACTTCGTCACGCTCGGCAAGCCGATGGGCAACGGTCACCCGGTCGCCGCGGTCATCACCAAGCGCTCGATCGTCTCCGAGCTCGTGGGGCGCACGACCCTCTTCAGCACGTTCGGCGGCAACCCGGTCAGCGCGGCCGCGGCCCTCGCGGTGCTCGACGTCATCGAGGACGAGCGCGTGCTCGAGCGCGTCCGCACGACCGGCGCCGCGCTGCGCACCGCGCTCGACGAGGTCGCCGCGCGCCACGCCGCGGTCGGGCACGTGCGCGGGGTCGGCCTCGCGTGGGGCATCGAGCTCGTCTCGGATGTCGAGGCGCGCACGCCCGATCGCGACCGCGCCCGCGCCGTCCGCGACCGCATGCGCCATGCCGGCGTGCTCGTCGGGACGACCGGCCCGAACGGGAACGTGCTCAAGATCCGCCCGCCGCTCGCGCTCACCACCGAGCACGTGCCGGTGCTCACCGACGCGCTGGACGCCGCGCTCACCGCGACCGCCTGAGCCGCCACCCGCCGACGTCCGGCCGGGGCGCTTTCATGTCGCGCCCTTGGCACGGGTCGGCGGACGGGACTTCGGGTGGTTGTGGAGCGCGTACGCGGTCAGCGTCGCCGGCACGTGGCTGGCGTTCGACGCGTTCCCGCTGATCGCGATCCTCGTCCTCGACGCGGGCCCGGCGGCGGTCGCGGCGCTGGCTGCGAGCGGTCTGGCGGTGGGTGCGCTGCTGGCCGTGCCGCTCGGGCCGTGGGTGGAGCGGCGGCGCAAGCGGCCGGTGATGATCGGCGCCGACCTGCTGCGCGGGGCGGCGCTGCTCACCGTCCCGGTCGCGTACGCGCTCGACGCGCTGACGTTCGCGCAGCTGCTCGTGGTGGCGGCGGTCGTCGGCGCGGCGGACATCGCGTTCCGCGCGGCGAGCGGCGCGTTCCTCAAGCAGCTCCTGCCGCGCGAGCAGCTGCTGGGCGCGAACGCGCGGTTCGAGCAGACGCTGTGGACCGCGACCGCGATCGGGCCGCCCGCGGGCGGCGCGGCGATCGGCCTGCTCGGGCCGGTGGTCACGGTGGTGGCGAACGCGGTGAGCTTCGTCCTCTCCGCGCTCGGGCTGCGGGCGATCCGCCACCAAGAGGACGTCCCGGCGCCGGCCGCGCGTGGGGCGCTCGGGCGCGGCGAGCTGCTGGAGGGCTGGCGGACGATCCTCGCGAGCCCGGTGCTCCGGCCGCTCTTCCTCAACACCGTGCTCGTCGCCGCGCTGATCATGGCGACCGCGCCGCCGATGGCGGTCCTGATGCTCGACGAGCTGGACTTCGCGCCGTGGCAGTACGCGCTGGCGTTCGGTGCGCCGTGCGTCGGCGGGCTGGTCGGCGCGCGCCTGTCGCCGCGCGCCGTCGCGCGCTTCGGCCGGCCGGCCGTGATGCGCGTCTTCGGGACGCTGCGCGCGTGCTGGTCGCTCCCGCTCGCGCTCGTCGTCGCCGGCACGCCGGGCCTGCTGCTCGTCCTCGCCACCCAGTTCGCGCTCGTCACCTGCATGGGCGTCTTCAACCCGCTGTACACGACGACCCGGCTCGAGCAGACGCCGCCCGACCGGATCGCGCGCGTCCTCGCCGCGTGGTCGATCACGAGCAGCGCCACGATCGCGACGCTCACCGCGCTGTGGGGCTTGCTCGCGACGGCGACGAGCCCGCGGGTCGCCGTTGCGGCGGCGGGCGTGCTCCTCCTCGCGACGCCGCTGCTGCTGCCGCGGCGTGGTGCGATGGACGCGGTGCGCGAGCCGGCCGCGGCCGCCGCCTGACGACGCCCTACGCCGCGCCGCGCAGCGCCGTCTCGATCGCCGCGGTGACGCGCGCGTCGGTCGGCGTCGTACGGGTGGAGAAGCGCTCCAGCAGCTGCCCGTCAGCGCCGACGAGGTACTTCGTGAAGTTCCACGACGGCGGCTTGGAGCCCGGCTGGCGCGCGAGGTCGGCCCACAGCGGGTGCGCGGGCTCGGAGCGCACGGCCATCGCCTCGGCCATCGGGAACGTCACGCCGTAGTTGCGCCGGCACACCTCCCCGATCGCATCCGCGTCGTCGTGCTCCTGCCCGGCGAAGTCCGGCGACGGGCAGCCCAGCATCTGCAGGCCGTCGTCGCCGTACCGGTCGAACAGCTCCTGCAGCCCGGCGAACTGCCCGGTGAACCCGCACTTGCTCGCGGTGTTGACGATGAGCGTCGGCCGGCCGCGCAGCGTCCCGAGATCCAGCTCGCCGCCCTCGAGCAGCCCGACGCGGTGCCGGTAGAGGTCGCTCGGGCGCGCGAAGCGCTCCGTCCGGTGCAGGTACATGCGGAGCGTGTCGAAGGCCATGGCGCGGAAGTGTTCCCCATCGCGCGCCCCGACGCGACCAGAACGACGGAGGCCCCGCGCTGGCGGGGCCTCCGGTACGACGAAGCTCTGGTGAGCGGTGCTCGGCTACGCCACCGAGACGTTGACGGCCTTGGGGCCCTTGTCGCCGGACTCGGCGTCGTAGGACACCCGGGCGCCCTCGGCGAGCGTCTTGAAGCCCGTCGAGTTGATGCCGGTGTGGTGGACGAACAGGTCCTTGCTGTTGTCGTCCGGCGTGATGAAGCCGAAGCCCTTGTCGTCGTTGAACCACTTGACGATTCCGGTGGCCATGATGGGTCCCTCCTGGGGTATGTGCACTGCGGCTGCTGAGGAAGCCAGGAGGCGACGACTGCGGGCGCTGAACACTGCGGTGCCGAGCCCACGGTGGACCCGGCCTGATGGAACAAGCGTAGCGCGGCGCGCGAGCTCTGTGCGCGCGTCGGCCGGAAGAGGACATCCGCACCTCCTGCGACACCATCCGCGGTCACGATGCGACTCGTGGGCATGAGCATCTCACGCAAGCTCCTCACCACCATCGCCGCCGGCGCCGCGCTGGCCGGCGCGACCGCCGGAAGCGCGCAGGCGCAGCAGATCACGCCCGTGCCGCCGGAGGCGTTCACCGAGGTCAGCGCCGACGTCAAGGTCCTGAACGCTGCGGGCGGCGTCGTCGACCACCGCTCGTGCACGTGGACCGACCCGCAGGCCGACGACATGCCGTGCATCCGCTTCAACGGCGACCCGAAGCGGGCGATCGCCGAGATCGAGGCCGCGGGCGGCGTGTCGGCGAAGGTGCACGTCACCAGCGAGGCGCTGGACAAGGTCACCCGCATCACGCGCCGCGCCGACCGCACGTGGCTCCTGCGCACGCGCGGGGTGTCGAACGGCCAGTCGCTCGACTTCGGCTTCGTGTGCGACGCCACGGGCGAGCGCTGCACGATGTGGGACTCCGCCAAGGCCGACAGCGCGCAGGCCGCCGTCCGGGCCGCCGCCGCGCGCCTGCGCCGCTAGGACGCGATGCGCGACGCCGCGGAGCTGGACCGGCGGCTTGCCGCCGACGCCGGGGAGGGCGACGAGCGGGCGTTCGCCGAGCTCGTCGGCCGCCACCGCGGCTCGCTCGTGCGGTTCGTCGCCCGGCGGACCGGCCGCGGCGCGCTCGCCGAGGACGCGGTGCAGGAGGCGCTCGTCTCCGCGCACCGCGCCCTCCGCGCGGGCAAGCGCCCGACCGATGTGCGCGCGTGGCTGCACACGATCGCGTGGCGGCGGGCGCTCGACCTCGCGCGCACCGAGCGCGACACCGTGCCCCTCGAAGCCGCCGAGGTCGCCACCGCGGCGACCGCGCCCGACGAGGCGGCCGTGCTCGCGGCCGAGCTGGAGCGCATCCTCCGGCACTGGTCGGCGCTCCCGCACCGCCAGCGCCGGGCGCTCGCGCTCAGCGTGCTGGAGGGCCGCTCGCTGCACGACATCGGCGCCGCGCTCGACATCAGCGAGCACGCCGCGAAGGCGCTCGTCGCGCGCAGCCGCCGGACGCTCGCCGACCGCGTCTCCGCGGAGGAGCGCCGCTGCGAGTCGGTGGGCGCGGAGATCCTGCGCTCGGTCGAGCGCGGGACGCGGCTGACGAGCGCGGCCACCCACCACGTCGCCGGCTGCACGACCTGCGCGCGCCTGCACCGCACCGCCCGGATGCGCCGCCGCCTGCGCGCCGCCGCGCTCTTCCCCGTCGCGCTCGTCGCGCGCGTCCGCGACCTCGGCGCGGTCCTCGCCGGCGCCGAGCCCACCGCGGCCTTCGTGGCGAAGGGCTGCGCCGTCGCGTGCGTCGCCTCCGCCGGCGGCAGCCTGATGGTCACCGGCGGCACCGCGAACGCTCCCGCGCTCGACCACCGCATCCGGCCGGTCACCCAGGCGGACCTCGAGCTCGTCCGGTCGCACGTCGTCGTCCGCAACGGCGTCGGCGCGATCGTCGCCGAGCACCGGTGCCGCTGGCGCGAGCCCGGCCGTGAGGACCGCCCGTGCCTGACGTTCGCCGGCGATCCGTCGCGCGGCGCCGCCGCCATCCGCGCGGCCGACGGCGCGACCGCGACCGCCCACGTCACCAGCGAGGGCTACGACGTGATCCGCCGCCTCTCCCAGCGCGCCGACGGCACCTGGCTCATGCGCGTGCGCGGCACGGTCAAGGGCAAGCGCACCGACGGCGGCCTGGTCTGCAACCGCAAGGCGCTGCGCTGCCAGCCGTGGGAGGCGAAGGGCGGCGTCCGCGCGCCCGAGGCGATCCGCCGCGCGGCGCGCCGGATCGAAAGCTAGACGCGCGCCGACGCCGGCAGCGGCTTGCGCCGCACGTCCGGCTCGGACTCGAGGATCACCCGGCACGGGCGCTCTGCGAGGACGGTCTCGATCGCCTCGCCGAAGATCGTCGTCCCGCGCCGCGCGGGGAGCGGCATGACGATCGCGGCCGCGCGCATCTCGCGCGCCTCGTCCACGATGCGGCGGCCCGCCTGGCCCACCCGCACCTTCTCCCAGTGGCCGGACACCCGGCGGCCCGCCTGGAGCTTGGCCTGCTCGATGATCGACTCGGCCGCCTGCTCGGCCTCCGGCAGCGACGCGCCGATCGGCGACGACTGCGGCACGGTGATCGTGATGAGCACGTGGATGCCGCGCCGCCGGCGGGCCGCGAGCTTGGCCGCCGTCGCGAGCGCGCCCGGCTCGAAGTGCTGGTGGTCGTAGGCGACGAGGACCGAGTCGTACTCCGCCTCGCGGTCGGTGACCGGGCGCGGGATGGCGACCTTGACGGTGCTCGTCAGGTCGAGCCCCTGGTTCCGGCGGTAGAAGAAGTAGACGATCATCCCGAGCACCAGCCAGCTGACGCCGACGATCGTCACGTCCACGTAGAGCACGACCGTCACGAGGAACGCGCCGCCGGTGCCGAACAGCCCGACCAGCGCGAAGACCGGCAGGTCGCGGCCCGCGATCCGGATCGAGCCCGGCCCGCGGTAGGGGCGCTCGCGCTCGGGCTGCGCGAGCCGCAGCCGGATCACCGACAGGTGCGCGATCGAGAACGACAGCATCGCGCCGAACGCGTACATCAGGCTCAGGAAGTCGGCCTGGCCCGGGATGAGGATGAGACACGCGGCCGCGCCGAAGACGAGGATGCCGATCCACGGCGTCCCGTACCTCGGATGCAGCTGACGCAGGCGGTCGGGCATCTGGCGGTAGATGCCCATCGAGTAGACGAGCCGCGAGACGCCGATGAGCGCCGCGTTCGTCGCGATGAAGAGGATCGTCGCCGCGAGCAGGCCGACGTACAGCTCGGTCGGGCCCTGGAGCGGGCCGAGGTCGATCGCCTTGACGACACCGAGGATCGGGTCGCCCGCGTAGCCGCCCTCCTCCTCGGAGAGGCCGAGCTGCGTGACGTACTCGCCCTCCTCGTTCTGGTAGACCGGCAGCGCGCTCAGCGCGATCGCGGGGAGGGTGAAGTAGATGGCGAAGACGGCGAAGCGGACGCGCGAGATCGCCTTCGGGATCGTCTTCGTCTCGTCCTTGGCCTCCTCGGCCATGTTCGAGATCGTCTCGATGCCCGTGTAGGCGATCATGCCGATCGGGATCGCGAGCAGGAAGTCGCTCCACTCGGGCGCGACGCCGAGCTCGATGTTGTCGACCAGCGTGTCGGGCGAGAAGACGAGCGCGGCGCCGACGACGACGAGCAGGACCTGGGTGAGGAAATCGACGACCGCCAGCGCGATGTTCAGGCCGGCGGACTCCTCCGCGCCGCGGATGTTGATCGCGGCCAGGACGATGATCACGCCCATGCCGAACAGCACGTCGCCGGGTGCGTGGCGGAGGAAGTCGAGCGGCTCGAACAGCCCGCCGAGGTAGTGCGGGACGAAGAACGCCGAGATCGCGACGGTGACGACGTAGTTGAGCATCTGTGCCCACGCCGCGAAGAAGGACGCCGCCTCGTTGAACGCCCGGCGCGCGAACGACGAGGAGCCGCCGGCCTCGGGGAACATCGCGGTCGCCTCCGCGTACGTGGCCGCGGTGCACCAGAAGAACAGGCCCGTGATGAGGAAGACGAGCGGCGTCAGGCCGAGCGCGAAGCTCGCGACGAGGCCGAGCGCGTAGTAGATCGACGAGCCGACGTTGCCGTAGGCGGTGGCGAAGAGGGCGTTGACCCCGAGGACGCGCTGGAGACCGTGGAGTCGTCGCTGGGCCATCGGCGGTCCGACAGGCTACCCAGCCGGCTGCGCGCACAGCCGGTCGCGCCCGAGGCGCTTGGCCTCGTACAGCAGCCCGTCGGCGCGCCGCACCAGCGCGCCCGCGTCTTCCGACGCGTCCCAGCAGGCCAGCCCGATCGAGCAGGTCGCGCCGTCGCACGCGGCCCGCAGGCGCTCGGCGACGTCGCGACCCTCGTCGATCCCGCACACCGAGAGCAGGAGCGCGAACTCGTCGCCGCCCGTGCGGGCAAGGACGTCGCCGGGGCGCAGGAGCGCGTCCCACGACGTCGCCAGCGAGTTGAGCAGCCGGTCGCCGGCCTCGTGCCCGCCGTCATCGTTGACCTGCTTGAACTCGTCCACGTCGATCTGCGCGACGCACAGCGGCTCCTGGCGGCGCTTGGCCACCGCGAGCGCCGTCTCGAGCGCGGCGTCCCACCCGCGGCGGTTCGGCAGCCCGGTCAGCTCGTCGAGGAACGCCAGCCGCTCCAACCGCGCCGCCTGCGACCGCACCTGGCCGTGGAGGCGCTGCACCGCGTAGCCGAGCAGCGCGCCGAGCACCGCGAGCAGCGCGCCGATCCGCCACCCCGACGACGGGTAGCGCTCCTCGTCGATCAGGATCGGCAGCCCGTAGACCGCGAACGCCCCGAACGCGGTGATCGCGAGCGTGCGGCCCGAGCCGTACAGCGAGATCCAGATGACGGGCAGGAGCGCCATCGGCCCGACGCCGGACGCGTTCCCGCCGCCCGCCTCGCGCAGCACCGCGACGGCGATGAGGTACAGCGCCGCCGGCACGAGCGCCCACCAGTCGGCGTGCCGCCGCCACGGGATCGCGACGAACAGCACCGCGACGAGCGCCGACAGCGCGATGCCGACCAGCGTGAGCGCCCCCTCGAACCCGGGCCCGGGCAGGGCCAGCGCGACGAACGGCAGCACCGTCGCCAGGGCGAACGGCAGGCCGGTGCGTGCACGCGCGCTCACGATCTCGGACGTCCCTTCCCTCAATCCTGCAAGCCCATCCGTGGGCCGATGCTCACGAAACCTGTGCAGACCTTCCCAGGACTGCGTGCCCGAGGGCAACTCCGCGGTCAGAAGATCGAGGCCAGCCGCCGGATGCCCTCCGCGATGCGGTCGGGCGTCGGCTCGCTGAACGCGAGGCGGAGCGTGCGGGGGTCGGGCTCGCCGGGGTAGAACGGGACGCCCGGGACGAACGCGACGTCCGCGTCCAGCGCACGCCGGAGCAGTGCCGCGGCGTCCCAGCCCGGGGGCAGCGTGATCCACGTGAACATGCCGCCCTCGGGCTCCGTCCACGCGGTGCCCGCCGGCATGCGCTCGCTGAGCGCCGCGAGCATGGCGTCCCGGCGCTCGCCGTAGAGCGCCCGGACGGACTCCAGATGGGCCTCCAGGTCGGCGTCGGCCAGCCAGCGCGCCGCGGCGGCCTGGGTGATCGTCGGCGTGTGGAGGTCGGCCGCCTGCTTGGCCACCGCGAGCGACGGGCGGAGCATCGCGGGCGGGCGCAGGTAGCCGATGCGCAGGCCCGGCGCGAGGACCTTGGAGAGCGAGCCGAGGACGATCACGCGCTCCTGCGCACCGGGCAGCGCGCCGAGCGGCGGCACGAACTCGCCGGCGAAGCGCAGCTCGCTGTACGGGTCGTCCTCGATCAGCCACAGCCCGCAGCGCTCCGCCACGTCGAGCAGCGCGCGGCGCCGCTCCACCGGGATCGTGCGGCCGGTCGGGTTCTGGAACGTCGGGATGACGTGGAGGACCTTCGCGCCGTGCTCGGCGGCGAGGCGCTCGACCGCGGCCGGGTCGGGGCCGTCGTCGTCGCCCGGCACCGCGACGAGCCGCGCGCCCGCCAGCTGGAACACCTGCAACGCCGCGAGGTACGTCGGTTGCTCGACGAGCACGACGTCGCCCGGGTCGAGCAGGGCGGTCGCGACGAGCGTCAGCGCCTGCTGCGAGCCGGCGGTGACGAGCAGGTCGTCGGCGCCCGCGGGGACGCCGCGCGAGGCCAGCCGCGCGGCGAGCAGCGCGCGCAGCTCCGGGTCGCCCTCGGTCATGCCGTACTGGAAGACACCGCGGTCGGACGTCACCGCGGCGAACGCGCGCGCCAGGCCGGGGACGTCGAACGTCTCGGGTGCGGGCAGGCCGCCGGCGAACGAGATGACCTCCGGCCGGCGCGTCAGCTCGAGCAGGTCGCGGACGGGGGAGGACGCGACGCCGTCGAGGCGTGCCGCCACGCGGCCGGGCGCGGTCACGCCGTCCATCTCACGCCGTCGTAGGTCCAGGTGGTCACCGACGTCGCGTCGGCGTCGATGCCGCGCAGCTCGCGGCGCACCGTCACAGGCGGGCCGAGCGCGATCTCGACGATCGCCGCGGTCCCCGGCCCCTCGACGACCGGCGGCGTGACGACCTGCAGGAGCGTGCCGTCGGTGTACGCGTCGTCGACGTGGAGGTGGCCGCACAGGACGACCGTCGGGCCCGGCCGGTCGTGGAGCGTGCGCGCCGCCTCGGCCGCGTCGACCAGGTCGCCGGCGTACTTGAGCTCGCGCGCCTCGACGGCCTCCTGGCGCGAGACGACGGGGAAGTGGGTGGCGACGACGAGCAGCTCCGCGCCGCCGGGCAGCTCGCCGAGCGGCAGGCTGAAGCGGTAGTCGCCGATCTGCACGCAGTGGCGGCCGAGCACGCGCACGCCGCCGGCCTCGAGCCGGTCGAGCACCGCGACCGGCGCCTCGACGGCGGCAGCCAGCTCGTCGAGCAGCGGCCCGTCGTGGTTGCCGCCGAGCACGTACGCGTCGACCGGGGTGCCGGCACGGACCGCGGCGAGCGCGCGGTCGAGCGTGGCGCGGTCGCCCTCCTCGGTGAGGTCGCCGAGCACGAGCACCGCGTCGACCTCCCGCTCGCCGAACCACTCCAGGGCTACGCCGAGCCGCTCCAGCGCGCGGTCGTAGCGGATCACGTCGTTCCAGTGCCCCTGGCGGGGCTCCGGCGTCAGGTGGAGATCGGTGGCGATGCCGAGACGCACCGCGCGTACGCTACTGGCGCTCGCGCCCGGCGCGTGTGAGGTGGCCTGCGAGGTGGCACCCTCGAAGGATGCTCGCCGCCATCTACGACCGCACCGGCGCCAGCGACGTGCTCCGCGTCGAGGAGGTCCCGACGCCGCAGCCCGGGCCGGGCGAGGTCCTCGTCCGCCTGCGCGTCGCGGGCGTGAACCCGACCGACTACAAGTCCCGCCAGGGCGTGACCGCGCAGCTCGAGTTCCCCTTCCAGGTGCCCGGGCAGGACGGCGCGGGCGTGGTGGAGGCGGTCGGCGCAGGCGTCGACGAGGCGCTCGTCGGCGAGCGCGTCTGGGTCTACTTCGCCGCGCTGCGGCGGCAGTGGGGCACCGCCGCGCAGTACACGGTCGTGCCCGCCGAGCAGGCCGTGCCGCTCCCGCCCGACGCGCCGGACGAGCTGGGCGCGTCGCTCGGCATCCCCGCGCTCACCGCGCACCGCTGCCTCTTCGCCGACGGCCCGGTCTCGGGCCGCTCGGTCCTCGTCGCCGGCGGCGCGGGCGCGGTCGGCCACGCGGCGATCGAGCTGGCGCGGTGGGGCGGCGCGCGGGTCGTCGCGACGGCGAGCAGCGAGGAGAAGGCGGCGCTCGCGCGGGACGCGGGCGCGCACGCCGTCGTGAACTACCGGGACGCCGACGCGGGCGAGCAGGTCCGCGCGGCGGCGCCGGACGGCGTCGACCGGATCGTGGAGCTGGCGCTGGGCGCGAACCTCGAGCTCGACCTGGCGGCCGCCGCGCCCAACGCCACGATCAGCTCGTACGCCAACGACGCGGACGACGAGCCGACGCTGCCGGTGCGGCGGTTGATGGTCCCGAACATCACGCTGCGGTTCGTCCTCATCTACACCGTGCCGCGGCCGGCGCTCGACCAGGCGGTCGCGGACGTCTCGCGCGCGCTGGTCGACGGCGCGTTGACGCCGCTCCCCGTCCACCGCTTCCCGCTCGCGGAGACCGCCGCGGCGCACGACGCGGTCGAGCAGGGCGCGGTCGGCAAGGTCGTGATCGACCTGCCGTAGCCGACCCCGACGGGGCGTTCGGGGGTTCCGCCGATGCCGGCGGGACACCCGTGTGCCAGGCTGCCTGCCATGTCGTCGCCGGCCACCGAGCTCGTCGCCCGCGAGGCCGAGCTCGGGCAGCTGGCCCGCCTCGTCGCCGATGCGCGCGAGGGCGTCAGCGGGGCGCTCCTCCTCACCGGTCCGCCCGGGATCGGGAAGACGGCGCTGGTCGACGCGACGGTCGCGATGGCCGACGGCTTCGAGGTGCTGCGCGCGCGGGGGATCGAGAGCGAGACGGGCCTGCCGTACGCGACGCTCTCCCAGCTGCTGCTGCGGGTGCTCGACGAGCGCGTGGTGCTCGCGCCGGCCGAGCGCGCGGCGCTCGAAGGGGCGCTCGCGCTGGGGCCGGCGGGCGACTTCGACGCGCTGGCCGTCGGCGGCGCGGTGGTCGAGCTGCTCGCCGCGGTGGCCGAGCAGCGGCCGGTGCTCGCCGTCGTCGACGACCTCCACTGGGCCGACGCGGCGTCGGTCGCCGCGCTCCGCGTGCTCGCCCGCCGGCTGGGGAGCGAGGGGATCGCGCTGCTGTGCGCCGCGCGGCCGGACGAGCCCGCGCCCGCCCCGGACCTGCACCAGACGCTCGCCGTGCCGCCGCTGCCCGAGCCCGCCGCGCGCCAGCTCGTCGCGCGCTCGTCGGTGCGGCTCGGCCCGGACGGGGAGCGGCGCGTGCTCGACACCGCCGCCGGCAACCCGCTCGCGCTCCTGGAGATGCCCGCGCTGCTGCACGCGCGCGGCGACGGGACCGGCGCCGTCGCCGGCGGGCCGGGGCCGAGCCCGCTGCCGGCCGGGCCGCTGCTGGAGGCCGCGCTGCTGGCGCCGGTCGAGCGTCTGCCCGAGGAGACGCGCCGGGCGCTCCTCGTCGCCGCCGTGGACGAGCACGCGCCGCGCTCGCTCCTGGACGTCGCGCTCGCCCACGCCGGGCTCGACGCCTCCGCGCTGGCCGCCGCCGAGCAGCAGGGGCTGATCGCGCGCGCCGACGACGGCGTCACGTTCCGCCACCCGCTCGTGCGCTCGGCGGTCTACCACGGCGCGACCGGCCCCGAGCGGCGCGCCGCCCATGCGGCGCTCGCCGTCGCCTGGCCGCGCGACACGCCGCGCTGGGCCTGGCACGCGGCGGGCGCGGCGCTCGGCCCCGACGAGGAGGTGGCGGCAGCGCTCGACCGGCTCGCCGCGGGCGCCAGCGCGCGCGGGGCCCACGACGCCGCGCACCGCACGTGGCGCCGCGCCGCCGAGTTGTCACCCGACCCGGTCGACCGCTTCCGCCGCCGCCTCGCGGCCGCCGGAGAGCTGCTCCGCGTCGGCGCGGTCGACGCGTGCGCCGAGCTGCTCGACCTCGCCCGCAACGAGAAGCCGCCGGGGGAGGACCGCAAGGAGCTCGAGCTCCTCCAGGGCCGGCTCGACCTGCGGCGCGACAACCCGCAGCGCGCCCACCGCGCGCTCGTCGGCGTCGCGGACCGGCTGGCCGAGGAGGACCCCGAGCGCGCCGCCGAGGTGCTGCTGGAGGCGTCGATGGCGCGGATGATGGCCGGCGACGTCGAGGGCGTCTGGCGGACCGGGACGCGCGCGATGGAGCTGGCCGAGGGGCGCGACGCGGTCGTCCGCACCGCCGCGCAGCTCATCGCCGCGCAGGGCCTCATGGCGGCGGGCGAGGAGCGCGGCGAGCGGCTGATGCGCGAGGGCGCCGCGATGGCCCGCCGCCTCACCCGCACCCCGCCGTCGGTCGAGGGCGTCGCGCAGGCCGCGCACATCGCGTTGCTCGGCGAGCTGTACGAGGAGGCCGACGCGATCCTCGACTGGCTGGAGCGCGCGGCGCGCACGGCCGGTGCGGCGGGCAGCCTCGGGATGCCGCTCGCGGTCCGCGCCCGCATGCACATGCGCCGCGGCCGCCTCCTGGAGGGCCTGGGCGTGGGCTACGAGGCGCTCGACCTGGCCGAGCAGACCGGCCAGCAGAACGTCATCGCACACGCGCTCGGCACGCTCGCGGAGATCGAGGCGATGGTCGGGCGTGAGGAGGACTGCCGCGCCCACGCCGGACGTGCGCTGGAGCTCGCGCACGGCCACCTCGCCGACCTCGCCGCGATCTACCCGCTCAGCGCGCTCGGGCTGCTGGAGTTCAGCCTCGACCGCGTCGACGCCGCGATCGAGGTGCTGAGCCGCGCCGACCAGGCGCTCGACCGGATCGGGATGACCGACCCGGCCTTCATGCCGATCCGCCAGGTGCACATCGAGGCGCTCGCCCGCGCAGGCGAGCTGGAGGAGGCCGAGCGGCTGCTCGACGAGTACGAGCAGCGCATCGAGGCGACCGGCCGGCTGGCGTGGCGCGACGCGATCGCGCGCTGCCGGGCGCTGATCGCCCCCGACGACGCGTACGAGGAGCTGTTCGCGCAGACGCTGGCCCTGCACGACGCCGCGCAGGTCTCGCCGTTCGCGCGGGCCCGGACGCTGCTGGCGCTCGGCGCGCGGCGCCGCCGCTCCCGCAAGCGCGGCGCGGCGCGCGAGCCGCTCCAGGAGGCGCTGGAGCTGTTCGACCGCGTGGGCGCCACGGTGTGGGCGGCGCACGCGCGGCGCGAGCTCGAGCTGGCCGGGGCGCCGGCGGACGGCGACGAACCTGCCGTGCAGGCGCCACCCGCGCTCGACGAGCTGACGCCGCAGGAGCTGCGCGTGGCGCTCCACGTCGGCCGTGGGCTCTCCAACCGCCAGGTCGCCGGAGCGCTCTTCGTGTCCACCCGGACCGTGGAGGCGCACCTGCGCCAGATCTACCGCAAGCTGGACCTTCGCTCGCGAACGGAGTTGGCGCGCTTGGTGGCGGGACTCGATCGGTCCGCTTCCGATTAGGATCGCGGGAGGGGTGGCGCCAGGACGGCGCATGATTCGCGCGGAGACCGGTGAACCCCGTGACGAACATGCCACTGGCGCCCGCACATCACGACATCGTCGTCGCGCTGCCGGCCCACCCGGAAGCGGCCGGGGCCGCGCGCCGTCTGCTCGTCCGGGAGGGTCTGGATCCCGACCTCGACCACACCGTCTGCCTCCTCGTCTCGGAGGTCGTCACCAACGCGATCCGCCACGCCGGCATGGGGGACGGGCAGCGGATCGTGCTCGCCGCACGGCTGACGGAGAGCTGGGCGCGCGTCGAGGTGCGCGACCAGGGGCCGGGCTTCGACCCGCAGGTCCGCCACGAGGCGGCCGGCTTCGGGCTGCGGATGCTCGACATGCTCGCGTCGCGCTGGGGCGTCGACCGCGAGGAGAAGGCCACCCGCGTGTGGTTCGAGGTCGACCGGCGCCGGCGCCGGTTCCCCCGCCGGCGCGAGAGCTGAAGCGCCGCTAGGTCAGCGCCCGCAGCAGCGCGACCATGAGGCGGTCGAGCGGGGGCGCGGTCCCGCTCGCGATGCGGCGCAGGCCGAGGCCGTCGGCCAGCGAGACGAACAGCGGCGCCATCTCCTCCGGCTCGTCGACACCGACCGAGCGCAGCGCGGCGACCGCGACGGCCTCGTAGGCGCGCAGCCCCTCCTCCGCGATCGGGCGCAGCGCCGGGTTGCGCGCGGCCTCCAGGTACAGCTCGAACTGCGCGACCTGGTCGGGCCGCTGGTGGCCGGTCTCCAGCACCTCGGCGAAGCTCCGCGCGGCGTCGGCCGGGGCGACGCCGTCGGCGAGCTGGCCGGCGATCGCCTGCAGCCGCGCGGCCTCTTCCTCCACGAACCGGCGCAATGCCTCGCGCAGCAGGTCATCCTTCGTCGCGAACCAGTAGGTCAGCGATCCGAGGGGGACGCCGGCCTCTTCGGCGACGCTGCGGTGGGTCACCGCGGGGATGCCGGAGCGGCTGATGACCGCCAGGGTCGCCTGCAAGATCCGCTCGCGGCGCTCCTCGCCTCGAGCCTGCTGTGGAACACGACCCTCAGGCACCTGCGCAGAGGGTAGAGGAGGCATCGACGGTCGGTATGCGCAAGCTGATCATCCCTTTGGCCATGCTGGCGGTGCTCGTTGGGGCGCCCGGAGCGAGCGGCCATCCCGAGCGGACGACGTTCTTCCCCGACCACACGAAGGGCGAACGGCCGGCGTACCCGACCAGCGGCGAGATCCTCACCGTGTGCAAGCCGGACTCCGCCGAGCGCATCAAGCAGCTGTGGAAGGGCAAGGGCCCCAAGACGACCCGCATGCGCGAGCGGCGCCTCAGGCAGGTCGGGCGCTGCGCGTTCAACGACATCCAGGCGGCGGTCGATGCGGCCACGTCCGGCGACCGTATCCGGATCTTCCCGGGTGTCTACACCGAGGAGCCTTCGCGGAAGGTCCCGCTGAACGACCCCAAGTGCTCCCAGGATGACCCGAAGTACTGGGAGCCGACGAACGACGGCCACGGGGAGGACGGCAAGGTCCCGACGTACCAGTTCCACTGGGACTGCAAGAACTCGCGCAACCTCATCCAGATCATGGGCGACGACCCGGCCGACCCGGACCGCGTCTGCGACCAGAAGTGCGGGCTGCTGCTGGAGGGCGTCGGCAAGAGGCCCGAGGACGTGCTGATCGTCGGCGACCGCCTCAAGCGCGACGTCATCCGCGCGGACCGCGCCGACGGCGTGTACATCAAGGGCATCGCGGTGGAGCAGGCCTCGTTCAACGGGGTCGACGTGGTGGAGACGAACGGCTTCGTCGTGCAGGACATCGTCGCCCGGTACAACCAGAACTACGGGATCCTCACGTTCACGTCCGACAACGGGCTGTACGAGCGGGTCGACGCCTACGGCAACGGCGACTCGGGCATCTACCCGGGCTCCGGGCCCGAGGGCCACTGCCAGCGGTACGGCATCGAGATCCGGTTCTCCAAGTCGCACGACAACGTGCTCGGCCAGTCCGGCACCGCCGGCAACGGCACGTGGGTGCACGACTCCGAGTGGTACGACAACGGCACGGGGATCGTGAACGACTCCTTCGCCTCCGGGCATCCGGGCATGCCGCAGGACTGCTCGAAGTGGGAGGACAACCGGGTCTACTCGAACAACCAGAACTTCTTCGACGAGGGCAACCAGCAGTTCTGCGCCGACACGCCCTTCGAGCGGCGCCCGCGCGAGCACGTCTGCCCGCAGTTCCAGTCGCCGGTCGGGGTCGGGTTCGCGTTCTACGGCGCGAACGGCAACATCGTCCGCGGCAACCAGGTGTGGGACAACTGGCGCTCGGGCTACCGGCTGTTCTGGGTGCCGGCGATCGTCCGCGGCGAGGTGCCGCCGGACGACGTCAAGCGGCAGTTCGACACGTCCAACCAGAACAAGGTGACCGAGAACGCGTTCGGCCGCGCGCCGGACGGGACGGTCGCGCCCAACGGCGTCGACGTCTACTGGGACGAGCAGGGGATCGGGAACTGCTGGGAGGCCAACCGCGGCCTGGGCGAGGGCGGCGCCATCTCGTCGAACCCGTCGGTGCTGCCGGACTGCGCGCGGGGCTCGAAGAACCCGATCGGCAACCCGGCCAAGCTCGCGCTGGAGGCGACGTGCGCGACGTGGGACCCGGAGACCAACCCGGACCCGCCCGCGTGCACGTGGTTCGACACGCCCAAGCGGCCTGCGGCGCCGGCGGGCTCGAGCGGCTCCTCCAGCGGCTCCTCCGGGAGCGACGCCGCGGAGCGCGACCGGCCGACGGTGCGGCTCCCGTCCCTCCCGACCGTCCCGAAGGGGTGAGGAGCGACATGGCCGGCGCCGTCGCGACCCCGCTCGTCACCGACCGGCCCACCGGCCCGTCGCGGACCCGCCTCGCCGCCGCCGTCGCCCTGGTCGCGGCGGCGGTCGTCACGGTCGTGCTGCTGCTGGCGGGCGGGGACGCCGAGGTGGGCACGGTGTCGTGGAAGGGCGAGGTGCAGGTCTTCCAGTCCGAACGCCCCACCGACCAGGTCCTCTACGCGCAGCTGGAGAACACGGGCCTGCGGCCGGTGGAGCTCGACGTCTCGCGCGTGCGCGCGCTCGACGCCTCGGGCGGCGAGGTCCGCAGCGCGACCACGTTCCTGGCCGCGTTCGCGCACGGCATCTGGGGCTGGTCGCTCAAGGAGGAGGCGACGGACTTCGAGAGGCGCCGCCTCGGCCAGATCGCGACCCTCCAGCCCGGCCAGAGCGTCCCGATCACGCTCTCCTGGCGCGGCCAGCGCCCGGCGAAGGTCCAGCTCGCGAAGGGCATCGACCTCCCGATCCCACCCGTCCCGACCTCCCCGACCCCCTGACCGCAACCCGGCACGGTTTCGACTCGGTATGCGAGTCGAAACTGTGCCGGGTCGTCGCTACGCCGCCGGCGGGCCGCCACGGAGCCGCGTGCTCACTGGGCGCCCGCCGAGGCGACCGGTCGCGCGGCCGCGGCGGGAGATCGTGAGGGTGCCGGTGGCGGCCTGCGGACCGCTCGCGCGCACGCGCAGGGTGCCGCGGGCGCCGGGGGTCGCGGTGAAGCGGATGCCGCGCACGTACTCGTAGGCGCGCAGCTCGACCCCGTTGTCGCGCAGGACGTACGAGCCGCCGCGCAGGCCGCCGCCGCGGGTGGCGCCGACCGTCAGCGCGAGCGTCACGTCGTCGAGGGCCGCGTCCAGCGCGCGGACGGTGCGGCGGACGCGCGAGGAGCCGAAGGCCGAGGCCGACCTGGGGGCGACCGGGACGGGCGGGACGAGCGCCGCGCCCGCCTTCGTGCACGACACCGCCCCGCGCGCGAGGAGGAACGCGTTCAGCGCCCGCGCCGCGCAGCCGGTCAGGTCGGTCGTCGTCACCGAGTGGCCGGTGTCGGGGATCGTCACGAGCCGCGCGCGCGGGTTGCGCGCCTGCACCTCGCGGGCGCTCTCGAGGGGCGTGCGGAGGTCCTGCTCGCCCGCCATCAGCAGCATCGGCACGGCGGGGATCGGCGGGAGCACGCTCGGCGGCGGCGCGGCCTGCGCCGGCCACCCCAGGCACAGCGGCAGGAAGTCCGCGACGAGGATCGTCTCCGCGTCGAACGGCGCGAACGGCGCGTCGCCCATCGCCGCCAAGCGGGCCGCCGCCTGCGCGCGCCGCGTCGCCAGGTCGGCCTGCCCGTCCCAGGGCAGCTCCAGCTGCTCGCAGCTCGTCGCCGCGTACGCCCCGTTGGAGAACGCGCGCGCCGGCGAGAGCGGCGTCGCCAGCCGGTCCAGCGCCCGCAGTCGCAGCAGCGGCGCCGCGTCACCCCGCAACGCCGCCACCACCGCCGCCGGGAACGCCGCCCGCAGCCCCGGCGAGAAGTCGCCGGCCAGCAGCAGGTCGAGCAGCGCGACGCGGTCGAGCACCTCGTCCCGTGCGCGCCCGCGCGCGTCCACGACGCGCGCCGTCATCGGCGCGCCGCGCAGCTTCGCGACCAGCTGCGGCACCGTCGTCGTCGGCGACGGCAGCCCCCGCGGGCACCGCGACCGCGCGCACAGCTTCCCCAGCACGCGCCCCATCCCGCTGAACAGCTCCAGCCCCAACGCGCTCGGCCCCTCCGGCGGCAGCACGGAGTCCAGCGCGACCCGCCCGACCCGCGACGGGTACGCCGCCGCGTACCGCAGCGCCACCTCGGTCCCGTACGAGACGCCGTACAGGTCGAGCCGTTCGACTCCCAGCGCCACCCGCACCGCCTCGACGTCGGCGACCTGCGCCTCGGTCGTGTACAGCCCGCGGCGCGCCCCCAGCCGCGCCGCGCACGCAGCCGCCGCCGCCCCGTCGCGCAGCGTCCGGTCCCGCTGCAGCTCCGGGCAGACGATCAGCCCCGACCGCCCGGTCCCCCGCGCGTCGAACGCCACGACGTCGCGCGTGCGCCGCAGCTCGCGCGAGAACCCGGCCAGCACGTCGGGCAGCTCGGACCGCGCCGAGCCGCCCGGCCCACCCGACAGGTACAGCACGGTGCGCGCGGCACGCCGCGTGGCCGGCACGCGCGTCACGGCCAGCCGGAGCGTCCCGGCGGCGGGGTTCGACCGGTCGTACGGCACGGTCACCGTCGACTGGACGGCGCCCTCCTGCGCGAACGCGTGGCCGGGCAGGGAAGCGGGGAGGACAAGGGCGAGCACCACGGTGCCCACGGCGAGAACGGTCTTCAGGGTCATGGGCGAGACGGCAGGTGCCAAGATGGAAGTCTCCCCGAAGACAGGAAACTCCGCATGCCGAACCCGAACAGCTTCGACGCCCGCGCTGACCTCCGCGTCGGCGACCGGACGTTCGAGATCTTCCGCCTGGATGCGCTGCAGTCGAAGTTCGACGTCGCGCGCCTCCCGTACTCCCTCAAGATCCTCCTCGAGAACCTGCTGCGCACCGAGGGGAACGGCTCGGTCGACGCCAAGGACATCGAGGCGCTTGCGACCTGGGACGCGAAGGCCGACCCCTCGAAGGAGATCGCCTTCACGCCTGCGCGTGTCCTGATGCAGGACTTCACCGGCGTCCCGGCCGTCGTCGACCTCGCCGCCATGCGCGACGCGATGCGCGACGAGATCGGCGGGGACCCGAACAAGGTGAACCCGCTCATCCCGGCCGAGCTGGTCATCGACCACTCCGTCCAGGTCGACTACTTCGGCACGCGCGAGGCCGCCGAGCGCAACGCCGAGCGCGAGTTCGAGCGCAACCAGGAGCGCTACCAGTTCCTCCGCTGGGGTCAGGGCGCCTTCGCCGACTTCAGCGTCGTACCGCCGGACACCGGCATCGTCCACCAGGTCAACATCGAGTACCTGGCGCGCGTCGTCTTCCCGAACGAGAAGACCGGCCAGGCGTACCCCGACACGCTCGTCGGCACCGACTCGCACACGACGATGGTCAACGGCCTCGGCGTGCTCGGCTGGGGCGTCGGCGGCATCGAGGCGGAGGCCGCGATGCTCGGCCAGCCGATGTCGATGCTCATCCCGCAGGTGATCGGCTTCAAGCTCAGCGGCGAGCTGCCCGAGGGCGCCACCGCGACCGACCTCGTCCTGACGGTCACCGAGATGCTCCGCCAGAAGGGCGTCGTCGGCAAGTTCGTCGAGTTCTACGGCCACGGCCTGGCGGCGCTCCCGCTGGCCGACCGCGCGACGATCGGCAACATGAGCCCGGAGTTCGGCTCGACCTGCGCGATCTTCCCGGTCGACGCCGAGACGCTCCGCTACCTCGAGTTCACGGGCCGCTCGAAGGAGCAGCGCGACCTCGTCGAGGCGTACGCCAAGGAGCAGGGCCTCTGGCACGACGAGAACGCCGAGGACCCGACGTTCTCCGACTACCTCGAGCTCGACCTCGGCGACGTCGTCCCGTCGATCGCCGGGCCGCGCCGGCCGCAGGACCGCGTCTCGCTGACCGAGTCGCAGGTCGAGTTCCGTGAGGCGCTGGAGGAGTTCACCGGCAAGCCCGAGCAGGGCAACGGCAAGCCGGGCGTGCCGCCGCACCGCGCCGCGACGGAGGACGCGGACGCCGAGTCGTTCCCGTCCTCGGACCCGCCCGCCGGCACCGCGCCGGGCAACGGCGGCGCCGCGGGCTACGACCAGACCGCGCGCACGCACGACCACTCCAGCGTGGCCGAGCGCGTTCGCACGGTCACGCCGGTCACGCTCGCCGACGGCACCGAGACCGAGCTCGACCACGGCCACGTCGTCATCGCGGCCATCACGTCGTGCACGAACACGTCGAACCCGTCGGTGATGCTCGCCGCCGGCCTGCTCGCGCGCAACGCGATCGAGAAGGGCCTGGAGCGCAAGCCGTGGGTGAAGACCTCGCTGGCGCCGGGCTCGCTCGTCGTCACCGAGTACTACGAGAAGGCCGGGCTGACGCAGTACCTCGACCAGCTCGGGTTCAACCTCGTCGGCTACGGCTGCACGACCTGCATCGGCAACTCCGGCCCGCTGCCCGAGGAGATCTCCGCGGTCATCAACGAGAACGACCTCACCGCGGTGTCGGTCCTCTCGGGCAACCGCAACTTCGAGGGCCGGATCAACCCGGACGTGAAGATGAACTACCTCGCGTCGCCGCCGCTCGTCGTGGCGTACGCGCTCGCGGGGACGATGGACTGGGACCCGTACAACGATCCGTTCCCGGGCTCGGACGTGTACCTCAAGGACATCTGGCCCTCGGAGCAGGAGGTCGCCGAGACGATCGAGTCCGCGGTGCAGTCGTCGATGTTCACCTCCTCCTACGAGACGGTGTTCGACGGCGACCAGCGCTGGCAGGGCCTCGACGTCCCGACCGGTGACGCGTTCGCCTGGGCCGACGACTCGACGTACGTCCGCAAGGCGCCGTACTTCGACGGGATGCCCGCCGAGCCGGAGCCCGTTCAGGACATCACCGGCGCGCGCGTGCTCGCCAAGCTGGGCGACTCGGTCACGACCGACCACATCTCGCCCGCCGGCGCGATCAAGAAGGACTCGCCCGCGGGCAAGTACCTGATCGAGCACGGCGTGGAGCCGCGCGAGTTCAACTCGTACGGCTCGCGGCGCGGCAACCACGAGGTGATGATCCGCGGCACGTTCGCGAACATCCGCCTGCGCAACCAGCTCGCGCCGGGCACCGAGGGCGGCGTCACCCGCTACCTCGGCGACGGCTCCGGCGAGGAGATGTCGATCTACGACGCGGCGCAGAAGTACGCCGAGGCCGGCACGCCGCTGGTCATCCTCGGCGGCAAGGAGTACGGCTCGGGCTCGTCGCGCGACTGGGCGGCGAAGGGCACGAAGCTGCTCGGGGTCCGCGCGGTGATCGCGAACTCCTTCGAGCGCATCCACCGCTCGAACCTCGTCGGCATGGGCGTCCTGCCGCTGCAGGTCGAGGAGTACGACCTCACCGGCGAGGAGGAGATCACGATCGAGGGCTTCGCCGACGCGATCAACAACGGCGAGCTGCCGCGCGAGGTCACGATCAAGGCCGACGGCAAGGAGATCACGGCGCGCGTCCGGATCGACACGCCGAAGGAGGCGGAGTACTTCCGCCACGGCGGCATCCTGCCGTACGTGCTGCGCTCGCTGCGCGACGCGTAAGCGCTCAACGAGCTGACCGGTCGTCGCGCGCCGCGGTTGGCGCGCGGCGACCGCCCTCGTTACCCTCGGCGCGTGCCGCTTCCCGACACGCTCCGCAACCTGCTCACGGCGCCCGGCACGTCCGGTCGCGAGCGGACCGCCGCCGCCGTCTGGCAGGCCGCGGCCAAGACCTTCACCGACGACGTCCGCTCCGACCTCGTCGGTTCCTCCACCGCGACCGTGGCGGGCACCGCCGGCGGCCCCACCCTCGCGATCGTCGGCCACATCGACGAGATCGGGCTGATGGTCACCCACGTCGACGACGAGGGCTTCCTCTGGTTCGGCGGCGTGGGCGGCTGGGACCCGGTCAACCTCGTCGGCCAGCGCGTCGACCTGCACACGCGCGACGGCGTGGTCCCGGGCGTGGTCGGGAAGAAGCCGATCCACCTGCTGGAGGCCGAGGAGCGCGAGAAGGCGCCCAAGCTCAAGGACCTCCACATCGACATCGGCGCCAAGGACGGCGACGACGCGCGCTCGCGGGTGCGGGTCGGCGACTGGGCGCTCGTGGCGGGGGAGCCGGTCGTGCTCCCCAACGGGCGCGTCGCGTCGCGCGCGATGGACAACCGGCTCGGGTGCTACGTCGCGCTCGAGGCCGCGCGGCTGGTCGCCGAGGCCGGCGGCGCGCCGGGCGACGTGGTCGCGTGCGCGGTGGCGCAGGAGGAGACGACGTTCGCCGGTGCCACCACCACCGCGTACGGGCTGCAGCCGGACGTGACGATCGCCGTGGACGTCGGCCACGCGATGGACGCGCCCGGGCTCGACAAGCGCCCGCACGGCGACCATGGGCTCGGCAAGGGCCCGATCATCGACGTCGGCTCGATCTTCCACCCGCTGGTCATCGACCTGCTGCGCGACACCGCCGACGAGCTCGGCATGGGCTGGACCGCCGAGGCGTCGCCGCGCCAGTCGTTCACGGACGCCGACGCGTTCCACCTCAGCCGCCGCGGCGTCGCGACCGGCCTGGTGTCGATCCCGCTGCGCTACATGCACTCGCCGGTCGAGCTGATGCAGCTGTCCGACGTCGAGGACGCGGCGAAGCTGATCGCGGCGTTCGCGCAGAAGCTGACGGCCGAGACGAGCTTCGTCCGATGAGCGTCACCGCACCACAGGGGCCGTCGCGCACGCGGGTCCCCGTGGTGCGGGCCAGGGGCGAGGCGCGCGTCTCGCCCCTGGAGCTGTTCTTCGACCTGGTCTTCGTCTTCGCGCTGACCCAGGTCACGGCCTTCATGGCCGCCGACCCGTCGTTCACCGGCATGGCCCGCGGGATGCTGATCCTCGCGCTGATGTGGTGGGCGTGGGCGGCGTACACGTGGCTGACCAGCACCGTCGATCCCGAGCAGGCGCTGACGCGCATCGTGATGTTCGCGGCGATGGGCGCGTTCCTGGTCATGGCGCTGGCGACGCCGGGCGCGTTCACCGACGACGGCGTCCTGTGGGGCTGCGCGTACCTGGCCGCGCGGCTCCTGCACGTGGCGCTCTACGCGCTCGCGGCGCGCGGGGACGCGGCGCTGGCCCGCGTGGTGTGGAGCCTGCTGCGCTCGCTGATCCCCGGCTCGGGCCTGATCATCCTCGGCGCGGTGGCGTTCGAGGGGACCGCGCGCGACCTGCTGTGGGTCGCCGCCGTCCTGCTCGACTACGGGATCGTGCTCGGCGCCGGCGTCGCGGGCTGGCACGTGCACGCCGCGCACTTCGCCGAGCGGTTCGGCCTCATCGTCATCATCGCGATGGGCGAGTCGATCGTCGCGGTCGGCGTCGGGCTGGAGGGCCTCGAGCTGGGCGCCAGCGAGATCGTCGCGGCAGTGCTGGCGCTCGGGATCACGTGCATGATCTGGTGGGCGTACTTCGACGTCCCCGCGCTCGACGCCGAGCGCCGCTTCACGTCGGCGGAGGGCATCGCGCAGCTGCGGATCGCGCGGGACGCGTACGGGCTACTCCACCTGCCCATGACGGCCGGCATCGTGCTCTTCGCGTTGGGCGTGAAGAAGGTGCTCGAGCACACGGGAGACCCGATGAAGGACGTGCCGGCGGTCGCGCTGTGCGGCGGCCTGGCGCTCTACACGCTCGCCCACGTCGCCTTCCGCCTGCGCCTCACGCGCACGATCTCGGTCCCGCGTGTCGTCGCGGCCCTGGCGTGCCTGGCCGTCTTCCCGGTCGCGACGAGCACGTCCGGCCTGCTCGCGCTGGCGTGCCTGCTGGGGGTCGGTGTCGTCTTCACGACGTACGAGACGCTGCACGACCGTGAGCAGCGCGCGGCCGTCCGCGCGCGCCACGGCGCGGCGTGACCGTCCGGTGACGATCGTGTGAAGCGGTCTGGCGGGCGGCTTCGGGCGACCTTAGGGTCGCGCCGTTCCCGCCCCGAACGAAGGATCGTTCTTGCCTCACCGTCCGCTGTCCGTGGCGTTCGCGCTCGCCGCGACGCTCGCCGCCCTGCCCTCCGCCGCCTCCGCCGCCGAGCCCGGCTGGGCCGTCGCGCCCGCGCTCGAGCTGCCGTCGTCGCCCGAGATCATCGCCCCCTCCGCCGACGAGCAGAAGCTCGTCGCGACGCAGGGCACCGGCGTGCTGATCCTGAACGTCGGCGCGCTGCCGGCGGTCACCACGCAGACGACGATCGACGCGGCGGCGCTGGCGACCGCGATCGAGGCGGACGCGGACTTCGGCGCGGTGACCGTGGCCGCGGTGACGTCGGTCGCGACGAAGGGCAACGCGTACGCGCTGCTCGCCGTCCAGACGGCGGACCCCGAGGCGCCCGCGGGCCCGGTCGACGACGCGGTCGTCGTCGTGGATCTCGCCGACGGCAGCATCGACGAGGCGATCCCGGTCGCCAGCGGGATCGACTCCATCGCGGTCGCCCCCGGAGCCGGGGAGCGGGGCGCCGTCGCGGTCGAGGCCGAGTGCCGCAACGACGAGGCGCCGGGCGTCAACGGGTCGGTCGAGGTGCTGAACCTGTCCGGCGCGACGCCGGCGACGTGGACGAGCACCAACGTGCCGATCGACGAGACCGCGCCCGAGATCGTCGACGAGGTCGAGACGAACTTCGACCCGGAGGACGAGACCGACTGCGCGCGCGAGGACGACCCGACGCCGACGCTCGACGTCTTCAACGTCGAGCCGGAGTACGTCGACCTCAACGCGCGCAACGAGGTCGTCGTCACGCTGCAGGAGAACAACGCGATCGCGGTGTTCGACGCCGACGCGCCGCCGGCCGAGATCGGCGCCGACCAGCTGTTCTCGGCGGGCACGCGCACGTTCAGCGCCGACCTGCTCGACTCGGGCGCCTTCGCGTTCACGCAGCTCGACACGAACCAGCGCGAGCCGGACGCGGTGAAGTGGACCGCCGACGGCAGCGCGCTCGTCACGGCCAACGAGAGCGAGGGCGACGACGGCGACGAGAACCAGGGCACGCGCGACTTCGCGATCTGGACGCCGCAGGGCGAGCTGCTCGCGGACGTCGGCGGCGCGTACGACCGCGCGCTTGCCGACTACGGCTTCCTCGACGACACGCGCAGCGACAACGCGGGCTCCGAGCCGGAGGGCCTGGATCTCCAGGTGTACGGCAACCGCGAGTACGCCTTCGTCGCCAACGAGCGCGCGGCGCCCGTGGCGGTCTACGACATCACCGACAAGAACGCGCCGAAGGTCGTCACGCACCTGCCGACGGGGCCGGAGCCCGAGGCCGCGGTCGCGCTGGCGCGCGGCTGGGTGCTGAGCGCCGACGAGGCATCGGCCGCGCCTGCCACGATCAGCGCCTTCCGCCGCACCGCGGCGCCGGACGCGACGCGGCCCCTGATCGCGTCCGACGACGCGCCGTTCTTCGACGCGCGCGGCCTCGGGGTCGCCGCCGACGGCGCGACGCTGCTGATGGCCGACGCGAACCAGCCCAACCGGATCGCCACCGTCGCCGTCGGCGGTGCGAACGGCCTGGCGCCGCGCGCGGCGATCGCGGAGTCCGCGGTCGGCGGGCTGCAGGACGTCGAGCCGGCGGCCGGCGGCGGCTTCTGGGCCGCGACGTCCACGTCCGGCAAGGAGCTGGTGCGGCTCGGCGCGGACGGCGCGGAGGCGCAGGCGGTCGACCTGCCGGGCGTCACCGCCGCGGCGGGCGTCGCGGTGTCGGCGGACGGCGCGACGGTCTACGCGGTCTCGCGCTCGGCATCGCCGAAGGTCTTCCGCGTCGTCGGCGGCGTGGCGACCGAGCTGACCATCCCGACGCCGGTCCCGACCGTGGTCAACGACCTCGCGCTGGCGGCCAACGGCGACCTGCTCCTGCTCACGCAGGCGACGGCGTTCAACCAGTCGCAGGAGGCGAAGGCCGACGCGACGGTCGCGCGGTACGCGGCCCCGGCCGGCGCGGGGACGACGCTCGGCGCGCCGACGACGGTGGCGACGATCGCGGCGAGCACGATGCGCTCGACGAAGGGCCCGTCGGGCCTGGCGCGGACCGCGAACGGCGACGTGTGGGTCGTCAACGCGAACCGGCGGCTCGGCAACAGCGACCTGCGCCGCGTCGCGCAGCTCACGCCGCCGGCCAACACGGCGGCGCCGTCGCTGGGCGGGAGCGCGGTCGTCGGTGAGGCGCTCACCTGCGCGGACGGCACGTGGAGCGGCGGCGGGACGCTGTCGCGCCAGTGGCTGCGCGGCGGGGCGCCGATCGGCGGTGCGACGGGCACGGCGTACGTCGTCACGGGCGAGGACGTCGGCCGCGCGCTGGCCTGCCGCGTGACGGCCACGAGCCCCGACGGCGTCGCGAGCGCCACGACCGCCGCGGTGACCGCCGTGCGCAACGGCGCGGACGGCGGCAAGGGCGATGCGGGGCCGAAGGGCGACGCCGGGCCGAAGGGCGACGCCGGCGCGGGCGGTCCGCAGGGCGCCGGCGGGCCTGCGGGTCCCGTCGGTCCGGCAGGCCCGGCCGGTCCCGCCGGCGCGAAGGGCGCCAAGGGCGATCGCGGCCCGCGCGGCGCGACGCTCCGCTGCACGGTGCGCGGCTCCCGCGTCCGCTGCGCCGCGGTCAAGGCCTCGTCGTCGAAGGCCCGCGCCGCGCGGCTCACCCGCAACGGGCGCACCGTCGCCCGCGGCACGGTGAAGTCCGGCACGGCGACGCTGAAGGCGACGCGCAGGCTGCCGGCCGGCCGCTACACGCTGCGCGTCGGCGCCACGACGACGGCGGTCACGCTCTAGCGACGGCGCCGCCGCGGCGGCTCACCGGGGGGCGGAAGCGCTCGGTGAGCCGCTCGTGGCGGTGGCGGAAGATCGCCGCCACGACCGCGCGCTCGAGCCCGGCGCTGCCGAACCGCGGCTCGAACGTCACGCGGTCGGTGAGCAGCGAGCCGTCGCCGTCGGCGACGATCGTGCGGTCGTGGTCCCACCGCTTGTGCAGGAGCGACGTCGAGCGCTCCTGGAAGCCGCGGCCCGGCCGCACCTCGACCACCCGCAGCCGGTGGCGGTCGAACGGGAGGACGCCGCCGGCGAGCAGGACGCTCTCGAACGCGACGGCCTCCTCCAGCGTCTGCCCGCGCAGCTCCGCCGGGACGGTCATCTTCACGAGCGGCCGCAGCTCGTAGTTCACGCCCTCCATCGACGACGCGTGCGCCCACACGACCGCCGGCGGGGCCGGCAGCCGCGAGGTGACGGTGATCGTCGCGCTCGAGCTCACAGCGGGTCGAGCAGCAGGCCGAGCTGGCGCGACTGGGCGACGAGCGTGCCGTCCGGCGTCCACAGCTCGCCGTCCTCCTCGAAGAACCCGTCGCGCAGGTGCGTCGAGCGGAAGCGGCCGAGGATCGGGACGTCAGCCAAAGGGAGCGGCGCGCGGAAGTGCACGGTGAGGTCGATCGTCGGCGCGGGCTGGAGCCGCTTCAGGCGCGGCCATGGGGCGGGGAACCAGGCATCGGCGAAGACGCAGAGCGACAGCGCGTCGACCGGGCGCTCCTCGCGCAGCGCGAGCCAGCCGCCGATCAGCCCGTGGTCCGAGCCGGTGAACGGATGGTCGCCGAACCGGTGCTGCATCGTGAGGTGCTGGGTGAACGGCGGCGCGTTCTCGGTGCCCGGAGGGACGGCGGGCGGACGCGACGGATCGGCGGGCTCGACGCCGTCGGGCATGGGCGCGTCGTCGAACCCCTCGCCCGGGTACGCGCCCGCGAACGCGCCGACGCCCAGTGCGACCGTCTTCTCGCCCTGGATCAGCTTCGCGGTGACGGTCGACATCGAGCGGCCCGCACGCTCCACCACCGGCTCGACCCGGATCGGACCGGGCACGGGCGGGCGGAGGAAGTGGACGGTGAACGAGCGCGGCTGCCGCGCGACATCGCCGACCGCCTCGATCATGCCCCGCAGCATGATCGCCATCACGTAGCCGCCGAGCGGCCCGCGTGGGGTGTTCCAGCCGTCTGCGACGGCGCCCTCGTACGACCCGTCCGCCGCTGCGGTGAGGGCCGTTTCCTCGTCGAAACGCACGAAGCGGGAGAATATGAGGCCCTTGGGTCAGCCAACGTTGCTCCTCTTCGACATCGACGGCACGCTGCTCATCCGCGCCGTCGACGACCACCGCGACGCGATCCATGCCGCGATCCGCCGCGTGCACGGCATCCGCGAGCCCGAGCAGGCGCGCGTGGCCGCCGCCGGCCGCACCGATCCGCAGATCGCGCGCGACATCTGCCTGCAGCTCGGCCTCTCCGCAGACCGGTTCGACGCGCGCCTGACCGACCTCAAGCGCGTCGCCGCCGAGGAGTACGCGCGCCGCCACACGCAGGACCTCTCCGGCACCGTCGCGCCGGGCGTCCACGACCTGCTGCGCGACCTGGCCGAGCGCGACGACGTGATCCTCTCCCTCGTCACCGGCAACCTCGAGGCGATCGCGCGCGGCAAGCTCCAGCGGGCGGGGATCGGCCACTACTTCGCGCGCGGCCACGGCGGCTTCGCGTCCGACAGCGAGGACCGCACCGACCTCCCCGGCATCGCCCGCGCCCGCGCCGGCGGCATCCCGCCCGAGGACGCGATCGTCATCGGCGACACCCCGCTCGACATCGCGTGCGCCCGCGCCGACGGCGTGCGCTGCTTCGCGGTCGCGACCGGCCCCTACTCGGCCGACGACCTCGCGGACGCCGACGCGGTCGTCACGTCGGCTGTCGACCTGGCGCCGCTGCTCGCGCCGCGCTGACCGCTACAGGGGGACGCGCAGGAGGGCGGAGCGCACGGCTCCATCGCGCTCGCGCAGGCGCGTGACGTACGCGGCGTCGGGCGCGAGGGCCGTCGTCGACAGCGTCGTCGTGGTGCCCGGCGGGCCCTCCTTGGGCAGCCGCTGGGGGCGCTTGATGCCCGGGCGGTGCGGGCCGTGGTCGGTCGAGTAGCCCTTGTCGGCGGTGATCGCGGGCGCGATGGCCAGGAGCTCGCGGCCGCCGCTGGTGCTGCTCAGGCTGCCGAGGACGAGGCGCTGCTCGTACTGCGTCGTCTGCACGTAGAGCAGCCGGTCGCCGAGGAGCGCCGGGTCCGTGTACGTCGAGCGCGTGTCGCGGCGCAGGGTGCGGCGCGCGGTGCTCACCACGTCGACGGTGTCGATGCGGCTCTCCTTCCGCCCCGCGACGTGGAACACGACCCGGCCGCCGTCGAGCGCCGGCCGGCCGAGCTGCGCGGGGGAGCGGACGGTCGCCACGACCTGCCGTATCCCGTCGCCCAGCGACGCCACCTCGATCACCTCGCCGCCCGTGGTCGCACGCCGGAGCGCGACGTACCCGTCCGAGACCGCGACCGCGCTCGCGGCGGTCGGCAGCGTCAGGGTCAGGCGCGGCGTGCCGGTGGCCCGCTCGGTCACGTTCACCGTCGTCCCGGTCGCGACCGCGAGCAGCCCGCCGCCGATCGCCAGCCGCTCGGCCGGGAAGCCGACCGTACCGCCCGGCCCCTGCACGACGCCGGCCCCGCCCGGGACCTTCCAGGCCAGCTCGGCGCCCGCGACGCTCGGGTCGCCGGCCGCGTCGACGAACGCCTTCGTCGCCGCGTGGGCCGGGCTCGCGCCCGCCAGCGCGACCGCCACGGCGGCCAGCGCCAGCCCGTCGGCGAAGCGGAAGCCGCGGTAGATCAGCGGCCGCTCGGCCATCAGCTCGGTCGCCCGGAAGCCGAGCGGGCGCTGGGCGTAGGGCGCGAGCACGACGACGGGCAGGCAGCGCCCGGCGGCGAACGCGACGCCGATCGCCACGCCGGTGCCGACGTCGCCGACCGCCACCGACACGCCCGCCAGCGCCCACACCGCGAACGTCAGGACGAACGTCGTGAAGCCGAGCCCGAGGAGCACGCCGTAGCCGGCGGCCGCGGCCGGGAGCGGCCACCGGCGGCGCCAGTGCTCAGGCACCTGGCGGCGGATCTGCGGCGCGATGCGGACGCCGCTCAGCTCCGCGACGGCGGCGACCGCGGCCAGCGCGGCGCCGACGGCCAGCGCGGTCTCCCCACCACCCAGGAGTGAGCCGACCAGGGCCAGCGCCCCGAACGTCACGACGCCCCCGACGAGCGCGCCGGGCACGAACGCCAGGCACGCCCAGAACGTGGCGACGCGCCCGCGCGCGTGCTCGCCCAGCGTCGACACCATCGAGAAGCCGCACGGCGACCAGGCGCCGGTGAGGCCCGCCACGAACGCGGCGGTCGCGAGCACCCAGGTCAGCACGGCACCTTGGTGTCGTAGTACATGACGCAGAAGACCTTGCGGCCCTTGTAGCAGTAGCCCGTCAGCGCGGTGTCGCCGTTGATGCGCTTCTTGTGGGTCGTGCAGCAGTCGACGAGCTTGCGCACGTTGCCGCCGCAGCAGCGGTACCAGGCGCCGTCGACGACCGTGGTGATGTCGTACTTCTCCGCGACCTGGTCGCACAACGGCGTGCGCGGCGCGGGAGCGAGCGGGCGCCCGTCCGCGTCGGTCAGCCGCCTGCCGCGCTCGTCGACCGGCTGCCCGGCCTGGTCGACGAGTCGCCCGACGTTGTCGATCCGCTTGCCGTCCTTCGCGCGGATCGGGTACCCGCGCGCGTCGATGCGCGGCAGGCCGGTCGGGTGCGGGCACGAGTCGGTCGTGTAGATGTGGCCGCAGAAGTGGTAGCCGTCCGCCTCGCCCGGGGCGATGACGCTCTTCACCGCGCCGCCCGCGGTCGCGCCCAGCAGCGCCGCGCCGACGCGGGCCAGCAGGCCGCGGCGCGACGTGCTCAGCGCCAGGTCCTCCGTCACGTGCTGCTCAGACACCGAGCTGCTCCGTCCTCCGGCGTTCGGCCGCGGCGAGCACGGACTCGAGCTGCGGCAGGGAGTTGAAGGTGCCCTTGGCCAGCACCCGGCCGGACGCGTCGAGCGCGACCGCGTACGGGCTGCCGGGCACGTCGAGCCGCGCCCAGTGCGCGGCGTCGCGGACCTCGTCGAGCTCGAACAGCGACACGTGCGGGTCGAGCGCGAGCGCGTTCAGCGCCGGCTTGAGGCGCTGGCACAGGTGGCAGCCCTCGCTCGTGAAGACGGCGAGCCCGAGCACCGCGGCGTCCGCGCGCGGGTCGAGGTGGCCGGCCAGCCCGGAGTCGGCGCCGAGCGGCGGACCCTCCTCGGGGATCTCCAGCGCGGACTGCGGGCCGACGGCGAGGCGGAGCATGCCGACCTCGCGCGCCAGTGCGAGCACCGCGACGGCGAGCGCGACGACCGCGGCGAGCGCGATCGCCAGGCCGATCGTGAGCCAGGTCGTCGAGGACAGGTCGTCGTGGGGGACGAGCGGCAGGAGCGCGAACGCGAGCGCCAGCAGCGCCGCCCGTGCGACGGCGAACGCGCTCACCCGCGACCTGGCGCCGAAGCACCCGCACGGCGCGCCCGCGCGCCCCGCGCGCAGGGCGTTGGCGAGCAACCCCGCCGACACCGCGAGGAACGCCGCGGCGGCCAGTGCGGCGGCGTCGAGCCCGGCCGCGACGCCGACGGCGAGCCCCAGCTCCACCACGACGAGCACGGGCAGCGGAAGCCAGGAGACGAGGCCGCGCAGCGCGGCGGACGACTCCCGCGGGCGCGCGACCTTGGACGCGGCGGCGACGAGGAGCACCGCGGCCAGCGCGCACCGGAGAACCACGTGGAGCATGCGCCGAGCGACGGTAGCGGATGCGGCTGTGCAGCCGGCTAGTCGCCGAGGAGCCGGCGGCGGACCTCGGGCCCCTGCGCGAGCTTGGTGAGCGGCAGGAGCGCGGTGCGCGGCGCGAGCCGGTAGCCGAGGACGGCGAGCTTGTTCGTCACGCCCGGGGTCGCGGTGCGTGCGCCGCTCGCCATCGCGGAGACGGCGGCGCGCGCGACGTCCTCCGGGTCGCTCCACAGCAGCCCCGGGCCGGTGTCGGGCGCGCCGGCCGCGCCGGAGCGGTCCCAGATGTCGGTGCGGGTGGGGCCGGCGTTGACCGTCGAGCAGGAGACGCCGGTGCCGCGCAGCTCCTCGTGGAGGGCCTCCGACCACGACTGGATGAACGCCTTGGTCGCGGCGTACGTCGCGTTCTGCGGCATCGGCGCGAACGCGACGATCGAGCCGAGGTTGAGCACCGCACCACGCCCGCGCGCGACCATGTCCCGCACGAGCCGCTGCGTGAGGTCGTGCGTCGCGAGCGCGTTGGTGCGGAAGACGGCGTCCTCGTCCTCTTCGGCGTGCTCGGTCACAAGCCCGAACGCCGCCTGGCCGGCGACGTTGCACAGGCCGACGACCTCCCGCGCGCCCTCGCCGCGCAGCGCGCTGACGAGGCGGGTCCGCGGCCCGTCCTTCGTCAGGTCGCACGCGCGTACGTCCACGTCGACGTGGCAGCTCGCGGTCAGGTCCGCCGCCAGCTCCGCGAGCTTGGCCCGCCGCCGCGCGACGAGCGTCAGGTGGTGGCCGCGGCCGGCCAGCTCGCGCGCGAGCGCCTCCCCGATGCCCGACGAGGCTCCGGTGACGACGACGGTGGTGCCGGGACGTGGATCGGGCAGGGCCATGGTCGACCCCGCCCTACCCGGAAACCGCGCTCAGGTGCGCGTCAGCTTCTTGTACGAGATGCGGTGCGGCCGGTCGGCCTCGGCGCCGAGCCGCTCGCGGCGGTGCTCCTCGTACGCCTCGAAGTTGCCCTCGAACCACACGACCTGCGAGTCGCCCTCGAACGCCAGCACGTGGGTGCAGATGCGGTCCAGGAACCAGCGATCGTGGGAGATGACCACCGCGCAGCCCGGGAAGTCGAGCAGCGCCGTCTCCAGCGCGCGGAGCGTGTCGACGTCGAGGTCGTTGGTCGGCTCGTCGAGGAGCAGGACGTTGCCGCCGCTCTTGAGCAGCTTCGCCAGGTGGACGCGGTTGCGCTCACCGCCCGACAGCTTCCCGACCTTCTTCTGCTGGTCGGTCTTCTTGAAGTTGAAGCCCGCGACGTACTGGCGGGAGTTCATCTCGCGGTCGCCGACCTTGACGTGGTCGTAGCCGCCGGAGATCTCCTCCCACACGGTCTTGTCCGGGTCGAGCGCCTCACGCGACTGGTCGACGTACGCGAACTCGACGGACTCGCCGACCTCGATCGAGCCGGAGTCCGGCTGCTCGTTGCCCGTGAGCATCTTGAACAGCGTCGACTTGCCGGCGCCGTTGGGGCCGATGATGCCGACGATGCCCGAGCGGGGCAGGTCGAACGAGAGGTCGTCGATCAGCAGCCGGTCGCCGAACGACTTGCGCAGGTTCTCGACCTTGATGACGTTCGCGCCCAGCCGCGGCCCCGGCGGGATGTGGATCTGGACCTCGTCGAGGCGGACGGTCTTCTCCTCGTTGACCATCTCCTCGTAGCGGGCGAGGCGGGCCTTGGACTTCGTGCGGCGGCCCTTCGGGTTCGTCCGCACCCACTCCAGCTCGGCGCTCAGGACGCGCTCGCGGGCGGCGTCCTTGCGCTCCTGCATGGCGACGCGCTTGGCCTTCGCCTCGAGCCACTTGGAGTAGTTGCCCTCGAACGGGATGCCCTTGCCGCGGTCGAGCTCCAGGATCCAGCCCGCGACGTTGTCGAGGAAGTACCGATCGTGGGTGACCGCGACGACGGCGCCCTCGTACTCGGCGAGGTACCGCTCCAGCCACGCGACCGACTCGGCGTCGAGGTGGTTGGTCGGCTCGTCGAGCAGCAGCAGGTCGGGCGCGGAGAGGAGCAGGCGGCACAGCGCGACACGGCGCCGCTCACCGCCGGAGAGCTTCGAGACGTCGGCGTCGGCCGGCGGGCAGCGGAGCGCGTCCATCGCGTACTCGAGCTGCGTGTCCAAGTTCCAGGCGTCGGCGGCCTCGATCTGGTCCTGGATCCGCGCCATCTCGTCGGCGGTCTCGTCCGAGTAGTTCATCGAGAGCTCGTTGAACCGGTCGAGCAGGTCCTTGGTCGCCCGGACGCCGTCCTCGACGTTCTCCTTGACCGTCTTGGACTCGTCGAGCTCGGGCTCCTGCTCCAGGTAGCCGACCGTGCGGTTGACGCCGAGCATCGCCTCGCCGCGGTACTCCTCGTCGCGGCCGGCCATGATCTTCAGGAGCGTCGACTTGCCGGCGCCGTTGTAGCCCAGCACGCCGATCTTCGCCCCGGGGTAGAAGGCGAGGGTCAGGTCGTCGAAGACCGTCTTGTCGGGCGGGTACCGCTTCGACACCCGGTTCATCTGGAAGACGTACTGGGAAGACATTCCCTCCCATTCTACGAGGGGTTTCGGGGGTCGCCGGACCCGGTTCGAGGGGTACCCTGGAGCGATGGCCCAGGTGCTGGATCTCGAGCAGTCGCTGCTGCTTCTCGAACTCGAGCCGCCGTTCGACAAGCGGGCCGTGCAGCAGGCGCGACGGCGGATGGCGAAGCGCTGGCACCCCGACATCGCGCCGCCCGGCAAGCAGCACGAGCACGAGCGGCACCTGAAGGCGATCAACGAGGCGGCCGACCAGCTCGAGTCGCTGGCGGAGAACAGCCGGGGCGGCAAGGTCTCCAAGAACGCCGTGAAGGTGAGCGCCGCGGCCGCCCGTGCCGCGCGCGCCGAGGCCGGTCGCCGGGCGTACGAGGAGGAGCAGGCGCGCCGCGCCCACGAGGCGGATCGCAAGAAGCACGACCCGTTCGGCTCACAGGTCCCCGACCACTCGGTCGTCCACAAGTACGCGCGCTGCCTGTCGTACCCGGAGTGGGGCGTCGGGACGGTCGAGGGCATCTACTTCACCGGCGAGGGCGACGACGTCCAGCAGTGGGCGCGCGCGAAGTTCCAGATCGGCGTGCGCACCGTGCCCGCCGGTTCGCTGCAGTTCGTCGACTTCTCCAAGCCCGACCCCGGCGCCGAGCGCGTCCAGCGGTTCGTCACCGCCGCGCAGCACGCGCTGGCCGAGGGCGACTTCGACATCGCCGCCAAGCGGCTGATCTACGCACGCGACGCGGCGCCGTCCGATCCGGTCGTGCTGCGCCTGCTGACGCTGTCGTTCTGGCAGGCGGGCAACCTCGAGGCGGCGGGGCGGAGCGTGCGCGACTGGGCGCGCGTGGAGCCGGACCGCCCGGCGCCACAGCGCTACGCGTCGCGCATCTACGCCGACATGGGCGCCGTCGACCTCGCCGCCGAAGCCGCGGACCGCGCCGCCGAGCGGGCGCCCGCCGACGCCGACGCGTGGGAGCGGGTGGGCCGGCTGCGGATGCAGCTGTTCCAGCGCGAGGCGGCGATCGAGGCGCTGGAGAAGGCGCGCCGGCTCGGCCCGTCGCTCGACGGCCTGCTCGACCTGGCGACCGTCTACCACCTGGCAGGCGACGTCGGCGGCGAGGTCAGCGCGACCGACCAGGCGACCAAGCAGCACGGCGAGAGCGTCGACGCGTGGACGCGCCACACGTTCGCGCTCGCGCGCACCGACCGCACGACCGAGGCGATCGGTGCGGCGGAGCGCGCGATCAAGCTGGGCGCGGACGAGGAGGTCAAGGACCTCCTTGCGCGCCTGCGGGACGCGGTGCCCCGGGTCCTGCCCGAGGCGCGCCCCGCGGCCTAGAACGGCGAAGCGCCCGCCGAGGCGGGCGCTTGACGCGCGGTGGTCCTGGCGGCCTCCTAGTAGCGGCGGCCGAACTCCGCGGCGTAGGTGGCGCCGGCGGTACCGCCGACCGGCAGCTTGCGGACGACGCCGATGCCGATCTCGCGGAAGCCCGGCTTGAGGATGTTCGCGCGGTGGCCCGGCGAGTTCATCCACGAGCGGACGATCTGACGCGGCGTGGCCTGGTTGCCGCTGCCCCAGGCGAGGTTCTCGCCGAGGATCGCGCGGCCGCCGCCACGGAGGTAGCCGGCGCGCTTGATGCGCGTGTCGAAGTGCGTGCCCGACTTGGAGTCGTGGGCGAAGTACCGGCGCTTGACCATGTCGCGGGCGTGGCGCTGCCCGGCGAGGGCGAGGCCGGCGTTCTGGCGGAGCGCCTTGCGCCCGTGCTTGCGGCGCTCGACGTTGATGAGGCAGACGGTCGCGGCGCGGGCCTGCTTGGTCGTCAGGTGCGCGGGCTTGACGTCGGCGCCGGCGCAGGAGGCGGCCTCGGCGGCCGGAGCGGATAGCGCGGTGCCGGCGAGGGCGACGGTCGAAAGAGCAGCGATGGTCAGACGGCGCATAGGTGGACTCCCCTGTTGTCCTCGTGCGCCTCCAAGCCCTTCGGCGGCCCGGCCGGCTCCCTCCCAGGAGCCCCGTTGGCTTTGCGGACCCGCCTCGCGACGGGGGTGCCTTTCTCGGGGGCGCTTCTACGTTCTGTCTCTCAAGGGATCGGATCTTGGTCCAGACCTTTGACCGCCCCTGGTCCATCCGTCCAAGTGCCCCCGCGCCACCGACCGGAAGGCCCGTTCCGGCAGGCGCTGAAGGGGCGTCACGGCCCGTCGCAGAACTCGGCGCCGCGAGATGTCATCGAGCGTCGCCTGGCGACGCTCATCGTCATCTCGTCGTGCTGCACGTGACGAGATGTCGTTTCCCGTCACCACGTGCTGACCGCCCGGCGCTTCCGCGACGAAATCGCGCTGCGTGCGGGGTCGCTGCGAAGCTCCATCTGGCCGCCTGGCTACCGTCAACGGGCGATGCGTCTGATCGTTGCCCGCTGCGAGGTCGAGTACTCCGGAAGGCTCTCCGCCCACCTCCCCGAAGCCCTGCGCCTGCTCATGATCAAGGCCGACGGGTCCGTCATGGTCCACGCCGACGTCGGGGGCTACAAGCCGCTGAACTGGATGACCGCGCCCACGGCGATCGACGAGAAGGACGGCCGCATCACCGTTCGCAAGGTCAAGGGCGACGACCGGCTGGAGATCAAGCTCCACGAAGTGCTCCACGACGTCACCCACGACATGGGCGAGCCCGAGTCCACGGGCGGCCTCGTGAAGGACGGCGTCGAGCGCGACCTGCAGGAGCTGCTGGCCGACCAGCCGCACTGGTGCGGCGAGGGCTTCCGCCTCGTGCGCCGCGAGTGGCCGACGGACATCGGGCCGGTCGACCTCATGTGCCGCGACGAGCAGGACGGCTGGATCGCGGTCGAGATCAAGCGCGTCGGCACGATCGACGCGGTCGAGCAGCTCAACCGGTACCTGGAGCGCATCCGGCTCGACCCGGCGATGGCCGCCTGCGAGGGCGTCCTGGCCGCGCAGGTCTTCAAGCCGCAGGCGCGCGTCCTCGCGGGCTCGCGCGGCATCCGCTGCGTCGAGGTCGACCTCGCGGTCCTCCGCGGCGAGCGCGAGCCGGATCTCACGCTCTTCGCGGCCTAGCGCCTACTCGATCACGCGGAGCTTGTCGGCGGCGTCCCGGAGCACCGGGCCGTGGCCGAAGCACACGACGTCGGGGCGCAGGTCGATGAGCCTCTGCATCGACCCGCGGTTCTGCGGCACGTCGGCCGTGACGAAGTCGAACGGCGCGCGCAGCCCCGGCTTCAGGCGCGGGAAGAGCATGTTGAACCAGACGTCGCCGCAGACCAGCAGGCGGTCGGACTCCCGCCAGAACGCGATGTGGCCCTTGGAGTGACCGGGGACGTCGAGCACGGTGAAGCCCGCGACCTCGTCGCCCTCGGACAGCGTCCGGTCCGCGCGGATCGCCGGCAGCTTGCCGTTCATGTCCTTGAGCCACCCGAACCGCCCGCCCGCCGGGTCGCCGGCGCGCCCGAGCGCCAGGTTCTCCGCGTCGCCGGCCGGCGCCCAGAACGGGATGCCGAGCGCCTCCACGACCGCCTTCGAGCCGCCCGCGTGATCCGGGTGGCCGTGCGTGAGCGTGTGCGCGGCGACGGTCCGCCCGCTCAGCTTCCCGGGGAGCTTCTTGCCCATCCCCTTCGTCCCCGCGTCGACGAGCACGTCGCCGAGCAGATACGCGTTGACCGACTCGCGCGGCGCGAGCGGGATCTGCCAGACACCGTCAGCCACCTGCAACATGCGGCCGGACCCTACCGACCGGCGACCGACTTTGGACCGCGTGGACGATGACGCCCGGCCACGCCGGCCTCACCCTTGATCGGGTGCAGATCGTGGCTTTCGGCGGCGGCGGGTTCTCGATGGAGGCCGGCAACCCCCTGCTCGACGACTACGTCCTCGGCCTTCCGCAGGCCGAGCGCCCCAAGGTGTGCTTCCTGCCGACCGCGAGCGGGGACGCGGATCACTACATCGTGCGGTTCTACCGCGCGTTCGACCCTGGGCGGTGCGAGCCGAGCCACATCTCGCTCTTCCGGCGCGACCGGACGGCGCCGGACCCGGAGGAGCACCTGCTCAGCCAGGACATCATCTACGTGGGCGGCGGCAACGTCACGAGCCTGCTCGGCGTCTGGCGCGCGCACGGGCTCGACGAGGTGCTCGCGGAGGCGTGGCGCCGAGGCGCGATCCTCGCCGGCCTCAGCGCCGGCTCGCTGTGCTGGTTCAGCGAGGCGGTGACGATGTACAACCAGTCTCGCCCGCCGGCGCCGATCGAGGGCCTGGGCCTGCTCCCGTACTCGAACTGCGTCCACGTCGACGCCGAGCCGCGCCGGCTGGAGGCCTACCGGGAGCTGATCGAGGACGGGATGACGCCGGGCTACGCGGTCGAGGACAGCGCCGCGCTGCACTTCGTCGGCTCCGAGCTGCACCGCGTCGTGACGTCGCGGCCGAAGGCCAAGGCGTACCGTGTCGCGCCAGGCGAGATGACCCAGCTCGACTCCCACTTCCTCGGACCCGTGGCGGTGGCCGCCTAAGTGGCCCGGACGATCTTCGCCATGGGCGGGGGCGGCTTCACGATGGAGCCGGACAACCCCGCGCTGGACGAGTTCATCCTGTCGCTCGCCGACGCGCCCGATCCGCGCATCTGCCTGCTGCCCACCGCGTCCGGCGACGCCGACGAGCAGGTCCGCCGCTTCTACGCCACGTACGGCGACCGCCCGTGCACGCCGACGGACGTCTCGCTCTTCCGCCTCGGCCGCGACCCGATCGACGTCGAGGAGCACCTGCTCGGCCAGGACATCGTCTACGTCGGCGGCGGCTCGCTGCGCAACCTGCTGGCGATCTGGCGGGAGCACGGCGTCGACGAGATCCTGAGCCGCGCGTGGGAGCAGGGCACCGTCCTGGCCGGCATCTCCGCCGGCGCGATGTGCTGGTTCCGCGGCGGCGTCACGACCTCCAGCGGCCGGCCCGAGCCCGCTCGCGGCCTGGGGCTGCTGCCGCACTCGCTCAGCGTCCACCTCGACGGGGAGCCGGCGCGCCGGCCGGTCTACCTCGACGCCGTGCGCAGCGGCGCGCTCCCGCCGGGCTGGGCGGCCGACGACGGCGTGGGGCTCCTCTTCCGCGACGACCAGCTCGTCAAGGCGGTGTCGTCGCGGCCGCGCGCGGGCGCCATCGAGGTCCGCCCCGACGGCTGCACGCCGCTCGTGGTGGAGCAGCTCACCGTGCGCGAGCGGCCCAGCGACGCCCGCACCGCGCCGTTCGAGGTCCTGGAGCTGCGGTCGCTGCGCTACGGCTCCAGCAGGCGCTAGCCGGGGCGGCGGCAGGTCAGCACGACCTGCAGCGCGAACAGCTCCGGCCGGCGCGCGACGAGCGCGGGCCCGAACCGGGCGAGCGCCGGCACGCGGCTCTCCAGCGGCAGCGGCGCGGGGGCGAACGCCTCGCGCTCCACCACGAAGCCTGCGTCCTCGACCAGCGCGCGGGCGGTTGTGCGCGTGAAGAAGCGCAGGTGCGTGCGGTCGAACAGCCCGTGGTCCTCCTGCGGGAAGCGCCCGCGCAGCACCGCCCGCCGCGCGGTCCAGTGCGCGATGTTGGGGAGCGAGACCACGGCGCGCCCGTCCGGCGCGAGCAGCTCCCGCGCCCACCCCAGCACCGCGCCCGGATCGCGCAGGTGCTCCAGCACGTCGCCGAACAGGATGCGGTCGTACGGCGGCGCGGCGGGGACCTGCGCGCGGATCGCGGCGTCCTCGACGTCCCCGCTGACGACGGCCGCGCACGCCAGCGCCGCGACACCCGCGGCCGCCGGGTCCGCCTCGACGCCGACGACCTCACAGCCGCGCGCGGTCAGCTCCCGCGCCAGGTAGCCCTCGGCGCAGCCCACGTCGAGCACCCGCGCGCCGTCGGGCACGGCGTCGAGGAGCACGCGGTGGCTGGCGGACAGGCCCGCCTGCGCGACGAGCCCGCCGTAGACCGTCACCCGCGCGCCTGGCCCTGCAGCGTGATCGTCAGCCGCCGGGGGCCGCCGTGATCGCGCAGCTCGCACAGGTAGACGCCCTGCCACGTGCCGAGGTGGAGCTGCCCGTCTCGCACCGGCAGCGTCAGCGACGGCCCGAGCAGCGAGGACTTGATGTGCGACGGCATGTCGTCCGGGCCCTCGTCGGTGTGCGTCCAGAACGGCGCGTTCTCCGGCACCGCGCGGTCGAACCACGACGCGAAGTCCACGCGCACGTCGGGCGACGCGTTCTCGTTGAGCGTCAGGCCGGCGCTCGTGTGGCGGATGAAGATGTGCGCGAGGCCGACCTCGAGGTCGCGCAGCTCGGGCGTCGCCTCGGCGATCTCGCGGGTGATCAGGTGGAAGCCGCGCTCACGCGGGCGGAGCTGGATGTCGCGCTGGGTCCACACGTCCACGACACTACGACGATGGAGGTCCCCGAGATCCTCGAGCGCGTGCGCGCGGTGCCGCCGGGCAAGGTCGCCGCGTACTCGGACATCACCCCGCACGCGCCGCGGCTCGCCGGCCGCGTGCTGTCGGACTCGCTGGAACCCGACCTGCCGTGGCACCGCATCGTGCGCGCCGACGGCTCCCTCGCCAAGGGCCACCGCCAGAAGGAGCTCCTGATCGCGGAGGGCGTCCGGTTCGTAGGAGACCGTGTGGACATGGCTAGGTTCCGGGTGTGACCTACTCGATCGTCGCTCGTGACCCGCAGACCGGCGAGCTCGGCGTCGCCGTGCAGTCGCACTGGTTCGGTGTGGGGGCCGTCGTCCCGCACGTGCGCGCCGGCGTCGGCGCGGTGGCCGCGCAGTCCGTGCCCGACCCCACGCACGGCCCGCGCCTGCTCGACCTGCTGGCGCAGGGCGTCGCACCCGACGCCGCCATCGACCAGGTGCTCGCGGGCGACGAGGGCGGCGGCTTCCGCCAGTTCGGCGTCGTCGACGCGCAGGGGCGCGCGGCCTCCTACACCGGCCCCGGCTGCATGGCCGAGGCGGGCCACAAGTCCGGCGCCGGCTTCGCGGTGCAGGCGAACATCATGGCCAGCGCGGACGTCTGGCCCGCGATGGCGGAGACCTTCACCGGCGCGCAGGACGGCACGCCGCTGGCCGAGCGGCTGCTCGCGGCGCTCGACGCGGCCGAGGAGGCCGGCGGCGACATCCGCGGCCAGCAGTCCGCGGCGCTCGTCGTCCTCCCGCCGCCGCCCACGCCCGGCGCGCCGCCCGTGCTCCCCGTCGACCTGCGCGTCGAGGACCACCCCGAGCCGCTCGCCGAGCTGCGCCGGCTGCTCGTCCTGCACCGCGCGTACGCGGCGGCGACCGCCGGGGACGAGGCGATGGCCGAGGGCCGGCTCGACGACATGGTGCGCCACTACGAGGAGGCCGGCCGGCTCGCGCCGGGCAACCCGGAGCTGCTCTTCTGGGCCGGCATGGCGGCGTCCTACACGGGCGACACCGAGCGCGGGCTGGAGCAGGTCGCGCAGGCGATCGAGGCGTCCCCGGGCCTCCGCACGCTGCTCGAACGGCTCACCGAGGACGTGGCGCCCGCGGCCGACGCGGTACGCGCCGGTCTCGAAAGCCGCTACAACTCCTGACTGTGGATCATGTCCTCGGCAAGGACGTCGGCGCGGTCCGCGAGGAGTTCGTGGCCGCGCTGGTGGCCGGGGACGCGAACCTCGCGGAGATCATCGCGCTCGACGCGGTGAGCCAGGGCGTGCCCGTCGCCGACCTCTACGTCGACGTCATCGGCCCCGCGCTGACGGAGATCGGCCACGGGTGGGAGGTCGGCATCATCTCGATCGCCGACGAGCACCTCGCGACCGGGATCGCGCACGACGTGATGCGGCTCGTCGGCCGCACCGCGACGCGCTACCCGCGCCGCTCGCGCGAGCGCGTGCTGCTGGCGGCGATCGGCGGCGAGGCGCACATCACGGGCCTGCGGATGATCGGCGACCTCGCCGAGGGTCACGGCTTCGACGTCCGCTACCTCGGCGCCGCCGTCCCGGTCGGCACGTTCTCCGACATCGTCGCCAAGCACGAGCCCGAGTTCGTCGGGCTCAGCGTCACGATCGCCGGCTGGGGCGCCGACCTCGAGCGCGTCCTGCACGAGATCGAGGCCTCCGGCCACGCGCCGCGCGGCATCCTCGTCGGCGGCGCCGCGGTGCCGGACCGCCTGCGCGACGACCCGCGCGTCGTCCACGCGGCGGACGCGCGCGAGGCGCTCGACGTGCTCGAGCGCCTCGCTGACGCGGTCTAGGGAGAGCCCGCCGGGAGAATCCGCCCCTGGCGGATTCTCCCAATTGCCCGGTGAGCGCTGATCGCCCCCCGGGCGATCTAGCGATCGCCGGGCAACCGCTTGGGGAACTGCGAGACCGGCTGCGACAGGTCGAGCGCCGTCTCGACGATGCGGGCCTGCTCCTCGACGTGCGCGGCCGGGTAACCCTCGCCCGGTGAGGCGCGCTCGACGCGGCCGATGTACCCGAACTTCAGGTGGTCGGGCATGATCTGCTGCAGGCGCGGCGACACGTGCGCGCGGGCGCCCATGTTGCGCGGCTCCTCCTGGACCCACACGACCTCCTTGAGGTTCGGGTAGGTCCCGATCAGCTCCAGGATCTCCGCCTGCGGGAAGGGGTACAGCAGCTCGAGCCGGCCGACCGCGACGCCCTCGACGCCCTCGCGCTTGGGCGAGCCGACGAGGTCGTAGTAGATCTTGCCGGTGCAGAGGATCAGGCGTGTGACCTTCTCGACCGGCACGCGCGGCTCGCCCAGCACGGAGAAGAACCGCGTCTCGGAGAGGTGCTCGATCCGGTTCGTCGCCTGCGGCAGGCGCAGGAGCGACTTCGGGGTCATGATCACCAGCGGCCGCTGCTTGGCGATCCGGGCCTGACGGCGCAGCAGGTGGAAGTACTGCGCCGGCGTGGTGAGGTTCGCGACGCGGATGTTGCCCTCGGCGGCGAGCTGGAGCCAGCGCTCCAGGCGGCCCGAGGAGTGCTCGGGGCCCGAGCCCTCGTAGCCGTGCGGCAGCAGCAGCGTCAGGCGCGACGTCTGGCCCCACTTCGCGAGGCCGGAGACGATGAACTGGTCGATGATGACCTGCGCGCCGTTGACGAAGTCGCCGAACTGCGCCTCCCAGAGGACGAGCGTCTCCGGCGCCTCCTGCGAGTAGCCGTACTCGAAGCCCATCGCCGCCATCTCGCTCAGCGGCGAGTTGTGCAGCTCGAACGGCGCCAGCGCGCCGCCCAGGTTCTGGATCGGCGAGACGGACTGGCCGGTCTTCGCGTCGTGCAGGACCAGGTGGCGCTGCGAGAACGTGCCGCGCTCGACGTCCTGGCCGGTGAGGCGCACCGGGGTGCCCTCGGTCAGCAGCGACGCGTACGCGAGCGACTCGGCGTGCGCCCAGTCGATGCCGCCGTCCGGGCCGAGCGCGTTGCGCCGGCGCTCGAGCTGGCGGACGAGCTTCGGGTGGACCGTGAAGCCCTCCGGGACCTTGAGCAGCTCCTCGTTGAGCGCCCGCAGCCGGTCGGCGTCCACCGCGGTCTTGACCTGCGGCGACGGCGAGCGGTCGAGCTGGTACTCGCCCGTCGGCTGGTCGACCTGGCCGCCCTCCTCGGCCGCCCGGGCGATCGAGGCCTTGAGCTCCTGGTGGAGCGTCGTCAGCTCGTCCCAGATCTCCTTCTTGCGCTCGTCGACCTCGTCCTGCGAGATCACGCCCTGCTCGACGAGCTTCTTGGCCCACAGGTCGGGCGCGCGGTCGTGGCCCTTGATCTTCGCGTACATCTCCGGCTGGGTGTACGCGGGCTCGTCGGCCTCGTTGTGGCCGTAGCGGCGGTAGCCGATGAGGTCGATCACCACGTCGTGGCCGAACTCCTGCCGGTACGCGAACGCCAGCCGCACGGCCGAGATGCATGCGGCCGGGTCGTCGGCGTTGACGTGGATGATCGGGCAGTCGAAGCCCTTCGCCAGGTCCGACGCCCAGCGCGTCGAGCGCGAGTCGTCCGGCTCGGTCGTGAAGCCGACCTGGTTGTTGGTGATGATGTGGACGGTGCCGCCGACCTGGTAGCCGTCGAGCGCCTGGAGGTTGAACGTCTCCGAGACGACGCCCTGGCCCGGGAAGGCCGCGTCGCCGTGGAGCAGGATCGGCACGGCCGCCGCGGTGTCCTGGTGCGCGTGCGGGCCCTGGCGGGTCGTCTGCGCCGCGCGGGTCGCGCCGACCACGACCGGGTCGACGAACTCCAGGTGCGACGGGTTCGACTCGAGGTTGACGAGGATCGACTCGCCGCTGCGCAGCTGGTAGCTGCCCTGCGCGCCGTGGTGGTACTTGACGTCGCCGGTGCCGCCCTGCGGGATCGTCGTGACCGCCTCCAGCGTGGAGGCGCCCTCGAACTCGGCGAAGATCGTGTCGTACGGGCGGCCCAGGTTGTGGGCCAGCACGTTGAGCCGGCCGCGGTGGGCCATGCCGACGACGACCTCGCGCCCGCCGTGCGCGGCGGACAGCTGGATCAGCTCGTCGAGCATCGGGACCGTCATGTCCAGGCCCTCGATGGAGAACTGCTTCTGGCCCAGGTAGGCCTTGTGGATGAAGCGCTCGAACGCGTCGACCTTGATGAGGCGGTTGAGGAGCCACTTCTGCTCCTCGGTCGTCAGCGGCTTGCGGAACGTGCCCGACTCGATGTTCTCCCGCAGCCAGACGCGCTGGCGGTGCGAGGAGATGTGCTCGATCTCGTAGGCGATCGTGCCGCAGTACGTCTCCTTCAGGTGCGGCAGCGCGTCGGCCAGCGTCGCGCCCGGCACGTAGATGCGCAGGATCTTGGCCGGGATCTGCGCCATCAGCTCGGGCGTGAGGCCGACGTCGGCCGGGTCCAGCGCCGGATCGCCCTCGGGCTCCTGGCCCAGTGGGTCGAGCCGCGCGGCGAGGTGGCCGTGCGTGCGGTGCGCCTTGACGAGCGACGTCGCGGCCTGGACGGCCTGGAGCAGCTCCTCGTCGACCTCGCCCGGCTTGCGCGCCTCGGTCGTCGTCGTGTCGCGCGCGGTGGCCGCCGCGGCGGCGGGGGCCGGCGGCGCGGGCGCGGGGCCCGGCTCGACGCCGAGGGAGCCGAAGACGCCCTCGTAGAACCCGTGGTCGCCCTGCAGGTACTCCTCGACGCGCTGGAGGAACTGGCCCGACTCCGCACCCTGGATGATGCGGTGGTCGTACGTCGAGGTCATGGTCATGACCTTCTCGGCGCCGATCAGCGCGCCGATGTTGCCGAGCCCGACCGGGTAGGCGATGGAGCCGGTCGCGACGATCGTGCCCTGGCCCACCATCAGGCGCGGCACGGAGGCGATGGTCCCGATGCCGCCGGGGTTGGTGAGCGAGATGTTCGCGCCGGACAGGTCGTCGGCGGTGAGCTTGTTGTCGCGCGCCTTGGCGATCAGCTCGTCGAAGGCGGCCTTGAACTCGGTGAACGACTTGCGGCCCGCGTCCCGGATGACCGGGACCATCAGCGTGCGCTCGCCCTTCTTGTTCGTGACGTCGACCGCGATGCCGAGGTTCACGGCGTCGGCGTCGACGCGGTACGGCTTGCCGTCGCGCTCCTCGAACACGTGCGCCATGACCGGCATGTCCTGCTGGACGGTCAGCGCGATCGCGTAGGCGATGAGGTGGGTGAACGAGACCTTCTGGCCGGCGCTCTTGAGCTGCTTGCGGCGGCCGTCCATCGCGGTGACGGTGATCGTGCGGAAGGACGTGGCGGTCGGGATCGACCGGCTCTCGTCCATGTACCGCGCGAGCATCGCCGACGCGCCCTTGATCAGCTTCGCGTCCGCGGCGCTCGCGCCGGCGCTGGCCCCGCCGTTGGCCTGGGCGGAGAGGACGTCGTCCTTCGTGATGCGGCCGTTCGGGCCGGTGCCCTGGACGCGGCCGAGGTCGACGCCCTCGACGGCGGCGACGCGCTGGGCGACCGGGGAGGCCTTGACGTCGCTCGGCACCGCGGCGGGCGCTGCGGGAGCGGCGGGGGCCGCGGCGGCGCCGCCGTTGGTCGGCGCGGAGCCGGCGGCGGGCTTGGCGGCGGCCGCGCCGGTCTTCATGCGCGCGATGACCTGGCCGACCGTGACGGTGGCGCCCTCCTCGGCGAGGATCTCGGTCAGCTCGCCGGAGGCCGGCGCGGGAAGCTCCATGTCCACCTTGTCGGTGGAGATCTCGACGATCGTCTCGCCGTCCTCGACGGCGTCGCCGACCTGCTTGGCCCACTCGAGGATCGTGCCCTCGGTCACCGACTCGCCACCGGCGGGAGTGACGATGTCGAGGATCTTCCCGGCGCCGTTGGCGGCTGCGTCGTCGCTCGTCGGCGTGCCGGCCTCGCCGGCTGCCGCCTCGGGCGAATCGCCCCCGCCCGACGGCTCGGCGCTCGGCGGCGCGCCGTTCCCGATCGCGATCTCGGCCAGGACCGCGCCGACGGTGACCGTGTCACCTTCGGCGAAGTGGATCTTGACCACGGTGCCTGAGGTCGGGGCGGGGACCTCGGCGTCGACCTTGTCGGTCGAGACCTCGACGAGCGTCTCGTCGGCCTCGATCGTGTCGCCTTCCTGCTTGTGCCACTCGAGGACCGTGCCCTCGGTCACGGACTCCCCCATCGCCGGGAGCGTGACTTCAATCGTCGTACCGGTCGCCATGAAAGCTCGAACTCTCAGCCTACCCGCTCTCTTCGGCGGGTCTCGCGGATGAACATGTAGGACCCGAAGAAGGGTCCGACCCCGCCCAGGATGACCACCGCGGCGGCGACCTTGATCGGGATGACACGAAGGTGCACCGCCGCCAGGCAGGCGATGCTCATGAGGATCCATCCCCAGCCGTGGATCCAGCCAAGCGCGGTCGTGTCCGCACCGGTGAACATGGCGGTCAGGAGCGCGCAGTACACGAGCGAGTGCGCGAAGGACGCGTACTTCAGCGCGGTGAACCCGGACATCCGTCGAGCTGGCGCGGCGGAGGTCCCCACGGAACTCACGCGACCAGCAGCGCGGCGCTGCGGAGGGGCTCGTCGGCCTCGGCGGGCCAGTCGGCCGGATCGGCCGGCCACCAGGCGAAGTCGTCGTGCTCGTGGTCGGGGGTGACCTGCGCGCCGGGCGCCAGCCAGGCCTGCCCGATGAACATGACCAGGCCGCTCGGCATCCGGACCAACGCCTCGCCCTGTGCGCGCTCCGGGGCGACCGACCACTCCTCGTCCATCTCCCGCACGAGCGTGTGCGCGGGGGACTCGTCGGGGTCGACCGCGCCGCCCGCGCCGAGCGCCCAGCGGTTCGGCCACGACGCCAGCCACGAGGCGCGCCGCCCCGCCAGCCAGCGCCCGTCGGCGTCCCGGATGACGCACAGCGCCGAGAGTGAGCCGGACGTCTCGCCGGCGACGAGCCGCAGGGCCCACCGCATCGGCTGCAACGTGACGTGCAGGCGACCGTCCTCGTGGGTGAAGTCGACCAGCCGCGCCGCGACCCCGTCGTGGCTCGGCGACCCCCGCTCCGCGAGCGCGGCGATGGCGGCGTCGGCGGCCGCGGTCTGCTCCGCGCCCGGCACGAACGCCTCCTCGAGCCACGTCGCCTCGATCCGGTCCAGGGGCCAGGGACCGCGTGCGAGCAGGACGGGCAGGTCGGCCATTCACTCGGGAGGCTACGACGCTCGCGCTGTGGAAGGCTGCCCGGCCATGGGTCGGCGACGCAAGCACTGGGGCTGGGGCTACGAGGACGAGCAGCCCACGCTCGACGAGGTCCGCGCGATGGCGGGCGGGATCCGGGACCTGCTCGGGCTCGGGAGCGGGGAGGTCGAGGCGCCCGTGGAGCTCTCGGCCGCGCGCCTGCCTGCGCCCGCGGTGCCCGTTCCCTCCGCCCTCGCCGACTTCGCGTCCGACGACGCCCACGCGCGCGCCTTCCACGCGCACGGCGCGTCGTACAGCGACGTGGTCCGCGGGTTCCGCGGCGACTTCCCGCACGCGCCCGACGTCGTCGCGCGGCCGCGGGACGAGCGGGAGGTGGAGCGCGCGCTCGAGTGGGCGGCGGCGGAAGGCGTGGCGGTCGTCCCGTTCGGCGGCGGGACCTCCGTCGTCGGCGGCGTGACGCCGCAGGTCGACGGACCCGCGCTCTCGCTCGACCTCACCGCGCTCGACCGCGTGCTGGAGGTCGACGACGTCTCGCGCGCCGCGCGCGTGCAGGCGGGCGTCCTGGGCCCGGAGCTCGAGCGGCAGCTGGCCGAGCACGGCGGCATGACGCTCCGCCACTTCCCGCAGTCGTTCGAGCTGTCGACGCTCGGCGGCTGGATCGCGACGCGCGCCGGCGGCCACTTCGCCACCGTCGAGACGCACATCGACGACCTGGTCGAGTCCGTCCGCGCGGTCACTCCCGCGACCGGCGTCTGGGCGTCGCGCCGCCTGCCCGGCTCCGGCGCCGGCCCGTCGCCCGACCGCCTCTTGCTCGGCAGCGAGGGCACGCTCGGCGTCATCACCGAGGCGTGGGTCAGGATCCGGCCGCGCCCCACCTCGCGCCGCTCGGCCGCGATCCTCTTCCCCGACTTCCTGCACGGCGCCGAGGCCGTGCGCGCGATCGCCCAGTCCGGCCTCAGGCCGTCGAACTGCCGCCTGATCGACCCGCTGGAGTCCCGCTTCACCGGCGCGGGCGACGGCACCAGCGCCACGCTCGTCCTCGGCTTCGAGTCCGCGGGCTTCGACGTCACGCCGCTGTTCGAGCAGGGCCTCGCGCTCGCCCGCGAGTGCGGCGGCACGGTGGAGGAGCCCGACGAGGACCCGCTCACGCACGACGGCGACGGCGCGGTCGGCGCCTGGCGCAGCGCGTTCCTGCGCGCGCCCTACCTGCGCGACACGTTCGTCGCGATGGGCATCCTCTCCGAGACGTTCGAGACCGCGATCACGTGGGACCGGTTCCCCGCCTTCCACGCGGCGGTCATCGGCGCGACGCGCGAGGCGGCCGGCCCCGGCGCGCTCGTCTCCTGCCGCTTCACCCACGTCTACCCGGACGGCCCCGCGCCGTACTTCACCGTGCTCGCCGACGCCCGCCGCGGCGAGGAGGTCGAGCAGTGGACGGAGATCAAGGCCGCCGCGTCGCAGGCGATCGCCGCGGGCGGCGGCACGATCACCCATCACCACGCCGTCGGCCGCGACCACCGGCCGTGGTACGACCGTCAGCGGCCCGAGCCGTTCGCCGCCGCGCTGGCTGCCGCCAAGGCCGCGGTCGACCCGGCGGGGATCCTCAACCCCGGGGTGCTGCTGGACTGAGCACGCGCTGCTCGAGGTCGAGCAGCGCGTCCGCCACCGCATCCGGGTGCGTCGCGATCGCGAGATGCTGCACGCCGTCGAGCCTGCCGACCGGCCAGCCGCGCTCGGTCGCCTCGGTCGCGCGTGCCTCGTAGGTCTTGCTGAACCGCAGGTACGCGGCGGGGCGCGCCGTCCACGCCTGCGGCACGTCGACCTCGTCGGTGAAGTACGTGACCGGCAGGCGCGGGACCTCGTCGAAGACGGCGCGGCGCAGAGCCTTGTCGGGGAGGAGCGCGCGGACCGTCCGGCGCGGGAACCACTCGTGCCACGGCGACAGCACCCGCTCGTCGGAGCGGCGCTGGAGCTGGTCGAGGAACGTCGGCGGCGCGAGCGCCACGGTCTCCGCGTCCGCCGGCGGCAGCGACGCGTCCGCGAAGAGCAGCGCGGCGATGTCGAGCCCGTCGGCGATCGCCGGCAGCATCAGGCCCGCGCCGCTGTGCCCGGCGAGCACGACCGGCCCGCCGACCGCCTCCACCGCGGCCCGCGCCGTGTCGACCGCGAACCGCCACTGCGGCTGCGGCGCGTCGACCAGCCCGAGCAGCGACGGCACGACCACCGTCCGGCCCCGCTCCCGGAGCGCCGCGGCCGTCGGTGCCCAGGTCGCGGGGCCGACGAGCGGGCTGTGGACGAGGACGAAGGTCGGTGCAGGCATGCGTGCAGGCGAGTATGGCGTCCACCGCGCCCGCGACACTTCTCGCGCGCGCGTGTTGAAGAACGTTGTGATGCCGCTCCTCGTCCTCGTGCTGCTGGCCCTCCTCCCGGCGAGCGCCGCCGCCCAGCCGCTCGACCTCCTCCCGCAGCAGCTCGAGCCGTGCCCCGGCGCGGCCGCGCTCGCCCCGCCGGCGGCGCCGACCGTCCGCGCCGCCGTCGCCGCGAAGACCGTCCGCGGCGCGATCCGCAACGCCCCCGCCGAGGACGCCGCGCGGTACGAGCAGATCTACGAGCGCGCGCTCTCCACGCGCGGCAGGCTCTCGGGCCAGCGCCGCAGCGAGCTCGCGGCGGTGATCGCCCAGCTCGAGTCGTTCGCGCGCGGCGGCATGCTCACCGTCAGCCGGATGCCCGCGCTCCTCCTCCAGCTCGACGTCAACGCCGACTGGTGGGCGAAGAACGCGCCTCCGCCGCCGCCCAAGCCGTCCTCGAAGCCGTGCGCCGGCGGCACCGGCCAGGGTGGCGCGCGCGTCGTCCGCGACGAGATCGTCTTCCAGTGGTACTCGGGCCAGGGCCTGCAGCTCCAGCAGCTCGCGACGGCGGGCCGCGCCAACGCGCTCGTCAAGGCGTGCATCGAGGAGAACCCGGAGCTGGCCTGCGACCGCGCCCGCGTGAAGACCGCGATGGACGGCCTCGCGATGCTCGCCGTGGACCGGGGCGGGTTCCGCGCGTGGGAGTACTACTTCGGCTTCGGCGGCGGCAGGCCGCCGTGGATCAGCGGCCTCGCGCAGGGCACGGCGATGCAGGCGCTCAGCCGCGGCGCGCAGGTGCTGCAGGACCCGTCGTACCTCGCGGTCGCGAAGGAGGCGCTCGGCGCGTTCGAGACCGCGCCGCCGCGCGGGGTCCGCGTCAAGGCGGGCGCGGGCGCGCACTACCTCCTTTACTCCTTCAACCCGGGGCTGCGCGTCTTCAACGCCCACCTCCAGGCCGTCGTCGGGCTCTACGACTACGCCGAGGCCGCGGACGACGACGCCGCCCGCCGGGCGTTCGCGGCGGGGGAGCGGCGCGCCCGCCAGGAGGTCCCCGCCGCCGACACCGGCGCGTGGTCGCGGTACAGCGCGGGCGGCAGCGAGTCCGACCTGGGCTACCACCAGCTCGTCCGCGACTTCCTGCGTTCGCTGTGCGACCGCACCAAGGGCGCCGTCTACTGCTCGACGGCGGAGCGGTTCACGCGCTACCTGCGCGAGCCGCCCAGGATGAAGTTCCTCCCTTCTTCGCGCGCGCGTGCGCGCGCGGGAGCCTTAGCGCGCTTCTATCTCACGAAGATCTCGTGCGTGACCCTGACGGTCACCCGCGGCGGCCGCACGGTGGCGACGCGCAGCGCGGTGCTCGGCCGCGGCGCGCGCGGCCTCGCGTGGACGCCGCCCTCGCGCGGCGACTACCGGGTGAAGGTGAGCGCGAAGGACCTCGCGGGCCACACGTCGTCGATCAGCACCGTGGTGCGCGCCGGGTGACGGTCGCGGTCCTCGGGCCCGGGGCGGTCGGCGGCTTCGTCGCCGGCGCGCTGACGCGTGCGGGCGTCGCCACGACGGTCGTCGCCCGGGACGAGACCGCCCGCAGGCTGACGCTCGACGGCCTGCGCGTCCGGTCCGTGCGGCTCGGCGACTTCCTCGTCCACCCGCGCGCGGTGGCCGAGCTGACGGAGGACGTCGACGTGCTGATCGTCGCGGTGAAGGCGCCCGCGCTCGACGCGGCGCTCGAGCGTGTGCAGGCGCGGCCCGCGCTCGTCGTGCCGCTCCTCAACGGGCTCGAGCACCTCGCGCTGCTGCGGGCGCGCTTCGGCGCGGACGCGGTCGTCGCCGGCTCCATCCGCATCGTCGCCGAGCGCGTCCAGCCCGGGGTGATCGTCCACACCTCGGCGCTGTCGCGGATCGAGCTCGGCCCCGAGACGCCGGCGGCCAGCGCGTTCTCCCACCAGCTCCGCCTCGCCGAGATCCCCACGATGGTGCGCGCGAGCGAGGCCGAGGTGCTGTGGCGCAAGCTCGCGAGCCTGGCCCCGCTCGCGCTGACGACCGCGGCGTCGGGCGGGTCGATCGGGAGCGTGCTCCAGCACCCGCGCTGGCGCCTGCTCCTCCAGGACGGCGTCGACCAGTGCGTCGCGGTCGCGGCGGCCGAAGGCGTGCGGCTCGACGCGGACGCGCTGCTCACGCGGCTGGCCGAGCTGCCGCCGGCGATGACGAGCTCGCTCGCCCGCGACGTGGAGGCCGGCGGGCCGAACGAGCTGGACGCGATCGGCGGCGCGGTGCTGCGCGCGGCCGAGCGCCACGGCCTGGCCGCGCCCGCGGTCGAGCAGCTCGTGCACCGCGTCGCCGAACGGGTACGCTGACTGGCAGAGCCATGGCCGACACGTCGAAGATCGCCAAGAACCTCCGCGCCTTCCAGATCGCCCTCAACGCGCACGACCGGGAGAACCCCGACCACAACGCGTACGGCATCGGGCTCGCGCACTTCGACATGGAGCGCCTCGGCTTCGAGGAGGGGGAGGAGATCTTCCCCGGCATCACGATGCACGCCGACGGCGGCGTCACCGGCAACTTCCGCGTCCTGTGCGACGGCCTGCACAACGAGAACGAGGAGTCGGCGGAGGAGTCCGAGGTCGTCGAGGCGGTCTCGTCCCAGCCGGTCGCGGTCCCTGTCGGCGCCCCGGGCGGCGACGACGACCAGCGCCGCTTCAGCGACAACTAGCCGTTACCTCGGAGGTCATGGCGGCGCGGCGCCGGGGACGGCATCGTGCGACCGCATGACCACCGACACGCCCACCCGTCGCCAGCTCGTCGCGCAGTTCGTCCCGCACTCCCCGCTCGTCCAGACGCTCGGGATGGAGCTGACGCTGCTCGAGCCCGACGTCTGCGAGCTGACGCTGCCGTTCCGTCAGGCGAACACGACGATGGCCGACGTCGTCCACGGCGGCGCGATCGCGTCGCTGGTCGACACCGCCGCGATGGTGGCGGCGTGGGCGGCGGACGAGCCCGCGACGTCCGCGGCCGGCGCGACGGTCAGCATGAGCGTCGACTACGTCAGCGCCGCGCGGGCGTGCGACGTGGTGGCGCGGGCGGAGGTCGTGCGGCGCGGTGGGCGGCTCTGCTTCGTCGAGGTCACCGCCCGCGCGGGCGGCTCGGACGGCGAGGTCGTCGCGAAGGGCCTCGTGACCCACCGCTTCGGCTAGCGTCGGGCGGCATGACCGTCCGTCGCATCGTCCCGAACCTCCACGGTGCCGCCGACCCGGCCGCGAGCCGCGCGCTCTACGAGGACGTCCTCGGCCTCGAGCTCGCGATGGACATGGGCTGGATCGTCACCTACGCCGACCCGTCCGACCCCAAGCGCACGCAGCTGCAGGTGATGCGCGAGGACGCGTCAGCGCCCGTATCGCCCGACGTGTCGATCGAGGTCGACGACGTCGACGCGGCCCACGCCGCGGCGGTGGAGCGGGGGCTGGAGATCGTCCACCCGCTCACCGACGAGCCGTGGGGCGTGCGCCGCTTCTTCGTGCGCGATCCCGGCAGCGGCGCCGTGATCAACGTCCTGACCCACTGAGGCGCTAGCTCGTCACGACGCTCAGCGGCTTGGAGAAGACGCGCTCGAAGAGCTGCGTCTCCCGTTGCGCCGCCCACCGCGCGAGCGACAGGTCGTCGCCGCCCTCCAGCCGCAGCTCGACCGAGCCGTTCGAGACGTCGACGTGCGCCGCGCGCACGAGCTGGTCGCGCGAGCGCTCCAGCTGCTCTGCGACGCGCAGGATCGTCGCGCAGCGGGCCACCATCTCCCGGTCCCCCTTGCGGCCGAGCGGCGCGAGGTAGTCGAGCGAGGGCGTGCCCTTGCGGTGGTACTTGGCCATCTGCGCTACGAGCGCGATCTCGCGGTAGGACCAGCCGGGCAGGCCGGCGTTGAGGATGAGGTAGCGCGAGTGCTTGTGGTGGTCGTCGTAGTCGACGCTCGTCCCGATGTCGTGCAGGAGCGCGGCGGCCCACAGCAGCTCGCGCTCCTCGGGATCCCCCGCGTGAAGCCCGGCGGCGGCGAGGTCGTCGAACATCGACAGCGACAGCTCGGCGACGTGGCGGACGTGGCGCGGGTGCTCGCCCTCGTACTGGAGGAGCAGGTTCCACACGCTCTGACGGCGGACGTCATCGAACAGCCCCTCGGGCCGCAGGTACCGCTCGAAGAACACACCCTCGCGGAGGCCCGCCTCGGTCACCTCCAGGCCGTCGAACTCCCCCGCTTCGAGCACCGCCTGGATCGTCGCCGCGCCCGCGAGGATCAGGTCCGCCCGGCCGGCCTTGATGCCCGGCACCGCCTTCGGGCGTTCGCTCGCCGGGACCGCGGCGAGCCGCTCGACCAGCTCGTCGAGCACCTCGCGCGTGATCGTGAAGCCCTGCACGCCGAAGGTCGGCAGGTCCAGCGCGTGCTGCGCCGCCGACGCGAGGTTGCGCACCGTGCCGCCGATCCCCACCAGCCGGCCGCCGCGCCCAGCCCACCCGGACTCGGCGAGCGCCGACTCGACGTGCTTGCGCAGCCCCTTCAGCGCCTTGCGCGAGGCCGGCTCGCCGTCGGCGAAGAACCGCTCGGTCATCCGCACCGCGCCCAGCGGCCACGACTTCAGCTCCGTCGCGCGCCGCTCCTCCACCGACACCAGCTGGAGCGAGCCGCCGCCCAGGTCCAGCACGGAGCCGTCGACGAGCGACGTCGAGTTGACCGCGGCGAGGTAGCCGTAGCGCGCCTCCTCCTCGTCGGACAGCACGCGGATCTTCAGTCCCGACGTCGCGGCCGCGCGCTCCAGGAACTCCGTCTGGTTGGAGGCGCTGCGGATCGCCGACGTCGCGACCGCGTCGACCTCGCGCTCCTCGTCCAGCCCGACCCCGCGCGCGAAGTGCGCGAACAGCTCGAGCGTCGAGAGCGCGCGCCGCATCGGGTCGGGCTGCAGCGGCCCGTTCACCGGCTGCCCCTCGCCGAGCCGCACCGCCTCGTAGATCTCGTCCGTCCGCTTCCACCGTCCGTTGCCGGCGGTGAAGACGACGAGGCGGAACGAGTTGGAGCCGAGGTCGACGACGGCGAGGTGCATCGCCACCTTCTACCCCGCGGGTCGCTCGATCAGCTCGATGCGATAGCCGTCGGGGTCGCGCACGAACGCGATCCGCGAGCCGCCGGCGCGCACCTGGTACGGCGGCTTCTCGGGCTGGATCCCCTTCTCAGCGAGCTTGGCCAGCGTGCCGTCGAGGTCCTCGGTCGTCAGCGCGATGTGGTTGTAGCCGGTGCCGAGGTCGTAGGAGTCGACCCCGAAGTTGTAGGTGAGCTCCAGCCGCGGCCCGTCGCCGGGGAGCCCCATGAAGACGTTGATCGCCTCGTCGCGGATCGGCGCGCGGCGCATCTCCTCGAAGCCCAAGGCCTCGTAGAACGCGACCGAGCGATCGATGTCGCCGATGCGATAGCAGGTGTGGATGAGCTCCATGACGTCCGAATGTACGGCGTTCAGCGGGCCGTGCGACGGGTAGCCTCCGCCGGAGCATGGCCCGTGAGCGCGATCCCATCCCGACCTCGCGCCTGCGCCGCCTGAGCAAGGTGGGAGGGCTAGCCGCGACCCAGGGCGCCAAGCAGGTCGGGACGCGGGTGGCGAACCTCGGCCGCGACGACGAGGCGAGCGCCAAGGCGCTGGAGAAGCGGCAGATCGAGGCGGCCGAGCAGATCGTCGCCGTGCTCGGGACGATGAAGGGCGCGGCGATGAAGATCGGCCAGGTGCTGAGCTTCCTCGACGTCGGCCTGGTCCCGGAGGAGTACCAGGAGGAGTTCCAGCGCAAGCTCGCCGAGCTGCGAGACGCCGCGCCGAAGGTCTCGTTCAAGGACATGAAGAAGGTCCTGGAGGGCGAGTACGGCGACAAGCTCGACGAGGTGTTCGAGACGTTCGACCCGGTGCCGATCGCCGCCGCGTCGATCGGTCAGGTGTACAAGGCCAAGCTCCACGACGGACGCGACGTCGCGGTGAAGGTGCAGTACCCGGGCGTCGCCGCCGCGGTCCGCGCGGACATGCAGAACCTCGGGGTCATCCTGCGGCTGATGAAGAGCGTCTTCCCCGGGCTCGACGTGAGCGCGATGGGCGACGAGATCCGCGAGCGCATCCACGAGGAGCTCGACTACGAGCTCGAGGCGACCAACCAGCGCACGCTCGCGCGGATCTACAAGGGCCACCCGTTCATCGTCATCCCCGACGTCGTGCAGTCGCTCTCGCACGAGAAGGTCGTGGTGAGCGAGTTCGTGTCCGGGCGCGGTTTCGAGGAGCTCAAGCAGCTCCCGCAGGCCGAGCGCGACCGGCTCGGGGAGATCATCTTCCGCTTCTACTTCGGCTCGATGTACCGGCACCGCCAGTTCTCCGGCGACCCGCACCCGGGCAACTCGATCCTGCTCGACGACGGGCGGATGGCGTTCCTCGACTTCGGCCTCTTCAAGCGCATCCCGAAGGAGGTCGCCGAGAGCGAGCTGCGCATCGGTCGCGCCGGCGTCGAGGGCGACGGCGAGACGCTGCGCTCCGAGCTCGTGGAGGCCGGGTTCATCAAGGACCCCGAGAAGTGGCCGCCCGAGGTGCTGCTGGACCAGTTCAAGTCGCTGACCTGGTGGTACACCGAGGACCGCGAGGTCGAGCTGACGCCCGAGATCGCGACGCAGGTCCTGATCGACATGTCCGACCCGCGCTCGCAGTTCTACGGGCGCATGCGCCACGAGAACGTCCCGGCCGACCATCTGTTCGGCCGGCGGCTCGAGACCCTGACGCTCGCGGTGCTGTCGCAGCTGCGTGCGCGGGGGAACTGGCACCGCATCTCGCGCGAATGGGCCTACGGCGACGCGCCGGTGACGGAGCTCGGCAAGCAGGAAGCCGAGTTCTACGTCCGCCGCGGATGAGCGGCGATGCGCCAAACATGTGTGTGTCTGTCAGGCGGCGGACCCCGTCAAGAGGTGGCGAACTCGTGCAGCTTCGGCAGTGGTTCTACCGTTCTCGCGCCGGTCAGGCATTCCTGACACTTGGTTGTTCCTAGATTTTCCACAGGGTGGTGCATCAGCGCCCAGGAAGCCGATGTACAGGTTTTGCACACCCCGCGGAAACAGTTGCTCAATCAACTCTCGGAATCGCTTGACAACGGAACTGCACCTGTGTTTGATGCTGCTTGTCGACCACTCGGTTCGTGCTCAGCTGAAACGCCCGGCGCGAATGGTCCCGAAGCTTGGTCGACGGGTCCGAGGAGAGAGAGGGGTGGGTTGTGACGTAGCCGCTAGCTGCTGTGTCCGTTTCACACGACGTTCGCTGCGCCGCGCGGGTCATGCGCGCCAGCGGAACCTCCAGCAGTACCTGAGGCGAGGCGGCGCCGAATCTGACCTCAACGCCTGCCCCGCCCCAGTTCATTCACGAACTGCCAGTTGAGATTACTCGACTGGCTCCTCCGAAAGGAAGCATCTCATGCGTAAGCATGTTCTGGCCATCGCCACGGCTGCGATCGCGGTGTTCGGCGGCCTCACCTCGGCGGCTTCGGCCGACCAGCTGCAGTCGCAGGATCCGTCGACCCTCGCGTGGTCTGCGGTCGGCACCGGGACCTCCGGCGTGCTCAGCGGCTCGCTCGCGAGCAGCTCGGCCCTTCTGGAGACCGATCTGGGCAACGTGTCGTGCACCGTGTCGACCGTCGGCGGCAGCGTCACGGCCAACGGCGGCGTCGGCAACACCACGAACGTGACTGGTGGCATCACGAGCCTCACGTTCACGAGCTGCACCGACGACAGCTCGCTGTTCAACCTGCGGAACTGCACGAACGCGAGCAACCCGGTCATCGCGTACGCGTCGACGTCCACCCCGTTCGGTGTGACGGCGGACGCTGACGTCAGCCCTGACCTGTTCGCGCTGGCGAACATCAACGTCGACGTCTGCATCGACCCGGTCCTCGGTTCGAACGCCGACTGCAAGTACACCGGCACCGCCAACGGTTCGATCGTGGGTAGCCAGGTCATCTTCGACCTCGAGCCGGTCACTTCGACCACGGGCTTCCCGTGCCCGAGCAGCTCGACGTTCACCGCGACGTACAACGTCCGTCACGATCACGACAACAACGCCGGGACCGCCGGCCGCGTGGTGCGCCTCGTCGACTAAGTAGACCCTCGCAGCCGGCCTCACAAGGGGCCGCGAGATGGGCCTGGGCCCGCTCGACGATCGTCGAGCGGGCCCGTCGTCGTTCTTGGGTCGGGCCGGCGCTCGGGGCGGGGGTGCCGGCGCGCATACACTTGAAACCGGTTACTCAAACAACCCTCTCAACGCCTTGACAATGGAGCTGATCGTGTGTTTGTCTCGGTCGCGAGCTTCTTGATCACTCGAATCGCGCTGAGCTAACCGTGCGGCGCGTCGGGCCCAGTCGATCCTTGACGGGCCGGGGAGGGAGGGTCGGTCATGACGTAGCGGTTCGCAGGTCCCGTACTACCGACGTCCGCGCGACCAGTGCGCGCGCGGATCCGCAGGACCCCAGGCGAGGCGGCGCCGAATCTGACCTCAACGCCGGCCTCGCCCAGTTCACGAGAACTGCCAGCCAGAGGCCTGGCTGGCTTCCCGAAAGGAAGCATCTCATGCGAAAGCATGTCCTTGCCATCGCTGTCGTCGCGGTGACGGTGTTCGGTGGCGCGACGTCGGCCGCGTCGGCCGACGTCCTCGAGTCGTACAACACGGGGACGGCCACGTGGGCGACTGTCCCGACCGTTGCCCCCAACAACTGGCTGGTCGGCCAGCTCGCGTCGGGCTCGACCGCCCTGCTCGAGACCGACCTCGGCGACGTGACGTGCACGGTGTCCACGGTGCGCGGCCAGGTCACCGAGAACCCGGGTAACCCGGCTGCGGGCGCCGTCTTGGGCGTGGATGACGTCGAGGGCGGGATCACGCACCTCACGTTCACCAGCTGCAGCGACAACAGCGGGCTGTTCGACCTGCGCAACTGCACGGCCACGAGCGGGCCGGTCGTGGCCTACGCCTCGACGACGACGCCCTTCCCCGTGCGTGCCGATGCCGATCCGGCGGTCGACGTGTTCGCCCTGTCGGGCATCAACGTCGACGTCTGCATCGACCCGGTCCTCGGTTCGAACGCGAACTGCAAGTACACCGGGACGGCCAACGGCTCGATCACCAGCGCCACGGGCAACCCGCCCTCCACCCCCGCCAAGGTGATCTTCACCCAGGAGCCGGTCACGTCGACCACCGGGTTCCCGTGCCCGACCGCCTCGACGTTCACCGCCACGTACGACGTCAAGCATGACATCGACGCTGACGGCGTCTACGAGGCCAGCGACCGCCACCTGCGCCTCCTCAACTGAGCGCGCTGATCTCGCCCGTCTGAGGCCGACGTGAGAGCGGGGTCCGGTCGTCGATCGGCGACCGGACCCCGCAGTCGGGCGGAGGACACGCCATGCACAAGCACTTCGTTTCGGTCGCCGTCGCCATCGTCGCGCTCGGCAGCTCGACCCCGACCGCGTCGGCTGACGAGCTCGAGTCGTTCAACCCGTCCCCATCCCCGGGCGTATGGATGACCGTCCCGTCCACCGCGCCGAGCAACTGGTTGGTCGGCAAGCTCGCGTCCGGCTCGACCGCCCTGTTGGAGACGAACATCGGCGACGTCACCTGCACGGTCTCGACTGCGCGCGGCCAGGTCATCGAGAACCCGGGCAACCCGGCTGCCGGTCTGTTCGCAGTCGATGATGTCGAGGAGACGATCACCCACCTGTCGTTCACCAGCTGCACCGACAGCAGCTCGCTGTTCAACCTGCGTAACTGCACGGACAAGAACCAGCCGGTCGTGACCTACCCGTCGTTCCTGGTGCGCGCGGATGCGGACACGGCCGTCGACGTCTTCGGCCTGTCGAGCATCCACGTCGATGTCTGCATCGACCCGGTTCTCGGAATCGACAAGGACTGCAAGTACTCCGGGACGGCCAACGGCTCGATCGTCGGCAGCCAGGTGATCTTCGAGTTTGAACCGGTCACGACGACCACCGGGTTCCCGTGCCCGACGAGCTCGACGTTCACGGCGACGTATGACGTCAAGCACGACGTCGACGCCGATGGCCTCTACGAGGCCGGCGATCGCAACGTGCGGCTCACGAACTGATCGCGCTGCCGTCGCGCACATCCACCTCCCGACCACCATCAGCCAGCTCGCCTGCTGGCCTCTCGAAAGGTCCCACCATGCGTAAGCCTGTCCTTGCGATCGTCGTCGCGCTCCTCGTGGCCGGCGGTACGTCCTCGGCTGCGTCGGCCGACGTCCTCGAGTCGAGCGGCCCCAACGGGTGGTCTCCTGTCCCGACCGTTGCCCCTCACAACTCGCTGGTTGGCCAGCTCGCGTCGGGGGCGACCGCCCTGCTCGAGACCGACATCGGCAACGTCACCTGCACCGTTTCCAACGTCCGCGACCGGGTCGGCGAAAACCCGGGCGGCGCCGGTGGCGTCTCCTCCTCGGATGACGTCGAGGGGAGGACCACCCATCTCACGTTCACCAACTGCACCGACGACAGCTCGCTGTTCAACCTGCGGAACTGCACCGCCACGAGCGGGCCGGTCGTGACGTACCCGTCGTTCGGTTGGCGCATGGATGCCGACACGGACCCCGATACGTTCGCGCTCTCGGGCATCAACGTCGATGTCTGCATCGATCCGGTCCTCGGGTCGAACGCGGACTGCAAGTACACCGGGACGGCCAACGGCTCGATCGCTAGCGCCACGCCCAACCCCCCGACCTCGCCCTTCAAGGTGACCTTCGATCAGGAGCCGGTCACGTCGACCACCGGGTTCCCGTGCCCGAGCAGCTCGACGTTCACCGCGACGTACAACGTCAAGCACGACATCGACGCTGACGGCGTCTACGAGGCCAACGACCGCCACCTGCGGCTTCGCGACACCGACTAGATCGCGCTGACGCCGCCCTCCGGATCGCACGGTGCGGCTCCGCGACATCGACTGATCCTCTCACGATGTCGTGACCCCGACGGCTTGCCTATCGACGGGTAGGCAGATCGTCGGCGGTTCTCGCCTCGCGTCATGGCATCGGGCGGAACCTCCCACTGATCTTGCGTTTGACACCGGAGCCGCAAACGTGTTTCTTGACCCGTCAAGCCCGACTTCCGATGGAGACCGAAAAGACGCGTTGTCTTGCCGGTACGCGGTCGGCTCGGGATCTCTCGTTGGACGATCTAACGCGTCGTCCGAGATCGAAAGGGCACGCGTTGCACAAGAAGATCTTGATCGCGGTGACGGTGCTCGCCGGCTTCGCAGGAGGCGGCGCCACAGCTGCGGCCGACACGCTGCAGTACGACAACGGCGGAACGTGGACCGCGGTGCCGCAGGGCGGCACGTTGACGAGCTCGTTGAGCTCGGGGACGGACTTCCTCCTGGAGTCCGACTTCCTCGGCGACACGTCGTGCTCCGCGTCGACCTTGACCGGGAGGGTCGACGTCAACCCGGGCGCCCACGTGCTCGCCTCGGTCACGTCGATGACGTTCGGTGGCTGTTCGAACAACAGCGCCTTGCTCGAACTGCGACCTTGCGGTTCGGGGGACGAAGGGCTGGTTGCGCATGCCTCGCCGACGGCGCCGTTCGGGGTGGCCTTCGGCAGCAACCCGTCGCCCGATTCATTCGCGCTCTCGAACATCGACCTCGATCTCTGCATCGACCCGGTCCTTGGCACGAACGCGACGTGTACGTATGAGGGTGCAGTAGGCGGCAGCATCTATGGAAGCACGCTCAGCTTCACGGCCGAATCGATCATCTCCACAACCGGGTTCCCGTGCACGTCGGAGGACTGGCTGACGGCCGTGTACGTGCTCCGCTACAACGGAAGCCAGGTGCGCCTGGTCAGCTGAGGGTTGCTTCTGTCGACGCGCTTCGTTTGAGTCGCGAGGCCCGGTCGTCGGATCGAGCGGGCTCTGCGGCCGCTCCGGCGGCAGGGTCCCGACGGATTCAGAAACACGACCTTGACACGGTAATCAGTTGTGTGTTTAGTGCTCCGATGAGAGGAGAGGTCCGCGGGTCGCGGGGTCACCCTGGGGCGAGTCACTGAGGGCTTTCGCCAGGAGCACGCGCGAGCGGTCGTATCCCACCCGTACCGCGCGCCCGAACATCAGGCGCGCGCGAGAACCGACGAGGTAGGAGCACGATGCAGGAAGCACGTGGAGGTCACCCCTCCACCCTCCCATGGCGCGCGCGTCGCGCCGGGTGGTCAGCGGCAGCGCTGGCGCTGGGCACGGTCGCCTTTGCCGTAGCGCCGGCCGGGGCCAGCGCGCAGGGCCGCGGCTACGAACTGGTCTCGCCGGTGGAGAAGAACCTCGGCGACACCGTCCGCGTCTCGCGCCTCGCGAGCGACGGGGAGACCGTCGCGTTCGGGACCATGTCGCGGGACGGCGAGACGACAGGCATCTCGTTCACCAACTGGGTCGTCGCCCGGCGCACGGCGAACGGGTGGCTGAGGTCGGAGGCGAACCCGAAGAGCGTCCAGGCTTCGCACACGTCGAGCCCAACGCCGACCTTCCCGGCTGCTTGGTCGGCGGACTTCTCGAAGTGGGTCGCGAACACGCCAGTCCGGTTCAGCCTCGACGACCTCGACATCGTCCCAGACACCTACCTCGTCGATGCAGCGACCGGCGTAACGACGTTCCTGAGCCACAGCACGCTCCCGGATACCGGCGGGCAGTCGCTCTGGTCGGGTGGGACCGCGGATCTGTCGCTCAACGTGTTCGAGGTCCGGAACAGGGCGCTCCTCCCGGGCATGAACGCCACCGCGGTCTACCAGCGCGTCGGCGACACGCTCACCCCGGTCTCGATCCTTCCCGACGGCACGCCGATCAACGGGTCGTCCTCAGTTGCGACGGACCCCGGCGCCCGGTCGACGCTGGAGCCCAACGCCACCGTGTCGCTCCCCTACGGGGGCGCTCACGCCGTGTCCGACGACGGCTCCCGCATCTTCTGGGTCCAGGGTACGGGCGGGGTCACCGGCGGAGCGCTGTACGTCCGCATCAACGGCACGGAGACGAGGCCGCTCTCGGTCTCCAAGGCGGCGGGCGCGGACGACACCGTCTGGCCCGGGACGTTCATCGCGGCGACGCGCGACGGCCGCACGGCGTGGTTCCGGAGCTTCGAGCAGCTCACGGACGATGCCACCGTCGGTGGCGGCATCTACCGCATCAACGTCGACACCGGCGACCTGAAGTTCCTGACGCCTGAGACCGATCCGCCGGATCCGGGCAACCCGCAGGGGTCGCGGATCACCCGTGCGATCGCGTCGGACGACGGCTCGCGCCTCTACGTCATGGCGGATGGGATCCTCGCGGACGGCGCGACGGACAGCGCGAACAACGCGTACGTGATCACAGGCGATGAGGTTGAGTTCATCGCCACCGTCGACGGCGGCGACCGGTTCGTCCGGTCCACTCGGGACGGCCGCTATGCGCTGCTGTCCTCGGTGACCGCGCTCAACGGCGCAGACCCGAACGGCCACCGCGCGTTCTATCGCTACGACGCGGTTACGAAGTCCCTCGACTGCGTCTCGTGCCGCGCTGACGGGTCGCCCTCGCAGGGCGACGCCAACCTCGACGCGCAGCCGCCCGGGTCCGCGCTCGGACAGGACGTCACGACGCCGCGGAACCTCACCACCGATGGCGACGTGTTCTTCGCCACCGCGGATCGCCTCGTCCCCGAGGACCTCACGCCCGCAACGGACGTCTACGAGTTCGACGGCGAGACCGGCGACGTGTCTCTGTTGACGTCCGGACGCAGCGACTACGACAGCTACATGGGGGAGAACAGCGACGACGGTCGCGACGTCTTCGTCATGACGCGCGAGGCCATGGTGCCGAACGACACGGACGGCGGCCTCCTGGACCTGTACGACGTGCGGCGCGGTGGCGGGTTCCCCTACACGCCGCCTCCGCCTCCGCCGACATGCGCGGGTGAGGGGTGCCAGAACCCGGCGACCGCAGCGCCGTCGCTTCCGCAGCCTGGGAGCGCGCTCTCGTTCGGGCCGGGGAACATCGTCCCGGACGCTGACGAGGACACGGACTCCGGGGAACGGAGGTTCAAGCTCGCGACGCTGAAGGGCTCGACCATCGCAACCCAGCTCGCGCGGGGCCGGGTGATCAACGTGCCGGTCACGATCTGGGGCGGCGGCGAGGTCTCGGTCAAGCTCACCGGCCGTGTGCGCGGCCGGACGCGGACGCTCGGCTCGGCGAAGCGCACGATCCGCACGACGCGGAACGTGAAGGCGAACGTGTCGCTGAGGCTGTCGTCGTTCGGTCGGCGTGAGCTGCGCCGGGTCGGCCAGCTCAGCGCACGGCTGAGCGTTCAGGTCGAAGGCGTCGACGAGGCGCAGACCAAGTCCCTGACCCTGAAGGCGGTGACGAAGTGATCACCGCGAGCTTCCCGAACACAAGGATGGCATCGGTGATCGCCGACACCCGGAGCGGAAGGGCGCTCCGCCTCGCCGCGGCGGCCGCGGTCGCCCTGCTCGTCACCGTCGTGTGCCTGATCGGCGCGACGCCCGCGCGCGCGGACCTGGCGATCGACCAGTTCTCGACCACGTTCCACGATCCTGCGGGGAACCCCGTCACGCAGGCGGGAGCGCACTCGGAGTTCACGACGGACTTCGACTTCAGCACCGTCACGAACCCGCTCGGGGCGCTGCTGCCCTCGGAACAGCTCCGCGAGGCGGTCTTCGACCTGCCTGCGGGGCTCTATGGCAATCCTCAGGCGGTCCCGGCCTGCACGCCCGCGGACTACGGATCGCACTTCGGTGTCTGCCCGGTGTCGTCGCAGGTCGGCTACATGAAGCTGCAGTTCAACGCGCCGCCGGCACCCACGTTCGATCTGCCGGTGTTCAACATCGAGCCCCGTGAGAACGAGCTCGCGGCGTTCGCCACGGCCGTGTTCGGCGTGCCGGTGCACATCCGCATCAGCCTCCGCGAGGACTACCGGCTGCGAGCCACCATCACCAACGTCAACCAGGCGACGACGGTGTTCGGTGCGACGCTCACCCTCTGGGGCGTCCCGGCCGATCCGGTGCACACCCCGGAACGCAACAACCAGGAGCCGAGCACAGCGCCGCTGAGGCCGTTCATGGCGGCGCCGGCGAACTGCGAGGGGCCGCTCGTCACGACGATGCGCGTCCGCACCTGGCAGCAGCCGGACAAGTGGATCGAGCGGACGGCGGAGAGCCCTGCGCGAACCGGATGCGACAAGCTGAAGTTCGACGGTGACATGTCGTTCACGCCGGAGACGTCGCAGGCCGACGCTCCGTCCGGCTACCGCGTGAAGCTCGAGATCCCGCAGGAGGAGAGCATCAACGGTCTCGCGACGCCGCAGCTGCGCAAGACGACCGTGACGCTGCCTGAGGGCGTCTCGATCTCTCCGGGTTCGGCGAACGGCCTCGAGGCGTGCACGGACGGGCAGCTCGCGCTCAACAGCGAGGCCGATCCGTCCTGCTCGCTGGCTTCCAAGATCGGCGAGGTCAAGGTCACGACCCCGGTCCTCGAGGAGCCCCTCGAGGGTGACATCGTCGTCCGTTCGCCGGAGCCCGGGAACCTGTTCCGGATCGCGCTCATCGCGCGCGGCCCGGGCGTGGTGATCAAGCTCCCAGGCACGATCAACACCAACAAGACGACCGGCCAGATCACGGCCGTGTTCGACAACACGCCGCAACTGCCGTTCAGCGAGCTCGATCTCGTGTTCAAGGGTGGGCCGCGTGCCCCGCTCGCGAACCCGCGGACCTGTGGTGCGCAGACCGTCCAGTCTGAACTCGTGTCGTGGGGCGGTCAGACGGCGACGAGCACAAGCGGCTTCAACATCACCGGCTGCAACGGCGGCTTCGCGCCGACGTTCGAGGCCGGCACCGTGAACCCGCTCGCCGGCGCCTTCAGCCCCTTCACGATGACCATCCGGCGGCCCGACGGCCACCAGGACATCGCGGGGCTCGCGCTCGACATGCCGAACGGCCTGCTCGGCAGCATCCGCGGGATCCCGCAGTGTCCTGAGGCCCAGGCGGCCGCGGGCACCTGCGGTGAGGCCAGTCGGATCGGCACGACCACCGTCGAGGCGGGCCCGGGCTCCATGCCGTTCCCGCTCCAGGGCAAGGTGTTCCTGGGTGGCCCGTACAAGGGGGCGCCGTTCAGCCTGTCGGTCGCGGTCCACGCGCTCGCGGGCCCGTACGACCTCGGCATGGTCGTCGTGAGGGCGCCGATCTTCGTCGACGCCGCGAACGCGAAGCTCGCTGTGCCGTCGGATCCGCTGCCGACCATCCTCGAGGGCGTGCCGCTGCGGCTTCGGACCATCAACATCACGATGGACCGGCCCGGCTTCACGTTCAACGCCACGAACTGCACGCCGATGCAGATCGGGGCGCGGATCACCAGCACGGGCGGTGCCGTGGCGAGCCCGGCAGTGCCTTACCAGGCGCAAGGCTGCGCAGGCCTTCCGCTGAAGCCGAGTCTCGCCCTCACGCTCGAGGGCAAGAAGGAGACGACGGACGGCAAGCATCCGGGCATCCGTGCCACGCTCACGCAGGGTCGCGGGGAGTCTGGCCTCAAGAAGGTCGCGGTGAAGCTGCCGCTCAGCCTCGCCCTGGATCCGGACAACGCGCAGGCGCTGTGCAAGCCGGAGCAGGCGGCCGCTCGGGCGTGCCCGGCAGGTTCGATCATCGGTCGCGCGTCGGCGGTCACGCCGGCCCTGAACGAGCCGCTCACCGGTCCGATCTACTTCGTGGAGAACACGAGGCGGACGGCCAGCGGGAACATCCGGCGCACGTACCCGAAGCTGTGGCTCGCCCTGAAGGGTGAGGTGCCGCTCGACCTGTACGCGCAGTCGGACGTCGACGACGACCACCTGGTCACGACGTTCGACATGATCCCCGACGCGCCGATCAGCCGGTTCGATCTGTCGATCACGGGCGGCAAGAACGGCGTGATCGTGGCGAACACCGACATCTGCCAGAAGCGGCAGGTCACCGGCGTCACATTCGACGGCCAGAGCGGCAAGCGCGTGCGGTCCAACGTCCGCATGGAGCTCCCGTGCGGGTTCAAGGTGGCCAAGCGCACGGCTAAGGGGAGCAGCTACGAGCTGACCCTCAGCGGCCTGAAGGCGGGCAAGGTCACGGTCAGCGGCGACGGCATCGAGTCCGCGTCGCGGACCGTGAAGCGATCCTCTGTCGCGCGGATCATGGCGAGTCCGACCGACGAGACGCGGGCGGCGGTTCGCCGCAACGGCAAGGTCAGCCGGAAGGTCACGGTGACCTTCACGCCGAGCGGCTCGAAGAAGTCCCAGAAGACCACCACCACGCTCACCTTCCGGCGGTGAATGGGCCGCGCGGCCCGCGTGCCGTGGAGTAACGAACGACACGAAGGGCCCGCTCGAGCGGGCCCTTCGCCGTTGAGGATCATCTGCGGCCGCTACTCAGCGACTGTCAACCTCGGAGTAGGCGTCAGCAATCGTTGCGCCCCGCGAACGGCGCGCAGAAGATCTCGTCCAACCATGTCGCGCTGGGTCAGCAGGTCCGGCAGCTGCGTGTCGAGCGCGGCCTCAGCCAGAGAAGGCTCGGGCTTCGGATGGGCATGCACATGACGTACGTCGAGCGCGGCGAGAAGAACGTGTCGGCGACGAACCTCTTCAGGCTCGCCGTCCGCCTGGGCGTCCCGACGCGTGACCTGTTCGACACGCTCGAGCTAGACGCCGACGAGGCCATCGGCATGCCCGCAGCTGACGGCTGATCGCGGCGGCAGCCGGTCCGAGCAGCAGCGGGGGACACACCCAGTGACCTCTCGGTCGGCGCGACGGCGCGTTACTCCGCCACGATCTGCTCGTGCGGGCGCTGCCGGAGCTCCCGCCACCGCAGAACGACGAAGGGCGCCGGCGGATACTTCCGCCGGCGCCCTTGGCCGTGGGGTGCTGCGTGTCAGGCGCGGATCAGGGGGAGGGGACCGCGCTGACGGGTGGTGCGGCTCAGATGCCTACTTGCAGGCCACCGAGCTCGCGAACTTGGAGGAGCCGCCGGTCGAGAGGAAGGTCTCGACCTCGTACTCCCACTTCTTGGACGACGGGCAGCTCGTCGTGGCGAGCCAGTCGCCCTTGCCGGCGGTGATCGTCAGGTCGCGGAGCGCGATCGGCACGCCAGCGACGATCTGCAGGTTGCGCGGCACGGTGAGCTCGAGCTTGTAGGCCCACTTGCCGCTCATCTTCGTGATCTTGCCCGGGACCGGCGCCTGGACGCGCGCGGGGTTCTGCAGCACGGTGTAGAGGTAGACCATGTTCGCGCCGCCGTTGACCACGGTGATCTTCGGGCGGGTGATGTCCGTGTCCGCGAACGCGGTACCGGAGCCGGAGCCCATGATCGAGTCCTTCGGGCAGTCGTCCGGGCCGCCGCGCGAGAGCACGGCCTCGCTGCACTTCGGGTGCTTGCCGCCGTTGTAGAGCGAACCCTTCGGGAAGAGGACGACGCCCCGCTCGATGACGGGCTTCTCGACGTCACCGGGGGTGTCCCACTTGACGTTGACCTTCAGCTTCACAGCCTGCGGCTTCTTCTTCGTGCCGGCCTTGTTCGGCGTGACGGTGGCCTTGCCGGACATCGTCGTCGTCGGCGTCTGCGCGATCGCCGGGACCGCCAGCGCAGCAGCCGTCGCGATGCCCGCTGTCGCGGCCAGGACCTTTCGCATGTACAACCCTCTCCTCTTCGATGAGACGCGCGCCTACGGTAGTGGGAACGCGGCTCCGTTGCAAACGTGCGTGTACACGAACCCCGCTCTTGGCGCGAAGTTGCGGACTTACGTGTGTTCAGTTCGCAACCGCTCGCCCTCGCGCTTGGCGACCTCCACGCCGACGTACGGCAGGAGGGCCACCTCCACGAGGTCGGGGAGCAACGACGCCAGCTCCCGCTCGCTGCGCAGATGGCGGAAGACGGCATCGTACGCGCCGCCCACGATCGCCTCGGCGGTCAGCGTCGGCAGCAGCTCGTAGTGGGGGAGCGACTGCGCGCTCTCGTCGATGACGCGGGCGAACCCGTTCATCACCTCGGTCCGGCGCGCGGCCGCCGCCGGCCCCGCGGCCAACGCCTCGACGATGCACACCCGTGCCGGCCCGGGGAGCGCGGCGAGGTGGCCGATGAAGGCCGCGAAGCCCGCGACGATCCGCGGCTCGAACTCCTCCTCGCGGCCCATGGCCTCCTGCACGGCGGCGAACAGCCCCTTCGCCGCCGCGTCGTACGCCGCGAGGAACGCGTCGTGCTTGTTGTCGAAGATCTCGTAGAACGTGCGCCGGGAGACGCCGGCGCGCCGCACGATGTCCTCCACGTTGGCGCTGGCGTAGCCGAGCTCGGCCGCCGCGTCGATCGTCGCGTTGAGGATCCGCGCACGCTGGTTGCTCTGCACGAAGCCGCGCGAGAGCCCGTGCCGCCCGGAGGGCAGCTTGGGCTTCGGGCCATCGAACTCGAACGCTCCTGAGGTCGTCACGTGGACGCGACGATAAACGCACGAGTGTCCGACGGTCAACACAAACTGAACACAATTCCGGTTGCCCCCGAAAACAGTCCCGTATATGTTGCCGTCTCCGGCACCGCGCCCCCGGTGTCTCCGGAGAGAAGGGTCTGCTCCTGTCGTCAGCCTCCACACGCCCCGCCAGCCCGCGTGCCGCCGCGTCGTCGCGCCGTTCGCGACCGCCCCTGCGCTGGGCGGCGCTGCTGGCGCTCGGCGCGGCCGTCGTCGCACTGACCGTCGTCGTCCTGGGCAACGGCGGTCACGAGTACCGGATCCTCTTCAACTCGGCCGGTCAGCTCGTGCCGGGCGACATCGTACGCATCGGCGGCGCGCCCGCGGGCGAGGTGAAGACCGTTCGCCTCACCGACGACAACCAGGCCGAGATCCTGGTCACCATCGACGACGACCGGGCGCCGCTCCACGAGGGCACGACCGCGACGATCCGCTGGCAGGGCCTCGTCGGCGTCGCCAGCCGCTACATCGACCTCTCCCCCGCGCCGGACTTCCGACCCGAGCTGGAGGACGGTTCCACGCTGCGCGCCGACCGCAACCGCTCGATCGTCGAGGTCGACCAGCTCATCAACACGCTCGATCCCGACACGCGGAAGGGCCTGCAGGAGCTGATCTCCGGCTCGGGCGACTGGTACAAGGGCCGCGAGGAGGCCGCGAACCGGTCGGCGCAGTACTTCGGCCCGGCGCTGGAGCAGATGCGGAAAGTCAGCGCGGAGATCACCCGCGACGACCAGGTCTTCCAGGACTTCATCGTCGAGGCCGGCGACGCCCTGGGGGCGATCGCGGAGCGCGGCGAGGATCTGACGAGCGCGGTCGGCGCGGCGCGGCAGACGCAGCGGGCGCTGTCGTCCGACACGGAGTCGCTGAGGACGGCGCTCAACGAGCTGCCGCCGGCGCTGCGCGAGGGCAGCGACGCGATGGTCGAGCTGCGCCAGGCGCTCCCCGACCTCACGCGGCTCGTCGACGCGACCGGCAAGGGCACGAAGGACCTGACGCCCTTCCTGCAGGACCTGCGGCCGGTGCTGGAGGAGTCGGTGCCGGTGTTCGGCGGCCTGCGGCAGATCGTCGACGGCCCGGGCAAGGCGGACGACGCGCTCGACGCGCTGCAGGATCTGCCGACGATCGCCAAGCAGGCGAAGTCGGCGTTCCCGTCGTCGGAGAAGGCGCTGACCGACTCCGCCCCGATCTTCCAGTTCATCCGCCCGTACACGCCGGACCTGATGGCGTGGATCCGCTCGTTCGGCGGCGCGATGGCGCCCTACGACGCGAACGGCCACTACGCGCGGTCGGTCGCGGTCTTCGACGCCTTCCGCTTCGTCGAGGACGCCGACGGCGGGCGGCTCGAGCCCAAGCCGCCGGCGGAGCGCAACACCGGCGAGGGCCTGAGCACGGGCAACCTGCGGCGCTGCCCGGGCACCGGGACGCGGCTGCCGGCCGACGGCTCCGCGCCGTTCGTCGACAGCGGCGATCAGGCCAACGTCGACTGCGACCCCAAACAGACGATCGGGGGCACCCGGTGAGGCGGCTCGTCGGGGCGCTCGGCATCGTGGCAGCGATCGCGGTCGTCGGCTTCGCGCTGGGCGCGGGCGGCTCGGGCTCCGGTGTGGGCGGCGACGGCTACCTCGTCCGCGCGGTCTTCGACAACGCGAGCTTCCTGGTCGCCGGCGAGGACGTGAAGGTCTCCGGTGTCAAGGTCGGCGAGATCGTCGAGCTCGACGTCACCGAGGAGAACAAGGCGGCGGTCGTCCTGCGGATCGAGGACCCGGCGTTCCAGTCGTTCAAGCAGGACGCGCGGTGTCGCATCGCGCTGCAGTCGCTGATCGGCGAGCAGTTCGTCGAGTGCGAGCCGACGCAGGAGCGCGGCGAGGGCGTCGAGCCGGCGCCGGACCTGGAGCGGATCCCGGAGGGGCAGCGCGGCGAGGGCCAGCACCTGCTGCCGGTCTCGCGGACGACGACGCCGGTGAACGTCGACCTGCTCAACAACATCATGCGGCTGCCCCAGCGCGAGCGGTTCCGCATCATCATCAACGAGCTCGGCGCGGGCCTCGCGGGCAACGGCCAGGAGCTGAACGCGGCGATCAAGCGCGCGAGCCCGGCGCTCCAGGAGGCCGACGAGCTCGTCAAGACGCTCGCAGACCAGAACGAGATCCTCGGGCGGCTGGTCGACGCGTCCGACGAGGCGCTGGCGCCGCTGGCCGAGCGCCGGGAGGACCTCGGTGGCTTCATCCAGCACGCGGGCGAGACGGCGCGCGCGACCGCTGAGGAGGGCGCCGCGCTGGAGCAGAACTTCGAGAAGCTGCCGGCCTTCCTCGCCGAGCTGAAGCCGGCCGCGGAGCGGTTCGGGGCGCTGGCCGACCAGATGGGGCCGGCGATCGCGACGCTCGGCGCGAAGGCCGACACGATCAACGAGACCACGCAGCGGCTCGGGCCGCTGGCGGAGGCGGCGACGCCGGCGCTGAAGACGTTCGGCGAGACGGCGACGAAGGGCCGCCAGACGTTCCCGAAGCTCGATGGGCTGCTTGACGACCTCAACGCGCTGGCCAAGCCGCTGCGGCCCGCGGCGATCGACCTGGGGCGGCTGTCGAAGAGCCTGAACGACACGGATGCGGTCGAGCATCTGCTGCGGCTCCTCTACAACTACACCGGCGCTACCAACGGCCGGGATGCGCTCGGGCACTACATCAGGGCGGGGCTGCAGGCGGGGGCGTGCATCGATCGCACTTCTACGAGCGTTGGGGGCTGCCAGTCCACGTTCGACCAGACGGGCGAGACCCAGTCCGCACTAGAGGGTAAGGTCCAGGAACCGGCGGCCACGGCCGCGCGCGCCAGCCTCGCCGACTACCTGCTGGGTCAGGACGCCGAGCACCTCGGCGCGCTGCCGGGAGGCACGCGATGAGGCGCAACACCGGCTCGATCGCCGCCAACCCGATCCTGATCGGCGCCGCGACGACGCTCATCACGGTCGTCGCGGTCTTCCTCGCGTACAACGCGAACAGCGGGCTGCCGTTCGTCCCCAGCTACACGCTCGAGGCGCACATGCGCAACGCGTCCGGCCTCATCAAGGGCAACGAGGTGCGGATGGGCGGTGCGCGCATCGGCGCGGTCTCGAAGATCGAGCCGCTCGTGCGCGAGAACGGCGGCACGGGCGCGATCCTCACGCTCAAGCTCGAGCGCTCGATCGGCGAGCTGCCGCGGGACACGACGCTGCGCGTCCGGCCGCGCTCGCCGCTCGGGCTCAAGTACGTCGAGGTCACGCGCGGGCGCTCGTCCGAGACGTTCGCCGACCACGAGACGATCCCGCTCCAGCGCGCGAGCGACGTGCCGGTCGAGTTCGACGAGTTCTTCGGGATGTGGGACGAGCCGACCCGCGCAGGCTCGCAGGACAACCTCGGTGAGTTCGGCAACATCTTCGCCGGACGCGGGCGGGACCTGAACGACACCTTCCGGGGCCTGAAGCCGCTCGTCGACCACGCCGAGCCGGCGCTGAAGAACCTCAACGACCCACGGACGGAGTTCGACGACCTCTTCCCCGCGTTCGAGCAGTCCGCCACCGAGGTGGCGCCGGTCGCGGAGACCCAGGGGCCGATGTTCGGCCACCTCAACACGACCTTCAAGGCGCTGAGCGACGTCTCCGAGGACCTCAAGGCGACGATCGCGGGCGGCCCGCGCGCGCTCGACGTCGCGACGGAGGAGCTGCCCGCGCAGGCGAGCTTCGTGGAGGAGAGCACGGAGCTGTTCGCGGCGTTCCGCCCCGGCTTCCGCTCGCTGGCGGAGTCGTCGCCGGCCACGGCGCGCGCGTTCAAGGCCGGCGAGCCCGCGCTGCGCAAGGCGCCGGCGCTCAACAAGCGGCTCATCGACACGTTCGACGCGCTCGAGCGGTTCGCCGCCGACGGTCGGGTGAGCCCCGCGCTGGAGCGGCTGACCGGGACGCTGACCACCCTCGAGCCCACGCTCGCGTTCGTGACGCCGGCCCAGACGACGTGCAACTACGTGTCGCTGCTGCTGCGCAACGTCGGGAGTGCCCTGTCGGAGCACGATGTCATCGGCTCGCAGCTGACCGCGATGCCGATCTTCCCGCCGCAGCAGGCCGGGAGCGAGTCGGGTCCCGCGGCCTCCCCCGCCAACGGGCCCGACGGCGAGCCCCCGATGAACGATGACTCGTTCCTCCACTCCAATCCGTATCCGAACACGGCGGCGCCCGGTCAGGATCCCGAATGCGAGGCGGGCAACGAGAAGTACCTCGCGGACAAGCAGGTCATCGGCAACCAGCCCGGCAACCAGGGCACCTTCAGCGAGAAGACCTGGGAGGACGGCGAGTGAGGCGTCAGCGCGGCATGAACCCGGTGAAGGCCGGCGTGATCGCGCTGGTGCTGATCTCCATCGGCGTCTACCTGGGCTTCACGAAGTCGATCCCGGTCGGCAACCCGTACGAGATCCAGGCGGTCTTCGAGGACGCCAACATGGTCCAGAAGCGGTCGCCGGTCCGGATCGCGGGCGTCGACGTCGGCAAGGTCACGAAGGTCGAGCGCTACCGCGACACCGACATGGCGCTCGTGACGATGGAGCTGGAGGACGGCGGACGGCCGGTGCACAGGGACGCGCGCATGAAGGTGCGGCCGCGCCTGTTCCTCGAGGGCAACTTCTTCATCGAGCTGGAGCCGGGCTCCGCGCGCGGCGCCGAGCTCGACGACGGCGCGATGATCCCGGTCGCGCAGACGTCGGCGCCGGTGCAGCTCGACCAGGTGCTGTCGGCGCTCGACTCGGGCGTGCGCGGCGACCTCCAGGAGGCCGTGCAGGGCTTCGGCGAGGCGCTCGGATCGAAGCCGACGCCCGAGGAGGACGCCGAGCAGGATCCTGCGGTGCGTGGGCTCACCGGCGGTGAGGCGCTCAACCGGACACTGAAGACGAGCCCGCAGGCGCTGCGCGACACGGCGATCGTCTTCGAGGCGCTCCAGGGCCCGCAGCCGCACGACCTCTCGCGGACGATCCGCGGGTTCGCGCGGGCGACGAAGGCGCTCGCCGACCACGAGGGCGACCTGCGTGATCTCGTCACGAACTTCGACACGACGATGACGTCGTTCGCGAACAAGAGCGCCGAGCTGGAGCAGACGGTCAAGCTCCTCGGCCCCGCCTCGAAGAAGATTCGCCAGGGGCTCGACGAGCTCGACGAGGCGCTCCCCGCGACGCGGCGCTTCGCGCGCGAGCTGACGCCCGCGATGGAGGAGCTGCCGGCGACGATCGAGGCGGCCGGGCCCTGGCTCGAGCAGGCCAAGCCGCTGCTGAGCGAGGCCGAGCTCGGCGGGCTCCTCGACGATCTCGTCCCGGCTACGAAGGACCTCGCCGCGCTCGCGCAGGCCAGCCGCGAGTTCCTGCCGAAGATCGACCTCTTCAACCGCTGCGTCACCGACACGATCCTGCCGACCGGCAACGTCAAGGTCGACGACGGGTCGACGTCCGCGGGCGTCGAGAACTACAAGGAGTTCTGGTACGCGATGGTCGGCCAGGCGTCGGAGGGTCAGGGCTTCGATGGCAACGGCCCGTTCCTGCGGCTTGCCGCGGGCAGCGGCGCGAACAAGCTGATCACGGGCAACGTGGCATGGTCGAACGAGCCGTTCTTCACCAACGCTGGGCTGAAGCCGCTCGACACGCGGCCGGCGTGGCCGGCCAAGGAACCGCCGATGAACGCCTCGGTCCCGTGCCACAAGAGCGGCGTGCCGGACGTGAACGGGCCTGCCTCTCGTGGCGGCGCTGACGGCTCCGCGCCGCGCGCTCCCGCGCCGCCGATCGAGGACGGCGAGGGCGGCGGATGATCCGCGGTATCCGAAAGCAGCTCTCGGACCTGCTGTGGGTCATCGCGGTCGTGATCGTCGCGGTGATCGTCGGCGGCTACATCGTCGTGCACCAGCGGCTCACGTGGCCCGAGTGGTTCCCCGTCGTCGGCGAGGAGTTCTTCGACCTCGAGGCCGAGTTCCAGAACGTGTCCGGCGTGCTCCCCGGCCAGGGCCAGCAGGTGACGGTGTCCGGCGTCCACGTCGGCGAGATCGGCGGTGTGCACCTGGAGAACGGGGTCGCGGTCGCGACGCTGCGGATCAAGCCGAAGTTCGCCCGCGTGTACCCCGACGCGACCATGCTCCTGCGGCCGAAGACCGGCCTCAAGGACATGATCGTCGAGCTCGACCCCGGCACCAAAGCGAGCGGGCCGGAGCTGAAGGAGGGCGCACGGCTTTCGTCCGCGTCGACCGATCCGGACGTGAACCTCGACGAGATCCTGGCGTCGCTCGACGGCGATACCCGCGACTACCTGACGCTGCTCGTCGACGACGGCGCGCAGGCGCTCGGCGACGGCAACGGGCGCGAGCTGGCGTCGACGTTCCGCCGCTTCGAGCCGCTCTCGCGCCACGCGGCGAAGGCGTCCAAGCTCGTCGCCCAGCGGCGCGGCAAGCTCGAGCGGCTGATGGGCAACCTCTCCAAGCTCTCGGTCGAGCTGGGCGAGCGTGACCGGCAGCTCGGGCAGTTCGTCAACGCGTCGAGCGACGTGTTCCGCCACTTCGCCGCGCAGAACGCGAACCTGGAGGCGACGCTGGAGCGCTTCCCGCCGGCGCTAGAGGCGACCGACGAGGCGCTCGGCAAGGTCGCCAAGCTCGGCGCGACGCTCAACACCGCACTCGACGACCTGGAGCCGACCGCGAAGGCGCTTGCGCCGACGCTCCGCCAGGTGCGGCCGTTCCTTGAGGAGACCGCGCCGGTGCTGGAGGACGACCTACGGCCGTTCGCCCGCGAGGTGCAGGACGAGGTCGCGAAGGTCCGCCCGGCGGCCGAGGCGACGGCGCGCGCGACCCCGGAGCTGACGGAGTTCACCACGTTCTTCAACCGCTTCTTCGACACCCTCGCGTACGACCCGCCCGGCGAAGGCAAGGGCAACGAGGGCTACCTCTTCTACCTGCCCTGGGCGAACCACAACACGAACTCGATGATGGCGTCGCAGGACGGCGTCGGCGCTCTGCGTCGCACGATGCTCCTGATGTCGTGCGGCCCGCTCAAGCTGCTGGAGTCGCAGGCGAACTCCGGTCGTAACCCTCAGCTCCAGGCGTTGATCCAGCTGTTGTCCGCGCCGAGCCACGCCGAGATGTGCGGGTCTCAGGGAGCGTCGAAGTGATCAAGACCGTCCCCACTGCCGCGCGCCTGGCGACGATGATCATCTTCGCGCTGTCGAGCTTCGGTGCGCTGCTCTACCTGTGGATGGCGTTCGGCGGCGGTGTGCCGTTCAAGCCCGACGGCTACCGCGTCAACGTCCTCTTCCCCGAGGCGACGCAGCTCGCCGAGCAGTCCGACGTGCGCATCTCCGGCGTCTCGGTCGGCAAGGTCGTCGAGATCGAACCCGGCGTCCGCAACCGGACGAGAGCCACGCTGGAGCTGGACGAGCAGTATGCGCCGTTGCCCGCGGACAGCAGAGCGATCCTGCGGCTCAAGTCGCTGCTGGGCGAGACGTTCGTGGAACTGACCCCCGGCGATCGCAACGGGCGCAAGCTCACCGAGGGCGGCGAGCTGGCGACCACCGCGGTCTCGTCAACGGTCGAGCTCGACGAAGTGCTGCGGACGTTCGACGCGTCCACGCGCAAGAGCTTCCAGGACTGGATGCAGGCCTCGGCGCGCGCGCTCGACGGGCGCGGCGCGGACGTCAACCAGGCGTTCGGGCAGCTTCCAGGCTGGGTCGAGGAGACCACCGACCTGACGCGGACGCTTGACGCGCAGGACGCGGCGGTGCGCAAGGTCGTCGCGGCGACGGGTGACGTGTTCGACGCGATCTCCCAGCGCGAGGGCGACCTCGCTGGGCTCATCACCGAGACCGAGCGGCTGTTCTCCGTCACATCCGATCGCAACCGCGAGCTGCAGCAGCTGTTCCGCCAGCTGCCCCGGTTCGAGCGCGAGAGCTCAAAGACGCTGCCGCTCCTGACGGCGTTTGGCGAGCGCGCGGAGCCGGTGGTCAAGCAGCTCCAGCCCGTCGCCGCCGAGTTCGAGCCGACGTTCAAGGCGGTCGAGGACCTCGCGCCGGAGTTCGAGGGCTTCTTCACGAAGCTCGGCCCGACGGTCGACGCGTCGGCGCAGGGCCTGCCGGCGTTCAACCAGGTCCTGGCCGACTTCCCACCGCTGCTCGACCGCTTCCATCCGTTCCTGCGCAACCTCAACCCGATGCTCGGCTACATCGGCCAGCACCGGCGCGAGCTCACCGCATTCCTCGGCAACGCGGTCGGCGCGTCGCAGGCCTACAACCTTCCCAACGTGTACGCCGGCAACGTGCAAGGCCCGGTCCACTACCTTCGCGCGTCCCAGGTGCTTTCGCCCGAGGCTCTGGCCTACCAGTCGCGCCCCTTCGGGTCGTCGCGCCAGAACGCTTATCCCGCACCCGGTCAGCTCGACCAGCTCTCCTCCGGCCTCACGTCGCTCTCCACGGCCCCGTGCACGAACAGCACGCCGGCGCCGCCGGCGACTGCCATCCCCGAGACACTCACGCCGCTCCTCACGTCGAACGCCTTCCGCACCACCGGCCGCGACGTCGCGCGCCCCGCGTGCAAGGAGCAGGGACCCTACCCCGGCTTCGGCACGATCTTCCCGCATCTCCGCGCGGACAAGTAGACCGAACTGACGGTGCCTCCCTGTCCTCGGCGGGCGGCAGAGGTGGACATCCGTGGCACGCCATCCGCTCGTCAGTGCGCTCACCGGCTCACGCGAGAACGCAACCACATGTGAGGTAGGCTTGCAGGGTCTTAACCGCGCGAGCGGGATCAGGCCGGCGGGAGCCCACGCGTCGCGCAGTGGCCGCAGGCAGCCCGCTCTCTGGAAGCCCATGCGAGGGTCACAGTCGGCACCTGCTGTTTCGTCGCTGCGGCTCCGAGGCATATAACGCCGGGCGGCTGCGCGACCGACGCGAAGGTCGCGGGAGGCGACCGCGCGACGCGACCGGTATGACTTCAGCTTCACCGGGCTGCCCGTGCGACCGGCGGGACGCGACGGCACCGCGCAGAAACGAGCAGATGCGATCGGGCGCGGGAGCGTGCCGCAGTTCCGAGCCCGATGCGCTCACGGAACCCGTGGTAACGCGGGAACCCCGGTTCTGCGGCCGTGCAAGACGTCCCAGTCTCGTCGCTCGCCCGCGGCCGCGGTGCGACCGCGCCGCGGCATGCCTTCCACGCAAGAGCGCCGGACGAAGGCGATCGGATCCGGGGTTCGTGCCCAGATGAGTGAGCGCTTGGCTCGACTGTGGGCCGGCCCAGATGGCCGGCCCACAGCTCAAGCGAACTGCCTTAGCGCCCCGCGAACAGAGGGATCGGCGCGCCTGCCGACCGTGAGGTTGCTGCCTCCCCGGACGCGCTCAGGCTGAGCGACGCCAGGTTGGTGCCGGCGATCGCGTAGACGCCGTCGGACACATTCGCCCGAACCTTCGCGCCTGAGCGCGTTGTGGCCGTCACGACCTCAACCCCAGCGGGCGCAACGCCATACACCTTTGACCTCACGGTGTGCCCCGGGGCGGGGAGCGGCGAGGTGCGCGACTTCTGGTTGGGCTCGATCAGCTCGAGCGTGAGAGAGCCGGCCTTGGCCCCGGCCAGTGACTGGCACGCTCCAGACTCCTCGGTGATGAGGCACACGCTGTCCCGGCCGGGGATCAGATGCCACGTCGAGCCGTCGCCCGTCGGGGAGGCAATCGGCCTCGCGAGATCTGGGTTCGGTGCGTATCGGTCCGCGATCACGGGGACGCTTGAGAACCTCCTCGCCCAAGCTGATGTCGTCTCGGGAGCCGGCTCCCTGAGGACCGGGAATGCGCTGAGCTGCTCCGCGGACGCGGACGCAGGGCCGCCCGGCACGCTCGCCGAGTCTGCGCTGCTGCTGGCGGTGACGGCGACCGCCGACGTTGCGGCGAGAGCGAGTGCGACGGTGGTGATGCGCCTGAACGAGGACATGATGTGGGTACCTCCGGTCACGCGAAGAACGAGTCGGCGATCATGTACGTCGAGGGGTAGTACGACCCCGCGCCGGTACCAGCCCAAGGCGCACGGATGTACGCCGGGTTGTACTGGTGGGCCGCACCGCCGGCTCCGCAAACCACCGATCCTGCCCAGGTGCCGGACGCCGTGTCCCAGGCCGCGACACACGTCTGGGCGTCGTCCCAGCCGTACCAGGGGCCACTCACGTTGACGCTCAGCAGCTGACCGGGAGCGAACACTCCACCCGTACCGAGCCAGTCCGGGCCCCAGTACCTCATCTGGCCCCCAGCGTGCGAGACCGAAGGAATGGCTGCGAAGCAAAGCACCGCCGCTGCGAGCGCGATGAGGCTTCGTCGAACGACTGACATGTGGCTCCCTTCGATGGAGTTGTCATGCAGCGAACGCATGACACGATCAGCACAATGCAAACCGTGGGTAGATCTCATTAAGTAAGGAAACCTATGTCAATAGCGGAGCGCATTGAGTAGTGGTTCGGGCGCTAAACCTCCACATAGTTGTACACGTCTAAGTGTCCAGTCGTCACGCGGTTCCGAAGAGCCCGAGAACGGCCACGCCGACATCCGGCCTAGCGACAGGGCGTGAGCGAGCGGCGGCGAGGGTGGCCGCGACGTTGCCGTGCTGCGCGACGGCGGCGCTTCACCGGATCACATCACCGCGGCCACGAGGCTTGTCCAGCCGCGTTCGTGACCGTGAGGGTGGCGCCGCCACGCGACCCGCGCGGACGCGGCGGGCAGGCGCGCGCTGACCCGTGTCCGCACGACCACTCGCGCGTCGCCGGGCCACACCACGACCAGCCTGGCGCCCGAGTCTCCGCGAGCTACAGCTGCTGGATCTGGAAGAGCGAGGTCGTGCCGGGGCGGCCGGAGGGGAGGCCCGCGGTGATCCCGACGCGGTCGCCGGGCTTGCACCAGCCGAGCTCGAGGACGCGGCGGGCGGACTCGGCGATCAGGGTCTCCGTGACCTCGTGGCGGCGCATCGAGCTCGCCTTGACGCCCCACATGAGCTGGCAGCGGCGGACGGTCTCGCGACCCGGACTCAACACGTAGATCGGGACGTCGGGGCGGTGGGCGCTCACGAGCCGGGCGGACCGGCCGCTCAAGGTCGGGACGACCAGCGCCGCCAGGCCGAGCTCGCGGGCCGCGCGGCAGGCGTTGTAGGCGACGGTGTAGCCGGGGTCGCGCTCGTCGCGGCGGACGCGGGTCTCGATCCACCGCTCCGTCGGCATGATCTTCTCGGTCTGGCGGGCGACGGCGGCCATCATCGACACGGCGCCGACGGGGTGGGCGCCGACGGCGGTCTCCTGGGAGAGCATCACCGCGTCGGTGCCGTCGAGGATCGCGTTCGCGACGTCGGCGACCTCCGCGCGGGTGGGGCGCGAGGAGGTCACCATCGACTCGAGCATCTGCGTCGCGGTGATCGCGGGGCGCGCGTACTCGCCGGCCAGCGCCAGCAGCCGTTTCTGGGCGACCGGCACCTCCTCGATCGGCAGCTCGATCCCGAGATCCCCGCGCGCGACCATGATGCAGTCGCTCACCTTGAGGATCTCGTGCGCGCGCTCCAGCGCCTGCGGCTTCTCGAACTTCGCGATGAGCGGCGCGCGCGTGTGCTCGCGCAGCACCGTGATGTCCTCCGGCCGCCGCACGAACGACACCGCGACCATGTCGACGCCCATCTTCACGCCGGCCTGCAGGTGCTCGAAGTCCTCCTCCGGCACCGCGGGCAGCGCGGCGGTCTCGCCCGGCAGGTTCACGCCCTGGCGCGACGCGACGGAGCCGCCGATCTCCACCCGCGCGTCGATCTCCCCCTCGCCCGCGCGCACCGCCTGCGTCCGCAGCCGCACGGTGCCGTCGGCGAGGTAGAGCACCTCGCCCTCGTCGACGGTCTCCGCCAGCCCGGCCCAGGAGATCGACATGTTGTGCGCGTTGCCGATGTGGTCGCCGTCCGGCCCGCACTGGAACGTCACCACGTCGCCGGGCTTCAGCTCCGCCCGCCCGTCGGCGAGCTGCCCGATCCGCAGCTTCGGCCCGGGCAGGTCCTGGAGGATCGCGACGGGGCGGCCCGCGCGGCCCGCGGCCTCGCGGATCCACTCGGCGGTCTCGGCGTGCTGCTCATGCGTGCCGTGGCTGAAGTTCAGGCGGGCGACGTCCATGCCGGCCTTGATCAGCTCGACGAGGACCTCGCGGTCCCGGGAGGCAGGGCCGATGGTCGCCACGATCTTGGTGCGCCGCACCAGTCGAAGGTACCCCGTCGCCGCGGAACCCGGCGTGAACGCTTAAGCAACTGCGCCCCGGAGGACCTGTTCGGTCCGCCGGGGCGCACTTGCAGCGGTCGCCTGAAGCTCCAGGAGAAAGAGAGCCAAGCTGCTCCAGTGATCGGACGCGCCGCGCAGTTCTTGAGCCGGCCCGAGCCGGATGGACGTTCGTACGAGCGCGTACGCCCGCTGACGTACGCGCGAAGCCGCCGCCGGGACCTTGCGCGGCCACCCAGCGCCCGCCACGATCCGGTCGTGCCGCCCCGCCGCGCCCAGCCGCTCCTGGCCGACGCCGTCTTCGCCCTCGCGCTCACGATCTTCCTGGCCGTCGTCGAGCCGGTCGTCGCGAAGGAGGAGGGCGGGTTCGGGACGCCCGGCTGGGTCCTCATCGTCCTCGCGGGGATGGCGTTCACCCTCCGCACGGTCTCGCCGGTCGCGGTCTTCCTCGTCACGTACGGCGCGCTCACCGCGTGGATCGGGCTCAGCTACCCCGGCGGGCCGATCTACCTGTGCGCGATCGGCGGCACGATCGTGCTCGTCCTCGCCCACCCGCTGCGCCGCGCCGTCGCGCTCACCACCGCGGGGATCGTCGTCTGGGCGCTCACGGCCGTCGCGGCCGGGATGTTCGAGGCGCACATGCTGATCGTCTTCCCGGCGTGGATCGCGGGCGCGGCGCTGCTCGGCGAGGCGCACCGCCAACGCCAGGGTCGCGTCGTCGCGCAGCAGGCGCAGGCGATCGCCGAGGAGCGGCTGCGCATCGCGCGCGACGTCCACGACGTCGTGGGCCACTCGCTCGCGACGATCTCGCTCCAGGCCGGCGTCGCCGAGCACCTGCTCGCCGACGACCCCGAGCAGGCGCGCGCCGCGCTCAAGACGATCCGCGAGGTGAGCCGCCAGTCCCTCAGCGAGCTGAGCGCGATGCTCGGCGTGCTGCGCGGGGAGCGGGCCGAGCGCGCGCCGACCCCGACGCTCGACGCGATCGAGCCGCTCGTGGCGCGCATGCGCGAGGCGGGTCTCGCGGTCGACGCGCGTGTGGAGGCCCCGGCGGTTCCGGAGGTGGTCGGCGTCGCGGGCTACCGCATCGTGCAGGAGGCGCTGACGAACGTCGTTCGCCACGCCGGCGTCGGCGCGCGCGCGACCGTGACGGTGACGACCGAGGACGGCGAGGTCCGCATCGAGGTGCGCGACGACGGGCGCGGCGCCGGCGAGCGTGCGGTGGAGGGCAGCGGCCTGCTCGGGATGCGCGAGCGCGCGGCGGCGGTGGGAGGCGCGGTCGAGACGACGCCGGACCTGCTCGGCGGCGGCTTCCGCGTCCGCGCGCGGCTGCCGCTCAACGGCCGCGCCGTCCGGCAGGCGGTGCGCACGTGAGCACGCCGACGAAGGTCCTGCTCGCCGACGACCAGGCGCTGATCCGCGGCGGCCTGCGCGCGCTGATCGACGCGCAACCCGACATGGAGGTCGTCGCCGAGGCCGCCGACGGCGCGCAGGCGATCGACGCCGCGCGCCGCCACGGCCCCGACGTCGTGCTGATGGACATCCGCATGCCGATCCTCGACGGGCTCGTCGCGACCGAGCGCATCGTGCAGGACCCCGAGCTGCGCGACGTGAAGGTCGTGGTGCTCACGACGTTCGAGCTCGACGAGTACGTCTTCCAGGCCCTGCGCGCGGGCGCGTCCGGGTTCCTCCTCAAGGACGCCGAGCCGACCGAGCTGCTGCGCGCCGTCCGCGTGGTCGCGGCGGGCGACTCGCTCCTCTCCCCGAGCGTGACTCGCCGCGTCGTCGAGGCGTTCGCCGCCGCCGCGCCGCCGTCGCTGCCGCCGGAGGGCCTCGAGGAGCTGACCGAGCGCGAGCGCGAGATCGTCACGCTCGCCGGCCACGGCCTCTCCAACCACGAGATCGCCGACCAGCTGGTCATCTCGCCCGCGACCGCACGCACGCACGTGAGCCGCGCGATGCTCAAGCTCGGCTGCCGCGATCGCGCGCAGCTGGTGGTCTTCGCGTACGAGTCGGGGCTCGTTGCGCCCGGCCGCGTACGTCACGGCGCGTAGGCGCGAAGCCGCTCTGCGCCCGACGACCTGCGGCGCCCGCCCGCGGACGATCCCCGGCATGCTCGTCACGCTCGCCCGTCTCGTCTCCCGCCGTCCACGCCGCGTCGTCCTGGCGTGGGTCCTCGCGCTCGTCGCCATCGGCGCGATCGTCCCCGGCATCGCCGGGGAGTTCCAGGCCGACTACGGCACGCCCGGCTCGGAGTCCGAGAAGGCGGCCGACCTGCTGGCTGAGCGCTTCCCCGGCCGCTCCGGCGACGCCGTCTCCGTCACGTGGGCGGCCGATCAGGGCGCGCAGTCGCCCGAGGTCCAGCGACGGATCGACCCGCTGATCGCCGAGGCGACGAAGCTCGAGGGCATTGGGGAGCCCGACCCGCCGCGCGTGTCGCAGGACGGCACGGTCGCGACGGTCGACCTCGCGCTCGACGAGCGCGGCTGGGAGGTGCCGGTCGAGACCGGCGAGAAGCTGATCGCGCTGGCCGAGGACGCGCGCGGCGACGGCGTGCAGGTCGCGGTCGCCGGCGGGCCGGTGGAGGAGGCCGAGGGCGGCGGCTCGCCCGAGGTCGTCTCGCTGCTCGCGGCGCTGGTCATCCTGCTGATCGCGTTCGGCTCCGTGGTCGCCGCCGGTCTGCCGATCCTCGTCGCGCTCTTCGGGCTCGGCATCTCGGCGACGCTCACCGGCCTCCTCTGCCTCGTCATCGACGTCCCGGAGTGGGCGCCGGCCGTCAGCTCGCTGATCGGCATCGGCGTCGGGATCGACTACGCGCTGCTCGTGCTCACGCGGTTCCGCGCCGCGCTCGGGCGCAGCGGCGACGTCGACGCGGCGATCCTCGAGGCGCAGACCACCGCGGGCCGCAGCGTGCTCATCGCGGGCACCACCGTGCTGATCGCGGTCAACGGCTTGTTCTTCATGGGGATCTCGTACCTGGAGGGCGTCGCGCTCGCGTCGTCGCTCGCCGTGCTCGTCGTGATGGCCGCCGCGGTGACGCTGCTCCCCGCGCTGCTGAAGATGCTCGGCACGCGCGTGGACAAGCTCCACATCCCGGGGCTGCACGACACGGTGAAGGAGAGCGCGACCGAGCACCCCAAGCTCGCCGCGCGGTGGAGCCGCTCGGTGCAGCGCCACCCGTGGGTCGCCGTCGGCGCCGGGACGCTGATCGTGCTCGCGCTGTCGTTCCCCGCGCTCGGGCTGCGGCTCGGGTTCCCCGACGCCAGCAACCAGAGCACCGAGACGCAGGCGCGCCAGAGCTACGACCTGCTCGCGCGCGGGTTCGGGCCGGGCGCCAGCGGGCCGCTGCTGCTCGTCGGCGAGAAGGACGCGGTGGCGGCGTCGGCCGACGTCGCGCGCGGCGACGCCGACGTGGCCTTCGCGGGTGAGCCGGCGGTCGGGCCGGACGGGCAGACCGCGGTGCTGACGGTCGTGCCGAAGTCGTCGCCGCAGGCGGAGGAGACGTCGGATCTCGTCAAGCGCCTGCGGTCCGCGCTTCCGGACGGCGTGCTCATCGGCGGGACCACAGCGTCGGTGGTCGATCAGTCGACGCTCATCGCCGAGCGCCTGCCGCTGTTCGTCGCCGGCGTCGTCGGGCTGTCGTTCCTGCTCCTGCTCGTCGCGTTCCGCTCGCCGCTGATCGCGCTGAAGGCGGCGGTCATGAACCTGCTGAGCGTCGGCGCGGCCTACGGCGTCATGACGGTGGCGGCGGACGGCGGGTTCCTCGGCGGCCTCATCGGGATCGACGAGCCGACACCGGTCGCGCCGTTCATCCCGGTGATGATGTTCGCGATCCTCTTCGGCCTGAGCATGGACTACGAGGTCTTCCTGCTCAGCCGCATCCGCGAGGAGGTGCTCCAGCACGGCGACACCGCGCGGGCGGTGACCGACGGCCTCGCGCGGACGGCGCGCGTGATCACCGCGGCCGCGGCGATCATGATCGCGGTCTTCCTGTCCTTCGCCGTCGCCGACGAGGTCTTCCTCCGGCTCCTGGGGATCGGGATGGCGACCGCGATCCTCGTCGACGCGACGATCGTGCGGATGGTGCTCGTGCCCGCGTTCATGCAGCTCGTCGGCAAGGCGAACTGGTGGATCCCCGCGTGGCTCGACCGCCTGCTCCCGCGCGTCGCGTTCGAACGCGTCTCATGACGATCGGTTGACGATTAGACGATTTATCGTCTAATCTGTCATCCGCGTTGTCGCTTTTCTCCACCCCCGACGTCCCCGCCGCCCTGCAGCGCAAGCTCGACGAGCTGGACGCGCTGCGGGTGCGGCTCGGGGACACGACGGGGCAGCCGGGGCCGTGGCTCGGCACGCTGCGGCGTCAGGTGCGTGCGTCGTCCGCGGAGAGCTCGATCGCGATCGAGGGCTACACCGTCCCCGCCGGTGAGACCGTCGCGCTCGTCACAGGGGAGCGTCAGCCGGACCCGACCGACCGCGACCGGATGGCGCTCGCCTGCTACGGCCGCGCGATGGATCACGTGGGCGTGCTCGCCGCCGACCCGCGGTTCCGCTGGGACGAGCGCGTCGTCCTCGACCTCCACTTCGACGCGTGCTGGTTCCAGCGCGACAGGCGCCCGGGGCTGTACCGGACGGGCGGCATCGAGGTGACGAGCGCCGGCGACGGGCCGCCGGCGTACGTCGGGCCGCCGGCCGACGTGGTCCCCGCGCTGGTGGAGGAGCTCGTCGACTGGCTCCAGCTCGAGGACCTGGACGCGCACGTCGTCGTTCGCGCGGCGATGGCGCACCTGCACCTCGTCTCGATCCACCCCTTCGAGGACGGCAACGGCCGCGTGTCGCGGATCCTCCAGTCGCTGGTGCTCGCGCGCGAGGGCCGCGTGGCGCCCGAGTTCGGCTCGATCGAGGAGCACCTGCGACGGCACACCGGCGACTACTACGCCACGCTGCAGCGCGTGCAGGGCGGCCGCTACCGGCCGGACCGAGACGCCGGGCCATGGGTGCGGTTCTGCATCGATGCGCACCTCGAGCAGGCCGAGTCGCGGCTTCGCCAGATCGAGGAGGCGTCGACGCGCTGGGCCTACCTGGAGACGGTGGTCGAGCGGCCTCGCTGGCCGGAGCGCCTGGTCATCGCCCTCGAGCGGAGCCTGTTCGGCGCGCTCGACCGTGCCGGCTACGCCGCGGAGGCCGAGGTGTCGGCGGCGACGGCGAGCGCGGACGTGCGACGTCTGCTCGACGCGGGCCTGGTCGATCAGCGCGGGCAGGGCCCCGCAACGCGCTACGTCGCGAGCGACGCGCTGCGCGCGGGGGTCCGCACGGCGCTCCGCGGCTAGGTGCCCGCGAAGCGGCCGTTCTCCTGCAGGACCTCACCGTCCGCAGAGAGGCGGCCGCCCTTGCGCAGGTCGCAGATGAGGTCCCAGTGGAGGGCCGACTCGTTCTTGCCGCCGGTCTCGGGGTAGGAGCGGCCGAGCGCGAGGTGGACCGTGCCGCCGATCTTCTCGTCGAGCAGGATCATCCCCGACGGGCGCTGGATGCCGAAGTTCGTGCCGATGCCGAGCTCGCCGAGGCGGCGCGCGCCCGCGTCCGTCTCCAGCGCGCGCTGGAGGTGGTCGTCGCCCTGCTCGGCGCTCGCCTCGACGACCACGCCGTCGCGGAAGGTCAGGGTGACGCCGGACACGTGGACGCCGGCGGGCGAGGACGGGATGTCGAAGAAGATCGTGCCGTTGGCGGACGTCTCGTGCGGGCCGGTGAAGACCTCCCCGGACGGCATGTTGCGCTTGCCGTCGCTGTTGGCCCAGTCGCGCCCCTTGACGTTCAGCGTCAGGTCCGTGCGGTCGGACTCGATGCGGATCTCCTTGGCGCCGCTCAGCCGCCCGATCAGGTCGGCCTGGAAGTTGCGCAGGCCGGTCCACGCGACGACCGGGTCGGGCTTGTCGAGGAAGAGCGCGCGCTCGAGCATCCCCTCGAACTGGGCGAGCGAGAGCCCGGCCTCCTGCGCGAGCGCCTCGGTCGGCCAGACGGTCAGGCACCAGCGGCGCTTGAGCGCCTCCTGGCGGATCGGGAGGCGGCCGAGCGACGCGCGGCGCAGCTTCTCGGGGTCGATCCCCGCGAGCGCGCGCGTGTTCTCCGGCGCCTGGATCGCCACCGAGGCGGCGGCCTTCTTCGCCTCGTCGAACGCGAGCGGCGCGTAGCCGTCGAGGTGCGACTCGCGCGCGTGCTCGTAGTAGCCGGCCGTCTGGCCCGGCAGCTCGACGCGCAGGAGCGGCCAGCCCTCGCGCTCGAGGATCTCGCGCTGCAGCTCCAGCATCAGCGGCGCGGCGAGCGTGGTGGAGCGGACGACGACCTGCTGGCCCTTCTGGACGTCGAGGCAGTAGCCGGCGAGGAGGCGGGCGAACTTCGCGGGATCGATCACAGCTCTGAGAGTGCCTCGTCGGGGGACGCGCCGAGCTCGGAGGCGACCGCGCGGACCAGGCGCTCCTGCGCCGCACGCTCCGCGCCGACGCCCATGACGCCGATCCGCCACAGCTTCCCGGCGTACGCGCCGAGGCCGCCGCTGACCTCGATGCCGTGCTCGGTGAGCAGCCGCCGGCGCACGGCCTCGCTGTCGACGCCCGGCGGCGGCGTCACGGCGAGCAGCGACGCGAGTTGCTCGCCCTCGGGCGCCAGCCGCTCGAAGCCGAACGTCGCCAGCGCGCGCCGCAGCCCCTCGTGCGCGCGAGCGTGACGCTCCCACCGCGCCTCCAGCGGCTCCTCGTGCACCAGTGCCAGCGCCTCGCGCAGCGCGTAGACGAGGTTGATCGGGGCGGTGTGGTGGTAGGCGCGGCCGCCTTCCCCGTCCCAGTATCCGAGCACCAGGCTGAGGTCGAAGTACCAGGACCGGACGGGCGTCTCGCGGGCGTGCAGCTTCGCGATCGCCCGCTCGCCAGCGGTGAACGGCGCCAGCCCCGGCGGGCAGTTGAGGCACTTCTGCGTCCCGCTGAACGCCGCGTCCACGGCGGCGGCGTCGAGGTCGAGCGGCTGCCCGCTCAGCGACGTGACGCAGTCGAGCAGGAAGAGCGCGTCGTGCTCGCGGCAGAAGTCGCCCAGCCCGTCGAGCGGCTGGCACACGCCGGTCGACGTCTCGCCGTGCACCACGAAGAGCGCGTCGAACCCGCCGTGGGCCGCCGCGATCAGGTCCTCGACCGGGATCGCGCGGCCCCACGGCGCGATGATCTCCACGACCTCGGCGCCGTTGCGCCGCAGCTCGTCGGACATCCGCTCGCCGAACAGCCCGTTGACGCCGCAGATCACGCGGTCGCCCGGCTCGACGAAGTTCGCGACCATCGCGTCCATCCCCGCGCTGCCGGTGCCGCTGATGGGGAGCGTCGCCCGATGCGTCGTACGGAACGTCCGGCGCAGCAGCTCCGCGGTCTCTTCCATCACCGCCGCGAAGGCCGGGTCGAGGTGGCCGATCGTCGGCAGCGCGAGCGCGTCGAGCACGGGCTGCGGCACCGGCGAGGGGCCGGAGCCGAGGAGCAGCCGCTCCGGCACGGTGAACGAGGCGGTCACGTCACGGGGCCTCCACGTCGGGGAACCACTCGGCCAGGTGCTCGCGCAGGACGCCGCGGATCCACGTGCGCTCCTCGGGCGAGGCGAAGCGGAACCGCTGCAGCAGCTCCTTCTGCTTCGTCGTCGCGACGCCGGACAACGTCCACCCGACCACGAGCCGCTCGAACAGGAACTCCACGCCGCGCTGCCAGCGGTCCTCTGACGTCTGCGCCGGCCCGGTGCCGAACGTCATGAGGTTCGCGTACTCGCGCCGCGTCGCCGGCGTCATCGAGCCGCGCAGGGTCAGCGTCGCCTCGCCGTCGGGCGACGGGTAGTCGGTGGTGGGAGCGGTGAGCTTCTCCCGCTGGCGGCCGCGCTTGCCCATGGGCCCTAGCTTGCCGCAGCGCGGTCCAGCTTGGCCCGCACGTCGTCGCGGACGGGCTCGGCGTGGCCCGGCCAGGCGGACGCCGGGTCGAGCGCGGCGAGCTTGCGCAGCGACGCACGCGCCTGCTCGGTGTCGAGGTTGTAGCCGGCGATCGGCAGCTGCGGGTCGCAGTCCTTGCCCATCATGTCCAGCGTGTAGAACGCGTCGCTCGTCAGCGCGAGGCGGTCGCTCTCCCGCCAGAGCGCGATCAGGCCCGGTGCGTGGCCGGGGAGGTGGACGACGCGGAAGCCCGCGATCTCGTTGCCCTCCTCGACGGTGCCGGAGATCTTCACCGGACCGCCGTCCCACAGCTTGGCGTGGAAGAGCTTGTGGAGCGGCCGCTCCCACCACGGCAGGAACTTCAGCCCCGGCTCCCAGTACCGCCAGCCGCCGCTGCCTTCCGCGTCCTCCTTGTCGGCCGGGTGGCACAGGACGGGGACGTCGAACGCGGGTGCGGTGCCGCGGTGGTCGGTGTGGCCGTGGCCGAGCACGATCCGCGTCAGCCCGCCGAGCTTCGCCGTCGCCGCCGCGACCGCGGGCGTCATGACGCGCGCGCCAGCGTCGAACATCAGGACGCCGTTGCCGTCGCGGATGAGGTAGACGGTGCAGCGGGCGGGATCGGCGCCCTGGACGCGCCAGACGCCCTCGGCGACCGGCTCGGGCTCGCCGCTGCCCGCGAAGTGCTGCGTGAGCCTCGTGCGCGCGTTGAACGCCTTCGCCAGCCGCGCCTCGGCGGCGCTGCCGGCGGGCGGGAGCGCCCCGAGCTGCCGCGCGATCTCGGCGCCGTTGACGTAGAAATCGTTGCGGACGATCTTGCCGTCGGCGATCTGCACGACGTCCACGCCCTCGACGCTCACGCGCGCGCCGTTGGGCTTGAAGCCCTGGAACTCGCCGGGGCCGGCGAACGTCGCGGTCATCCGCCAGCGGGCGGCGGCGCGGTCGGACTCCTCGGTGAGCGAGAGCAGCTCGAACGTGAAGTCGGGGAACGCGTCCCACAGCTCGCGGAAGTACGCGAGCAGCTCGGCCTTGCCCGCGTTCTCCAGCAGCCCCTGCCCGTTGATGCGCGCGTCCTCCGCGTACGCGCGCTCCTGCGGCGTCGTGTCGCCACAGCGGATGGACTCGAAGTACTCCCGCGCCACGCTTCTCTCCATGCAGCCGGACACTACTGTTGCGTGCCGTGAGCGAGACGACGCGTCGTCGAGAGGTCGGGCGCGGCGAGCGCGTCGTCCCGGGCGTCTGGCGCCTGCGGCTTCCCCTGCCGTGGCCCGGCGTGCCGCACTGCAACGCCTGGGCGCTGGCCGCGGGCGACGGGATCGTGCTGGTCGACACCGGCATGCACGAGCCCGGCTCGGTCGGGCACCTGGAGCGGGCGCTGAACCAGGTCGGGCTGAAGATCGAGCACGTCCGGCTGCTCGTGTGCACGCACGCGCACGCCGACCACTACGGGCAGGCCGCGACGATCGTCGAGCGCGCCGGGTGCGAGCTGTGGATGCACCCGCGGCACGAGCACATGCTCAAGTACGCGAGCGACCCCGCGGCCGCGATGGAGGCGCGCATCCAGACCGCGCTGCAGAGCGGCGTGCCGGAGGCGCCGCTGCGCAAGTTCATGGAGGCGCGCAAGGACGCGGGCACCGGCATCGCGGGGATCGTGCGGCCGCACCGCGACCTCGTCCCGGGCGTCGAGGTCGACACCGACCTCGGCGTGTGGACCGTGCACGAGACGCCCGGCCACGCGCCGTCGCACGTCTGCCTCTTCCAGCCCGAGAAGCGGATGCTGATCTCCGGCGACCACCTGCTCGGGCGCGTCTCGCTCTACTACGACTACGGCTACACGCCCGACCCGGCGGGTGAGTTCCTGCGCTCGCTCGACGTCGTCGACGCGCTGGACGCCCGGCTGTGCCTGTCCGGTCACGGCCGCACCTTCACCGACGTGCGCGCGCACGTGGACGCCAACCGCACGACGGTGCAGGCGCGCCTGGCGCGGGTGGAGGAGGTGCTGCGTGAGCGCGGCCCGATCACCGCGTTCGACGCGCTCCCCCACGTCTACGGCGCGGCGGTCACGCCGATGACGGCTTCGTGGTGGCTCAACGAGACGCTCTCCTACCTCACCCACCTGGCGGTGCTGGGGCGGGCGGAGCGGGACGGCGGGGAGCCCGAGCGCTGGCGCGCGGTCGCAGACTGACACAACCTTGACACGCGCGTGTCAGGGTTGGGGTAGACTCCTCGCATGCGCATCGACGAGCTGCTGGCGGCCAGCGATGAACCGGTCTTCTCGTTCGAGTTCTTCCCGCCGAAGACCGAGCAGGGCGAGCAGAACCTGTACGCCGCGCTCGAGGAGCTCAAGCGGCTCGACCCGTCGTTCGTCTCCGTGACGTACGGGGCGTTCGGGACGACGCGCGACAAGACGATCGAGATCGTCCAGCGGATCCACCAGGACTTCGGCCTGGAGGCGATGGCGCACTTCACCTGCGTCGGCGCGACCGCGGACGAGCTGCGCGACGTGCTGAACCAGATGCGCGACGCGGGCATCTCGAACGTGCTCGCGCTGCGCGGCGACCCGCCTCCCGGTCAGGAGGAGTGGGTCAAGACGGAGGGCGGCCTGGAGTACTCGCGCGAGCTCGTGGAGCTGATCCGCGACGAGTACGACTTCGCGATCGGCGGCGCGTGCTTCCCGGAGACGCACATCCACGCCGTCGGGCCGGAGGAGGACCTGCAGTTCCTCAAGGCCAAGGTCGACGCGGGCGCGAAGTTCCTCATCACCCAGCTGTTCTTCGACAACAAGCTGTACTTCGACTTCGTCGCGAAGGCGCGCGCGATCGGCATCGACGTGCCGATCATCCCGGGCGTCATGCCGATCAACGATCCGAAGCAGATCGCGCGCATCACGTCGCTGTGCGGCTCGGAGATCCCGGCCGGCCTGCAGGCGGCGCTGGAGCGCCGGGCGGATGACCTCGAGGCGGCGCAGGCGCTCGGCGTGGCGTTCGCGACGCTGCAGTGCGCGGAGCTGCTGCGCGGCGGCGCGCCGGGGATCCACTTCTACACGCTCAACCGCTCGCCGGCGACGCGCGCGATCCTCGCCGCGCTGAAGCTGATGCGGCCGTGGGATGAGCGGGCCTCCGGGCTCGCCGAGACCTCGCTCGCGCTCGGCTGAGCCGGGGCGCCCCGGCCGTCGCGTCCGGGGTTCCGCCGATGTGGGCGGCGCGCGCGTGACCGAGGATCGGGCGCATGCCCCGCACGCCGTCCGCGCTCGCCCTCGCCTGCCTCGCCCTGCTGCTCCTCGCCGCGCCGTCCTCCGCCGCCTGGTTGCCGCCGGTGACGGTGACCGAGCGCGGCGGGTCCGATCTCTCGGTGGCCCTGGCGCCGACCGGGCACCTGGCGGTGGCGGTCGACCGCGGCTCCGCGCCGAGCGAGGTCGCCGGTGTCGCGGTGCGGCCGCCCGGCGGCACGTTCTCGTTCACGCCGACCACCGGGCCGTGGCGTGTCACGGCGTCCGCGGACGGGACGTTGACCGGCGCGGTGCTCGCGCCCGATCGGCTCGAGGTCGCAACGCGGCCGCCGGCCGGCGCGTTCGGCCCGCTCGTCACGGCAGCGGCGCCGAGCGTGGCGGCCGGCGCACGGGCGCTGGCCGTGAGCCCGGGCGGGACGGTCGCGGCGTTCTGGGCCTCGGGGACGTCGGCCGTGCGGGCCGCCGGCGGGCAGGTCGCCGTGGAGCCGGCGCCGTCGTCGTTCACCGCCGCCCCACGGCTCGTCGTCGCGGACAGCGGCGCCGCCGTCGTCACCAGCGGCATCGGCACCAGCTTCTCCCTCGCGGTCCGTGCGGCGACCGGCGGGTGGAGCACCGCCGAGCTGATGCCCGACGTGATCCAGCCCAGCTCCACCGCCGCGGCCGTGAACGACCGCGGTGACGTGCTCGCGGTGTGGGCCACGACCACCGCCGTCCGCGTCGCGTACCGCCCGGCCGGCGGAGCCTTCGGGGCGCCGCGGACCGTCGCCGGCCTCGCCCCGCACGACAACCCCGAGCTCGTGGCGACGCTCGGCCCGGACGGCACCGGCGTGATCGCGCGCGGCGGCCCGGCGGCGTCGGGTCAAGAGCTCGCGGTCGTGCCGGTCGCGGCAGGCGGCGTGCCCGGGGCGCCGGTGGTGGTCAGCACCGGCAGCGCCCTCCCGGTGCTCGCGAACGCCGTCACGGACGCGCAGGGCACGAGCTGGCTGGCCTGGCTCGAGGGCCCGTTCAACGACGCGGTGGTGAAGGCCCTGCAGGTGGCGGACGGCGAGCTGGGCACGCTCGCGCTGGTGAGCGCGGCGGACGAGCACCTGCTGGCGAGCCTCGGAGCGCGCCCGGCGATCGCGGTGGACGGGCGCGGCAACGCCGCGGTGGCCTGGCCCCGGCCGGGCGACGCGCGGCTGGCCGAGTTCGATGCGCCGGCGCCTCCACCGCCGCCCGGCGACGACCCGCCCGATGAGGGTGGCGACCAGGGGCGCGGGGGCGGCGGGACGGCGCCGCCCGAGGTGCGCCGCGGCGATCCGGCCGGCCCGCGCGTGCTGCCGGGACCGGTCGTGCGGGGGCTCACCTTGCGCCGGCAGGGCGCGACCCGGCTCCGCGTGTCGTTCACGCTCGACGGCGCGGCGAAGGTGACGCTCGCCCTGCACCGTGGCCTGCGCGGACGGCGGGCGGGTGGGGTCTGCGCGCGGCCGACCCGCGCGAACCGGCGGCGCGCCGCCTGCACGCGCTGGGCGCCCGTGGGGCGGGCGAGCGTCCGGTCCGGGAAGGCGGGGGTCAACCGCGTGACGCTGACGGTGGGGCGGCTCACGCCCGGCCGCTACCGGCTCGCGGCGACGCCCTCGGGCGGTGCGGCGGCGCGGGCGTCGCTCACGGTGCGCCGGTAGGGCTACGCGGCCGGCTTGCGCCAGACGAGCGCGAACGTGATCGGCTGGCCGCGGTAGCGCTCCCACTTCGGCTTCAGCTCGATCCAGACGTCGTCGATGATGCGCTCGCGCATCTCGGCGACCTTGAGGCCGGCGGCAAGGCCGGACGTGATCTGGTCGCTGAGGTGGTGGACGTGCGTCTCGATCGCCACCGGGCCGTCCGCGCCGTCGTAGTGCGTCGGCATGCCGCTGGCCATGATGAAGTGCGGGTGGAAGCCGACGTGGACGAACGCGCCGCCCGGCCTCAGCAGGCGCGCGGCCTCGGCGTGGAACGGCGTGAGGTCCGCGAGGTGCTCGTCGACCAGGGAGCTCGTGACGAGGTCGTAGGCACCTGACGCGAGGCCGGAGTCGCGCACGTCGCCGACCGCGAGGGAGCGGAAGACGCCGCGCGCCTCGGCCTTCGAGAGCATCTCGGGCGTGACATCGACGCCGTCGATCGCGCCGGCGCCGTGCTCGCTGAGCCACTGGCCGGTGCGGCCGGTGCCCGAGCCGAGGTCGGCCACGGCGCGGGCCGCGGCCCAGTCGACGGAGGTGAGCTGGGCGAGGAGCGCGACGTCCATCTCGTCCTCGACGGTGTCCTCGTAGTGCGGCGCCCACTCGCCGTAGCCGCTGCGCGCGTCCACCGTCCGGTAGCCGCGCTGGTCGAATGCCTCGAAGTCGATCCGTGCCATGTCGATAGGGCAGGGTAATACGTATGACGAACCGGGTCCACGGGGAGTTCCCCGATGTACGCCGGGCGGCCGGCGCGCAGCATCGTGTCCATGCCCCGGACCCGCAGCTCCCTCCTCGCCGTCGCGCTCGCCGCGTCCGGCGCGCTGATCGCCCTGCCCGTCGCGCCCGCGTCCGCGTGGACGACGGAGACGCTCTACACGGCGAGCGACGGCGGCGACGTCGGCGACCCGCAGCTCGCGCTCGACGCGTCCGGGGAGCTGGCCGTCGCGTGGACCGAGTACCACCTGCCCGCCCGGCGCGGCGCGCCGGGGGCGTGGAACGAGACGCACGGGCTCGTGCGCGTCCCCGGACGGGCGGACGAGCCGTTCACGTGGGAGGACGACCGGACGCTCGTGGCCGACGCCGGCGCGATCCTGGCGGTCGAGTACGGCGCCGGGGACGCGTACACGCGCGTCGCCACGCGCCCGTCCGGCGGGGCGTTCGGCCCGCTCGTCGAGGTCGCTCCGGACGTCGCGCAGGTCGCCGTGAGCCGCGGGGGCGCGCGGATCTTCGCCTACGAGGACCCGGGCAGCACGACGGTGCTGACGCGGGTGCAGCTGCCCGGCGGCGTGCTGGGGCCGGTCGAGACGGTCGGGCCGGAGGGCCGCGCGAACGGCGCGCAGTTCGCCATCTCCGACGCCGGCGAGGTCGTCATGGCGTGGTCGCGGTACGACGGCGGGACGCACCACTACGTGGAGACGCGGACGCGGTCGGTCGACGGCACGTGGAGCGCGGTGCGGACGCTCGGCGAGGGCGACGAGGTCGCGCTGGCGATGAACCGACGCGGCGACGCGGTGGTCGCGTGGCGCGGCGAGACGTCGGCGCAGGCGGCGTACCGGCCTGCGGGCGGGAGCTTCGGAACGGTGGCGCCGGTGTCGGTGCCGTACGCCGGCGGCGGGGGCTACAAGCCGCTCGTCGCCGTGGATCCGGCCGGCGGCGGGCGCGTGCTGAGCCTGACCTACCGCGACGGCGCGCTGCAGCCGATCGAGGAGACGCGGTTCGCGGCGGGCGGCGCGTTCGGCACGCCCGGGCAGCTCGCGGAGGGCGTCCCGCACTGGCTGGTGGCGCTGCGGTACGACGAGCAGGGAACGGCGTGGCTCGTGCACGCGACGTCGGACGGGATGGCCGTCCGGAGCGCGGCGGCGGGTGGCGCGTTCGGGCCGCAGACCGCGCTGACCGACGGCGTGGAGGACCCGAACACGACGTACGTGAAGCTCGCCGTGGACGACCACGGCGGCGCGGCGGTGGCGTGGGACAGCGGCGGCGCCGCGGAGAACCGGATGCGGCTGGCGACACACGCGCTGCCCGAGGGACGGCCGGGTGGCGGCGGCGGAGGTCAGCCGGGTGGCGGCGGCGAGCCCGGCGGCGGCGAGGGGTCCACCCCGCGCGCGGTCGCCCCGAGCCCGCAGCCGGCCGGCACGCCGCGACCCGCCGCGCCCGCGACCGTCCGTGGGCTCACCGTGCGGGTCCGCGGCGGGCGCCGCACGGTGGCCTTCACGCTCTCCGCGGCGGCGCCGGTGCGGCTGGCGGTGCAGCGCGCGGCGGCCGGACGGAAGGTCGGCAAGGCGTGCGTGAAGCCGACCCGGCGGAACCGCGGGAGGGCGGCGTGCACGCGCTGGGTCGCGGTCGGGCGCGCGGTGACGCACGCCGGCGCCGCGGGCGCGAACACGCCGAAGCTGACGCTGCCGGTGAAGGCGGGCCGCTACCGCGTCGTCGCGACGCCCGCCGGCGGTCGCGCGGCGACGGCCGCCTTCACCGTGAAGTCGCGGCGCCGCTAGCGCCGGACGGCGACGGGCCCGCAGGCCCGGAGCGCCTGCGCGACCGCGTTTGCGGCGGTCGCCTGCCACCGGCCGGCTTCGACCAGCAGGTCGAGCCGGTCGAGCGCGGCGTCGCGCCGCTCCATCGCGTCCGGCTCGCCGAAGAGGAGTGCGTCCGCCGCGTCGACGAGCTGCTCGCGCTCGTCGTCGTGGAGCGCGGCGGGGCCGCGGGCGTCGAGCAGCTCACGTAGGCGGGTGTGGGCACGCCCGCGACGGGCGAGGTCCTCGGAGGTGGCGTCGAAGCTCATGCGGGTGGTGGATCCCCCAAACGCTTCCGTTCAAACCTCACCGGGCGCGTGCGGTCAGGCCGGGGGTTCGATCGGGAGGCCCTGCGCCACCTGCGGGCGGCCGGCGAGGTCGTAGCGGATGTCGACGGAGTCGTCCTGGCGGTACGTGCCGATGCCCCAGGCGCCGAGGAACCAGCGCCAGAGGCCGAGCGGTCCCTCCTTCTCCAGGTGGCGCTCGAACACCAGCGTGCGGCCCTCGACGGTGTAGTCGCGCCCGGGGCGCTGGGGGACGCCGTTGAGGAAGACCTCGTAGTCGTCCGGCACGTACGACGGAAGGTGGACCACGCAACGCGCTATCGCCCGACGACCTCCTCGACCGCCCGCGCGAAGGCGTCCACGTCCTCCTCGGTCGTATCCCACGAGCACATCCACCGCACCTCGTCGCGCGCCTCGTCCCAGGTGTAGAAGAGCCAGTCCTGCTGGAGCCGCTCGGCGGCCCCAGGCGGGAGGATGGCGAAGACCGCGTTCGCCTGCACCTCCTGGGTGATCTCGACGCCGTCGATCGCCCCGACGCGCTCGGCCAGCCGGCGTGCCATCGCGTTCGCGTTGCCGGCCGCCGCGCGCCAGCGCTCGTCCTCGAGCAGCGCGAGCAGCTGGGCCGCCACGAACCGCTGCTTCGACGCGAGCTGCAGCGTCTGCTTGCGGAGGAAGAGCGCGCCCTCGGCCAGCTCGGGCCGCAGGAACACGACGGCCTCGCCGAAGACGAGGCCGGCCTTCGTGCCGCCGAACGACAGCGCGTCGACGCCGGCCGCGAGCTCGCCGAGCGAGACGCCGAGCGCCGCGGCGGCGTTGGTGAACCGCGCCCCGTCGACGTGCAGGAGCAGTCCGCGCGCATGGGCCTGCTCGGACAGCGCGCGGATCTCGTCGAGCGTGTAGAGCGTGCCGAGCTCGGTCGACTGCGTGATCGACACGACCTTCGGCTGCGTCGCGTGCTCGTCGCCGAACCGCACGAGCCGCGTCTCGACCAGCTCCGGCGTCAGCTTGCCGTCGGGCGTCGGGACCGTGAGGAGCTTGCGCCCCGCGACGCGCTCGATCGCGCCGCACTCGTCGACGTTGACGTGCGCGGTCTCCGCGCAGACGATGCCCTCCCACGGCTGGCACAGCGCGCGCATCACCACGGTGTTCGCGCCCGTGCCGTTGAAGACGGGGAACACCCGCGCGTCGGGCCCGAGCTCCCGCGCGAACGCGGCCTCCATCCGCTCCGTCCACGCGTCGTGGCCGTACGAGCCGGCGTGCGTGCCGTCGCTCGCCGCGGCCAGCGCCGCGAGCACCTCGGGCAGCGCGCCCGCGTGGTTGTCGCTGCCGAACCCGCGCGGGTGCGCGCCAGACGGCGCGCTCATCCGTGCAGCGGGAGCCGCTGGCCGTTCATCTGGCCGGCGGCGTCGGACAGCGTCCAGGCGATGGCGTCGGCCATGTGCCGCGCGTCGGCGAAGGTCCGGTACGCCTTGTCCGGGTTCGCCGCGCGCATCTCGGGAGTGACGATCGCGTTCACGACGAGGATGTTGGCAGTCCCGCGCGTCTCGGCCAGCTCGTCGGCGTAGGCGAGCGTCCACGCCTCGGCCGCCGCCTTCGCCGCGGCGTACGCGGCGTTGGTCGACGTCGGCGCCTGCGCGACCTTCGACGACACCAGCACGAACCGCCCGCGCTCCTCCGCCGCCTTCAGCGCCGGCGCGAACGCGCGGGTGACGTGCTGGACGGTCCGCACGAGCAGGTCGTGCAGCAGCGCCCAGTCCTCCAGCGGTGCCTCGGAGAGCGGCCGGCCGCCCTTCCACCCGCCGACGCAGTGCACGACCGCGGTGACGTCCGCGAGCGACGCGGCCCAGGACCGGACCGCGTCGTCGTCGAGCAGGTCGACCGCGACGTGCTCACCCGGCAGCCCCTCGAGCAGCTCGGGCTTGCGGTCGACCAGCACGAGCTCCTGCCCGTCCTCGGCGAGGCGGCGCGCCACGTGCGGGCCGAGCGCGCCGCCCGCGCCGGTGACGACGACCGTCATGCCGGCTGCGCGCTGACGTCGAGCTTGCCCTGGAGCTGGAGGTAGAACATCGACAGCGGGAACTCGTCGGCCTCGACGCGGTCGATCCACGCCTTCGGCTCGGCCTCCTCCAGCCCGTCGAACGCCCGGCCGGCCCACGCCGAGGTGCGGCTCGGCGGCACGTAGGTGGCGACGAGCTCGTGCGCGGCGATCCAGTGGTTGACCTTCGAGCGATCGATGCCGGAACGGTACAGCTCCTCGACCATCGCCCGGAGGGCCTGGACGCCGTCGGCGATGCGGTCCCACTCGACCGTCAGGCGGTTGTCCGTCCAGTGGACGAAGCCGTGCTTGTGGAGGTAGGCGAACAGCAGCTGGCCGCCGAGCCCGTCGTAGTTGCGCACGCGCGGGCCGGTGATCGGGAAGCGGAACAGCCGGTCGAACAGGATCGCGTACTGGACGTTGCGGGCGAACGCGAAGCCGCCCTGCTCCAGCGCGACCGCCTCGCCGAACGCGGTGAGGTCGCAGCGCAGCTCCTCCAGCGCGTACATCCAGTACGGCGAGCGCTGGCGGATCATGAACGGGTCGAACGGCAGGTCGCCGTGGCTGTGCGCGCGGTCGTGCACGAGGTCCCACAGCAGGTACGCGTCGCGCGACAGCTCCTCGCTGGCCAGCAGCGCGGCCGCGTCCGGCGGGAGGTTGAGGTGGAGCAGGTCGGCGGCCGACGAGATGACGCGGCGGAACCGCGCGGACTCGCGGTCGCAGAAGATGCCGCCGAAGTTGTTCACGGGCCGGCCGGCGACGCTGACCGTCTCGGGGAAGAGCACGGCGCACTCGCTGTCGTAGCCCGCCGTGTTGTCGACGAACGTGACCGGCACGAACTTCGCGTTGTCGTACTTCGTCCGCTCCAGCTCGGCCAGCCACTCCGGCCACGGCACGCGCACGATCAGCGCCTCGAAGCGCGTGTCGCGCGACGCGTTCTGCAGGTACATCGGGAAGACGACGAGGTGCTCGACGCCGTCGCGGCGCTCCAGCTCGGGCCGGAACAGCTCCAGCGAACGCGTGAAGTCGGGCTTGGCGTAGCCGCCGGCCTGCCACGCGCGCAGGTCGTCCACGACCGCGGCGAGGTAGTCGGCCTGGTGCGGGAACAGCGGCGCGAGGCCCTCGATCGCCGGGACCATCGCCTCGACGTGGGGGGCGACGGCGTCGGTGGCGGACCCGTCGGGCTCCTGCTCCACCCGCAGCGCGTCGGTGGCGGCCTTCAGCGCCGCCCAGTGCGGCGAGTCGAGCGCGGGCGAGGCGACCGACGGCGCGGCGGCGGCGAACGCCGGCTCGGCCAGCCAGTACGCGAGGTTCTGCCAAAGCTGGCGGTGGCCCAGCTCGTCGAGGCAGTCGTCGCCGAAGAGGTCGGAGTCGGCGAGCACCGCGACGCGGCCCGCGCCGGCCTGGGCGACCGCGAGCAGCGCGGCGCCGGGCGCGTCGGACGACGGCGAGGCGGTGGCGAGGACGCGCGCGGGGGCGTCGGCGGCGACCGTGCCCGAGCGGTAGAAGCAGACCTCCTCGACGCCGGCGAGGACGTCGACGCCGTGCTCCGGCGCGTGGACGAGGTCGGCGAGGACCCAGTGCGGCGCGTGGTGGTTCTGGTGGTAGTCGCTGACGACCGCGTTGTCGATGCGCAGCCCGAAGCGGCCGAGGAGCGCGTTGAGGTTGTTGCCGTACTTGTCCTGCTCCTCCTCGCCGAGCACGAGCAGGCCGCCGCCGGCGCGAACCCACGCCTCGATCGCGTCCAGCTCGTCCGGCCCCAGCACCGGCGAGCCGCCGGGCACGACGCGCTCCCACTTGGCGTCCGACGGGTGCGCGAGGACGAGCACGTCGGCGCCGTCGAGCGTCGCGGCCGTCAGCGGGCCCTCGGCGTGCGGCTCGACCGCGAAGTCCCGGCCGCGCAGGAGGTCCGCGGCGCGGGCGTAGGAGGAGTCCTCGGGGTGGGCGGGCTGGATGGTCTTCGCGACCTCCGGGCGGATCGTCCACGCCTGGGAGTGCGACTCGTCGAAGAGGATGCGGGCGAGCTTGCGCATGGCGGGAATGATCACATCGATTCCGGCTGCCATGGGTGCGTCTTCGTGCAACAATTCGCAGAATCGACGCAGTTGACGAGCAGATCGTTGCGCTTCTGACGCAGAACGCGCGCCGTTCGTACGGAGACATCGGGGAGCGGGTCGCGCTGAGCCCGCCCGCGGTCAAGCGGCGGGTCGACCGGCTGCTCGCCTCAGGCGCGCTGCGCGGCTTCACGACCGTCGTCGACCACGGCGCGCTGGGCGAGCACACCGAAGCGCTGGTGGAGCTCTTCTACGCGCCCGGGACGCTGCTCGACGAGGTGGCGGAGACGTTGCGCGGGCACCGCGAGGTGGTCGAGGCGTGGAGCGTCACCGGCGAGGCCGACGCCATCGCGCGCGTGCGCACGCGGGACAACGCGGACCTCGAGCGGCTGATCATGGACCTGCAGCGCGATGGGCTCGTGATCCGTACGCGCTCGCAGGTCGTCCTCTCCTCCCTGCTGGATCGCTGAGCGGTCCGCGGCGCGGCGTACCCTGAGCGCGCCCATGGCCGCGCTCCCCGACTTCGAGTACACCGTCCGCCGCTCCGAGCGCTCGCGCCGCGTGCGGGTCTCCGTCAGCCCCGAGAAGGGTGTCGAGGTCGTGCTCCCCAAGCGCGCGTCGGCGAAGGAGGCGCAGCGCGCGGTGGTCGAGCTGCGGCCGTGGATCGAGCGGCGGCTGCGCGAGGTGGAGGCGACGCGGGCCGCGGTGGCCGCGCGCGGCGACACGGTCCCCTACCTCGGAACCGAGCTGCGGCTGCAGCCCGAGGCCGGGCGCACGCGCGTGCACCGGCGCGACGACACGCTGCTGGTCCCGGCGGACCCGGAGGCGCGCGGCGAGGCGCTCGAGCGCTGGTACCGGCGCCAGGCGCGCGCCGAGATCGAGCCGCGGCTGCAGGCGGCCGTCGCCCAGCTCGGCACGACGTACACGAAGCTCACGATCCGCAACCAGCGGACGCGGTGGGGCAGCTGCTCGTCGACCGGCGCGATGAGCTTCAACTGGCGGCTGCTGCTCGCGCCCGCGCCGGTGCTCGACTACGTCGTCTGGCACGAGGCGTGCCACCGCATCCACATGGACCACTCGCCGCGATTCTGGGCGCTCGTCGCCCACCACGTCCCCGGCTACGCCGGGCCGCGCCGGTGGCTGCGCCGCCACGGCGGGACGCTCGTCCTCTAGGAGCCACGGCGTGATCGCGGTCGTCGGCCACGTCGAGTGGGTCACGTTCGCGGAGGTGGAGCGGGTCCCGGCCGCGGGCGAGATCGTCTTCGCGCGCGGCGGCACGTGGGAGGCGCCGGGCGGCGGCGGGGCGGTGCCGGCGGTGGAGCTGGCGCGGCTCGCGCGCCCCGGCGAGGCCACCGCGTTCTTCACGAGCGTGGGCGACGATGCGCTGGGTGAGCGCACCGCGGTGGAGCTGCAGGCGCTCGGCGTCACGCTGCACGCCGCGCGGGCCGGCGTGCCGCAGCGGCGCGCGTTCACCCACCTCGACGCGCAGGGCGAGCGCACGATCACCGTGACCGGCGCGCGCCACGTCCCCGAGGGCGCGGACCCGCTGCCGTGGGACGCGCTGGCGGGCGCGGACGCCGTGCTCTTCACCGGCGGCGACGCGGAGGCCTTCGCTGACGCCCGACGGGCGCGGACCGTCGTGGCGACGGTCCGCGCGCTGGCGGAGATCGAGGGCGCGGAGGCGGACGTCGCGATCGCCAGCGCGCACGACCCCGACGAGGTGCGGATGGCCGCCGGCCGCTCGGGCGTCGTCTGGACCGAGGGCGCCGCCGGCGGGCGCTACGACGGCGGGCGCTGGGCGGCGACGCCGCTCCCCGGCCCGATCGCGGACGCGTACGGCTGCGGCGACTGCTTCGCCGCCGGGCTGACCTACGGACTCGGCCGCGGGCTGCCGCTGGCGGACGCGCTGCTGCTCGGCGCCGAGCGGGGCGCCGCCGCGCTCACGCGCCGCGGCCCGTACTAACCGACGCGGAAGACGGCGGTGCGCTTGGCCCCGCCGGCGAGCGTCACGGTCGCGCGGTAGCGGCCTTTGGCGAGGCGCTTCGTCGCCGTGTAGACCGTGCGCCCGGCCGCCACCGTGCGGGTCGCGCGGAACGCCGTCGTCCACGCGCAGCGGCCGCGCTTGCACACCCGCCGCTGGAGCTGGAGCTGCGCCGTCGAGGCGGCGGAGGAGGTGATCGTCAGGCGGGCGCGGCGGCGGCTGACCTTGACGGTGAGCGCGCGCACGCGGGCCGCCGGGGCGGTCGTCTCCGCGCGGTCCTCGGGCGTCTCGGTGCGTGGCGTCGCCGGTGCGGGCGCGGGCTCGGTCGTCACCGGGGCGACGACGACCGGCACGACGGGCTCGGCGGTCCCCGGGTCGGGCTGCTCGCCGGCGTTGGTCGTGCCGGCGCTGCCGTCGCCCTCGTCCGGGTCGACGGGCGTGACCGGCGTGTCGTCGCCCAGCGCGGCCAGCGCCGCGTGGGCGTTCGCGCGGCCACCGGAGACGGACGGCAGACCGGGCTTGGCGTCGGCCGTCGCGCGCAGCGTCTGCGCGAGCGTCGCGCCGTCGGAGTCCGGCGAGCGCTGGACCATCAGCGCGGCGACGCCCGCGACGTTCGGCGTGGCCATCGACGTGCCGCTCAGCAGCCCGTAGCCGCCGCCGTAGGTCGACTGGATCAGGTCGCCGGGGCCGTAGAGGTCCACCGCGGTCGTGCCGTGGTTCGAGAACCACGCCATCGCGTCGTCGTTGTCCGTCGCGCCGACGCAGACGACGTTCGCCGCCGGCGCCTCGCACGGGGCGTAGGTCGTGGTCTCGAGGTCCAGCGTCTCGTTGCCGGCGGCGGCGAGGAAGATCGTCGCGGGGTAGTCGTCGGCGACGTCGGCCGCGGCGGCGGCGATGAAGCCGGCCGTCTCGCCGCCGAGCGACAGGTTGACGACGCGCACGCCACGGTCGCCCGCGTAGGCCATCGCGTCGAGGATGTCGTCGAACGAGCCGTCGCCGTTGGCGTCGAGCGCGCGGAGCGGCATCGCCCGCGCATCCGGGGCGACGCCCGAGACGCCGGCGCCGTTGCCGTTGGTCGCGACGATCGTGCCGAGCACGTGCGTGCCGTGGCCGTTCTCGTCCTGCGGCACGCTGTCGTTCTCGACGAAGTCCCAGCCGGGGACGAGGCGGCCGGCGAGGTCGGGGTGCGCGGCGTTCACGCCGGTGTCGATCACCGCCACGTCGATCCCGGCCCCGGTGGCGCCGAGGGACCACGCTCCGAAGACGTCCATGTCGGCGTCGGGCGTGCCGGGGTCGTCGACGACGTAGCCGTACTCGTCCTGGTAGCGGAGCGTCTGGCCGCTGTTCTCCAGCGACCACTGCAGCGGCAGGTACGGGTCGCTGCCGCACGTCGGCTGGGAGAGGCCGGCGCGGCTCCCGCACGTGGTCGCGGTCGCGTGGACCGCGGCGTTCGGGATCGCCCAGCGGACGTCGGGGTCGGCCTGCAGCTCGGCGAGCGCGGCGTCCTGCTCGGTGGCCGGGACGCTGACGACCTCGGCCTCGTCGAGCAGGAGCCCGCGCTCGTGGCGCACGCCCGCGTCGCTGCGCACCGCGCGGCGCTCGGCGGCGCTGAGACCGGCGTCACGGCGGACGATCAGCTCGGCACGGTCGGGCGTCGTCGCGGCCGGCGCGACGGCGGGAACGGCGAGGGGGAGCGCGCAGGCGAGCGCGGACAGCAGGGCGGGGACCCGGAGGGACACGCGGACGGGATCGACGCGTTCGGAGGAGTGCTTGAGCGGTCTGGACGGCAGCTGGGTCAGATGGCCGGGGAGAGGGCGCGCCGCAACGCCTGCACCGCCGTCTCGTGTCCGTCGACCGCCACCGGCCGGCGGCGGACGCGCCCGGTGAACGCGACCGCCGAACCGTCGCCGCGCACGTCCACCCCGCCGCGCACGCCGCCTGGGCCGCGGACCTCGAACCGGCCGGTCACCTGCGCCTCCGGCGCGTACTCGCGCCCCAGCACCGAGCGCCCACGCGTCCGCCCGGCGTCCCCCGTGCGGGCGGCGAGCTCGTCCAGCGCCTCGTCGAGCGTCGCGAACCGCGCCCGCTCGACCTTCGGCCCGACCCGTGCCGTCACGGTGTACGCCACGGGCCGAACCCTACGGCCACGCGCTCAGCGCTTGCTCTTGGCCTTCGTCACGGTCCAGTTCGTCGCGCCCTGGCACGAGTCGATGACGTACTTGCCGGAGACGATGTTCAGCTGCGACTTGAACACCGACGCGTAGCCGCTCCCCTTGCCGCTGCGCGTGAGCTTGCCGCGGTAGGTCATCTGCTGCCCGACCGCGTTGAACGTCGTGTCGAACTTGCCGTCCCGCCCGATCACGATCGGGAAGCCGTCGGGCGAGAAGTACGACAGCATCTGGAAGCGGTTCGTCGTCGGGCAGAACGCGTTCGCGGAGCCGCTGACGGAGCGGATGACGCCGTGGTCGACGGAGATCGTGAACGGCCCCGGCCCGCGGTACTCCCCGTCGTAGCGCGCGTCGCCGCCGGTGAGGACCGTCAGCTTCTGCTCGAGGGTCGTCGCCGCGGCGCCCTCCCGCTCGACCTTCGCGGTGAGCGACAGCCGCAGCTTCTTCCGCTTGAGGAGCTGCTTGCGCTCCTTGGCGTTGAGGCGGAACGACGTCCACTCCTCGTCCGCCCACTCGATGTCGCTGATCGTCTTCGTGCCGACCGTGCGCTTGCCGTTCTTGATCGTGACCTTCGCCGTCACGTCGCCCTTGGCGTTGTTGGCGAGGTAGATGTCGAACCAGCCCTGCTCGGCCTGCGCGCCGGGGCGGACCATGCCGCGCGGGTCGATCGTGAACGGCGCCTTGCCGTCGATCGTGTCGTCCTCGGCCGGCGTGGTCGGGGTCTCGGGGGTCGACGGCGGGGAGGGCGTCGTCGGGGTGGTGGGCGGCGTGGGCGGCGACGGCGGCGGCGGGCAGGTGAAGTAGCAGTCGTCCTCGGTCTCGTCGCCCTTGCCGTCCTGGTCGTCGTCGCTCTCGGCGCGCGCCTGGACGAGCAGCTCGTCGCCGGTGCGGTCGTAGGCCGACGTGCGGGTCTCGCCGTCGCCGAACGCGGGCGAGAAGACGGTGGTCCCGAAGCCGGTGTCCGGCACGACGCCGACGGAGCCGCCGAGGATGTCGATCGCGACCGTCACCCACCCGCCGGGCGCGACGAGGTGGGTGGGGAACGTCTGCACGCCGCCCCCGGCCGAGCCCTGCACGACCTCGCTGCGCGCGACCTCCGTCATCGCGCCGTCGTCGCTGACGCGGAGGAGCCGCAGCCGCGCCCGCGCGCGCTCGCCGAGCTGCGCCGACCAGCTCGTGACGATCGACCCGTCGGGCACGTCGGCGCGGTTCCAGCCGTCCGCGCTCGACGCGATCGTGCATGGACCGTCCGGGCACTGCAGCCACTGGCGCTGGTCGGCGCGGGAGAGGTCGCTGCCCACCGTCGTCGCGGCCGACGCGGCGGCGGGAAGGCTCAGGAGCGCGGCCGCGCCCAGCGCGGCGGCGAAGGGGAGTCGAAGCATGCGGCGAGCCTGCCGCCGCGACGATCCACGCACATCGGGAAACCCCCCGAAGCGCGGCTACGCCGCCAGGTGACCCGTGAGCTCGCGCAGCCCGTGGTCCCACCGCTGCTCGAGCCGGGCGGTGATGGACGCCATCAGGCGCTGCGCCGGCTCGTTGTCGCCGAGCAGCGTGGCGGTGATGCGCTTGACGCCGCGCTCGCGGGCCTCGTCGGCCAGCCGGCGGCCCAGCTCGCGGCCGAGGCCGCGGCCCTGGAGCGGGTCGCCGACCACGATCGCCGCCTCGGCGGTCTCCGGGTCCTCGCGCAGCCGCACGAACCGCGCGACGCCGTAGAAGACCTCCGGGTCCTCGGCGCTCACCGCGACGATCGCGACGTGGTCGAGCCCGTCGAGCTCGGTCAGGTAGCGCAGCTCGGAGGAGCTGAAGCGCGGCTTCGGCATGAGGAACCGCCGCCGCCGCGACTCGGGCGAGAGCCGCGCGAGGCCCTCGGACAGCCGCCCCTTGTCGTCCGGCCGGAGGTGCCGGAACAGGATCGGAGGGAGCGGCGCGGCGGACACAGTCTCGTAGTGAAACCCACCGGGGCCCCGCTCACTGTGTCCGCCGTCACACTCGTGCGATCCGTTACGACCTCTGGTCGACCGGCACGTAGTCGACGCCGCGCTCGCCCGTGTAGATCTGGCGCGGACGGGCGATCTTCTGCTCCTTGTCGTCCACGAGCTCCAGCCACTGCGCGATCCAGCCGGAGGTGCGGCCGATGGCGAACATGACCGGGAACATCGCGACCGGCAGCCCGAGCGCCTCGTAGATGAGGCCCGAGTAGAAGTCGACGTTCGGGTACAGCTTGCGCTTGACGAAGTACTCGTCCTCGAGCGCGATCTTCTCCAGCTCGGTCGCGACGTCGAGGAGCGGGTTCTTGCCCGTGACCTCGAAGACGTCCTCGACGGCCTTCTTGATGATCTTCGCCCGCGGGTCGAAGTTCTTGTAGACGCGGTGGCCGAAGCCCATCAGGCGCTCGTCGCCGTTCTTGACGCCCGCGATGAAGTCGCGCACGTTGTCGGTCGTCTCGATGCGCTTGAGCATCCGCAGCACGGCCTCGTTGGCCCCACCGTGGAGCGGGCCGTAGAGCGCGGCGACGCCGGCGGCGAGGGCCGAGTACGGGTCGACCTGCGTGGAGCCGACGGAGCGCACGGCGCTCGTGGACGCGTTCTGCTCGTGGTCGGCGTGGAGGATGAACAGGACGTCGAGCGCGCGCTCGAGCCGGGGATCCGGCTCGTACTTCAGCTCGGTCATCTTGTACATCATGTTCAGGAAGTTGCCCGAGTACGACAGGTCGTTGTCGGGGTACACGTAGGGCTGCCCCTGCGTGTGGCGGTACGCGAACGCCGCCAGCGTCGGCATCTTCGCGATGAGCCGGACGGTCTGGATGTGGCGGTTGTCCGGGTCCTTGATGTTGTTCGCGTCCGGGTAGAACGTCGAGAGCGCGCCGACCGACCCGCAGAGCATCCCCATCGGGTGCGCGTCGTAGCGGAAGCCCTCCATGAACTTCTTGACGTTCTCGTGCACGAACGTGTGCACGGTGATCTCCTCGGTCCACGCGTCGAGCTCCTTCTGGGTGGGGAGCTTGCCGTGGATGAGGAGGTACGCGACCTCGAGGTACGAGGACTTCTCCGCGAGCTGCTCGATCGGGTAGCCGCGGTACTCGAGGATGCCCTTGTCGCCGTCGATGTAGGTGACGGCTGAACGCGTCGACGCGGTGTTGGTGTACGCCGGGTCGTAGGTCATCAGCCCGAAGTCGTCGTCGGAGACCTTCATCTCGCGGAACGCCATCGCGCGTACGGTGCCGTCCTCGATCGGCACCTCGTACGTCTTGCCCGTCCGGTTGTCCGTGACGGTCAGAGAATCCGAGCCTGCGGAGCCAGCTCCGTTCGTCTGCTGCGTCTCCGTCTCAGCGCTCATGGGGCCTCCTGGGAAGGTGTGTCGATGCGGGGTGGTGCGTGGTGCGTCAGGACACCGCGACGATGGCAACCATCGTGCCCGCTACCAGCAGCGAGCCAACACCCATGATGGCGCGGTTCGCCGACTGCCCGAGTCCGGGGCGCGCGAGGCCGATGGCGGAGACGGCGACCGCGAAGGCGGCGAGCAGGCCGCCGAGGACGAAGAAGGCCGTCTCGGAGTGCTCGGACTCCTCGGCGGCGGCGGCGAGGATCGTCAGCAGGTCCATGGTCAGCCGACCTTACCGGGCGAGCGCCCGTTGTGGCGCCGCGACGCCAGGACTGCACGCTCGCGTGCGAGGGCGGGCACGCGCGTGCGCGGGGGCGACGGGACCGCGGGATCGCCGTGCGGACCGCGCCGCCGCGGGCCGCGCGGGTGACGGGGGTTCGTCGGGTGCGGCCGGCGCAGGCCGCCGTCGCCGCCGTCGTCGTCCGCCTGCGACTCGGGATCCGGGGTCGCGCGCACCGACCACCACACGAGCCAGAGCAGCGCGACGAGCGGGATCTTCAGGACCAGCATGATCCAGATGAAGCCCCACTCCTCCATTCCGTGGAGGCTACCCCTCGACGCCAGCGGCGGAGCGAAGAATTTCCCGTCTGGCGGTGATCCGCTCGCCCGCCGCTCGCGCAGGACGGGGCATGGATCACCTCATGCTCGAGAAGCTGGACCCGTCCGGCGCGCTCCGCGACGCTGCGGAGGACGCCGGCATCGACCGCGCGTCGTTCCTGCGGCGCGGTGCCGCCGCGGGCGCCGGCCTGGCGGTCGGTGGCACGCTCCTCGGCCTCGCCTCCCCCGCGCAGGCCGCGATCTCGACCACGCGCAAGTCGCTGGCGAACGACATCAAGATCGGCAACTACGCGCTCACCCTCGAGTACCTCGAGGCGGAGTTCTACGCGCAGGCGGTGCGCAACAACGCGTTCTCGTCCGACGCGTTCCGGCTGTTCGGCACCGTCACCGGCGACCACGAGGCCGCGCACGTCGCGGCGCTGAAGAAGATCCTCGGCTCCAAGGCCGTCAAGAAGCCGACGTTCGACTTCGGCAACGCGGTGACGGACCCGGCGACGTTCGCGCAGACCGCGCAGGTGCTGGAGGACACGGGCGTGGCGGCCTACGCCGGCCAGGGTCCGAACCTCAAGACGCGCGCGATCGTGCAGGCGGCGCTCTCGATCCACTCCGTCGAGGCCCGCCACGCGGCGTGGATCCGCTTCCTCAACAGCGGCGGCGCCGGCGCGGAGTCCGGCCTCCCCGCGCCCGCCGGCTTCGATCAGGCCAAGTCGGAGAAGGCCGTGCTGAAGGCCGTCACCGCGACCGGCTTCATCAAGAGCTAGGCGCGCAGCTCGATGGGCGCGTCTTCGAAGTGCGTGATGCGCGCGAGCTCGGAGACGCGCTCGGAGATCTCCGGCGCCGTGAGGGTCGCGACCCGCTCGGTGCCGAAGCCCTCGACGTTGAACGACGCGGCGGCGGTGCCGTAGGCCATCGCGCGGCGCAGGAGCGCGTCGTCGATCTCGCCGCTCTCGAGGTTCGCGGCGAGGTAGCCGACGAAGCCGCCGGCGAACGAGTCGCCCGCGCCGGTCGGGTCGATCGCGGTCTCCATCGGGTACGCGGGCAGGGCGAAGAAGCCGTCCTTCGTGAAGAGCGCCGCCCCGTACTCGCCCTGCTTGGCGACGACGATCCGCGGGCCCATCTCCATCACGGCCTTCGCCGCGGCCATCAGCGACGGCTTGCCGGTGAGCTGCTTGATCTCGGCGTCGTTGAGGAGGATCGCGTCGACCGTGCCGATCGTCCTGACGAGCGAGTCGCGCGCGATGTCGATCCACAGGTTCATCGAGTCCATGGCGACGAACTTCGCCCTCTGGCACTGCTGGCGCACGTCGTACTGCAGGTCCGGCTGGATGTTCGCGAGGAACAGGACGTCCGCGTCCTGCGAGGCCTGCGACAGCTTCGGCTGGAAGGTCTCGAAGACGTTCAGGTCGGTCGCGAGCGTCTCGCGCGAGTTCAGGTCGTAGCCGTACTCGCCGGCCCAGAAGAACGTCTTGCCGCCGGCGACGTGCTCGATGTCGTCGGTGTGGATGCCGCGCGCACGCAGCACCTCGTACTCGGCCTCGCCGAAGTCGTCGCCGACCGGTCCGACGGGCCTGATGCCGTCCGTGAAGAACGAGGCGGCGAGGGCGAAGTGGGTGGCGGCGCCGCCCAGCATCTTCTCGCGCTCCCCGAACGGGGTCTTGACGGCGTCAAAGGCGATGGATCCGACAACGGTGAGGCTCATACGCGCGGTGACTATAGGGTCCGGCGCTCCATGCGAGCCGTGCAGATCACCGAGTTCGGCGGGCCGGAGGTGCTCCGGATCGTCGATCTCCCCGAGCCCGAACCCGCCCCCGGCGAGGTCCGCATCCGCGTGACGCGGGCCGGCCTGAACTTCGCCGACACCCACCAGCGCCAGAACCGGTACGTCGCCAAGCAGGCGCTCCCGCTCGTGCCCGGATCGGAGGTCGCGGGCGTCCGCGAGGACACCGGCGAGCGCGTCGTCGCGCTGTGCGGGAAGGGCGGCTACGCGGAGGTCGCGGTGGCGCCTGAGGCGCTCACCGTGCCGATCCCCGACGGGCTCGACGACGGCACGGCGCTGGCGATGCTGATCCAGGGCACGACCGCGTGGCACCTCTACCGGACGAGCGCGAACCTGCGGCCCGGCGAGTCGGTGGTCGTGCAGTCCGCGGCGGGCGGGACGGGCTCGCTGTGCGTCCAGCTCGGCAAGGCGTTCGGCGCCGGCCGCGTGATCGCGACGGCGTCGTCGGAGGAGAAGCGCCGGCTCGCGCTCGACCTCGGCGCGGACGTGGCGATCGACTCCGATCCCGAGGGGATGGCGGAGCGGATCATCGAGGCCAACGGCGGCGAGAAGGTCGACGTCGTGCTGGAGATGGCGGGCGGGAAGGTGTTCGACGAGTCGCTCGCCGCTACCGCCCCGCTGGGCCGGTGCGTGGTCTACGGCATCGCCTCCCACGACCAGAACGACCTGCGCACCGGCAAGCTCCTCAAGGGCTCGCTGAGCGTCGTCGGCTTCTGGTTCAACCACGTCGTCGAGCTGCGCCCCGACCTCTTCGCGGAGGGCCTGCGCGACCTGTTCGCACGGGCGGCGGCGGGTGAGCTGCGCGTCGTGGTCGGCAGGACCTACGGGCTGTCCGAGGCGCGGGCGGCGCAGGAGGACCTCGCCGGGCGCCGGACGAGCGGCAAGCTGCTGCTCGACCCGAGTCGCTGATCAACCTTCCGGACGATGGCGCCACGGCGCAGGGCGCGACTAGCGTTGCGCCGTGGAGCCCTCGTCAGGAGAGGTGGCGCGCGGCGAACGCCGCGGCCTCGGCGCGGTTGCGGAAGCGCAGCTTCTCGAGGATGTGCCTGATGTGGGTCTTGACGGTCGCCTCGGAGATGACCAGGCGCTCGGCGATCTCGCGGTTGCGCAGGCCCTCGGCCACGAGCGTGAGCACCTCCCGCTCGCGGTCCGACAGCTGGCCGAGCCGCTCGTCCGGCGCCCGCCCCGGCCCCAGCTCTGCGAGCATCCGGCTGGCGTGGTCGGCGGTGATCCGGCCGTTCCCGCGCGCGGCGTCGAGCACGGCCTCGGCCAGCGTGCGCGGATCCATGTCCTTGAGCAGGTAGCCCGCGGCGCCGAGGCGCAGCGCCTCGTACAGGTCCTCCTCGCGCTGGGAGACGGTGAGGATCAGGACCTCGACCGGCGGCTCGCGCCGGCGCAGCGCCGCGAGCGTCGCCAGACCGCCCAGGCGCGGCATGCTCAGGTCGAGCAGCGCGACGTCGGGCGGCTCGCGCTCGCTCAGCTCCAGCGCCTCCCAGCCGTCGGCGGCCAGGCCGGTGACCTCGATGCGCCCGTCCGCGGCCAGCAGCGCCGCGGTGCCCTCCCGCACCAGGCGGTGGTCGTCGGCGACCAGCACGCGCGTCCTGTGGGCCATGGGAGCCGAGCATGACCGGGATCGACCGCCAGGCGCAAGGGCAGGCGTGCGCGCCGACGGGGCTCATCGGGCAGCTCGCGCCCGAGGTGTCGACCGGCCTGGCCGCGCTGGCCCGCGTCGCCCGGGCGCTGACCGGGACGGGCGAGCTGGCCGACGTGGCCGAGCACGCGCTGGGCGAGCTGCGCGAGGCGTTCGCGCTCGACACCGCCGTGCTCTACGTGCCCGAGGACGGGCGCGTGCTGCGGCGGTTCGTGCAGTCCCCCACGCCGCAGGAGCGGCGCGGCACCGCATGCGAGCTGGAGCTCGACCCGGCCGCGTGGCGCCTCGCGATCGCCAGCGGCTTCCCGCTCGTGTTCGGGGAAGAGGGCTCGTGGCTGCTGGACAACCCGTTCGACCCGCCGCCCGCGTGCTGGCTCGTGCTGCCACTGGTCGCCGGTGGGCGGCTGGCCGGCGTGGCGATGGCCGCACGCGCCGAGCCGCTGCGGCTCGACGCGACGACCGCCACGGTCCTGTCGCTCGTGAGCGGGCAGCTCGCGGCAGGCATCGCCACGGCGCAGCTGCGCGGCCAGCTCCAGCGGGCGGCGATCGATCAGGAGCGGCTGCGGCTCGCGGCGCAGCTCCATGACGGGCTCGCGCAGGACCTCGCGCTCGGCGTGCGGGAGCTGGCGCTGCTCGACTCCGGCCCGCGCCGTGAGGTCGCCGACGCCAGCCGGGCGCGGCTGCGCGGGGCGCTGGAGGAGGCGCTCGCGCTCGTGCGCGCGCGGCTCGCCGACCTGTCGAGCGAGCCGCCCGTGGAGGGCCTGCGGGCGGCCGTCGAGCAGACCTGCGGGCGGTTCGCCGCGCTCGGCCTGCCGGTGCGCGCGCACGTCGCCGCGCAGCTCCCCGACGTCCCGCCGCCCGCCGCGGCGGTGGTCGAGCGCGTGCTCACCGAGGCGCTCGCCAACGCGCACCGGCACGCGGCAGCGACCGCGGTCGACGTGCGGCTCGCGGCGGGGGAGCGGTGGCTGGAGCTCGTCGTCGACGACGACGGGCGCGGGTTCGACCCCGAGGCCGCCGCGGGCCGCGCCGAGCGGCACTTCGGCCTGTCGATCATGCGCGACCGGGCGCGCGACGCGGGCGCGGGCGTCGTCCTGGACAGCGCGCCGGGACGCGGCACGCGCGTCGCGCTGGTCGTGCCCCTGGAGCCGGCGCCGTGAGGGCGGGACGGCGCGGGCGGGCCGTCGCGCGGCTCGACGATGCGGCGCTGGCCCGGCGGGCGGGCGGCGGGCAGCCGGACGCGTTCGCCGAGCTGTACGACCGCCACGCGCGGGTCGCGCACGGGTACGCGCGGCGGCTGTGCGGGCCCGAGCTGGCCGACGACGTCGTGCAGGAGGCGTTCCTCGCGCTGTGGCGAGGCGTGGCCGAGTACGACCCGGCGCGGGCGAGCGTGCGCACGCTCCTGCTGACGCTCGTCCACCACAGGGCGATGGACGCGCTGCGGCGGGCGGCGGTGCGCTCGCGGCACACCGGAGCGACCGTCCCCGAGGAGGCGCCGGCCGACGGCGCGACCGACGCCGACGCGCTGCGCTCCGCCGAGGCCGCCGACGTGCGCGGCGCGGTGCGCCTGCTCCCGCGCGAGCAGGCCGAGGTCGTCGCGCTCGCCTACTACGCGGGCCTCACGCAGCGCGAGATCGCCGCGGCGCTCGGTCTCCCGCTCGGCACCGTGAAGGGCCGGATGCGGCGGGCGCTGGAGCGGCTCGGGCAGGCGCTCCCGGCGCCGTGTCCTACGTGAGAACTCCTCGCAACGAACCTTACGGAACCGCTCGCGGCGGTCGTGCGCAGAGGGAGGTGCATGGTCCATCACGACAAGGAGCGAGACATGCACCTCAGGCCCCTCATCGGCGGGGCGGTCGTCGTCGCGGCCGCTGCGGGCGCGCTGGCGGCCGGCCCCGGGCTGGGCTCCAGCCACCGCGAGGCGCCGGGCTCGATGCTCGACCCGGCCGCCGACGACACCGACGTCTACGCGTTCACCGCGAAGGACGCGCCGGGCGCGCTGACCGTGGTCGCCAACTGGATCCCGCTGGAGGATCCGGCCGGCGGCCCGAACTTCGGCAAGCTCGATCCGCAGGCGCGGTACTACGTCAAGATCGACAACACCGGCGACGGCGCCGAGGACGTCGCGTACCGGTGGCAGTTCAAGAACCGGTTCCGCAACCCCGAGTCGTTCCTCGCGGCGGTGCCGCCGGTCCGGTCGATCAACGACCCGAACCTCAACTTCGTCCAGACGTACGACCTGTACCGCGAGACCTACGCGGGCGGGAAGCTGCGGACGAGCCGGCGGATCGCGAACGACCTGCCGGTCGCGCCCGACAACTCCGGGCCGAAGACGTTCCCCGACTACGCGGCCGTGGCGGCCGGTGCGGTGAAGTCCGTCAACGGCGGCGGCAAGGCGTTCGTCGGCCCCCGCGACGACCCGTTCTTCGTCGACCTCGGGTCGATCTTCGACGGGATCAACATCGACAAGCCGGGGCGGCCCGCGATCGGCCTGGGCAACCAGGGCGGCGGCAAGGACGACCTCGCCGGCTACGGGACGCACTCGTTCGTGCTGCAGGTGCCGGAGGAGCACGTGACGCGCGACGGCAAGGCCGTCGGCTCGGCGAAGGCCGGCAACGCCGTGGTCGGCGTGTGGGCGTCCACCGAGCGCAAGCGGATCGCGGTGCACGGCGGCGGCAAGGGCGGCAAGGGCCACGACGACGAGTGGGTCCAGGTCTCGCGGCTCGGCAACCCGCTCATCAACGAGGTCGTGATCCCGCTCGGGCAGAAGGACAAGTTCAACCGGACGTCGCCCAAGGACGACCTGGCGAACTTCGGCAAGTACGCGCTCAACCCCGAGCCGGCGCGGATCCTCAACGCGCTGTTCGACCTGGGCGTCAAGGAGACGGACCGCACGGACATCGTCCAGGCGCTGCTGACCGGGGTGCCCGGGCTGACGCAGATCGGGACGAAGCCGGCCCCGGCGGACACGCTGAAGCTCAACCTCGGCGTGCCGCCCGCGGAGACGCCGAACCGCTTCGGCGTGCTGGCCGGTGACGTGGCCGGGTTCCCGAACGGGCGGCGGCTGGCGGACGACGTCGTCGACATCGAGCTGCGCGTCATCGCGGGCGCGCTGCTGAACCCGGCGAAGAACGTGCCGCTCGGCGACGGGGTGGACCAGAACGACAAGCCGTTCTCGGCCAGCTTCCCGTACGTCGTCGCGACGGACTCCGGGTTCGACTCGGCCCTCAAGCGGACGGAGCCGGCGCACGCGCCGGTGCCGCAGCCGCCGCAGTGATCCACCTGGTGGCCGGTGGCCGGCGCGGGGGCGCTTCTGCCCCACGCCGGTCGCCGGCCGCCTCGACCTCCCCGCGCTCATGACCCGTCTTCTCCCCTTCCTCGTGGCGGTCCCGCTGGTGGCCGCCGCGCTCGCGGTCCTCGTGGGCCGCGCCTCCGACCCGCCGCCGTCCGCGGCGAAGGCCGCCCCGTCCTCGCTGCAGCGTGCGACGCAGGAGGCGAAGCGGCACCGCTTCCACGCGGCGCTCCGCCACGCGCGGGCGGCGCAGAAGGCCGATCCCCGGTCGGACGCCGCGGTCCCGGTGATCGTCGACTCGCTCGTCGAGCTGGGACGACTGGATCAGGCCGCGGCCGAGCTGCAGCGGATGATCGACGCGAAGCCGACGCTCGCCGGGTACGCGCGGGCCTCGTACCTGCGCGAGCTGCGCGGCGACCTCGACGGCGCGGCAGACGCGATGCGGCTCGCCGTCGGCGCCGGTGCGGGCGCGCGCCGGCAGGGTGCCGCCGTGACCGTCCTGCTCGGCGACGTCGAGCTGCGCCGCCGACGGCGTGCGGCGGCGCGCCGCGCGTACGGCGAGGCGCTGGCGGCGGTGCCCGGCCACGCCGCGGCCCGTGTCGGCCTGGCCCGCCTCGACGCCGCGGCCGGCCGGTACGACCGCGCGATCGCCGAGCTCCGCGCGGCGGACGCGCGCCAGCCGCTGACCGAGACCCTGATCGAGCTCGGCGAGACCGAGCTCGCCGCCGGCCGGCAGGCCGACGCCGCCCGGACGTTCGGCCGCGTGCGTGCCTCGCAGCGCCGGGAGCGGGACGCCGGGTACAGGATCGCCTCCGAGGTCGGGCTGTTCGAGGCCGAGCATGGGGACGCCGGTGCGGCGGTCGCGCTCGCCCGCGCGGGCTGGCGCGAGGCGCCGACCGTCCGGGCGGCCGATGCGCTGGCGGCGGCGCTGGCCGCGGCGGGCCGGGGCGAGGAGGCGCTGCGGTGGGCGCGCCGCGCGCTGGCGGGCGGGTGGCGCGAGCCGTCGGCGCTCCACCACGCCGGCCAGGCGGCGCTCGCCGTGGGCGACCGGCCGCTCGCGCGGCGGTGGCTGCGCGCGGCGATCGCGCGGGCCGACGCCCTCGGCCCGTGGCAGACGGCGCAGGCCCGCCGGGCGCTGGCCGCCGCGTCACCGCGCGGGCGCTGAGCCCGCGGCGCAGCCGGCGCACAGGCCGCTGACCGGAACGCGGGAGAACCGCGCGACGTGCCCGCACGCCGCGCGGATCGCCGCGCGCGCCGCGTCGAGCAGCGCCGGATCGAGCGGCGTGAGCTCGCCGCACCGCTCGCACGCGGCGTACTCGCGGTCGGTCGCCGGGGCGTAGCGGGCGGGCGCGCGGCCCAGCTCGACGCGGCGGACGAGCCCGGCCTGCTCGAGCGTGTCCAGGTTGCGGTACACGGACCCGAGGTCCGCACGCGGGAACCGGCCGCCGAGGCCGTCCGCGAGCGCGGCCGCCGGGAGCGGCCGGTCGGCGCCGTAGAGCGCCTCCAGCACCAGACGGCGCGGGGTGGACACCCGCATCCCGCGCGCGCGGAGCGTGTTGACCGCTGCGGCGAGGCTCATGGGCGTCGGCGCGTGGGCGAGGGCGGCGTCTTGCGTGGGCACGGCAGCCTCCTGGGCAGAGGTGGGGGGAACCGACGCCCGCAAGTGCGAACCGCTCGCACCTGCGGATCAGGTGCAGCCGGGAGGATCACCCGTTCGGACGATGGAGCACCGTCTCGCCGCCGGGCTCCAGCACCGCGATGCCGTCGTGGACCTCCGCGATGGCCGCGAGATCCGCCGCGTCCCCGACGACGAACGGGCAGAGGGTGACCACCGGCGACGACGCGAAGCGCGCCTCGTAGTGGCGGTCGTACTCCAGCACCGCGTCGAGCGGCAGCAGGTCCGTCCCGACCGCGAACCGCGCGTACCACATGGCCTCCAGGCCGCGGTCGAGCGCGGCGGCCAGCGGCGCCTCCAGCTCGCTGCCGTACGCCTCCGGCGGCTGCGACAGGTCGATCTCGTGGACGATCAGGCGCCCGTCGGGCTCCAGCCGCGCGAGGTCGAGCCCCGCCGCCTCCAGCGCCGCCCGCTCCTCCGCCTGCCGGTGCGGCATCGCGCGGTGGACGAGCCACCCGTCGCGCCGCGCGCCGAGCGCGTAGAAGGCGGCGAGCACCGCGGGCACCTCCTCGGGCCGGTTCACGAGGACCGCGAGGTGCCGGCACGCCCCGCTGGCGACCGCCGGCTCGACCGTCTCGGCGAAGTCAGCCACGGCTGGGCGAGCCTACCCCCGCAGACGGCGCGCGTGAAGGCGCGCGGGCGGGTCAGGCGACGCCGACGGTGGGGCGCTCTTCGGCGAAGAGGCGCGCGAGCTGCGTCCGCGACCGGACGTCGAGCTTGCGGTACACGTGGCTGAGGTGGTGCTCGACGGTCTTCGGGCTGAGGAACAGCGACGCCGCCACCTCGCGGTTGGTCATCCCCTGCGCCACCAGCAGCGCGATCTTCAGCTCCGACGGCGTCAGCTCGTCGGCGCTCGCCGCCTGGTCGCGCGGGCCAGACGGGCCGCCGGTGGCCGCCATCTCGGCGCGCGCGCGGGCCGACCACGGCTTGGCCCCGAGCCGGTCGAAGACCTCCAGCGCGGCGTTGAGGTGCGGCCGCGCATCGGCCCGGGCCCGGACGCGGCGCAGGCGCTCGGCGTACGCGAGGTGCGTGCGGGCGCGCTCGAACGGCTGCCCGTCGCGCTCGTGGTGCTCGAGCGCCTCCTCGAAGTGTTGCTGGAAGTCGTCCTGCGCGAGCAGCCCGCGGCACCGCGCGGCGGCGGCGAGCGCCCATGCGCGCTGCGTCGTCTCGGCCTTGGCGGCGAAGCGGTCGAGCGCGGCCTGCGCCCGTTCGGTCTCGCCCGCGCGCACGAGCGCCTCGACGTGGGTCGGCGGCCACTGGACCAGGCCCGGCTCCTCCTGGTGCAGGCGGTCGGCGACGAGCTGCGCCTCGTCGAGCAGCTCGATCGCGCGCTCCACCCTGCCGGTGATGAGGTCGTCGAACGCCAGCGCGTTCAGCGAGTAGATCCGGATCGCGTCCGAGCCCAGCGCGCGCGTCAGCTCCAGCGACTCGCGGCCGTGGGCCTGCGCGTCCTCGCTGCGGCCCAGCCCCGCCTCGACCTCGGCCAGCGCCGCCAGCGCGTGGCACAGCAGGCCGATCTGCCCGGTCTGGCGCGCGAGCTCGGCCGCCTCGCCCGCGTCGGCGAGCGCCGCCTGCCAGCGGCCGCGGCGGAGCTCCAGGTGGGAGCGCGCGGCCAGGGGGTAGATGATAAGGCCGAGCGCCGCGGCGTCGCGGGCGGCCTCGACGATGCGGTTGAGGACGAGCTCCGCGCGATCCCATCGCTCGACCCAGATCGAGCAGTGGCCGGCCATCCCGATGATCTCCGGCAGCCCGCTGAGCACGTCGCCGGGGAGGACGAGCGGGACGATCGCGTCGAGCAGCCGGTCGCCGTCCGCGGTGCGCCCGAGCGCGATCTGCGCCTCGCCGATGAGCAGCGACGCGATCGCCTCGACGCCCGGGTCGACGCCGCCGCCCGCCAGCGCGCAGGCGCGCATCGCGGACTCCTCCAGCGCCGGCATGTCGCCGGTCATCATGTGCGCGACGCTCGCCTCGATCAGCGTCTGGGCGGCGCGCTGCGGGTCCTCGTCCTGGATGCGGCGCGCCTCGCCGTCGAGCAGCTCGTACGCGATCCGCGGGGCGCCGCGGCGCAGCTCGACGTGCCCGCGGGCGCGGCGCACGTCCGCCTGCAGGAGCGGGTCGTCGGTGAGCCGGACGGCCTCGTCGAGCAGCTTCAGCGCGCGGTCGGCCCCGCCAGCCATCGTCAGGTCGCGGGCGGCCTCGAGCAGGCGGCGGGCGCGCGCCTCCTCGTCGGTCGACAGCTCGGCGGCGCGCTCGAACGCGGCGGCGGCGGCCGAGTTGCCCCCGCGCTCGCGCGCGTCGACGCCGGCCTCCTCCAGCGCGGACGCGACGGACTCGTCGGGCGCCACGGCGGCGATCGCCAGGTGCCACGCGCGCACGCGCGGGTCCGGTGCCACGGCGGCGAGCGCCTCGTGCGCCGCGCGGCGGTCCGGCGCGCCGGCGGCGTGGTAGATCGTCGAGCGCAGCAGCGGATGGCGGACGTCCACGCGCGCGTCGGCGAAGCGGACGACGTCGGCGGCCTCCGCGGGCGCGAGCGCGTCGTGCGGGACGCCGAGGTGGTCGAGCGCGGCGTGGAGCAGGTCGACGCGGCCGGTCACCATCGCGGCGACGACGGTCAGCGCGCGGCGCGTCTCGTCGGGCAGGGCGCCCAGCTGGCGGCGGAACGCGCTCTCGATGCTCGACCCGGCCGGCAGCGGCGCGGGCAGCGCGTCGCGGCCGGCGAGCTGGTCGGGCGTCAGCGCGTGGGGGATCTCCACGAGCGCGAGCGGGTTGCCCGCGGCGGTGTCGAGCAGCACGTCGGCGACCTGCGGCAGCAGCTCGGCTCCGGCCGCCTGCTCCAGCAGCGCGCGGGCCGCGTCGCCCTCCAGGCCGCCGATCCGCAGCCGCGGCAGCCCGAGCTCCTCGGCCTTCAGCCCTTCGCCGTCGCGCGCGCCGATCAGCAGCACGACGCCCTCGGCCTCGATCCGCCGCGCCGCGAAGAGCAGCGCCTCCAGCGTCGCCTCGTCGAGCCAGTGCGCGTCGTCGACCACGGCGAGCACGGGCTGCTCGTCCGCGGCGGCGCCGAGCACGCTGAGCACCGCGGCGGGCACGGCGAAGTGGTCGTGCGGCGAGGGCTCCTCGATCGCCATCGCGCCGCGCAGCGCGCGGGCCTGCGCCGCGGGGATGCGGTCGAGCAGGTCCAGGAGAGGCGTCAGGAGGTCGAGCAGACCGGCGAACGGGATGTCCGACTCGGACTCGTAGCCGCGCGCCCGCAGGACGCGGAAGTCGTCGCCCGCCATGGCGATCGCGGCGCCCAGCAGCGTGGTCTTGCCGATCCCCGCCTCGCCGTGGACGACGAGCGCGCCGGAACGTCCGCTGCGGGCCGCTTCCAGCACGGCCTCGAGCTCGCTGCTCTCCCGGGTTCGTCCCAGCACGAGCGGTGAAGGGTACGGCCTCGTACGATCTTGCCGTGACCAGTTTCAAGGACCTCGGCCTCTCCGAGAGCACGCTCGAGGCCCTGCAGGACGTCGGCTACGAGTCTCCCAGCCCCATCCAGGAGCAGGCGATCCCGCCGATGCTCGAGGGCCGGGACATGATCGGCCAGGCGCAGACGGGCTCGGGCAAGACCGCTGCGTTCGGCATCCCGATCATCGAGTACGTCGATCCGAGCGACTCCGACGTGCAGGCGCTCGTGCTCACGCCGACGCGTGAGCTCTGCATCCAGGTCACCCAGGCCCTGCGCGCCTACGGCCAGCGCAAGGGCGTCGACGTCGTGGCGACGTTCGGCGGCGCGCCGATCCGCTCCCAGCAGGCGCAGCTGCGCGCCGGCGGGCACGTCGTGGTCGGCACCGTCGGGCGCGTGCTCGACCTCATCAGCCGGCACTCGCTCATGCTCAGCTCGTGCCGGTTCGTCGTGCTCGACGAGGCCGACGAGATGCTCGACCTCGGGTTCCTCGAGGACGTCGAGAAGATCCTGTCGCTGACGCCGAACTCGCGCCAGACCGCGCTGTTCAGCGCGACGATGCCGCCGCCGATCCGCTCGCTGGCCGACCGGTACCTCTACGACCCGGCGCACATCAAGGTCAAGGCGGAGACGCTGACCGTCGACTCGGTGGAGCAGTTCCAGCTCCCGGTCGAATCGAAGGACAAGGCCGAGAAGCTCGTCGAGGTCCTCGCGGCCGAGAAGCCCGACCAGGCGATCGTCTTCGCGCGCACGAAGATCCGCACCGACCAGCTCTACCGCAAGCTCCGCGACAAGGGCATGAACGTCAAGGCGCTGCACGGCGACATGTCGCAGGGCGCGCGCGACGGCGTGATGCTCGGCTTCAAGAGCGGCCGCGTGCCGCTGCTGGTGGCGACCGACGTCGCGGCCCGCGGCCTCGACATCTCGACGGTCACCCACGTCGTCAACTTCGACGTCCCGACCTCGCCCGACGTCTACGTGCACCGCATCGGCCGCACCGGCCGCATCGGCCGCTCCGGCCGCGCGATCACGTTCGTCGAGTCGCGCCAGAAGAAGGAGCTGCTGGCGATCGAGGACCACATCGGCACCTCGATCTCCCCGTGGATCGAGGGCGCGCACGTCGCCCCGGCGAAGATCGAGGAGAAGCCCAAGCGCCACCGCAAGCCGCGCGCGAAGGCCGACGCCGACGGCGACTTCCGCACGCTGATCGCGGCCGCGGGCCTGGCCGACGGCGTCGAGGTCGCGGACATCGTCCACAAGGTCACCAAGGGCGCCGGGCTCGACGGCGAGGCGGTCCGCAACGTCCGCGTGCTGCAGCGCTTCTCGCTCTTCGAGGTGCCCGGCGACGAGCTCGACCGCGTGGCCGAGGCGCTCGGCAAGCAGGGCGTCGCGACCGAAGCCGCGCGGGCGTAGCCCGCGCAACTCCCACCGCCGAGGCGCGTTCCAACCTCGGCTAGCCTGGCTACGCAGCGCATGTCCGACGAGTCCCAGACCCAGCCCGACACCGCACAGCAGCAGCCCGAGGTCGCGCAGGCCGAGGTGACGCCGGAGGCCCCGGCGCGGGCCTGCTCGTCCTGCGGCGCCGCGCTCACCGCCGACCAGGACTGGTGCCTGGAGTGCGGGGCCGCGCAGCCCGGGCGCCTGGGCGGGCGGCCCGGCTGGCGGGCGGCGCTCACCGTGCTGGGCCTGACGACCGTCCTCGCGGGCGGCGCCGCGGCCGCCGCCTACGCCGCGCTCTCCAGCGACTCCGAGCAGACGCCGATCGCGCAGGCCCCGCCGGCGACGACGCCCACCGTCCCGCCGCCCACGGCGACCGCGCCGACGGGCACCGAGGTCATCGTCCCGACGACGCCCACGACGCCGACGACCGAGACGACGCCGAAGATCCCCGCGCCCGACAGCGAGAGCGCGGACGTCCCGGACGTCACCGACACGCCCGCGACCCCGGTCACGCCCGCCACCCCGGCGACGCCCTCCACCGGCTCGGGCTCCACCGGGTCGACCGGCTCCACCGACGACGGCGACACCGGCACCGAGACGACCGAGACGACCGAGACGACGGAGACCGAGCCTGAGCGCGTGGCGCTCGACCTGCCCAAGAGCGCGGCCGGCGCGTACGACCCGTACCAGCGGGCGACGAAGACCGGCGCGAAGCCCACGGATCCCGCGGACGCCATCGACGGCGACAAGGAGACCGCGTGGGAGGCCTCCGTCGGCGACGACGGCAAGGTCCAGGTCGGGCTCCTCATCAGCCTCAAGGCGACCCAGTCGCTCACGGACCTCGAGCTGACCACCGACACGCCGGGCTTCACGGTCGAGACCTACGCCACGCGCGCCAGCGAGCCGCCGCCGGACGTCCTCGACGACCGGTGGGAGCACGTCACCGACGCCCGCGACGCCGGCCTCACCGAGGAGCTGAAGCTCGACGGCAAGTACCGCCACGTGCTGCTGTGGTTCACGGTGCAGCCCGCGGACAAGAAGGTCCGCATCCCCGAAGTCAAGCTGTTCGACCAGTAGGAGAACCTCCGTCCCGATGCCGTCCGTCGCCACCATCCAGACCACCGAGGGCCCGATCACCCTCGAGCTCTACGACGAGGACGCGCCCAAGACGGTCGCGAACTTCAAGAAGCTCGCCAGCGACGGCTTCTACGACGGGGTGATCTTCCACCGCGTCATCAAGGACTTCATGATCCAGGGCGGCGACCCGACGGGCACCGGCTCCGGCGGCCCCGGCTACACGTTCGAGGACGAGTTCAACCAGCACAAGGTCGTCCGCGGCGCGATCGCGATGGCCAACGCCGGCCCGAACACGAACGGGTCGCAGTTCTTCATCGTCACCACCGACGCGGCGCCGTGGCTCGACGGCAAGCACACCGTGTTCGGCAAGGTCACCGAGGGCATGGACACGGTCGACAAGATCGAGGGCACGCAGACAGGCCCCGGCGATCGCCCGGTCAACGACATCGCCATGACCGGCGTCGAGGTCGCGGCCTAGCTCGACGCAGTGTCAGGTCCGGGTGGGGCTGTCCCGCCCGGACCGGTAGGCTCCTGGCTGGTCAGCCAAACCGGCGAGGAGGATCACCCCATGGCAGGCGTCACCGAACGCGTCGAGGACACAGTCGAGCCGTCCCAGGTCTCTGGCACTGCCAAGGGCTCGTCCGACGGCGTCATCGTGGTGGAGAACCCGGCGACGGGGCAGGAGATCGGCCGCGTCCCGGAGCTGTCGGCCGAGGCGGTCGCCGAGCTGGCGCGCAAGGGCCGCGCCGCGCAGCCGGGGTGGAACGCGCTGGGCTTCGAGGGCCGCGGCCGCGTCCTCAAGCGCGCGCAGAAGTGGATCGTCGACAACCGCGACCGCGTGATCCAGACGATCATGGCGGAGACCGGCAAGACGTACGAGGACGCCCTCACCGCCGAGTACAACTACGCCGCGGGCGCGTTCGGCTTCTGGGCCAAGAACGCCGGCAAGTACCTGGCGGACGAGAAGATCAAGACCGCGTCGCCCTTCGTCATGGGCCGCAAGCTCGTCGTCCGCTACCAGCCGCTCGGGCTGATCGGCGTCATCGGCCCGTGGAACTACCCGCTGACCAACTCGTTCGGCGACTGCATCCCGGCGCTCGCCGCGGGCAACTCGGTGATCCTCAAGCCGTCCGAGGTCACACCGATGACCTCGATGCTGATGGCGGAGATGCTGCGCGAGTGCGGCCTCCCCGAGGGCGTCTACCAGGTGGCGACCGGCCGCGGCGTGACCGCGCAGGCGCTCATCGACGAGTCCGACATGATCATGTTCACCGGCTCCACGGCGACCGGCAAGAAGGTCATGGAGCGGGCGGCGCAGACGCTGACGCCCGTCGCGCTGGAGCTCGGCGGCAAGGACCCGATGATCGTCCTCGCCGACGCCGACGTGGAGCGCGCGGCCAACGCGGCGGTCTACTACTCCTTCCAGAACGGCGGCCAGACCTGCATCTCGGTCGAGCGCGCCTACGTCGAGGAGCCGATCTACGACGAGTTCGTCAAGCGCGTCACCGAGAAGGCCCGCGCGCTGCGCCAGGGCGTCCCGGGCGAGCCGGGCTCGGTCGACGTCGGCGCCGTCACCTCGCCGCCGCAGATCGACATCATCGAGGACCACGTCAACGACGCCCGCGAGAAGGGCGCGCGGATCGTCGTCGGCGGCCACGCCAAGCGTGGCGAGCCGGGCAAGAGCGGCAACTTCTTCGAGCCGACGGTGCTGGTCGACGTCGACCACACGATGAAGGCGATGACCGAGGAGACGTTCGGCCCGACGCTCCCGATCATGAAGGTGCGCGACGCCGAGGAGGCCATCCGGCTGGCGAACGACTCGCCGTACGGCCTGGCCGGCTCGGTGTGGACGAAGGACGTCGCCAAGGGCGAGGCGGTCGCGCGGCGCGTGCAGTCCGGCGCGGTCGACGTCAACGACGCGATGATCAACTACACCGCGCTCGAGCTGCCGATGGGCGGCTGGAAGGCGTCGGGCCTGGGCTCGCGCCACGGCGCCGCCGGCATCCGCAAGTACTGCGCGCAGCAGGCGCTGCTCGTGACGCGGTTCGCGCCCAAGCGCGACGTCCACATGTTCCCGTACAAGAAGGGCACCACGAAGCTCATCGCGGGCCTCGTGAAGGTCCTCTACGGGCGGGGCAAGCGCTCGTAGCTCAGCCGCGACGGCTCATGGCGTGAACACCGCGCAGGTGGTCGTGCCGTGGGCCAGCAGCTTCCCGTCGGACTCGCGGGTCAGGTGGCCCTCCGCGGTCGCCACCCGCCGTCCGCTGCTGATCACGGTTCCCTCGCACAGGACGCGGCCGGTGTCGGCGGTCATCCCGCGGATGTACTTCACCGCCAGGTCGAGCGTCGTGTAGCCCACGCCCGGCGCCAGCGTCGTGTGCACCGCGCAGCCGAGCGCGGAGTCGAGCAGGGTCGCCGCGAACCCGCCGTGCACGCTGCCGATCGGGTTGTAGTGCTTCTGGGCCGGATGGCCGGCGAAGACGACCCGCCCCTCCTCGATCTCGATCGGCTCGAAGCCCATGAGGAGGGCGATCGGCGGGGGCGGGAGCTCGCCGGCCGCGACGGCCCGCATGACCTCCAGGCCGCTCATGTCGGCCAAGGCACTGGGTTGCATGACGCAACTCTACACGGCGCGCCTCGCCCTGATCCCCTCCCGCAGCAGCCGCGCCGGCTCGTCGGTCAGCGCGCCCGCCGCGACGAGCTCGCGCGCGTCGGCCTGCAGGTAGGGCCGCGTCGGCGGGTGCGCATCGGTGGCGACGACGTGCGCGAAGCCGTCCGCGACGAGCCGGCGGGCGGCCGCGGTGCGCGCCTCGCTCTCCTGCCCGGTGAGCGGGCCGACGTTGACCTCGAAGCGTGCGCCGCCGTCGAGCAGCGCGGTGAGCTTCGGCAGGCCGCCGTCGAGCACGTCCTTGCTGCGCTCCGGATGGGCGAGGAGCAAGCCGTAGCCACGCGCCTGCAGCTCGCGGGCGCCGTCCAGGAAGTCGTCCGAGACGCCCGAGAACGGCACCTCGTAGAGCACCCAACGAGCGTCCGGCGGGCCGTGGGCGATGATCTCGAGCTCCTCGGCGTCGAGGACCGGGATCGACTCGGGCTTCAGCTCGCCGCCGACCTCGACGGTGAGCGCGATGCCCTCGTCCGCGAGCGCGGCGCGGACCTCGTGGACGCGGTCGGGCAGCGTCCGCACGTCCACCTGCTCGACGTGCGGGGTGGCGACGATGGTGGTCGTGCCGGCGGCGACGGCGGCACGGGCGTAGGCGATGGACTGGTCCAGGGTCTCCGGGCCGTCGTCTACGCCCGGCAGGAGATGGCAATGCAGGTCGACGGAGAGCACACCTCGAGGCTAGGGTGCGCGTGTGGGTCCGGTTGTTGCGCACTTGACGCCGGTCGTCGAGCCCGTCCAGCTGCTCGGGCCGGCGCTCGCCGCGGGCCTGTACGCGCGGCGCTGCTCGACGCTGCGGCGCGCCGGGCGGCCCGTTCCCGCGTGGCGGCAGTGGTGCTTCTGCGGCGGTGTGCTGCTGGCGACGCTCGGGCTCGTCGTGCTGGGGCACCTCGCGGGGGAGCGGTTCGTCGCGCACATGGCCGAGCACCTGCTGCTCGGGGACCTGGCGGCGCTGCTGATCGTGCTCGGGCTGACCGGGCCGGTGCTCGCGCCGCTCCTGCGCGTGCGGTGGCTGCGGTGGGTGCGCGCGCTGGGGCACCCGGTCGTGGCGCTCGTGCTGTGGTCGGCCAACCTCGTCGTCTGGCACCTCGCGGCGCTGCACGAGGCCGCGCTGTCCTCCGAGGCCGTGCACGCCGTGCAGCACGCGTGCTTCGTGGCGACCGGCATCGGCATCTGGATGCCGCTCTTCGGGCCGCTCCCGCAGCCGGCGTGGTTCGGCAACGGGGCGAAGGTCGCGTACATCGTCGGGGTCCGCCTGCTGGGCACGGTGCTCGCCAACGTGCTGCTGTGGACCGGCCACCCGCTGTACGACGGCTACGACGTCGCCGACCGGCTCGAGGATCAGACCGCGGCGGCGTCGCTGATGATGATCGAGGGCTCGCTGCTGACGCTCGTGCTCTTCGGGTGGCTGTTCCTGCGCTGGATGGCGCAGGGGGAGGAGCGCCAGGCGCTGGTCGAGCTCGGCGCCGACGAGGCCCGCGCCGCCCGCGCGGTCGCCGCCGGGCGCGGGGAGGAGCTGCGCCGCCGGTTAGCCCCCGTTGAGGAGCGGGCACCACACTGACCTCATGAGCCTCGTCTCCAAGCTGATGAAGTTCGCCCGCACCCCGCAGGGCCGCCGCCTCGCCGACCAGGCGATGCGCACCGCCAAGGACCCGAAGACCAAGCGCCAGATCCAGCAGCTCACCAAGCAGCTGCAGAGCGGCCGCGGCAAGCGCCACTAGCTGGGGCGAACTCCTGGCCGCCCGTCCCTCCGGGCGGCCATGACCAGCATCAAGATCAGCGCCCTCGCGGCGCTCGCCGCCACGTCGTTCGCCTTCACCGCCTGCGGGGAGCAGGAGAAGGGCGAGGCCACCGCCGCCGCCGGCCAGCCGATGGCCGCGGAGGAGAAGATCGTCGACCTCGCCTCCGGCGAGACGGTCTCGACCACGCCAGAGGCCGCGCCCATCGCGGTCGCGGAGGGCGTCGACGACGGGATGTCGGCGCAGCTCCTCCGGCTGCAGCGCGTCGGGAAGGTCGTCACGGCGACGCTGCGGCTCGTCAACGACAGCGACAGCCTCTTCGACCCGGATCTCGAGGGCGAGAACGGCGAGTACGACACCGCGGAGGGGCTGAGGCTGGTCGATGAGGTCAACGGCCGCGAGCACTTCCCCCTCGAGAGCCCCGGCGGCGGGTGTCTGTGCTCGACGGACATCGGCGACATCGACCCGGGCGAGACCGCGGGCATCTCGGCGAAGTTCCCCGCACCGCCGGCGGACGTGACGCAGGTATCCCTCCACGTCCCGGAGTTCCAGTCCTTCGACGCGGTCCCGCTGGGGCAGTGAGGCTCGCGCTCGCCGTCGTCGCCCTCGCCGCGGTGCCCACCACCGCGGCGGCGGCCGCCGGGACGATCGTGCCGCTTACGCCGCGGATCGAGCCGGTGAGCGGGGTCGTGCGGGAGCAGTTCACGCGCATCGAGATCGCGCAGACGCGCACCGAGACGACGTACGCGCTGCCCGCGGACGTGCTGTTCGCGTTCGACTCCGCGCGGGTGACCGCGAAGGGGCGGCGCGCGCTGCGGCGATGGGCGCGCGAGCACCGGGACGGGCGGCGGGTCACCGTCGTCGGGCACACCGACGCGCGCGGGCCCGCCGCCTACAACCTCCGCCTCTCGCGCCGCCGAGCCGCGGCGGTCGCGCGGGTCCTCGGCGGCGCGGTCACCGTCAGGGCGCGCGGCGAAGCGCCGCCCGCCTCCCGCCGGGTCGAGCTGATCGTCCCGCGCCGGTAGGGGTCATGCGCCTTTTCGACCGTAGAGGTCGAAAAGGCGCACCACCCCCTCACGCGGCGACCGGCACCAGCGCGAACTCCGCGATCACCTCCGCGAGGCGGTCGGGCTGGTCGATCATCACCAGCGTCCGCGCACCCGGGATCGCCTCCACCCGCGCGTCCGGGATGACCGCCGCGAGGCGGTGCGCGTCGCGCAGCGGGAAGAGCCGCCGGTCGTCGACGCCCCATGCGAACAGCACCGGGCGGTCGAACCCCGCGAGCCGGCGCCCCGTGTCGAGCGTCAGCTCGTTGTCGATCGCCCGCGTGAAGCGGAGCGTGTCCTCGAAGACCCCGCGCACCTCGGCGAGCGGCCGCACCCACCCGCGCGCGAGGTCGTCGACGCCGCGGCTGGTGAGCAGGCCGTAGCCCAGCGGCGAGCGCCGGATCGCCCCGAACCGCATCGTCGCGCCCAGCGCCTTCATCGCCACCGGAAAGCGCGCGAGCGGCGGCAGGAGCTTGAAGAAGCTCGGCGGCATGTTCTCCATCACGTCGCAGTTCGTCAGCACCAGCGCGCCGAGGCGCTCGCCATGGTCCACCGCCACCACCTGGCACAGCGCGCCGCCGCTGTCGTTGCCCACGAGCACGACGTCCTCGAGCTCCAGCGCGTCGAGGAACGCCGCGATCAACGCCGCCACGCCCCGCGGCGTGAGGTCGGCGGCCGGCCCGAGCGCCTCCCGGTGCGCGCCCAGCGGCCACGTCGGCGCCAGGCACCGCAGCCCGCGCGCGCCGAGGCGCTGCGCCACGCCGCGCCACTGGTCGCCGCCCATGAGGTACCCATGGACGAACACGACGGGCCGCCCGGACGCCGGTCCGGCCTCCTCGTAGTGGATGGTTCCCTGCTGAAGCTGCACCGACGGCATCGCGATCACCCTTCGACGGAACTTGCGTACAGCCTGTACGTATTTACAGACAGACTGCATGGAAATCAAGCGACGCACGCAGGCGGAGCGCTCCGCCGCCACCCAGGAAGCCCTCATCGCCGCGGCCCGGCGCCTGTGGGCCGAGCGCGGCTACGCGGCCGTGGGCACGCCCGAGATCGCGCGCGAGGCCGGCGTCACCCGCGGCGCGATGTACCACCAGTTCGCGGACAAGGCCGACCTGTTCACCGCCGTTGTGGAGGCGGTCGAGGTCGACACGATGCAGCAGCTGGCCGAGCGCGTGGCGGCGGCGGGCGCGCGCGATCCCGCGACCGCGCTGCGGTCAGCGGCCGACGGCTGGCTGGAGGTCAGCCAGGAGCCGGAGGTCCGCCAGATCCTGCTCCTCGACGGCCCCGTCGTTCTCGGCTGGAAGGCGTTCCGCGACCTCACCCAGCGCTATGGCCTCGGGCTCACCGAGACGCTGCTGGACGCCGCGATGCGCGCGGGCCAGCTCAGGCGCCAGCCCACCCGCCCGCTCGCGCACGTCGTCATCGGCGCGATCGACGAGGCCGCGATGTACGTCGCGACCGCCGAGAACGCCGGCGCCGCCCTCACCGAGGTGCGGGCGGTCGTGCACGACATCCTCGACGGCCTCCTCAGCGCAGGCTGACGCCGAGGAGCTCCTCCAGCTGCGGGATCGTCTCGTCGGCGCTGACGTGCTTGACGGTCGCCATCCCCAGCTCCAGCGCCGGCTTCAGGTTCCCGCCCAGGTCGTCGACGAAGACGCAGGAGGACGGCGGCAGTCCGATCCGCTCCGCACCCAGCGCGTAGATCGCCGGGTCGGGCTTGCGCATCCCCACCTCGTGGGAGATCACGACGCCGTCGAACAGCCGCGGGAAGTCGTCGCGGTCGTACACGAGGGCCTCGCCCCAGGAGTTCGAGATGAGCCCCGTCCGCACCCCCGCGCGCTTGGCCGCCGCGACCGCCTCGATCATCGCCTCGTCGGGGCCCGCGTTTGCGAACAGCCTGCCGGCAAGTCCGTCGGCGCGGTCCTCCGACAGCCCGATGGCGCGCGCGAACTCGGTCTCGAACGTCGGGGCGTCGAGCTTGCCCAGCTCCAGCTCGAAGAGCAGCCGCTTGGGCTCCGGGGACGAGCGGAAGGCCTGCGCAACGAAGTCGTCCGGCAGGCCCTCCTCGCGGCAGAACACGGTGAAGCTCGCGAAGACGTTGGTGGTCAGGACGCCGCCGAAGTCGACGAGCAGCCCCTCACGCCCCGGCAAACGCCAGCTCCTCCGCGCGTCGCGCCAGCTCGACGACGCCCTCGCCGAACGACTTGAGGAACGGGTCGTCGGTGGTGCCGCTCACCGCGCGCTTGTAGTTGCCCTCCATGAAGACGATCGACTTCCACAGCGCCAGCGTCTGGTACCAGCGGATGTCGGTCATCGAGCGGCCGCTGCGCTCCTCGTACCGCGCGACCAGCTCGGCCCGCGTCGGGAAGCCCTCCTCGCGTGTCACGCCGGACAGCTCGAACATCCCGAGCGGCGGGTCGTCGCGGTCGGTCCACAGCGTGCAGAGGTAGCCGAGGTCGGCGAGCGGGTCGCCGATCGTCGCCATCTCCCAGTCGAACACGGCGATCACGCGCGCCGGCGAGTCCGGCGCGAGCATCACGTTGCCGAGCCGGTAATCGCCGTGGACGATCGTGGCGGCGGGCGACTCGGGCAGGTTCGACGCGAGCCAGCCGCCGACGCGCTCGACCGCGTCGATGTCGCGGGTCTTGTTGTGCTCCCAGAGCCCGGTGAACCGGCGCAGCTGACGTTCGAGGTAGCCGGTCGGCTTGCCGAAGCCCTCCAGGCCGGCCTGCTCCCAGTCGACGGCGTGGATCTCGACGAGCGCGTCGACGAGCGACTCGCCCATCCGGCGCCGGTCCTCGACGCTGTCCAGCGCCGCCGGGACCTCGCTCGTCACGACGTGGCCGTCGACCTTCTCCATCACGTAGAAGGGGGAGCCGATCACGCTGTCGTCCGCGCACGCGGCGAGCACGGCCGGCACGCGCGCCGCGCCGGCGACCGCCTGCAGCACGCGCGCCTCGCGCGTGACGTCGTGGGCCGACGGCGGGAGCGGCGGCCGCGGCGGGCGCCGGATCACGGCCTCCCAGTCGCCGCGGGTGATGACGAACGTGACGTTCGAGTGGCCCTCGCCGACCGGCGTCGCCTCGATCGGGCCCGAGCCCAGGCCGCGCTCGTCGAGGAACGCCTCCAGCGGCTCGGTGACCAGCAGCGGCGGCCGCTCGTTGCCCTCCGCCTCGGCGAAGGTCCGGACGATGTCGTCGGGCGCGATGGTGTGCACTAGGTGAGGTCTCCGGTTGCCTGCGTGAGCGACTGGCCCTGCAGCGCGAGCTTGAAGCACTCGCGCGCGATGACCATGCGGTGGACCTCCGACGCGCCGTCGTAGATCCGGGCGGCCCGCGCATCCTGGTAGATCCGGGCGATCGGGAGGTCCATCGCGATGCCCGCGGCGCCGTGGATCTGCACCGCGCGGTCCGCGATCCGCCCGAACGCCTCGGACACGAAGGTCTTCGTCATCGCGACCTCCTGCCGGTGCGGGAGGCCGTTCTCCACCTTCCACGCCGTGTGGAGGACCATGAGCCGGGACGCGTAGAGGTCCATCGCCGAGTCGGCGATCATGAACTGCAGACCCTGGTGGCGCGCCAGCTCCTTGCCGAACGCCTTGCGCTCCAGCAGCCGCTGGGCGGACAGGTCGAGCGCGCGCTGGGCCACGCCGATCCACCGCATCGCGTGCGCCAACCGTCCGCCCGCGAGCCGCTTCTGCGCGATCACGAAGCCCTCGCCCTCGCGGCCCAGCAGGTTCCCCACCGGCACCCGGACGTCGGTGAGCGTGATGACCGGGTGGCCGCCGGGGGAGTGGGAGCCCATCCACGCCGGCTCGCGCTCGACCTCCCAGCCGGGCGTGTCGGTCGGGACGAGGATGAGCGAGTAGTTGCGGTGGCCGGCGGCCTCGTCCGTCCCAGTCTTGGCGACGACGATCGCGAAGGCCGCGCCGATCGCGCCGGTGATGCACCACTTGCGGCCGTTGAGCACCCACTCGTCGCCGTCGCGGACCGCGGTGGTCTCGAGGTTGGTGGGATCGCTCGACGCCACGTCCGGCTCGGTCATCGCGAAGCACGACCGCGTACGGCCCTCGGCGAGCGGCCGCAGGTACGTCTCGAGCTGTTCCTCGTTGCCCGCGATGAGGAGCGTGTGCATGTTGCCCTCGTCGGGCGCCATCGCGTTGAGCCCGAGCGAGGCGAGCCCGCTGACGCCGCACTCCTGCGAGATCAGCGCCATGCCGAGCACGCCGATCCCCAGCCCGCCCCACTCCTCGGGCAGGTGCGGCGTGTAGATGCCCAGCTCGCGCGCGCGGTCGCGCAACCGGTCGACGACGTGCCAGCTGGCCAGCACGTCCTCCGGGTCCTCGATCTCCTGCTCCGCCGGGAGCACGTCCTCGTGGACGTACACCCGGATCCGGTCGAGCAGCTCGCGCAGCTCGGGCGGGATCGTGAAGTCGATGGCGCCGGCGGCCGGCGCGGACGGGACGGTCACGGGCGGGAACGCTACACCCGGGAAACCGCGCAACCTTCCTGCCTCTACCTTGTTCTCAGGTCGTGGGTGTGCCCGCCGCACACCTCCCCTCGTCCCCTCGTAGGAGGCCTCCTCCCATCCGCCGCTGCATCGCCCTCGTCCTGCTGCTCTGCGCCGCCCTCCCGGCCGGTGCCGCCCACGCCTCCAAGTCCCAGGAGCTCGTCTTCGACGCGCGCCGCGACGTGATGGACCCGGCGACACGCGCGGACGCGCTGGACGAGCTGCAGGCGATGGGCGTGACGCAGATGCGCCTGCTCATCTACTGGAAGGACGTGGCCCCGCAGCCGGAGAGCGCGACGCGGCCCAGCGTCGACCTCGCCGACCCCGCGTCGTACTCGTGGGGGCAGTACGCGGACGTGTTCGCGGCGGCGAAGGAGCGGGGGATCGAGGTCCTTCCGACGCTGACGCTGCCCGGCCCGAAGTGGGCGATGCGGGACAAGAAGGACTTCCTGACGTACCCCAACGCGTCGCTCTTCGGGCAGTTCACCGAGGCCGTGGCGAAGAAGTTCGGCGCCGACGTCGACACGTGGGCGTTCGGCAATGAGCCCAACCACCCGGACTTCCTGCGCCCGCAGTTCAAGAGCGGGAACGTGGCGTCGGGGCGTGTGTACCGCCAGCTCTACCAGGCCGGGACGAAGGCGCTCGACCGCAGCGGCAACGGCGACGACGCCAAGCTGCTGGGCGAGCTGCTGCCGCGTGGCTCCAACAACCCCGGCAGCGACCCGGCGAAGTCCCGCGTCACGCCGCTGGCCTTCCTCCGGCAGGTCCTCTGCCTCGACAGCGACTACAAGAAGGTCGGCAGCTGTGGGCGGCTCGACATCGACGGTGTCTCGCTGCACCCGTACTCGACCGCTGGCCAGAACCCGTGGTTCGCGTCGCCGCTGAAGGACGACGTGACGATCGGGACGCTGTCGCGGCTGACGAGCGCGCTCGACAAGGCCGCGCGGGCGGGGGTGGTGCGCAAGTCGATGCCGCTGTGGCTGACTGAGTACGGCGTCCAGTCGTCGCCCGACCGCATCACGGGCGTCTCGATTCAGAAGCAGATGGAGTACCGCGCGATGGCCGAGCGGATCTCGTGGGCCAACCCGCGCGTGAAGGCGTTCTCGCAGTACCTGCTCACCGACGACCCGCCCGTCGAGAACACGACGCCGAACCGGCGGTACCAGAACTTCGAGTCGGGCCTCCGCTACTCGACCGGCGGCGACAAGCCCAGCCTCAGCTCGTTCCCGCTGACGATCTCGGCGCTGCGCAAAGGGTCGAAGGTGTCGCTGTGGGGCCTCGTGCGCCCCGCGAAGGCGGCGACCGACGTGACGATCCTGTACCGCAACGGCAGCTCCGGCGACTTCAAGCCGCTCAAGAGCGTGCGGACCGACGCGCGCGGCTACTTCACGACGTCGACCTCGTTCCGCTCCGGCCGCCAGTACAAGCTGCGGTGGGACGACCCGCGCGCCGCGGCGCTGCCGCAGGTGGCGGACGACGCGGTCACCGCCATCAAGCGCGGATAGCGCGGGCGCACGCGGGTACGCTCGCGCCCAGATGGCGCAGCAGCTCTGGCTCCTGCGGCACGGCGAGGCCGTGCCGCACGACGCGGCCGCCGGTGACGACGGGCGCGCCCTCACCGATCGCGGGCGCGCGCAGGCCGCGGCCGCCGGCCGGGCGTTCGCCGCGCTCGAGCTGACGTTCCAGTTCGTGTTCACCAGCCCGAAGCTGCGCGCCGACGAGACCGCGCGGATCGCGTGCGCGGCGGGCGGGCTGGGGGAGCCGGTCGTGCACCAGCCGCTGCACTCGGAGTTCGACGTCCGCGAGGCGCTCGCGCTGATGGCCGCGGCCGGCCCGGACCACCGCGTGCTCGTCGTCGGCCACAACCCGGACTTCGAGCTGGTGGTCCACGACCTCACCGGTGGCCGCATCGAGATGAAGAAGGGCGGCGCCGCGGGCGTGCGCCTCACCGGCCCGTCGGGCGGCGAGCTCGTCTCGATCCTGCGCCCGCGCGAGCTCGAGCGGATCGCCGGCTAGCCGTCGAGCGCGCGGAGGGCGGCGCCCGCGGCCTGGAGGATCGGGTCGAAGACCGGCGCGACCGGCGGGGCGTAGCCGAGGTCGAGCCCGTCCACGTCGTCGATCGTCATCTCCGCCCAGATCGCGGTCGCGAGCACGTCCACGCGCTTGGCCGCGCCCTCGGTGCCGACGAGCTGGCCGCCGAGCAGCCGCCGGGTGCCCCGCTCCACCACGAGCTTGACCCAGATCGGGCCGCTGCCCGGGAAGTACCGGGCACGGGTCGTCGCCTCCACCGTCGCGCACACGACGTCGAGGCCCGCGTCGCGCGCCTCGCGCTCGCTCAGCCCCGTCCGCGCGACCTCGCGCGAGCAGATGCGCGACACCGCGGTGCCGAGCACGCCGGGGAACCGCGCGCTCCCGCCCGTCGCGTTGACGCCGGCGACGCGGCCCTGGCGGTTGGCGTGGGTGCCGAGCTGGACGTTCACCGGCCGCTGCAGCACGCGGTGCCACGACTCGACGCAGTCGCCGGCCGCGTACACGCCGTCGAACCCGGGCACGCGCTGGCGCTCGTCGACCATCAGCGCGCCGGTCGCGCCCACGAGCATCCCGGCCTCTCGCGCGACCTGCACCGCCGGCTTCACGCCCGTCGCGACGACGACCTGATCGGCGGCGATCCGCTCGCCGCCCGCGACCACGACCGCGTCGGGCCTGCCGTCCGCGCCCGCCTCGACCGCCTCGAGCGGCGTGCCGGTGCGGACGGTGATGCCCTCCCGCTCGGCGCCCTCCTGCACGTGCCGGGCCATGTCGGCGTCGAGCGTTCCCGCCATCACCTGGTCGGCGGCCTCGACGAGCGTCACCGTCAGGCCGCGCTTGACGAGCGCCTCGGCCATCTCGATGCCGATGTAGCCGGCGCCGACGACCACCGCGTGGCCACCGTCGCCAAGGCGCGCGTCGAGGCGCTGGGCGGCGTCCACGGTGCGTGCGGGCTCCACGAGGTCGGCGCCGGGCACGGGCGGCGCGAACGCCTCGGCGCCGGTGGCGACGACGAGCTGGTCGAACGGCTCGCGCCGCTCGTCGCGGCCGTCCACCACCACGGTCAGCTCGCGCGCGTCGAGGTCGATGGCGACGACCTCGTGGCCGACGCGCGCGTCGATGCCGCGCTCGCGGTGCTGCTCGTGCGAGCGGACGATCAGCCGGTCCGCGTCGTGGAAGTCGCGCCCGAGGAAGTACGGGATGCCGCACGCCGAGTACGACGTGTACGGCCCGCGCTCGAACGCGACGATCTCGAGCTCCGGTGAGCGGCGGCGGGCCTGACTGGCCGCGGACATGCCCGCGGCATCCCCGCCGATGATCGCCAGTCGCTCCGCCATCTGCGCGGGGAGGCTACCCCCGCACGCGCCTCACCACCCGAGGACCGCGTTCCAGCGCTCGGCGCTGTACTCCGTGTCGCGCTCGTGCAGGTCGCCGTTGCCGCGCGGGTGCGTCTGGAGCACGAAGCCGATCTCGCGGTCGTCGCTCTCCGGCGGCTCCTTGGTGAACCGCTCCGCGCGCTCGTCGACAGGTGGCGTGAACAGGTCGTCCATCCCGGCTCCTCCCTCAGGGTCGTTCCCGGTCCTGCTCAGAGGAGGGTGCCACCTGTTGCGGGGGTGTCAACCCTGATTCGCGGGTCAACCGGAGAGTCGTAGGATCGGAGGGCAGGTGCCCGAGCTTCCCGAGGTCGAGATCACGGCGCGCCGCCTCTCAGAGGCGGTGTCAGGCGCCGTGGTGGAGTCGACGATGGCGCCGGGCATCAACGCGCTGAAGACGTTCGACCCGCCGCTGCATGCGCTCGACGGGCAGCGGCTCGAGGGCGTTCGCCGCATCGGCAAGCACCTCGTCATCGACGTCGAGGGCGACCTGCACGTGCTCGTGCACCTCATGAGCGCCGGTCGCCTCCAGCTCTACGACAAGCGCGCGTCGATGCGCGACCGCACCTCACGGCTCCTCCTGCGCCTCTCCGGCGGGGAGGGCGAGCGTGAGCTGCGGCTGCGTGAGTTCGGCACGAAGCAGGCGGCGTGGGTGAAGGTCCTGCGCGGCGAGGAGGCCGTCCGGGCCGACGACGCGATCGCGACGCTCGGGCCCGAGGCGTGGCCCGAGCCGCCCGAGGACCTCGCCGCGGTGCTGAAGGCGCCGCGCCCGCTCCACAGCCTGCTGCGCGATCAGCGCGTCATCACGGGCATCGGTCGCTCCTGGGTCGACGAGATCCTCTGGACGGCGAAGCTCTCTCCCTTCAAGCGCGGCGACGATCTGAGCGCCGAGGAGGCAGACACCCTGCGCACCGCGATCCGCGACGTCCTGGACGGCGCGATCCAGCACTACGAGGAGGTCGTGCACCTCCCGATCCCCGACAAGCTCCCGCTTCCGCTGCAGGTGCACCGGAAGGCCGGCGAGCCGTGTCCGCGCTGCGGCACGACCATCGAAGCGGTCCACTACGAGGACTACGTCATGTGCTACTGCCCGCACGACCAGACGGGCGGCAAGGTCCTCAAGGACCGGCGGCTCTCCCGCCTGCTCAAGTGACGGCCGGACGGGAAGAACGAAGCGACATGCTGCAACGGCGGACGAAGATCGTCGCGACCCTCGGGCCCGCGACCGACCGGGCCGGGCTGCTCGACAGCCTCGTGGCGGCGGGCATGGACTGCGCGCGCCTCAACTGCTCCCACGGGACCCACGAGGAGCTGCGCGAGCGGACGGCGGCGGTACGCGCCGCGGCGGAGCGGGCCGGGCGCCCGATCGGCCTGCTGTTCGACCTCCAAGGGCCGAAGCTGCGGCTGTCGGCCGGGGTGGAGGAGCGCGAGGTGAAGCCGGGCGAGGAGCTCGTGTTCTGCGGCTCGGGCAACGGCGCTGAGGACGCGCGCGTGCAGGTGGAGTTCGAGTCGTTCGCGTCGCTGGTGACCGAGCGCTCGCAGATCGTGATCGGCGACGGCGTGCCGCGGTTCGCGGTCGACCGCGTCGAGGGCGACCAGGTCGTCGCGCGCGCCGTCTCGCCCGGGCCGGTCGTCGCGCGCAAGGGCGTCAACGTGACGTACGCGCGGCCCGAGCTGCCGGCGATCACCGAGAAGGACGTGCAGGACCTCGCGCTCGCCGCCGAGCTGGGCGCGGACTTCGTGGCGCTCTCGTTCGTCCGCGGTGCGGGCGACATCGAGCAGCTGCGCCGGCTGCTGCACGAGCACGGGTCGAAGGCGAAGGTCATCGCCAAGATCGAGAAGATCGAGGCGTACGAGCACCTCGACGAGATCATCGACGTCGCCGACGGGCTGATGGTCGCGCGCGGCGACTACGGCGTCGAGGCGGGCGTCGCGCACGTGCCGCTCATGCAGAAGGACACGATCTTCCGCGCGACGCAGGCGGGCAAGTTCGTCATCACGGCGACGCAGATGCTCGAGTCGACGATCAACGCGCCCGAGCCCACGCGGGCCGAGGCGGCGGACGTCGCGAACGCGGTCATCGACGGGACGTCCGCGGTGATGCTGAGCGGCGAGACGTCGATCGGCTCGTATCCGGTGGAGGCGGTGTCCGCGATGGCGGAGATCGCGCAGGCGGCCGAGCAGGCGCCGTCGATCCACGGTCGCGCCCGCCCGGTGCCCGACCGGCGGGCGAACGCCGCGGTGCTGCGGGCGGCGGTCGAGCTCGCCGAGGAGCTCGGCGCCGCGGCCCTGATCATCCCCACGACGACCGGCGGCGCGGCGCGCACCTGCGCGAAGTACCGGCGCAAGCAGCCGATCGTGGCGCTGGCGCACGACGTGGGCGTGGCCGAGCAGCTCACGCTGGAGTGGGGCGTCTATCCGTCCACCATGGGCGTCGCGGGCTCGGTCGACGACATGGTCGACGAGGCGCTGACGACCGCCCGCGACGTCGCGGGCCTGCGTCCCGGAGCGCGGGTCGTCCTCACGGCGGGCCGCCAGACCGGCACGCCGGGCGCGACGAACCTGGTGATGGTCCGCGAGATCCCCTAGCGGGTCGGACCGCCGGTCGGGACGACTTCCGACCGGCGGGCCGTGGCGCCGCGGGCGCGGCTCCCGCACCATCTCCCCATCGACTGCTCACCGCCGGGACGCGCCAGACCAGGACACGTGTGACCCGGCCATCAGACGCCCGGCCCCGCTGGACTCGGACGGTGGGGACGGGAAGGCGACCGGCGGCCACGGCATCCGCGAGAGCGGACGCCACAGCGGCCGCCGGACACGCCACTCTCCGTCAGGGCCATGCACCTGCTGGCCGGTCAGACTGTGGGGCATGATCGAGACCGGCCAGCAGGCTCCTGACTTCGAGCTCCCCGACCAGGACGGCAACCCCGTCAAGCTCTCGGACCTCCGCGGCAAGAAGGTCGTCCTCTACTTCTACCCCAAGGCCGACACGCCCGGATGCACCACCCAGGCGTGCGGCATCCGCGACCACGCGAGCGACTACGACGCGGCCGGCGCGGTCGTGCTCGGCGTCTCGCCCGACCCGGTCGCGAAGGTCAAGAAGTTCCACGCCGGGCAGTCGCTGAACTTCACGTTGCTGGCCGACGAGGGCCACGCGGTCGCCGACCAGTACGGCACGTGGGTCGAGAAGTCGATGTACGGCCGCACGTACTGGGGCAACGCCCGCGCGACGTTCGTCATCGACGAGGAGGGCACGGTCCGCCACGTCATCCCGAAGGCGACGCCGAAGACGCACGACGACGTCGTGCTGAAGGCGCTCGCCGAGCTCTAGGCCCGGTCCGCCTCCACCACCCCCGGCAGCGGCGTCGTGCCGTCGAACGCGGCGGCCATCGCGTCGACGCCGTGCTGGGGATGGGCGCGCTCCACCAGGTCCGCGCGCTGCCGCCGCTTGGCCGCCTCGTCGACGCCGAGCGCCGCGGAGAAGCTCCCCTTCAGCGCCTCGTCGGCCTCGCCGTCGCGGTTGAACGACCACATGAGCATCGCGTCGCCCATCGGCAGCGGGTCGCCTTCGCCCGGGCGGTCGTGGCGCCCGGTGTGCCAGGTGTGCCACGTCTTGCCGTAGCTGTTCATCAGCTGGGCGAGGAACGCCTTCTCCGCGACGTCCGGCAGGCCGGGCGCGACGAGCTGGCCGGAGAGGATCTCGTAGTTGTGCGGGTGCCACATGCCCTGCTCGTCCTGGGGCAAGGTCGCGAACAGCCGCTCGGAGACGATGTACTCGATCCCGATCAGGTTCGCGTCCTTCGTGTTGCCGTCGAAGATCACGCACTGCAACAGGTCCTGGTTGACCTGCCGGCAGAAGTGGTGCGCCTCCATCTGCATCTCCGGCTCGTGGTGCCCGCAGTGCAGGCCCGCGACGTAGATGTCGAAGTCCTTGAGCGGCGTCATGTCCTGCAGGACGGCGGCGCCCGCCTCGAGCGTCTGCCGCCACAGCGAGCGGCCCTCGCCGGCGGGCGTCGTCGGGCTCTCGCGCTTGGGGATCGTCGGGTTGGCCATGTGGAGGCCTACCCGCGTCAGACCACCCGTGGCACCCGCTCCGCCCACGGGGCGGCCTGCTCCAGCTGGCGCGCGAGGCGCAGCAGCAGCTCCTCCGACCGCAGACGCCCCACGAGCTGCACGCCCATCGGCAGCCCGTCCGGCGTCCAGTGCAGCGGGAGCGAGATCGCGGGCCGGCCGGTGACGTTGGCGAGCTGCGTGTACGGAACCCACGCGAGGTTCTTCTGGATCACGTCGTCGACCACGCCGCCCACGCGCAGCAGCCGCGTCGTGCGCGAGCGCAGCAGCGCCTCGGCCACGAGCCGCAGCGGCGCCGGCGTGTCGAGCGCGCCGACGCGGATCGGCGGCTCGCCCAGCGTCGGCGTCATCAGCAGATCATGGGTGGCGTGGAGCCGCGCGAGCGCGCCGATGTGCTCGCGGCGCCGCTCGTCGGCGGCCTGCAGCTCCACCCCACCCGCCGCGCGCCCGAGCGCCGCCATGATGCGCGTGTCCTGCTCGAACGTCCTGACCGGCGCGCCGGTCTCGCGCACGATGCGGTCGATCTCGATCGCCTGGTGCACGGACCAGATCGTCATGAAGTCGCGGGCCAGCTGCGCGTCGTCGTGCGGCGGCGCGACCTCCTCGACCTCGTGGCCGAGGTCGGTGAGCAGCTGCGCGGCGTGCTCGACCGCCCGCACCGCCTCGGGGTGCGCCTGCGGGCGGATCGCGGACGCCACCGTGTAGCCGATCCGCAGCCGTCCCAGCGGCTCTTCGATCGCGTCGAGGAACGGGCGCTCCGGCATCGCGGGCGCGTAGGCGCTGACCGCGTCCGGGCCGGCCAGCACGTCGAGCATCGCGGCGCTGTCGCGCACCGTCCGCGCCACCACGCCGTGGGTCGCGAGCCCGTTCAGCGGCTCGCTGTCCACCGGGCCCATCGGGATCAGCCCGCGCCCCGCCTTCAGCCCGACCAGCCCCGTGCACGCGGCCGGGATGCGGATCGAGCCGCCGCCGTCGCTCGCGCCGGCCACGGGCACGACCCGCGCGGCGACCAGCGCCGCCGAGCCGCCCGAGGAGCCGCCGGGCGTCCGCGCGGGATCCCACGGGTTGCGGGTCGGCCCGAACAGCTCGGCCTCGGTGACGCCCTTCGCGCCGAACTCCGGGGTCGTCGTCTTGGCGAGCATCACCAGGCCGGCGTCGAGCCATCGCTGCACCACCGTGCTCGTCACCGCCGCGGGCCGGCCGGCGAGCGCCCGGCTGCCGGCGGAGGCGGGCACGCCCTCGAGGTCCTGGTAGAGGTCCTTGATGAGGAACGGCACGCCGGCGAACGCGCCGTCGAGCGGGCCGGCGACGCGGGCGTCTGCGTGCTCGTCCAGCCGCAGGGCGACCGCGTTCAGCTGCGGGTCGATCCGCGCGAGGCGCGCGCGGGCGGTCGCGAGGAGCTCCGCGGCAGTGACGACACCGGAGCGGACCGCCTCCGCGAGGCCGAGAGCGTCGTGCTCGACGTAGGTGCGCTCGTCCATGGCGGCGCGGAACCTACAGGTGCTGCACGGGCGAGGCCAAGCTGTCCCGTCCTGGCCCCGCCCGTACACGCATCGGGTCGGCAGCGGGTGGGTCAGGTCCGCCGCCGGAGGAGAGGAAGCGGGGTGTGGCCCGCGCCTCGACAGAGAAGGTACGCGCGCACCGGGCCTCCATCATCCGACCGGGTGGCGGAGATCGAGGCGCCGTCGCTCGACCGGTGGTCAGGGGTGTGGCAGGTGCAACGTCGGCGGTAGCATCGCGCCATGCTCCGCCGCCCGGCCGCGTTCGTCGCCCTGATCGCCCTCCTCGCCGTGCCCGCCACGGCCGACGCCGCCAAGGCCCGGACGGCGAAGCTCCTGCGCTTCGACTCCTGCCAGGAGCTGACCGCGTTCGCGCGCGACAAGATCGTGCAGACGGGCGGGACGACCGGCGTGCCGTTCCGCGGCGACGTGGTCTCGCCGCCGCCGCTCGAGCCCGCGGGCATCATGCCGACCCCGGCCCAGCGCGACGGGTCCGGGATGCCGGCGCCCGCCGCGACCACCGCGCCCGCGATGGCCGAGAGCGACGCCGCCGCCGGCGCGGGCGACACCGCGTTCTCCACCACCAACGTCCAGGAGGCCGGCGTCGACGAGGCCGACCTCGTCAAGACGGACGGCAAGCGGCTGTACGTCATCAGCGACGCCGCGCTCCGCGTCTTCGACGTCACCGACGCCGGCGCGCCGCCGCGGCAGGTCGCCAAGCTCGACCTGCCGGGCTCGTCCCACCAGCTCCTGCTGCGCGGGACGCGGCTCCTCGTGATCGGCTCCGCGACGCCGCCGATGGCCACCGACGTCGTCGGGCCCCGCCTCCCCGACACGGCGGCGTCGTCGGACATCGCGCCCGGCCCGGGCCAGGAGGCGAAGGTGCTCCTCACCGAGGTCGACGTCACCGAGCCCGCCGCGCCGAAGGTCGCCCGCACGATGGAGCTGGCGGGCCGCCTCGCGGGCGCGCGCCTCACCGGCGCCGCGGCGCGCATCGTCGTCGCCTCCACGCCCGACCCGATCGCCGCGCCGACGCCGCAGCAGCTCGAGGCGAGCGCGGCCAAGGCCAGGACGGCCCGCTTCCTCCCGCGCACGACCATCAGGAGCCGCATCACGCGCCGCACCTACCGCCGCTCGGTCGTCCCCTGCACCCGCGTGCGCCACCCGCGCGCGTTCAGCGGCCTGGATCTCCTGACGGTCCTCACCGTCGACCTCGACCAGGGCCTGATGAACGTCAACCGCGACGCCGTGATGGCGTCGGCGCAGGACGTCTACGCGAGCCCCACGAGCCTCGTCGTCGCCAGCCGCCGGTACGCCGACCCCGCGACCAGCGGCGGCGTCACCGACCTGCACATCTTCGCCGCCGGCGCCGAGCCGCGCACGGTCTACCAGGGCTCGGGCAGCGTCCCCGGGTTCATCCTCAACCAGTTCTCGATGTCCGAGCACGAGGGCGTGCTGCGCGTCGCCACCACCGAGGACGCGCCGTGGAGCCCCGAGACCGGCCAGGGCGAGTCGCAGAGCGGCGTCAGCGTGCTGAAGCTCGACGGCGGGAAGCTCACCACGATCGGCCGCGTCACCGGGCTCGGCAAGGGGGAGCGCATCTACGCCGTCCGCTTCCTCGGCGCGCGCGGCTACGTCGTCACGTTCCGCCAGGTCGACCCGCTCTACGCGCTGGACCTCAGCGACCCGACGAAGCCGCGCGTGACGGGCGAGCTGAAGGTCGCCGGCTACTCCGCGTACCTGCATCCGATCTCCGACACGCTGCTGCTCGGCGTCGGCCAGGACGCGACGGAGCAGGGCATGCGCCTCGGCCCGCAGGTCTCGCTGTTCGACGTGGGCGACCCGGCCCAGCCGAAGCTCCTGTCCCGCGCCGCGCTCGGCCAGACCGGCGCCTCCGCGGCCGAGCAGGACCACCACGCGTTCCTCTGGTGGGCACCCGCGAACCTCGCCGTGCTGCCGGTCGACACGTACGGCCAGCAGCCGTTCAGCGGCGCGATCGCCTACCGCGTCTCGCGCGAGGCCGTCGGCGAGGTCGGCCGCATCACGCATCCGGCGCCCGCGCAGGACCGGCTGAACCCGCCGATCGGTCGCTCGGTCGTCGTCGGCGACCGGCTGCTGACGCTCTCGCGCTACGGCATCGCGGTCAATGGGGTCAGCGACCTCGCGGCGCGCGGCTTCGCGCCGCTGGTCTGAGCACGGGGAGTGATGCGGGGCGGCGGCGTGCCGCTCGTACGCTGGCGCGATGGACGAGCAGGAGACGATGGAGCGCACGGGCGGGCCCGTCACGCGCAGCCGGCTCGCGCGCGAGGTCCGGGCGCTCGGCGTGGCCGAGGGCGACGTGGTCATGTTCCACACGCGCCTGTCGGCGCTCGGCTGGGTCGCCGGTGGCCCGCAGACGGTCATCGCGGCGCTGCTCGACGCCGTCGGGCCGGCCGGGACGCTGATGGCGTACTGCGGGTGGAACGAGGCGCCGCCCTACGAGTGGACGACGTGGCCGGCCGCGTGGCAGGAGGCCATCCGCGCCGAGCATCCGCCCTTCGACCCGGCGCTGAGCTCCGCCGACCACGCGGTGGGCCGCCTGCCGGAGGCGCTGCGGCACTGGCCCGGCGCACGCCGCAGCCGGCACCCGGACGTGAGCTTCGCCGCCGTCGGGGCGCTCGCGGATGAGCTGACCGCCGACCACCCGTGGGACGACCCGCATGGGCCCGGCACGCCGCTCGCGCGGCTCGCGGACCACGGCGGCAAGGTGCTGCTGCTCGGCGCGCCGCTCGACACGATCACGCTGCTCCACCACGCCGAGGCGCTGGCGCAGGCGCCCGGCAAGCGCTTCGTCCGCTACGAGCAGCCGATCCTCCAGGACGGCCAGCGGGTCTGGCGCACGCTGCACGACATCGACTCCGAGGAGGGCGCGTTCGACTACGGCGCCGTGGTGCCGGAGGGCGACGAGCCGTTCGAGGTCATCGCCAGCGCGGCGCTCGCCGCGGGGATCGGCAGCGCCGGCCGGGTCGGCGCCGCGCCGTCGCACGTCTTCCCCGCGGGGGAGCTGGTGCGGTTCGGCGTCGGCTGGATCGAGCGCGCGCTCGGCGCCGCGACGCCCGGCTAGGCCGCGGGCGGCGCCTCCGGCTCCTCCTCGACCCACGAGCGGGTCAGGTAGAGCCAGAAGGCCAGGCCCGCGTGGTCGCGGTACTTGCGGAACGCCCGCTGGATGCCCTTGTCGGTCACCCGCGGGCGCCCGGCCAGCCGCCGGTACGTCGGGCGCGTCCAGGAGTCGAGCACGAGCCGCCGCGAGCGGCCGAGGACCATCAGCACGTGGGCCATCGCGTACGGGCCGACGCCGGGGAGCGCGAGGAGCCGCTCGGCCGCCTCGTCGTCGGGCAGGTCCGGGTCGGCGAGCGCCTCGAGGTCGAGCTCGCCAGAGACGACGCCCGCCGCCAGCTCGCGCAGGTACGCACCGCGATAGCCCGCGCGCGCGACGTCGCGGTACCACTCCTCGGGCGCCGCGGCCATCTGCTCCGGGGTGGGGAACGCGCGCCGCTCCGGTCGCCCCTCCGCCGGCGTGCCCAGCTCGGAGACCAGCGCGCCGACCATCCGCTCGGTGGCCGACCAGGCGCAGTTGGTCGTGCAGATCGTCTTGACGACGTCCTCGAAGACCGTCGGCGCGCGCACGAGCCGCCCCGCGCCCGCCTCGGCCGCCCACGCCAGCTCGGGGTCGGCGGCGGCGAGCGCGTAGAACGCGCTGAGGTCGACGTCGAGCCGCAGGACGTGCCGCAGCTGCGCGACCAGCGTGCCCTGTGCGTCGGACGGCGGCGCGGGCGCGTCGCACGGGGCGTCGAGCACGACGCGCTCAGGTCCGCTCGGCCGCAGCCGCACGACCCACGCGCGCCCGGCGTCGTCACGCAGGACGGTCTCGAACCGCAGCCCGTCCTCGGCCACGACGTTCGGCGGGAGCGACGCGACGCCGTGGGAGAGCAGCGTGCGCGCGAGCGAGACGGGCTCCCCGCCGGCGCCCCGCAGCTCGAGCTCCGCGCTCCACCCGGCGCTCATGGCGCGTCGTCGAACAGCGGCATCGTCCCGGCCAGCTCCGGTCGCCCCTCCAACGCGAGCAGCCGCAGCTTCGTCGTGGTCCCGCCCGGCGCGCTGAACCCGCCGGTGGCGCCGCCCGCCGCGAGCACGCGGTGGCACGGCACGACGATGGGGAACGGGTTGCGCCCCAGCGCCTGCCCGACGGCCTGCGCCGCGCCGGGCTCACCGAGCGCCCGCGCGACCTCGCCGTAGGTCAGCGTCCGCCCCGGCCCGATGCCGCGCGCGACCGCGTACACGCGGCGGTGGAACTCGGGCACGCCGCTGTCGTCGAGCTCGACGTCCGCGAGGTCGTCGGGTGCGCCCTCCGTCAGCGCGCGCACCCGGTCGATCACGGCGGCGACGCGCGGCGGCGGCTCGCGCTCGTCCAGGCCCGGCCACGCCCGCGCGCGGTCGTTGCCGGGCAGTCGGACGCCCGTCAGCGCGCCGTCGCCGTTCCACGCGAGCGCGCACCGGCCGAGGGCGGTGTCGAAGTGCGCGAAGCCGGCCGCGGCGTCCATGAGCTCCATCCTCGCGCCGCAGGCGGACGGTTTCGGTCCGCAATGACGCGCGGCCCGTGGGTTCGCGTCACACTGCTCCCGCGCGACGTTGTGCAGCCACCACAGGCAGTGGGACGTAGCGCGTCCTACTTTAGAACCCTGCCGCGGCATCCGGCGTGTCGACGTGTGCCGCGAGCCTTCGTCCCGAGTTCAGGAGTCAGCAATGAGCAGCACCGAAGCGCTCGTCTTCGATGCGATCCGCACGCCCCGTGGCAAGGGCAAGAGCAACGGGTCGCTCCACTCCACCAAGCCGGTGGACCTGGTCGTCGGGCTGATGCACGAGATGCTCAGCCGCAACGACCAGCTCGATCCTTCGCGGGTCGACGACGTCGTCCTGGGCTGCGTGTCGCCGGTCGGCGACCAGGGCGCGGACATCGCCAAGACCGCGGCCATCAAGGCCGGCCTGCCGAACACGGTCGCGGGCGTGCAGCTCAACCGCTTCTGCGCGTCGGGCCTCGAGGCGGTCAACATCGCCGCGCAGAAGGTCGCGTCCGGCTGGGAGGACCTCGTCTTCGCCGGCGGCGTCGAGTCGATGTCGCGCGTACCGATGGGCTCCGACGGCGGCGCCTGGGCGATGGACCCGGAGACGAACTACGACACGTCCTTCATCCCGCAGGGCGTGGGCGCGGACCTGATCGCGACCGTCGAGGAGTTCGACCGCGAGACCGTCGACGCGTACGCCGTCCGCTCGCAGGAGCGCGCCGCCGCCGCGCAGGCCGAGGGCCGCTTCGCGGGCTCGGTCATCCCGGTCAAGGACATCAACGACCACGTCGTCCTCGACCACGACGAGTTCATCCGCCCCGGCACGACCGTCGAGACGCTCGGCAAGCTCAAGCCGTCGTTCGCCATGATGGGCGAGATGGGCGGCTTCGACGCCGTGGCGCTGCAGAAGTACCACTGGGTCGAGCGCATCGACCACGTCCACACCCCGGGCAACTCCTCGGGCATCGTCGACGGCGCCTCGCTGCTCGCCATCGGCAACGCGCAGACGGGTGAGGAGCTGGGCCTCAAGCCGAAGGCGCGCATCCTCGCGACCGCGGTCTCCGGCGCGGACCCGACGATCATGCTCACGGGCCCCGCGCCCGCGTCCAAGAAGGCGCTCGCCAAGGCCGGCCTGACCAAGGACGACCTCGATCTCGTCGAGATCAACGAGGCGTTCGCCGCGGTCGTCCTGCGCTTCGTCAAGGACATGGACCTCGACATGGAGAAGGTCAACGTCAACGGCGGCGCCATCGCCATGGGCCACCCGCTCGGCGCGACCGGCGGCATGATCCTCGGCACGCTCATCGACGAGCTGCACCGCCAGGGCAAGCGCTACGGCCTCGCGACGCTCTGCGTCGGCGGCGGCATGGGCATCGCGACCGTCGTGGAGGCGCTCTAGTCATGGCCGAGTCCACCACCATCAAGTGGGAGCAGGGCGAGGACGGGATCGTCGTCCTCACCCTCGACGACCCGAACCAGTCGGCGAACACGATGAACTCGGCCTACGCCGAGTCCATCCTCGCGACGGTCGAGCGCCTCGAGGCCGAGAAGGACTCGATCAAGGGCGTCGTCCTGACGTCCGCGAAGAAGACGTTCTTCGCCGGCGGTGACCTCAACGACCTGAAGAAGGCCGACAAGGAGCACGCCGACGAGGTCGCGACGTTCGTCCGCGAGGGCAAGGCCGTGCTGCGCCGCCTGGAGACGCTCGGCGTCCCGGTCGTCGCCGCGATCAACGGCGCCGCGCTGGGCGGCGGCCTGGAGATCTGCCTCGCCACGCACCACCGCGTGATCGTCGACGACCCGAAGGCCGTCGTCGGGTTCCCGGAGGTCCAGCTCGGCCTGCTCCCGGGCGCCGGCGGCGTCGTGCGCTCGGTGCGCATGCTCGGCATCGTCGACGCGCTCATGCAGCTGCTGCTGCAGGGCAAGCGGCTCAAGCCGGCCAAGGCCAAGGAGCTCGGCGTCGTCGACGAGGTCGTCGCCACGCGTGACGAGCTCGTCCCGGCCGCCAAGAAGTGGATCCTCGCCCAGGGCGAGGACTTCGCCGGCCAGCCGTGGGATCAGAAGGGCTACAAGATCCCGGGCGGCACGCCGTCGAACCCGAAGCTGGCGATGAACCTGCCCGCGTTCCCGGCGAACCTGCGCAAGCAGCTCAAGGGCGCGAACTACCCGGCGCCGCACCACATCATGGCCGCGGCGGTCGAGGGCGCGCAGGTCGACGTCGACACCGCGTTCGAGATCGAGGGGCGCTACTTCGTGGACCTCGTCACCGGCCAGGTGGCGAAGAACATGATCCAGGCGTTCTTCTTCGACCTCCAGCAGGTCAACGGCGACCGTGGCCGCCCGGCGGACATCGAGCCGTGGCAGTCCAAGAAGGTCGTCGTGCTCGGCGCCGGCATGATGGGCGCCGCGATCGCGTACGTCTGCGCGAAGAGCGGCATCGAGGTCGTCCTCAAGGACGTCGACCAGGCCGCTGCCGAGCGGGGCAAGGGCTACTCCGAGAAGCTCGTGGAGAAGGCCGTCTCGCGCGGGCGCCAGTCGCAGGAGGACGGCGACGCGCTGCTCGCCCGCATCCTCCCGACGACCAAGCCGGAGGACGCCAAGGACGCCGACCTCGTCATCGAGGCCGTGTTCGAGGACCCGAAGGTGAAGGCGCAGGTCTTCGCGGAGATCGAGCCGTTCCTCGCCGAGGGCGCGCTCCTGGGCTCCAACACCTCGACGCTGCCGATCACGGAGCTGGCCGAGGGCGTGTCGCGCCCGGCCGACTTCATCGGGCTGCACTTCTTCTCCCCCGTGGACAAGATGCCGCTGCTCGAGATCATCAAGGGCGAGAAGACCAACGACGAGACGCTGTACCGCTCGCTCGATCTCGCGAAGCAGATCAAGAAGACGCCGATCGTCGTCAACGACTCGCGCGGCTTCTTCACCTCGCGCGTCATCGGCACCTTCATCAACGAGGGCATCGCGATGCTCGGCGAGGGCATCCCCGCGCCGACGATCGAGCAGGCGTCGTCGCAGGCGGGCTACCCGGCCCCGGTCCTGCAGCTCTCCGACGAGCTGAACATGAAGCTCATGCAGAAGATCCGCAAGGCCTCGATCGACGCGGTCGAGGCGGCGGGCGGCACCTGGCCGACGCACCCCTCGGAGGCGATCATCGACAAGATGGTCGGCGAGGGGCGGCCGGGCCGCCTCGAGGGCGCGGGGTTCTACGAGTACGCCGAGGGCAAGCGCATCGGGCTGTGGAAGGGCCTGCGTGACGCGTTCCCGCCGGTCTCCGACCCGTCGACGATCGACCTGAAGGACCTCGAGGAGCGGATGCTCTTCATCGAGGCCATCGAGACGGTCAAGTGCGTCGACGAGGGCGTGATCGAGTCGGTCGCCGACGCGAACATCGGCTCGATCATGGGCATCGGCTTCCCCGGCTGGACCGGCGGCGTCCTGCAGTACATCAACGGCTACGAGGGCGGCCTTGCCGGCTTCGTCGCCCGCGCGCGCGAGCTCGCCGCCACCTACGGCGAGCGCTTCACCCCGCCGGCGTCGCTGGTCGAGAAGGCCGAGCGCGGTGAGATCTACTCCGACGAGGAGACCCTCGTCGCGGCGTAGCGCCCCGCGCTCACATCGCAGTTGTCGTCCGAGGGGCGCGGCGCTTGCCGCGCCCCTCGCGCGTTCCGCCGCAGATCCGCGACGCGCCGCCGGAGATGCCACGCACCTCCCCAGCCATCGTGCGCGCATGCCGACCCTGCCACCACGACGCGAACGTGACACCCTCGCCCGCGACCGCGGGACGAGTCACATCGAGCCCGCTATCGGGGCTGAACGTGACTCGGCCGCGCTGGCGCGCGGTGCGAGTGACGTCGACGTCGCCGGCCTGGCCGCGCGGCAGAACGGGATCGTGACGCGCGCGCAGCTGCTGGCGCGGGGGCTTTCACCCAGCGGCATCGACCGGCGCGTGCGCAACGCGCGGCTGCACCTGCTCCACCGGAGCGTGTACGCGGTGGGGCACACGGCGCTGCCGCCGCTGGGGCGGGAGACGGCGGCCGTGCTCGCCGTCGGTGATGACGCGGTCGCGAGCTGGTGGAGCGGGCTCGGGCTGTGGAGCCTCCCGGGAGCGCAGCGGGGCGACGCGACGGTCCACGTGACGGTGGCGGGTGGGACGCACCGGCGCTCGCGCCCTGGGATCACCGTGCACCGGACACGGGAGCTGCCGCCGGGCGACGTCCGCCGCATCCGGGGCCTCGCGGTCACTTCGCCGGAGCGCACGATCCTCGACGTCGCGCCGTTCCTGGCGCCCGAGGCGCTGGAGGAGCTCGTCGCGGCGGCGGAGCGGCGGGGACTCGTCCGTCGGTCGTCGCTGCGGCGGCGAGCGCGCGGCCGGCTGGCGGAGGTGCTGGCCGAGGGGCCGCGGTTCACGCGGTCGGAGGCGGAGCGGCGGCTGCTCGCGCTCCTCCGCGAGGCCGAGCTGCCGCGGCCCGACACGAACGTCGTCGTCGCGGGCTTCGAGGCTGACGCGGTGTGGCGGGAGGAGCGGGTGATCGTGGAGGTCGACGGGTTCGCGTTCCACGGCGACCGTCGCCAGTTCGAGCTCGACCGGGTGCGCGGGGTCGCGTTTGCACAGGCCGGCTACGCGGTGATCCGCATCACCTGGCGGCAGCTCGTCGACCGTCCCCACACGGTCGTCGCGGCGCTCGCCGTCGCGCTCAGCGCCCGCGCCGCCGCCTAGCCGTCCCCGTGGTCGACGACCTCGACGTTGTGGCCGTCGGGGTCGAGCGCGAAGGCCGCGTGGTAGCCGGGGTGGTACTGCGGGCGCTCGCCGGGGCCGCCGTTGTCGCGCCAGCCCACGCCGAGCGCGGCGGCGTGGAACGCCTCGACCGCGCCCGGGCGCGGGGAGGTGAACGCGAGATGGACGTGCTCGGTCGCCGGCCGCTCGTCCTCGAGGAAGGTGAACGTGAAGCCGTTCGGCGCGCGGTAGCGGACCGAGGTCGCGTCGGCGTGGGCGACGCTGAGGTTCGCGTGGGGCGCGATCGCGTCGTAGCCCGGGCGGAGCGCCGCGACCGACGGCGTGCGGAGCCAGATGTGGTCGATGACCCCGCTCGTCGCCATCTGCTCCATGTGGCAGGGCTCCATCGAGTTGCCGTCGGGGTCGAGCAGGAAGCCGCCGTAGTACTCGGGCGTGTACTCGCGCGGGCCCGGCTCCCCGTCGGACCGGAAGCCCGCGTCGACGCACGCCTGCCAGGTCGCGTCGACCGCCGCCCGTGAGGACGCGACGAACCCGACGTGCAGCCCCCGCGTGGCCGGACGGTCCGGAGAGTGGCCGATCGCGAAGTTCTGCCACTCCACGTACGTGCCGTCGGCGTCCGGCTCGCCGAGCAGCGTGGTGTAGAAGCGGCGGGACGCGTCGAGGTCCGAGACCCAGATGCCGAGGTGGTCGAGCATCCGCCGAACGATGCCACGACGCAAAGTAGTTGTGCGCGCAACTACCTGCTACGATCGTTTGCACCATGAAGCTCGAAGGCCTGCACCACATCACGATGATCACCGGCGACGCCCAGGCGAACGTCGACTTCTACGCGGACGTCCTGGGCCTGCGTCTGGTGAAGAAGACGGTCAACTTCGACGACCCGACCGCCTACCACCTCTACTTCGGCGACGAGCAGGGCGCGCCGGGCTCGATCCTCACCTGGTTCGAGTACCAGGGCGCCCGCCAGGGCGAGCCGGGGCTCGGCATGATCCACACGCTCCAGCTCGGCGTCGCGGACGACGACGCCCTCGGGTTCTGGGAGCAGCGCCTGAACGCGCGCGGCGTCGCGACCGAGCGTGCGGCCGATCGCCTGAGCTTCCAGGACCCCGACGGCCTCAGCCTCCAGCTCGTCGTCGCGGACGACGGCAACCCGCCGCTCCGCGCGGTCCACCCCGACGTCCCCGCCGAGCACGCCATCCTCGGCCTCGAGGGCGCCCGCGCCTACAGCGCCTACGCGAACGTCGAGGAGAAGCTCCTCACCGACGTCCTCGGCTTCACCTACGAGGGCGACGGCGAGTACCGCCTGCAGGGCGAGCGGCGCCACTTCCACTGGGCCTACGACCAGGCGACCGGCTACGGCGAGTCCGGCGCCGGCACCGTCCACCACATCGCGTGGGCGTCGCGGGACGAGGACCACCTTCGGTGGCAGGCGCTGATCCGTGACCGCGGCGGGTTCGTCTCGGACGTCCGCGACCGCGACTACTTCGACGCGATCTACTTCCGCGAGCCGCGCGGGGTGCTGTTCGAGATCGCGACGCTGAGCCCGGGCTTCGCCACGGACGAGGACCCCGACCGCCTCGGCGAGGCGCTCCGTGTCCCGAAGATGCACGCGCACGTCCAGGAGCAGCTCGAGCGCACGCTCACCCCGGTCGTCAACCCGCGCACGACCCAGCGTGAGAGGGTGGAGGCGTGAGCCTGGTCTTCAACGAGCGGCCGGCGGCGGGCGACCCCGCCGGTCTGCTGGTCCTCCACCACGGCCGCGGCGCCGACGAGCACGACCTGCTCGGGCTCGCGGACGTCCTCGACCCGGAGCGCCGGCTGCACGTCGTCACCCCCGGCGGCCCGCTGACCGTGCCCGGCTGGCCGGGCAAGCACTGGTACGTCGTGCCGCGCGTCGGCTACCCCGACCACGACACGTTCCACGCCGCGTACGGCAAGCTCGCGCAGTTCCACGACGAGCTGTGGGAGCGCACCGGCCTGACGCCCGCGCAGACCGTCTTGGGCGGGTTCAGCATGGGCTCGGTGATGAGCTACTCGCTGGGGCTGCCGAGCGACCGTCCCGCGCCCGCGGGCATCCTCGCGTTCAGCGGCTTCATCCCGACCGTCGACGGCTGGCAGCCGGACCTCGCGAGCCGCCCCGGCCTGCGCGTGTTCGTCGCGCACGGCCGGTACGACCAGGTGATGGACGTCGAGTTCGCCCGCCAGGCGCGCGACCTCCTCACGGCCGGTGGCCTCGACGTCGAATACCACGAGTCCGACGCCGCGCACCACATCGACCCCGCGCACGTCCCCGCGGCGGTCGAGTGGCTGCGCACGACGCTGAAGCTGTAGGCCTACACGGCCGCGGCGGCCCGCTCGGTGGCCGCGGCCTCGCGCTCCAGCTCGCGAGCGCGCCGGTAGCCCTCGCGGGCGCGCGGCGCGTACCTGAGCTGCGGGGGAACGACCGGCCACACGGTCCGCACCGCGAAGCGCAGCGCGCCGAACGCCGCCGCGTCGACCTTGCCCCAGTCCAGGCCGAGGATCTCCCGGGCGCGCGGCGGCAGGAGGGCGTTGGAGATCCAGCGCGAGTACGCGTCGAGCGGCCCGCGCACGACCTTCCACAGCGGCCCGGGGACGCCGGGAGGCGCCGGGAAGCGCCCCGGGGAGAACGCGAAGTCGGTCACCGCGTTGGACTCGAGCTCCTCCTCGAGCATCCGGTGCCAGTACGCGTCGAACGTCGCCCAGTCGTGCGCCTCGACCGGCCGCTCGGTCATGCCGTAGAGCGACCACCACTCGACGGACTCGGCGATCAGCTGGTCCTTCTCCGCGAGCGTGAGCGGGCGCCCGAACGCGTCCGTCATCGCGACGAGCATCTCCACGAACGTCGCGTGCGTCCAGTAGTAGACCTTCGGGTCGAGCGCGTGCCAGCGGCGTCCGCTGTGGTCGGTCGCCTTCAGTCCGCGGTGGAAGTCGCGCACGAGGTGGCCGGTCTGCCGCGCGGGCGCGTCGTAGACGACGCCGAGGATGTTGGGGATCGAGCGCGCGAACCGGTCGTACGGGTCCTCGAAGAAGTCCGAGTGCTCAAGCAGCACGGCCGCGACCGCGGGGTGCATGTTCTGCAGTGTCCCGGTCCGGTGCAGGAAGAAGAGCAGCCGGCGGTCGCCGAGGTACTTCCACGTGAGCGAGTCGGGTCCGAGCATCGAGTCAACCTCCGGGCGCTGCAACAGAGCAACAGATTCGTTGCATTGTTGCACGGACTAGGCTTCGGCGCCGGATGGACGCGGTGGCGGAGCGGATCCTCGATGCGGCGCTCGGCCGCTTCAGCACGCAGGGCGTCCGGCGCGCGAGCGTGGAGGACATCGCGCGCGACTGCGGCATCAACCGCGTCACCGTCTACCGCCGGTTCGCGTCCAAGCAGGCGCTGCTGGGCGCGGTCGTCGCGCGCGAGTCGCAGCGCTTCTTCGCCGCGATCGACGGCGCGACGCGGGGCCTCGCGACCCCTGCGGACCGCTTCGTCGAGGGCGTCGCGATCGGGTTCGGCCTCGCCCGCGAGCACCCACTCGTCCACCGCCTCCTCACCGACGAGCCCGAGACGCTCCTGCCCGTCCTCACCCACGACGCCGAGCCCGTCCTCGCGGCCGGCCGCGCGCTCCTCGCCACCCTCCTGCGCGACGCGGACACCCGCGCGCCCGACCCCGACGTGGCGGCCGAGATGCTCGTCCGCCTCGCGATCTCCCTCCTCCTGACGCCGAACGGCGCCATCCCGACCGCCTCCGCGGACGACCTGCGCGCGTTCGCCCGCACGCACCTGCTCCCGATCGCCGGCCTGTGAGCACGGCGAAGGGCGCGGCCGGGGCCGCGCCCTTCAGATCAGGTGGAGTTCGCGTCAGTCGCGCAACAGGTCGGAGAAGAACCTCACGATCTCCGGAGCCTTCACCGCGATGTAGACGACGTCGATCCACGAACGCAGCTTGTCGCGGACGCGGCCAGGGTCTCCCGTTCGTGCCGGCGCGTCCGGTTCGGCTCGAGGGGCTAGTGATCTGGGCTTCGGCTTCTCGCGTTCACGCGTTGAAGCGGAGCGGGGGCCGGCGGGTTCGCCGGACGGAACGCGATGCAATGGCATCTCGTCTCCTTTGTGTGGGTTACAAGCCTCATTCGTCGGTACCTCCAGGTGGTCTCGTTCTCGCTTGACCGTCGTCGAAGCGGTCAGGGGACTTGTACCCGTCGAGCGTCGGCATCAAGCTGCCGGCGTTGGGCAACGCGGGCGAGCCACTCGCTTCGTGGGGCGCGGACCCACCCCACAAGTCCGTCGCGGCGTCGGCATCTCACTGCTTCCGAACAAGTCCTCGCGCAGTGGCGCAGGCGAGCGCTCGGCTTCGCCCCACGTCAACGTACCCGCGCGAGACCGCACCGCCTCTCGAAGTGACGTTGGTCCCGCATGGGGGGCACAACGTCACCCGCGCGGTCGGGGCGCGCGCATGCGACGTTGACGTCGCCGCGTAGGGCAGCCGCCGACAGGGCCACACCGGGCGGCGGGTGGTGCGGTGGGTGGAGGGGGGCGAGGTATCGCAGTGCGGCGGACGTGGCGGGGGTCAGCGAACCCACCCCGCGTCCGCGCGACGACCAAGCCCCACCGCGTCACAGCATGATCGGTCTGGCGCGCGAGTACCGGGCGACCGCAAGTCCGCGGCGCCGGGCGCGTTGTGGAACACGTGTCCCGTTCTCTCCTCGCCGCCGGCGCGCTGGTCACCGCGCTCGCGGTCCTCAGCCCCGCCACCGCCGCGAGCGCCGCCGGGCGGTGCGGCGACCCCACGACGCGCCCGTGGTGCGACACCACGAAGTCGGCGGACGAGCGGGCGCAGCTCCTGCTCGACCAGCTCACGCGCGCGGAGCGCATCTCGCTCCTGGCCGGCGACGAGCTGCTGGGGGCGGCCGGGCAGCCGGGGACGCACACCGGGACGAGCAACGGGGTCGAACGGGTCGGGCTGCCGCCCGTGTACTTCTCGGACGGGCCGGTCGGCACGCGGCAGGGCAACGCGACCGCGATGCCGTCCCCGATGGCGCTCGCGTCGACGTTCAGCCAGGACCTCGCCGCGAAGCACGCCGCGGTGATCGGCGACGAGGCGAAGAAGAAGGGCAACGACGTCGTCTTCGCGCCCGCGGTGAACATGCTGCGGACCGCACGCAACGGGCGCACGTTCGAGTACTTCGGCGAGGACCCGTACCTCGCGGCCCGGCTCGCCGTCGGCTGGACGAAGGGCCTCCAGGCCCAGGGCGTCATCGGCAACGTCAAGCACTACGCGGTCAACAACCAGGAGGGGATCGGCGTCCAGATCCCGGGCGCCCCGATCGGCGGCGCGCTGATCGGCTCGCGCATGACCGTCGACGCGCGCGTGGACGAGCGGACGCTGCGCGAGATCTACCTGCCGCAGTTCGAGGCCGCCGTGAAGGAGGGCGGCGTCGGCAGCGTGATGTGCTCGTACAACCGCATCAACGGCCAGTACGGCTGCGAGAACGAGCACCTGCTCAACGGCATCCTCAAGGGCGACTGGGGCTTCCAGGGCTTCGTCCTCACCGACTACGGCGCCGGCAAGACCACCGTCGGCGGCCTGCGGAACGGGCTCGACCTCGACATCTGGCCCGGCATCACCTACGCCCCGCTGCGCGTCAACGCCGCGCTCGCCACCGGGCAGGCGACCACCGCCCACGTCGACGGCGCCGTCCGGCGCATCCTCCGCACGCTCTTCGCCCACGGCTTCTTCGACCGCGCCGCGTACGTGGACGACGAGGCGCAGATCGACCAGGCCGCGCACGACGCGACCGCCGCCGAGATCGAGGCCGCGGGCACGGTGCTGCTGAAGAACGAGGGCGCGACGCTCCCGCTCGACCCGCGCACCCTGGAGAAGGTCGCCGTGATCGGCCCGGAGGCGGACACGATCAAGAACGGCGGCGGCTCGTCGGCGATCAAGGCGTACAAGACCACGACGCCGCTCCAGGCGCTGCGCGACCGGCTCGGCGAGGAGCACGTCTGGGAGGACGACGGCACCGACGCGGCCCGCGCCGCCAACCTGGCCCGGCACGCCGACGCGGCCATCGTGGTCGTCGGCGACAACATGACCGAGGGCGTCGACAAGCCGTGCCTCGGCCTCAACTGCGGCGCCACCGACGGCGTCGACCGCGACGCGCTCATCGAGGCGGTCGCCGCCGCGCAGCCGCGCACGGTCGTCGTCCTCCAGAGCGGCGGGCCGGTCCTGACGCCGTGGCGGGGCGACGTGCCGGCGATTCTCGAGGCCTGGTACCCGGGCCAGAACGGCGGCACGGCGATCGCGCGGGTCCTGCTCGGCGAGGCGGAGCCGGGCGGCCGGCTCCCCGCGACGTTCCCCATCAGCGAGGCGGACGGGCCGGTGAACGGCACGGCCGACCCTGAGGCGTACCCGGGCGTGGGCGAACGCGTGACCTACAAGGAGGGCGTGCTGATCGGCTACCGCTGGTTCGACCAGCACGGGCGCGGCGTCGCGTTCCCGTTCGGGCACGGGCTCACCTACACCCGCTTCGCCTACCGCGGCCTGCGCATCGACGGCCGCCAGGTCAGCTTCACCGTCACCAACACCGGCCGCCGCACGGGCACCGCCGTGCCGCAGCTCTACCTCGGGCTCCCGCAGCCGAGCGCGGAGATCGTCCAGCCGCCGTCGCAGCTCAAGGGCTTCGAGCGCGTCACGCTCGCGCCGGGCCGGTCCAAGCGGGTGACGTTCACGCTCGACGAGCGCGCGTTCTCCTACTGGGACGAGGCGGCCGGCGGCTGGCGGGTCGCGCCCGGGCGCTACCAGGTGAAGGTGGGAGCGTCCTCGCGCGACCTGCCGCTGACCGGGTCGATCGTGCGCTAGCGCGCCCGCCGCTCGGCGAGCTGCTCCTCCGGGACGCGGACGACGTCCCAGATGATGCCGAGCCGCTCGAGCAGGTTGATGATCGAGCCGGAGACGTCGATCTGGCGCTTGTCGACGCCGTGGACGGCGGACGTGGGGAAGGCGTGGTGCGTGTTGTGCCACGCCTCGCCCAGCGTCGGCAGCGCCAGCCACCACACGTTGCGCGACTCGTCCTCGGTCTCGTAGTGCTTGCGGCCGAAGACGTGGCAGATCGAGTTGACGCTGTACGTCACGTGGTGGACGACGAGCATCCGGATCGCGCCGCCCCACAGCAGGCCGGTCAGCGCGCCCTCCAACGACCAGCTCAGCAGGCCGCCGAGCGCGAACGGCAGCGCGAAGCCCGCGAGCACCCAGAACAGGAACTGGCGGTCGATGCGGCTGATGACCGGGTCGTTGAGCAGATCCCGCGCGTAGCGCGTCTTCAGGCCGCGCTGGGTGTGGATGAAGAGCCAGCCGACGTGTGCGTGGAACAGGCCCTTCAGCGTGCCCTTGAGCCCGCCGCCGTGGTCGACGTGGGGCGAGTGCGGATCGCCCTCCTCGTCCGCGAACGTGTGGTGCTTGCGGTGGTCGGCGACCCACGAGGTGACCGGGCCCTCGATCGCCATCGACCCCATCGCCGCGAGCGTGCCGCGGAAGAACGGCGACGTCTTGAACGCGCGATGCGTCAGATGGCGGTGGAACCCGATCGTCACGCCGAGGGCGCAGATCAGGTACATGACGACGAACACGACGATGTCGTGCCAGTGCAGGAGGGAGTTCCACGTCTGCCAGGCGGCGATCCCGAGCCCGATGAACGGGACCACGGTCACGGTGCCGGTCAGGAAGCGGTCGAGCTTCTCGTTCTCGACGGGCTGGACGTCGTCGCGCAGCGGCGCCGACGCGGGGGTCTGCGAAGTCGTGACGGCCATGGGTTAGGCGCACCTTAGACCGGAAATCCGGCACGTTGATGCGATTCGGGGGTTAACCCCCCGATGCCTGCGAACTACCCTCAACGCGTGCTGCTGGGACGCGAGACGGAGCTCGCTCGGCTGCGCGGGTTGCTTGCCGACGCGCGCGACGGGAAGAGCTTCGCGCTGGTCGTGCACGGCGACGCCGGGATCGGCAAGACGGCCCTCCTCCTCACGCTGGCGGAGGAGGCCGCGCGCGACGGCTTCCGGCTCCTGCCGGTGCGCACCTACGAGGGCGCGGGCGAGATCCCGTGGGCGGGCCTGCACGCGCTCGCGATGCCGTTCCTCGACCTGTTCGAGCAGCTGCCGGACGTGCAGGCGCGCGCGCTGCGGTCGGCGCTGTCGCTGGAGCCGTCGGTCGCGTCCGACCGCTTCACCGTGCCGGTCGCGCTGCTCGGCCTGCTCGCCGCGGCGGCCGAGCGCCAGCCGCTGCTGGTGATCGCCGACGACGTCCAGTGGCTCGACCGCGCGACGCGTGACGCGCTCCTCTTCGCCGCCCGCCGGCTCGGCGCCGAGGGCGTCGGGCTGCTGCTCGCCGCGCGCGACGGCGAGGGGTGGGAGCCGGCCGACGCCCGCCTGGACACGCTGCACCTCGGCGGGCTCGCCGCGGCCGACGCGCGCCGGCTGGTCGAGGCGCACGGCGTCGTGCCCACGGTCGCCGACGCGCTCCACGCCGCGACCGGCGGCAACCCGCTCGCGCTCACCGAGCTGCCCGCCGCGCTGAGCGAGCGCGAGCGCACCGGCCGCGACCCGCTCCGCACGCCGCTGCCGACCGGCACGCGGGTGGAGGAGCTGTTCGCCCGCCGCATCGCGAACCTGCCCGAGGACGCGCGCAACGCGCTCGGGCTCGCCGCCGCCATGAACCCCCCGCGCGCCGACATGCTCGCGCGCGCGATGGCCGACCTGCGCCTGCCGCCGTCGGCGCTGACCGCCGCCGAGCAGGCCGGCGTCCTGCGGCTGGGCGACGGCACGCTCGCGTTCCGCCACCCGCTCGTCCGCGCTGCCGCGTACCACGCGCTGTCGGAGAGCGACCGCGCGGTCGTCCACGAGGCGCTCGCCGCCGTCGCGCCCGACGACCGCGTCCGCGCCTGGCACCTCGCCGCCGCCGCGCCGGGCCCCGACGAGGAGGTCGCGCTCGCGCTCGAGTCGGCGGCGCTCGACGCCCGCGGCCGCGGCGCACCGGTCGAGGCCGCGCATGCGTTCCGCCGCGCCGCCGCGCTCTCGCCCGACCCGGCCGACGCGCGGCGCCGGATGCTCGACGCGTCCAGCGACGCGCTGGTCGGCGGCGACAGCGAGCGCGCGCTGCACGACCTGGGGGAGCTGGACCGCGACGCGGCGCTCGAGCCCGTGCTGCGCTCGGAGGTCCGCCGCCTGCTCGGCCTGGCGGCGATGCGGCTCGGCACCCCGCGCGAGGGCATCGAGCTGGTCGAGCGCGAGGCCGCGGAGCTGGAGGCGGCCGGCAACCGCGTCGAGGCCGCGCAGACGCTCCTGCTCGCCGCCGCCGGCTACCTCGGCGAGGGCGACATGCTCCCGCTCGCCGCGACCGCGCGGAAGGCGCGCGAGCTGGCCGGCGACGTGCCCGGCATCCGCGCCGCGTGCGACGTCGTGGAGGGCGAGGCGCTCGTCCCGCTCGGCCGCCCGCTGGAGGGCTTCGCGCTGATCGACGCGGGCCTGCCGCTGCTCGACCCGGCGGGCGAGGACGCGGCGGAGATCGTCCAGATGGTCGCCCACGCGCAGATCTGGACCGAGCGCTACGACCAGGCGTTCGACCTCATCGACGACCTCATCCGCGAGGCGCGCGAGGCGGGCGCCGTGACGCGGCTCGTCTACCCGCTCACGGTCCGCAGCGACCTCGAGCAGCGGCGCGGCCACTGGCAGAGCGCGCTGGCCGACGCCGAGGAGGCGCTGCGGCTCGGGCGCGAGGTCGGCTTCGGGGGGATCCTCGGGCTGGCGCTGGCGAAGATGGCCCGCATCGACGCGCTCACGGGGCGGATCGAGCAGGCGCGCGAGCGCGGCCGCGAGGCGCTCCGGATGGTGCTCACCGTCAGCTACGGGGCGCTGGAGATCCACGCGCGCAGCGCGCTCGGCCTCGTCGAGCTCGTCGCCGGCGACGCGGCGGCCGCCGCCGAGGTCCTGCGCGGCGCGCGCCGGCGCTACGTCGAGCTCCACTGGGGCGAGCCGTCGCTGGCCCAGTTCCACGCCGACCTCGTGGAGGCGCTGCTGCTGATCGGCGCGCGCGACGAGGCGGAGGAGGTGCTGGCCGAGTTCGCGCGCGACGCAGAGCGCACGCAGCTGTTCTGGTCGCGCGCGTGCGTGGAGCGGTGCCGCGGCCTGCTCGCGCCCGACGATGCGTTCGAGGAGCACTTCCTGCTGGCGCTCGAGCTCCATGCCGGGACCGCGCAGCCGTTCGAGCAGGCGCGGACCGACCTCCTCCTCGGCGAGCGCCTGCGCCGCGCCGGCCGCCGCCCCGAGAGCCGCGAGCCGCTGCGCCGGGCGCTGGAGCAGTTCGAGCGTGTCGGCGCGAAGCCCTGGGTCGAGCGGGCACGCCGCGCGGCCGCCGCGTCGGGCAGCGGCACGCCCAAGGAGGACGCCGCCGCGGCGGCCGCGAGCGAGCGCCGGGCGGCGATGGCGCAGCTCTCCGGCCAGGAGTGGCGCATCGCGCTGCTCGTGGCCCAGGGCATGACCAACCGCGAGGCGGGCGCGGCGCTGTTCCTCTCCCCGAAGACGATCGAGCACCACCTGTCGGGCATCTACAAGAAGCTCGGCGTCCGGTCCCGCACGCAGCTCGCGCGCGTGGTCGCGGACGAGGCGGACCGCCCGCCCGCGCCGGTCGGCTAGCGCGCCGGGGCGGGCTCGGGCTCGACCACGCCCGCGCCCGGCGGCGGCGTCAGCGCCGCCGCGGTGATCACCAGCGCGAACGCCCCGACGCGCAGCGCGAGGCCGAGCGGGTCCTCAGGCAGCGGCTCGCCGAAGACGATCGGACCGGACGCGATCGTGATCACGTTCGCGGTCGCGCTCGTCACCGCGATCACCGCGACGGGGCGGCCGATCTGGAGCGAGCGGGCCGAGACGAGCAGGCCCAGCAGCGACAGCACGAGGATCACCAGCGCGAGCGGGTGGATCAGGACGCCGAGCACGCCCTCGTCCTCGAGCCTGCCGGTGAGCGCCTTGATCGACACGTCCGAGCCGCCCCACAGCAGGCCCGCCGACATCGCCATGATCGCGCCGGCGCGGGCGCCCTCCAACGCGAAGGGCACGACGAGCAGCCCGATCACGGTCGCCAGCCCGACGTAGCCGGCGAGCGTCCCGGCCGCGAAGTCGCTGTGCGCCTCGTCGCCGGTCCCCGACAGCGTCGCGGCGAGGATGCACAGGCCCGCCGCGGTCAGCGCGACGCCGACCCACTCGCGCCGCGTCACCGGGTGGCGGAAGAGCTTCTGCGCGATCGGCGTGAGCAGCACGAGGCAGCCCGCGATCGTCGCCTGCACGAGCGAGATCGGCGCGAGCGCGAGCGCGGCGACGTGCAGGCCCCACGAGCCGAGCGCCACGACGATGCCCAGCACGTACCACGGCGAGCTGAACAGCGCGATCGAGCTGGAGATGGGGCGGGTGAACTCGATCGGCGGGGCCTCGACCGACCCGCGGTGCTTGTAGAGGAAGCCGACGATCGACGTGAGCGCGGTGGCGACGGCGATCAGCAGCCCCAGCTCAACCGTGGCGCTCATGCGGAGAACCAAAGTAGTGCCATGAACATCGGCGCTTGACACGCTCGCGTCAGCTGCTACAAACGACGTACAGGACAGAGGTCATCCGCAGAGCGGACGGACGTTGTTCCCGTCGATACCTCCCTTGCCAGGGAGGCAGGACTACCCAAAGCGCCCTCTCGAGAGGGCGCTTCCTTTTGGCAGGCTGTGCGGCGTGACCGAGCTCCGCAACGTCTGCCTCTACGCCGGCTCCCTCGATGGGGCGAAGCCCGCCTACCGCGCCGGCGCCGAAGCGCTCGCCCGCCACCTCGCCGAGTCGGGCATCGGTGTCGTCTACGGCGGCGGCCGCGCCGGCCTGATGGGCGCGCTGGCCGACGCCGCGCTGGCCGCCGGCGGCCACGTCACGGGCGTCATCCCCGAGCAGCTGCGCGACCGCGAGCGCGCGCACACCGGGCTGCCTGACCTGCGCGTCGTCGGCTCGATGCACGAGCGCAAGGCGCTGATGGCGGAGCTGTCGGACGCGTTCGTCGCGCTGCCGGGCGGCATCGGCACGCTGGAGGAGCTGATCGAGGTCTACACCTGGGCGCAGCTCGGCGTGCACCGCTGCCCGCTCGGCGTGCTCAACGTCGAGGGCTACTACGACGGGCTGCTCGCGTTCCTCGACGAGGCGATGGCCGAGGGCTTCCTGCGCGAGGGCACGCGCGCGCGCCTGCTCGTCGACGACGACCCGGAGCGGCTCGTCGCGCGGCTGCGGGCGTGGGAGGCGCCGGACACGCCGCAGTGGCTCGGGCGGGCGGAGAGCTGATGCCGGGCCTGACGCTCCGCCTGCTCCCCGGCCGCTACGCCGTGGTGCAGGTCGACGCGCTGCCCGCGTGGTTCTCGTTCGACGCGCCGCTGGCCGCCGCGGTCCGGCGCGGGGAGGAGCTGTCGCTCGTCGCGCCGGAGGAGGTCGTGCCGGAGGACGCCGTCGCCGAGCGGGGGTTCCGCGCGCTGGAGGTCACCGGCCCGCTCGCGTTCGAGCTGACCGGCGTCATGGCCTCGATCGCCGCGCCGCTGGCCGAGGCCGGCGTGTGGATCTTCACGCTCGCCACCTACGACACCGACGTTGTGCTCGTGCCACAGGTGAAGGTGCAGGAGGCGGTGGCCGCGCTCCACGCGGCCGGGCACACCGTCGAGTAGCGTGCCGCGGCCATGAGCCTGTCCCACCATCGCGGAGGCGCCGGCGAGCCGCTGGTGCTCCTCCACGGCATCGGCTCCCAGTGGCAGATGTGGGAGCCCGTCCTGCCGGCGCTCGAGGCCGAGCACGACGTGCTGGCGCTCGACATGCCGGGCTTCGGCGGCTCGCCGCTGCTGCCGCCCGGCAAGACGCCCGATCCCGAAGGGCTGGCCGACGGCATCGAGGCGTTCCTCGACGCGGAGGGCGTCGGGCAGGTCCACGTCGCGGGCAACTCGCTCGGCGGGTGGGTCGCGCTGGAGCTGGCCAAGCGCGGCCGCACCCTGTCGGCGTGCGCGCTGTCGCCCGCCGGGTTCTGGACGCGCGGGGAGCAGCGCTACGCGACGATCTCGCTCCGCATCGCGCACGCGGCCGCGACGCTGGTCGGCCCGCGCGCGGAGACGGTGCTCGCCAACCCGCGCGTGCGCAAGGCGGCCAACGCGCAGCTCGTCGCGCACGCCGACCGGATGCCGGTCGAGGCGGCCGCGGGCGCGCTGCGCAACCTGGCGGCGTCGCCGGGCTGGAAGCTCACGCTCGACGCGATGGGGCAGCGGACGTTCACGGGTGGCAAGGACGTGCGCGGGCCGGTGACGGTCGCGTGGGGCGAGAAGGACCGGCTGCTCATCCCCCGGCAGGCCGGCCGGGCGCGCACGGAGATCCCGCAGGCGCGGCACATCTGGCTGACCGACTGCGGTCACGTGCCGACGTGGGACGGCCCCGAGCTCGTGGCGCGGGCGATCCTCTCGTCGCGCTGAAGCAGGGCCTCGAGCACGTCGCCCATCCGGCGGCGGAAGAAGAAGTGGCCCTCGCCCGGCGCGAGCGCGGGCGTGCAGCGGGGGAGCGTGATCGCCAGCGCGAGCGCGTGGTCGAGCGGCACGAGCGGGTCGGCGGTGCCGTGCCACAGCGTCACCTGCGCGCGCACGCCGGCCGGGTCGAAGCCCCAGTCGCCGAACACGAGCCGCAGGTCCTCCAGCAGCGCCGTCGCGTCGCCGCCGCAGCGCTGGACCGGCGCGGCCCGCAGCAGCGCGTCGATCGCGCGGCGCGCGGTGGCGGGCTTCGCGGCGAGCACCGCGCGGGCGAGCCCGGCGGCGGGGAGCTGGCCGACGCCGCTGACGATCGCCGCGGCGGGTGCGCGGTCGGGGCCGAGCGCGTGGGCCACCGCCGCCGCGTACGGGCCGCCCGCGGACACGCCGAGCGGCAGGAGCTCGTCGAGGCCGAGCGCGTCCGCCAGCGCCTCGACGTCGCGGGCGAAGCCGTGCAGCGTGCGGCCGGGCTGCGGGGTCGACGCGCCGAAGCCGGGCCGCTGGACGAGCAGGTAGCGGACGCCGAGCTCGTCCAGGAGCGCCTCGGTGCGCGGGCAGCGGCGCAGGGGCGAGCCGAGCGCGCCGTGGAGGTAGACGACCGCGCGCCCGTCGGGCGGTCCCCAATCGGCGTAGCCGAGCGTGCGCCCGTCCGGCAGCGCGACGACGCGGGAGCTCACGAGGCGGGACGCTACGCGCGTGCGCGCCTACTACGGTGAACGTCCAGTGTTCGTGGCGTCGATCGGATCGTCCTTGGAGTCGTTCTTCGACGCGGTCGGGTCGTTCTTCGACTCGCTGGCGAGCATCAGCTTCATCCCGCTCCTGCTCGGGCTCCTGTCGTTCACCGTCTACCTGACGCTGCGCGCGCGGGCCTCGTTCCACATCCTGCGCGCGGCGTACCCGGACGAGCGGTTCGAGTTCCGCCGCATCTGGGGCGCGTACGTGGCGGCGTACGGCTTCAACGGCATCGTCCCGGCGCGCGGCGGCGACGTCATCCGGCTCTTCCTGACCAAGTCGTCGGTGCCGCGGTCGTCGTACCCGGCGGTGGCGTCGGCGATGGTCGTGGAGAACGTGTTCGACGCGACGATGGCGGTGTTCATCCTCACGTTCGCGTTCTCGCAGGGCGTGTTCCCCAAGCCGCCGGACTTCTCGAAGATCCCGGCGTTCGACCTGCAGTTCTTCGCCGGCCACCCGCGCTTCACGCTCTTCCTCCTGACGGCGCTGATGATCGCCGGGCTCGTGGCGTTCGCGCTGCTGTCGGCGCGCGTCGTCGCGTTCTGGGAGCGCGTGCGGCAGGGCCTGACGATCCTCCGCGACCGGCGGCGCTACTTCCGCGAGGTGTGGCTCGTGCAGTTCGCGGGCTGGGGCTTCCGCTTCTTCGCGTTCTGGATGCTGCTCGAGGCCTTCCAGGTCGGCGGCTCGGTGCGCAACGTGCTGCTGGTGCTGGGAGTGAACGCGGTGGCCGCGGTCGTCCCGTTCACGCCTGGCGGCGCGGGGGTGCAGCAGGCGCTGCTCGTGAAGGTCTTCGCGGGGACGGCGACCGGTGCGACGGTCGCCGCCTACAGCGTCGGCCAGCAGATCGCGATCGCGGTGTGGATGCTCGGCGTCGGCTTCCTGGCGCTCTTCTTCATCTTCCGCTTCCGCTCGTTCAAGGAGGTCATCGCGGCGGGCCGCGAGTCGCGGGCGCGCGAGCGGGAAGACGCCAACGATCCGGCCGAAGGCGTCCGGGCGGGCGTGTAGAACCACTTTCCAGCATGAAGAGCGCTGCCTGCCTCGCAGCGGCGGCCGCCGCGCTCCTCGCCCTCGCCGGCGCCGCCCTCGGGCCCGGCGCGATCCTCCTCGCCGTCCCCGCCGCGGTCGGCGGCGCGCTCCTCCAGCGCCGGGTCGCCGTGCGGGAGGCCGCGCTGCGCCGCCTCTCTCTCCGCGACGCGCTCACGGGGCTGGCGAACCGGCGTGCGCTGGAGGAGCGGATGGACTACGAGGTCGCGCGCCACGCCCGCCACCAGCGGCGCTTCGCGGTGATCGCGCTCGACCTCGACGGGTTCAAGCTCGTCAACGACCGCTACGGCCACGCGGCGGGCGACGAGGTGCTGCGGGAGATCGCGGGCGCGCTGGACGGCGCGGTGCGGTCGCAGGACACGGTCGTGCGGCTCGGCGGCGACGAGTTCTGCGTGCTCGCGCCCGAGTCGGGCGAGGAGGTCGCCGAGCGGCTGACCGGGCGGCTGCAGCGCGCGGTCGCGGAGGCCGTCGAGGGCCTCGAAGGGATGAGCGTGAGCGCGGGCTGGGCGATCTTCCCCGAGGACGGGGAGACGCCGGAGGACCTGCTGGCCGTCGCCGACCAGGCCGCGATCGAGGCCAAGCGGCGCAGGCACGGCGGGCGCTCGTCCCGCCGCGCGGCCTGACGGCGTTCGCCGCTAGCGCAGCCCTTCGCGCGCTTCGCGCACGAGCGTGACCGCCTCCGGGAAGACCGTCGCCATGACGGACCGGAGCTGCTGCGCCTGCTGCTCGGGCGTGCCCTGGACGTTCACGCGGTTGATCGAGGCCACGGTCATGTCGACCGCCAGCTTGATGGCGTTGTCGGCCCAGGCGACGCGCTGGCTGCCCTGCAGCTGCTCAGCGAACTCCTGGAACTGGCGCCGAAGCTCGTCGGGGTCGCCCCCGCCGAAGCCGAATGGGAAGCCGCCTTCCATGGTTCGCAGGGTACTCCCCGCGCCATGGTCTCCTCACGGGTCCTGATCACCGGCGCGTCGAGCGGCGTCGGCGCGGCCGCCGCCGTCGCGTTCTCCGCCGCGGGCGCGGACGTCGCGCTGCTCGCCCGCAGCGGGGACGGCCTGCGCGCCGTCGCCGCGCGCTGCCGCGGCCGCACGCTCGTCGTGCCGGCGGACGTCGCCGACCGCGCGGCCGTGGATGCGGCGGTGGCGCGCGTGGTCGAGGAGTGGGGCGGGCTCGACGTCGTCGTGGTGAACGCGGCGGCGATGGTCTACGGGCCGTTCGCGGAGGTGGCGGCCGAGGACTTCGACCGGACGGTGGCGGTGACGTTCCTCGGCGCGGTGAACGTCGTGCGCGCCGCGCTCCCGCACGTCCGGACGGTGGTCGTGACCGGCTCCATCAACGCCCGCACGCCGCTGCCCTCGTTCAGCGCCTACGCGGCGTCGAAGGCCGCGCTGCGCTCGTTCGTGCGGTCGCTGCGCATCGAGCTGCGCGCGGCGCGCTCGCCGGTCCGGATCGTGATGGTCGACCCCGGCGCGATCGCCACGCCGGTGTGGGGGAGCGTCACGAGCGCCACCGGACGCCTCCCGCGCACGCCGCCGTGGGGTTACGCGCCGGAGGTCGTCGCGGAGGCGATCGTCGAGGCCGCGCGCCCGCGCCGTCGCCCCGGCCGCCCCCGCACCTCCCGCGACGTGGTCGCCGGCGGCGAGGCGCGGTTCTGGCTGACGCTGTGGCGGCTGCCGTGGGTCGGGGAGCGGGTGCTCGGCCTCGTCCACCGCTACTACGCGACGGGCCGCCGCCCCGCGCGCTCCGACCCGCTCCACCATCCCGCGGGCACCGGCGCCGCGCGAGGGCCGCTGCGCGCGCGCCGCTCGCTCCTCGCCCGCCTGCTGAGATAGACGGCATGCTCGTCGAGGCCGCGGGGGTCGCCCTGTCCGTTCACGAGTTCGCGCCCGGCGCGGACGGTCCGCCGATCGTGCTCGTGCACGGGATGGGTGGGACCGCCTGGCCGTACGACGAGCTCCCCGGGCGGGTGATCGCGTACGACCGGCGCGGGTACGGCGCGTCGGGCGCGCCCGAGCCGTACGAGCGGACGACGGTCAACGAGCAGGCCGAGGACCTCGCCGCCATCGTGCGGACGGTCGCCGGCGACCCCGCGATCCTCGTCGGGGACGGGCTCGGCGCGCTGATCGTGCTCGACGTCGTGCTCCGCCACCCCGAGCTCGCGCGCGGCGCGGTGCTCGTCGACCCGCCCGCGTACATGTTCGTGCCGGAGGCCACCGAGGCGCTGTCGGAGGAGCGCGCGGCGTTGGAGACCGAGCTGCGCGCCGGCGGCCCGGCCGCGATCGCGGAGGCCCGCCCGCGCATCGTGGACTTCGGCGCGCTCGCGACGCTCCCGCTCGGCCACGCGATCCTCGAGCCCGTCGCCACGCCGGTCGCGATCGTCTCCTCCGACGCCGCCAAGCCCCACGACCTCGCCGCGGCGGAAGCGCTCCTGGACGCCATCCCCACCGCGGTCGGCGCGTCCAGCCTGCTCGACGGGGTAGCCCGGGTCCGGTAGTGGACCTGGGCGGCAGCACGATCCTCCTCACCGGCGCGAGCGGCGGCATCGGCCGCCACGTCGCCGCGACCCTCACGGCGCGCGGCGCGCGGGTCGTCGCGACCGGCCGCGACGAGGAGCGCCTGCACGCCGCGCCCGCCGCCGCGCACCTCACGTGCGACCTCCTCGACCGCGTCGCCACGGCGCAGCTCGTCGACCGCGCCGAGGCGCTGGCCGGCCCGCTCGACGGGCTCGTCCACTGCGCGGGCGTCGAGCACACCGGCGCGTACACGGCCGAGTCGCCGGAGGAGCTGGAGGAGATCGTCCGCGTCAACGTCACCGCGCCGATGCTGCTGACACGCGCCGCGCTCCCCGGGATGCTCGCGCGCCGGCGCGGCCACGTCGTGGGCGTCGCGTCGATCTCCGGCCGCGGCCCGTCGCCGTACCTGGCCAGCTACGCGACGACGAAGGCGGCGCTGATTGAGCTGATGGCGTCGCTGCGGCTCGAGCACCGCGGCACGGGCGTCTCGTTCTCCTCCGTCAGCCCCGGCTTCGTCGCCCGCGAGGGCATGTACGCGCGGATGGCGCAGACCGGCCACCGCGCGCCTGTCACGCTCGGCACCTCCAAGCCCGAGCAGGTCGCCGCCGCCGTCGCCGACGCGATCGCGCGCGACCGCCCCGACGTCCTCGTCACCGCCCGCCCGATGCGCCCCTTCTTCGCCCTCAACCAGCTCGCGCCGCGCGCGGCGGCCGCGGGTCTCGTCGCCTCAGGCGCCCGCCGCTTCCTCCGCAACGTGGCCGCCGCCCGCGGCCGCGCCCGGTGACGCCAGCTCGGCCTCCAGCCGCGCGGCCTCCGCGCGGAAGCGCTCGACCGACGCGAGCTTGATGTCCTCGTAGCCGCGGACGAGGTCGGGGAGCGCCGCGATCTTCGCGACCGTGGCGTGGTTCGACGGCGTCAGCTGGTCGAGGGCGCGGGAGACGAGCGCGCGGTACTCGTCGGGGAGCGCGCGCTCGACGCGGCGGACCTGCGGGAGGCCGAAGAGGTCGAGCGGGGTGCCGCGGAGGCGGCGCATCGCGCGCAGGACGTGGAAGGCCGGCGTGAACCACGGGCCGAGCTTCAGCTTCCGCTTCAGGCCGATCGCCCGCAGGAGCGGCGGGTGGAGCAGGACCGAGACCTTCGCGTCCGGCCCGAACTCGGCGGCCACCTTCGCGCGCTCGACCGGGTCGAGGTGCAGGCGCGCGACCTCGTACTCGTCCTTGTAGGCCAGGAGCTTGAACAGCCCCTGCGCGTACGCCTCGGCCACCGCCGTCTCGCCGGGGGCGCCGCGGTCTCCCTCGACCCGCGCGACCTCCATCACGTCGTCGGCGTACCGCCGCGCGAGCTTCGGCGACCCGGCGTACGCGAGCAACTCGGGCACGCGGACCTCGAGCAGGCGCCGCAGCTCCCCGCGCGCACCGGTGGCCTCGACGATCCCGGCGGCCCGCGGGGAGGGTGCGGACGCCGGGATCGGAGGCTGGGTCGCGGCCGTCACCGCGTCCGGCATGGCCACGGTCGCGCGCCCCCACGCGAACGCGGCGAGCGACGTCTCGACGGCCGCGCCGTTCAGGCGGATCGCCTGCTCGATCGCCTCCGCCGACACCGGCAGGCAGCCGTGCTGGTGGGCGGCGCCGAGGAGTAGGAGGTTCGTCGGCATGTGGTCGCCGAACAGCGCCTCGCTCACGGCGCCGGCGTCGACCAGGAAGTTCTCGTCCGCCCGCGTCGACCGCCCGATGGCCGCGAGGTTGCGCCGCTCGCTCGGGAAGCCGGCCGACACGTCGCGCACCATCGTCGCCGTGGGCACGAGCGCGGTCGACACCACGGCGACCGTCCGGTCCGGCGAGCACGCGCCGAGGTTGCGCGGGTTCGCCGCGCCCAGCACGTCGAGGCCGAGCAGCAGGTCGACCGTCCCGGCGCCCGCCTTGTTCGACCCCTCGATGCGGTCGCGCGCGATCCGGACGTCGCTGACCACCGGCCCGCCCTTCTGCGCAAGGCCGGTCTGGTCGAGCCCATAGCAGTGCTTGCCGTCGAGCATCGCCGCCATCTGGAGGATCTGCGACACGGTGACGACGCCGGTCCCGCCGATGCCCGGCATGCGGATCAGGACGTCGTGCCGGGGCACGCGCAGCGACGGCTCCGGCAGCGACGCCGGCGGCGCCGGCACGGCCTTCTTCGCCTTCTTCGACCGCGGCTCCACTGACAGGAACGACGGGCAGTCGCCCTTCACGCACGAGAAGTCGAGGTTGCACGACGCCTGGTGGATCTGCGTCTTGCGCCCCAGCTCGGTCTCCACCGGCAGCACCGACAGGCAGCCCGACTTCGCGCCGCAGTCGCCGCAGCCCTCGCACACCCGCTCGTTGATGTGGATGCGCTGCTTCGGCGTCGAGGCCTTCCCGCGCTTGCGCATCCGCCGCTTCTCGGCCGCGCACCCCTGGTCGTGGAGGAGCACGGTCACGCCCTCCACCTTCGCCAGCTCCGCCTGCGCCGCTGCGAGCTCGTCGCGGTGGCGCACCGACGCGATCGGGTCGAGCTTCACCCGCTTGTACTTCGCGAGGTCGTCGGTGGTGACGATGATCCTGCGCACGCCCTCCAGCGCCAGCCACCGCGTCAGCTCCGGCACCTTCAGCTGGCCGAGCACGTCCTGCCCGCCGGTCATCGCGACGGTGTCGTTGTAGAGCAGCTTGTACGTGACGTTCGCGCCGCCCGCGACGGCGAAGCGGATGGCGAGCGAGCCGGAGTGGTGGAAGGTGCCGTCGCCGAGGTTCTGCACGAAGTGGTCGGCCTCGGTGAACGGCTGCATCCCGACGAACTGCGCGCCCTCGCCGCCCATCTGCGTGATGCCGGTGATCTCGCCCTTGCCCTCGGGCGCGAGCAGCACCATCGTGTGGCAGCCGATGCCGGCGCCGAGCAGCGTCCCCTCGGGGTTCGCGGTCGACGTGTTGTGCGGGCAGCCGGAGCAGAACGCCGGCGTCCGCGCCGCCACCGGGAGCGCCCGCCCGGGCTCGCGGCGCCGCGTCGCGATCTCGTCGACCCGCGCGAACACCGACGCGCGCTCGATCCCCTTCGCCGTCAGCCGCTCGGCGACCGCCAGCGCGATCGTGTCCGCGTCGAGGTCGGGGGCGCGGACCGCGCCCACCCGCGGCGCGTCCGTCGTCCCGTACAGGGCGTCCTTCACCGCCGGCTCGAGGTAGTCGAGCTTCTCCTCGACCACGAGCACCTCGTCGACCCCGCGCGCCAGCTCGCGGAACGCCTCCCGGTCGTGCGGCCACAGCATCCCGACCTTCATCAGCCGGATGCCGGCCCGCTCCAGGTCGCGCTGCTCCAGCCCCAGGTCGCGCAGGGCCTGGACGAGCTCGTAGTAGACCTTGCCCGCCGCGACGACCCCGAGCCACGCGTCGCGCGTCGGCACGCTGATCGGGTTGAGCTGGTTGAGCCGCGCGTACTGGCGCGCCAGCTCGGTCCGCGGCCCGAGCAGCGTCCGCTCCAGCTCGGTCGAGACCGGCGCGAGCAGGTTGCCGTTCGGCACGTGGCGGTACGGCGCGCCCTCCCACTCGACCGTCGGCATCAGCGGCCCCACGCGCTCCGGCCAGACCTGCACGGTGCCCGCCGCGTCGGCGATGTTCGTGACGACCTTCAGCGCGCTCCACAGCCCCGACGCGCGCGAGCACGCGATCGCGTGGAGCCCGAGGTCGAGCACCTCCTGCAGCGTCCCGGGGAAGAAGGTGGGCATGTGGAGCGACGCCAGCGTCGCCTCGGCCGCGCTCGGCAGCGTCGAGGACTTGCACGACGGGTCGTCGCCCACCAGCGCGAGCGCCCCGCCGTTCGGATGCGTGCCGGCGAAGTTCGCGTGGCGCAGCGCGTCCATCGCGCGATCGAGCCCGGGGTTCTTGCCGAACCACACGCCGACGACGCCGTCGTGCCGGGGTGGGTGGGACCGAATGTTCTGCACGAGCTGCGTGCCGTACACCGCGGTCGCCGCCAGCTCCTCGTTGAGCCCTGGCGTGAAATGCAGCGCGTGCTCGGCCGCCAGCGGCCCCAGCCGCTCCACCTCGCGGTCGAGCCCGCCGAGCGGCGAGCCCTGGTAGCCGGAGAGGAAGGTCGCGGTGTCGAGCCCGCGCTTGACGTCGGCGCGGTGCTGGTCGAGCAGGACGCGGACGAGCGCCTGGATGCCCGAGAGGAACACGGTCCCCTGCTCCAGGGCGTACTTGTCGGCGAGCGTCGTCTCGGGCCGGCTGAGCTTCGCGGGGCGCACCGGTCCGGCGCTGCCGCCCACATGCGTGATCGGGAGCTGCTGCTCAGTCGTCGACGGGCTGGTCGGCAAACGCAAGATCGTCCTCCCCAGGGCGACAGGTAAACCGACCTTACCAGGACGGTCAGAGGAGTTGACCTATTGCCGCCCCGCGGCAGGTGGTCAAACGCCGACGTCGACCGGGCTCGCGGGCGGCCCCTCGGTGAGGAGGACCCGCAGGTGCGCGGCCAGCGCGCGCGGGGCCAGGTCGTCGCTCGTCGCCTCGAGCTCGTCGAGCGTCCACCACCGCCACGCGGTCACGTCGGCCTTCTCGGCCTCGGTCATCCCCGCGCCGTCCGGCCGGAAGTGCGCCACGCGGGCCATGAACCACCGTTCGCGCTGATCCAGCCAGACGCCGCGCCACGCGAAGACGTGACGGCGCCGCCACACCTCAGGACCGAGCACGAGCTCGGCGAGACCGGTCTCCTCCGCCACCTCGCGCGCCGCAGCCGCGCGGACGTCCTCGCCCTCCTCCAGGCCCCCGCCGGCCGGGAACCACAAGGCAGTGCCGGTCTCGGGCTCCTCGGCCCGGAAGAGCAGCAGCCGGTCCTCGTCGTCGAGCAGGAGCACGCGCACCGCGTGGCGTCGCCTCACGAGCGCACGGAGCCGCTACTCGTCCGCCGCGCTGGCCGTCCGCTCGAGCTGGCCGAGGTGCTCGTCCATCACCGCGCTCACGACGTCCAGGTCGCCGGACCGCACCGCCGACAGCGTCCGCTCGTGGATCTCGATCGTCCACTCGGGCACCAGCGGCAGGTGCATCGCCATGTCACGGGCGATCTCCAGCTGCCGCAGGAGCGCGCGCATGAGCGACTCGACCGTCGGGTTGCCCGCCGCGCGCGCAAGCGCGAGGTGGAACTGCATGTCGAGCTGCAGGAACCGGTCCTCGTCCTCGGCCTGGTAGCCGCGCGCCACGATCTCGCGCATCGACTCGATCGACCGCTCGAGCGCCGCGAGCTGCTCCTCGGACGCGCGCTGAGCCGCCAACTTCGCGACGCCCGGCTCGATCAGCCGGCGCGCCTCGAGCACCTGCGCGACCTCGTCCAGCCGCAGCGACGAGCGCTGGCGCACGAGCTCGACCGGCACGACGTCGCTGCGCACGAACATCCCGCCGCCCGGCCCGCGGCGCACCTCCAGCAGGCCCGCCTCCACGAGGATGCGCGCCGCTTCTCGCAGCGTGGGCCGGGAGATCTGCATGCGGACCGCCAGCTCGCGCTCGGCCGGGAGCTTGTCGCCGAGCCCCAGCTCGCCCGAGCGCACCTTCTCGGCGATCTGCTCAGCAGCCTCCTCGAAGGTGTGACGTGTACGCACCGGTTCGAACATGTCTGGCCGCGATCATAGGAACGCGGCCTTCTCACCTGGAAGTTGTGCATTCGTCCATCAGGCTCGATCATGGTCCCCTGATGGGTATGGGGGCAGGGGTGACCTCAGACGTCTTCGCGGGAGCGCGCCTGGTCGTGGTCGACGATCACCAGCCGAACGTCCTCGTGCTCGAGACCCTGCTCGAGCGCTGGGGCGTCAGCGACGTGGTGTCGACGACCGACTCGTCCAAGGCCGTGGCGCTCTGCACCGCGACCCGCCCCGACCTCGTCCTGCTCGACCTCCACATGCCGGCCCCCGACGGCTTCGAGGTGATGCGCCACCTGCGCACGGCCGTGCCCTCCCCGGACAGCCTGCCGCTGCCGGTGCTCGTGCTGACCGCCGACATCACGCCCGAGACGCGCCGCCGGGCGCTCGGGCTCGGCGCGCGCGACTTCGTGACCAAGCCGTTCGACCCGCTCGAAGTGGAGCTGCGCGTGCGCAACCTGCTCGCCGCCCGCCGCCACGAGCAGGCGCTGGCCGAGCGCGGCGACGAGCTCGAGCAGTGCGTCCGCGCGCGCACCCGCGAGGTCGAGGCCAGCCGGCTGGAGGTCCTCGACCGGCTCGCGCTGGCGGCCGAGTACCGCGACGACCTCACCGGCGCCCACACCCGCCGCGTCGCGCAGACCGCCGCGCTGCTGGCCGTGCAGCTCGGGCTGGACGCCGAGGCCGTCCGGCTCATCGAGCTGGCCGCGCCGCTCCACGACGTGGGCAAGATCGGCATCCCCGATCACGTGCTGCGCAAGAGCGGCAGCCTGACGAGCGAGGAGCGCGCGATCATGCGCCGCCACACGCTGATCGGGGCGCGGATGCTGGCCGACAGCGAGTCGCCGGTCCTCCAGCTCGCCGAGGACGTCGCGCTGCGCCACCACGAGCGGTGGGACGGCGCCGGCTACCCGAGCGGCCTGCAGCGCGAGACGAGCCCGCTCGCCGCCCGCATCGTCGCCGTCGCCGACGTCTTCGACGCGCTGTGCTGCGCGCGCCCGTACAAGCCGCCGTGGTCGATCGACCGCGCGGTCTCGGAGGTCGTCGAGGCGGCCGGCACGCAGTTCGACCCGGAGGTCGTCGAGGCGTTCACCGAGCTCGACCACCACCGGCTCGCGCCCGAGCCCCGGTTCTCGGCCCCGCGAGGCGCTCCGGCCGAGGTGTCGGACTCCTGACGGACGGAGCCGCACGGGCCTCCGGCGTCCGTGTATGGTCCGTTCTTGCCCCCGTCCATGTCGTTCGCGTCCCCTTCCTTCCAGCTCGACGAGCAGGCCGTCGACGACGACACGCACCTGATCGTCGTCCGCGGCGAGGTGCACGTCTCGACCGCGCCCGAGTTCTCCGATCGCCTCAACGACGCGATCGCGACGGGCAAGAGCGGCGTGGTGATCGACATGACGGACGTCGCGTTCATCGACTCGACGGGGCTCAGCGTGCTGCTCAACGCGCTGCGCCGGGTGACGCGCCAGCAGGGCACGCTCGCGCTCGCGGTGAGCAACCCGACGGTGCTGCGCCTGTTCGAGATCACGCGCCTGGACTCGACGTTCGACATCCTGCCCGACCGCGAGACGGCGATCGAGCGCGTCCAGCGCGGGCGGGGCGCGGCGGGCTCAGCCGCCGACGGCGATCACGCCGACGGCGCGGGCAGCTCGGCCGGCGCGCCGTAGGGCGCCAGCACCGCCGGCAGCTCGACCGAGCCGTCCTCGCGCTGCCCGTTCTCGAGCAGGGCGATGATCGTGCGCCCGACCGCGACCGCGGTGCCGTTGAGCGTGTGCAGCACCTCGGGCTTGCCGCCCTCCGCGCGCCGCCGGATCTCCAGGCGCCGGGCCTGGTAGTCGGTCGTGTTCGACGTCGAGGTCAGCTCGCGGTACTTGCCCTGGCCGGGCAGCCACGCCTCGCAGTCGAACTTGCGCGCCGCCGAGGCGCCGAGGTCGCTGATCGCGATGTCCACGACGCGGTAGGGGATGCCGAGGTCGGAGAGGATCTCCTCCTCGATCGCCAGCAGCCGCTCGTGCTCCTCGAAGCTCTTGTCCGGCTCGACGAACGAGAACATCTCGACCTTGTCGAACTGGTGGACGCGGAACATGCCGCGCGTGTCGCGCCCGGCGGCGCCGGCCTCGCGGCGGAAGCAGGGGGAGAACCCGGCGTAGCGGAGCGGCAGCTCGGACGCGTCGAGGATCTCGCCGGCGTGCAGCGACGCGAGCGCCACCTCGGACGTCCCGGCGAGGTACAGGTCGTCGGCGGGCAGGTGGTAGATCTGCTGCTCGGTGTCGGGCAGGAAGCCCGTCCCGTAGAGCGCCTGCTCGCGCACCAGCACCGGCGGGATCACCGGCTCGAAGCCCTTGCCGCGCAGCTTCTCGAGCACCCAGCGCACGAGCGCCAGCTCGAGGAAGACGAGCTCGCCGCGCAGGTAGAGGAACCGCGAGCCCGACAGGCGCGCGCCGCGCTCCATGTCGATCCGCTCGCCGGCCAGCTCCAGGTGGTCGCGGCCGGTCTTCGTGGCGTCCCCGACCTCGCGCACCACCGTGTCCTCGTCGGGCGACGACGGGTCGGGGAGGTTCGGAAGCGACGCGAGCAGCGTGTCGCGCTCGGCCTCCGTCGCGTCGCGCTCGGCGCCGAGCCGCTTGACCTCGCCCGCGACCTCCTGCATCCGCGCGATGGCGGCGGAGGCGTCCTCGCCCGACTTCTTGGCGCGCCCGATCTGCTGCGAGGCCGCGTTCTGCTCGGCGCGCAGCTCCTCGAAGCGCGCGACCGCGGCACGCCAGCGCTCGTCCAGCTCGAGCCAGCGGTCGAGCGACTCCGTGTCGCCGCGCCGTGCCAGCGCCGTGCGCACGGCGTCCGGGTCGCGACGGAGGAGCCTGGCGTCGAGCATCGACCGCGCCGGTGCGGCTGGGCTACTCGCCGGAGTCCGGCGACGCCGGAGTGTCGGCCTGGCGGCCGGCGAACTCGGCGACGAAGTCGGCGACGGCCTCGGCGTCCTCGCCCACGACGATGTTCTGCGGCATGATCGCGCCGGAGAACCCGCCGTTGCGGATCGCGTACAGCACGGACTCGCGGTCCTCCGGGCGGACGTTGAAGTTCGGGCCGTCCGTGCGCTCGCGGTCGCGCACCTTCGTGGCGGAGCCCTGGGTGCCGGCGTAGCTGAGGGTGTGGCAGCCCGAGCAGCGATCGGCGAAGAGCTGGGCCCCGCGCTCGAGGTTCTTGTCGCCGGACGCGGCGACCTCGGAGGAGATCTCCTCGCTGCCACAGGCGCTGAGGGCCGCGGCGCAGACGACGAGGGCGGCGGCGTGCTTGAACGACGGTCGGGTCATGCGGGTCCGGAACTCTAGGACACTGTCGCGCTGAATGTCCTTCCCCTCTGCCCGCACGTTCATCCCGATCCTGCTCCTGCTCGCCCTCGCGACCTCCGCCTGCGGCGACGAGGAGCCCGCCCGGATCGAGGGCTCGACCCTGCGCCTGAAGCTCGACGAGTACCGGATCATGCCCCAGGACGTGCGTGTCCGGGCCGGCCGCCTGCGCATCGTCGCGACCAACGTCGGCCGCCTCACGCACAACGTCAAGATCGTCCGCGAGGACCCCCACGACAGCGAGGCGCCCGTCGAGGAGATCGGCGGCACGCGCTCCACGCAGCCGGGCGAGTCGGCCGCCGTGACCTTCGACGACCTGGAGCCCGGCGAGTACCGGCTGGCCTGCACGATCGCCAACCACGACGACCTCGGCCAGTACGGCGAGCTGATCGTGGAGGAGTCCGGGGCCAAGTGACGAACACGACATGTGCCCGGCGCCGGCCAGCGACCTTTCGCTTGACGATGTCCCTCGCGATCGGTCCTTCAACGGCGGCAACCGAACGGCCGTGCGCCGGGCGGACCTTCCCTCGCCATACGCTGGCTCCATGAGCCGGCCGTCAGCCACGGACCAGCGGAGCTTCCGCGACACCGTCGGCCTCTTCCCGACGGGCGTCACGGTCGTGACCGCCAGCGGCGACGCGGGGCCCGCCGGGCTGACGACCAACGCCTTCACGTCGCTGTCGCTCGACCCGCCGCTCGTGGTCGTCGCGTTCGACAACGGCTCCCGCACGCTGCCGGTCGTCCGCGGCGCGGGCCGGTTCGCGGTCAACGTCCTGCGCGCCGGGCAGGAGGAGATCGCGGCCGTCTTCGCCTCCAAGCGGATCGCCGCCGAGAAGTTCGCGGCGGTCACCCACGCAGAGGAGCACGGCGTCCCGGTGCTCGACGGCGCGCTGGCGTGGCTGGCCTGCGAGGTGCAGGAGCTGCTGCCCGGCGGCGACCACACGATCGGCGTCGGCCGGGTGCTCGGCATGTACGCCGACCCGGACGGCGAGCCGCTGGTCTTCTGGCGGGGCGGCTACCGCGAGATCGCGCCGCCCGGCGCGTGACGTCGGTTCACAACCCGGGGACCTCGGCGATCGCCCGGAGCGCCAGGAACGCGATGACGCCCGCGGCGAGCGCCATCACGCCCAGCTCGCGGCGCGCGATCTGCACGACGATGGAGCGCTGCTCGGCCTCGGGCAGCGCGCCGACCGCCTGCGCGTCCTCGAGGCCGCGGGCGTCGAGGACGGTCTGCGCCGAGAGCAGGCGGAACTGCTCGGCGAAGAAGCCGATGCCCACGGGCACGAGGGCGTAGATCCAGAACAGGCTGGAGTCGGGCTCGTGCCCGCTGAAGTACGCGATCCCGGCGCCGGCGGCGAGCAGGATCGCGCTCGCCTGGCCGATCCGGATGAGCCGCCAGGCGAGCGGGGTGGGGGCCACCCGCCACCACTCCAAGGCACCGAAGATCGAAGCGATGCCGTTCAGGACGGTCGCGAGCAGGGCAATGATCGTGAGGAAGTTCTCCATGCTCTTCATGCGCGCTTTAGCACTAAGTAACAGTGCCGCACAAGCGCGTGCTACAACGTCTCCTGGCCATGCTCCGCTCTTACCTTCCCGCCATCGTCTTCCTGGGTCTCGGGACGGCCATCGGTCTGCTCTTCAGCTACCTGAACCACTGGTTCGGCGTGAAGCATCGGAAGAGCATCCACGCGACGGCCGACCCCTATGAGTGTGGTCTGCCGTCGGATGTCCGCAGCGGGTTCCGCTTCGGGATCAGCTTCTACCTGATCGCGATGCTGTTCATCCTGTTCGACATCGAGGTCATCTTCCTCTACCCCGTGGCGATCAACCTGCGGGAGTTCGGGACGTTCGCGATGACGGAGATCATCGTCTTCATCGGTCTCCTCTTCACCGCGTTCGTCTACGTCTGGCGTCGAGGTGCACTCGAATGGAAGTAATCCGCTCCAACGGCGGCGGGACCCCTGCTGCCGCCTCCGATTTCCGCTCGCGGCAGCTCAGCGCGCGCGCCATGCTCCGCGGCGACCTCGAGGGCGCCGAGCTCGAGAAGTACGTCGAGGAGCGGGTCATGTTCACCACGCTCGACAAGGCCGTGAAGTGGGCCCGGGGCAACTCGATGTACCCGATGTCCTTCGGCCTGGCGTGCTGCGCGATCGAGTGGATGGGCCACGTCGCGGCCCGCGTCGACACCGCGCGGTTCGGCTTCGAGGCCGCGCGCGCCTCACCGCGCCAGGCGGACATCATGTTCATCTCGGGGCGCGTCTCGATCAAGATGGCGCCGATCGTCCGCCGTCTGTACGACCAGATGCTGGAGCCGAAGTTCTCCATCGCGATGGGCGCCTGCGCCTCGTCGATGGGCGTCTTCAACAACTACGCGATCGTCCCGGCCGACAAGTTCATGCCGATCGACGTCCACGTGCCCGGCTGCCCGCCGCGGCCCGAGGCGCTCCAGCACGGCATCCTCAAGCTCCGCCAGATGGTCCTCGACGACCCGACGCTGGGCTGGCGCGAGCGCTACGGCGCCGTCGGCACGGAGGAGATCGTCCCGGCCGATGGCCAGCAGACCGCCGTCAACGTGTTCGACGAAGAGGACGTCACGCGTGCCTGACGCGACCGGCCTCGAGCTGCTCGCCCAGGAGCTGCGCGACGCCGACCCGGATTCCGTCCTCGACACGCTGCACTTCCGCGGGAAGGCGCAGCTGATCGTCGAGCCGTCGAAGGTCGCCTGGGTCCTGCAGCAGCTCAAGGGGAAGGGCTTCACCGCCCTGATGAGCGTGCACGGCGTGGACTACTACCCTGAGGAGCCCCGCCTCGGCGTCCACTACGAGCTGCTGGACATGAAGGAGGTCGACCGCGTGACGGTCAAGCTCCGCGTGTCCACCGAGGCGCCCAACGTGCCGTCGGTGACGCCCGACTGGCCCACCGCGGATCACCAGGAGCGCGAGGTCTTCGACATGTTCGGGGTCGTCTTCGACGGCCACCCGGACCTGCGCCGGATCCTCATGCCCGAGGACTACGAGGGCTACCCCCAGCGACGCGACTTCCCCGTCGGTGGAGAGCCGGTCCTCTTCACCTACAACGACGCGCGCGGGACGGACTACACCCAGTGAGCGGCACCCTCTCCACCCAGACCGGCGCGGCGAACGAGGTCGAGTTCGCGACGCCGCAGGAGCAGATCGGCGGGCGCGAGCCCGAGCGCGAGCTGCTCACCATCAACTTCGGGCCGCACCACCCGGCGACGCACGGCGTGCTGCGGCTCCTCACGGCGCTCGAGGGCGAGATCGTCCGCGACACCAAGCCGGTCATCGGCTACGTCCACACCGGCATCGAGAAGACGATCGAGGACAAGTCCTACTGGAAGGGCATCCCCGTCGTCGAGCGGATGGACTACCTCGCGTACTTCTTCAACGCGTACGCGTACTGCGGCGCGGTGGAGACGCTGCTCGAGCTGGAGATCCCCAAGCGCGCGCAGTACCTGCGGGTCATCCACATGGAGCTGATGCGCATCAACAGCCACCTCCTGTGGCTGCTGACCAGCGCGCTCGACCTCGGCGCGATCTCGATGTTCTGGTACGGCTACCGCGAGCGCGACGCGATCCTCGACCTCTTCGAGATGTCGACCGGCGCGCGCATGCACACGCGGTACTTCCAGGTCGGCGGCGTCGCGGAGGACATCCCGGTCGGCTGGGCCGAGAAGTGCCGCGAGTTCACCAAGGGGATGCGCAGCCGCCTCGGCCAGTACCGCGCGATCCTCGACAAGAACGAGATCTTCCTGCAGCGCCTGCGCCACATCGGCGCCGTGCCGGCCGACCGCCTGCTCGAGCTGGGCGTCACCGGCCCGCTGCTGCGGGCCGCCGGCGTGCCGTGGGACCTGCGCAAGGCCGAGCCGTACTGCTCGTACGAGGACTTCGACTTCAAGGTCCCGGTCGGGACCGAGGGCGACAACTACGACCGGTACATCGTGCGGATGGAGGAGGTCCTCCAGTCGTGCGACATCATCGACCAGGCGCTCGACGGGCTCCCCGAGGGGCCGTACCGCTCGGACGACCGCAAGGTCGTGCTGCCGCCGCGGCACGAGCTCGCCACCTCGATGGAGTCCCTCATCCACCACTTCAAGCTGGTGACGGAGGGGTTCCGCGTCCCGCCGGGCGAGGTGTACTTCCCGATCGAGGGCCCGCGCGGCGAGTACGGGATGTTCATCCGCTCGGACGGCTCGTCCAAGCCGGCCCGCGCGCACATGCGCGACCCCTCGTTCGTGAACCTCCAGGCGTTCCCGGACATGGTCCGCGACACGTACATCGCCGACTTCATCGCGACGCTCGCGATGCTCGACCCGATCCTGGGAGGCATCGACCGGTGAGCACTCCTCCGCACGCGCCCGAGCCGCGCGCGCACCTGCACGTCGGCGAGCGCAAGCACGGCCGCACGACCGACGAGATCCCGCAGGAGCTGTACGAGGTCGTCCCGCGCTTCGGCAACGGCTCGCGCGTCCCCGGCTGGGACGACGCCGCCGACCTCACGAAGCAGCCGCAGCAGATCCCGGACCCGGCGCTGACGCCGGTGCCCGACGAGCTGCGCGCGGAGATCGAGGAGCTGATGTCGCGCTACCCGGACCGCAAGTCCGCCGCGCTCCCCGCCCTCGCCGCCGCGCAGCGCCTGCACGGCTGGACGTCGCCCGAGGCGATCCGCCAGGTCGCGTGCGTCATGCGGCTCACGCCCGGCTACCTCATCTCGGTCGCGTCGTTCTACGACATGTACGACACGAAGACCAAGCGCAAGCACCGGATCTTCGTGTGCACCAACATCTCGTGCTCGCTCAACGGCGGGCGCGAGCTCGCCGAGCGCGTCAAGGCGCAGGTCGGCGACGACGCCGAGATCGAGGTCCGCGGCTTCGAGTGCCTCGGGGCCTGCGACATCGCGCCGATGGCGTCGATCGACGGCGTCTACGTCGGGCCGATCGACCTCGACGAGGTCCCGGAGATGATCGAGCAGGTGCGCGCCGGCCAGGAGATCCTCCCGGCCAAGCAGCTCGCGCGCCGCCCGAGCGTCGACCCGAACGTCAACCCCGCAGCCTCTCGCCCGGAGCAGGACGCATGACCCAGACGCTTCTCTACAAGGACATCGACCAGCCCGGCCTCGACACGCTCCGCGTGTACGAGGAGCGCGGCGGGTACCAGGCGCTGCGCAAGGCGCTCCAGATGCCGCCGGAGGCCGTCCTCGAGGAGCTGCTCGCCTCGGGCGTCCGCGGCCGCGGCGGCGCCGGCTTCGCGATGGGCCGCAAGGTCTCGTTCCTGCCCAAGGGCACGATGGACAAGTACCTGTGCTGCAACGCGGACGAGTCCGAGCCCGGCACGTTCATGGACCGCGAGCTGATGCAGAAGAACCCGCATCAGCTGATCGAGGGCATGATCATCGCCTCGTACGCGGGCGGCATCAACCGCGCGTTCATCTACATCCGCGGCGAGTACGACCTGCAGGCGACGATCCTCGAGAAGGCGGTCGAGGAGGCGAAGGCCGCCGGCTTCCTGGGCGAGAACATCCTCGGCTCCGGCCTGGACCTGACGATGTGGGTCCACCGCGGCGCCGGCGCCTACATCTGCGGCGAGGAGACCGCGCTGCTCGACTCGCTCGAGGGCAAGCGCGGCAACCCGCGCCTGAAGCCGCCGTTCCCGGCCAACCAGGGCCTGTACCAGGGCCCGACGCTCATCAACAACGTCGAGACGCTCTCGTGCGTCCCGGCGATCATCGACATGGGCGGCGCCGAGTACGCGAAGATCGGCGTCGAGAACTCGTCGGGCACGAAGGTCGTCTCGGTCTCCGGCAACGTCCGCAACCCGGGCAACTTCGAGATCGAGCTCGGCATGAAGAGCCGGGACATCATCTACGGCCTCGCCGGCGGCCCGCCGGCCGGGCGCGAGGTGAAGTTCTGGTTCCCCGGCGGCTCGTCCTCGCCGGTCCTCACCGCCGACGACCTCGACCTGCCGTACGACTTCGACTCGATGGCGAAGGCCGGCTCGATGCTCGGCTCCGGCGCCATCATCGTCATCGACGACTCCCAGTCGGTCGTCGACGTCGCCCTCTGGACGGCCGAGTTCTACAAGCACGAGTCGTGCGGCAAGTGCTCGCCGTGCCGCGAGGGCACGAACTGGACCGTGAAGATGCTCGAGCGGATCAAGAAGGGCCAGGCCACCCCGATGGACCTGGACATCGCCGCGTCGGTCTGCACGAACATCATCGGCAACTGCCTCTGCGTCCTCGGCGACGCGATGGCGATGCCGGTCGGGTCCATGGTCGAGAAGTTCCGCCCCGAGTTCGAGGCGTACATCGAGGAGGCGCGCCGCCGCAACGAGCTCGGCACGGACGAGCCCCTCGAGACCCCGATCCAGGTCCTCCAGGGAGCCGTCTAGCCACCGTCATGCCCCGCCCCGAGGTCACGATGGTGACCTTCACGATCGACGGTCGTGAGGTCACCGCCCCGCAGAACGAGATGCTCGTGGACGCCGCCAAGTACGGCGACATCGAGATCCCCGTCTTCTGCTACGAGCCCAAGCTCGGCGCGCCCGTCGGCGCCTGCCGCATGTGCCTGGTCGAGGTGGAGGGCATCCCCAAGCTCCAGACCGCGTGCTCCACGCCGGTCAAGGACGGGATGGTCGTCCACACGCAGACCGAGCGCGTCCGCACCGCGCAGCAGGCCGTCGTCGAGTTCCTGCTCATCAACCACCCGCTCGACTGCCCGGTCTGCGACAAGGGCGGCGAGTGCCCGCTGCAGGACATCTCGATGGGCTGGGGCGGCGGCCGCTCCCGCTTCGTCGAGCCCAAGCGCCACTTCCAGAAGCCGCTCGCGCTGTCGCCGCTGATCGCGATCGACCGCGAGCGCTGCATCCTCTGCTACCGCTGCGTGCGGTTCTCGCAGGAGGTCTCCGAGGACTACCAGCTGGTCCTCCAGGAGCGCGGCGCCGCGACCTACGTCGCGACCTTCGACGGCCACCCGTACGTCGCGCCCTTCAGCGGCAACATCATCGAGCTGTGCCCGGTGGGCGCGCTCACCTCGCAGCCGTACCGCTTCCGCGCGCGCCCGTGGGACATCGAGCAGTCCGGCTCGGTCTGCACGCTGTGCCCGACGCAGTGCAACGTCTCGTACACCGTCCGCGACGAGCGCGTCCTGCGCGTCCTCGGCCGCGACAACGAGCACGTCGACGACGGCTGGCTGTGCGACCGCGGGCGCTTCGCCTACCAGGCCGCGCACGTCGAGGAGCGCATCACGACGCCGCTGCTGCGCGACGGCGACGAGCTGGTCCCGGCCTCGTGGGAGGACGCCCTGGCGGTCGCCCGTGACGCGCTGAAGGCCGCCGGCGCCAAGACCGCCGCGCTGGCCGGCAACGGCACCACCAACGAGGAGGCGTTCCTCCTCCAGCGGCTGGTGCGCGAGGGCCTCGGCTCCGGCGACATCGACGGCTCGCCGTACGGCGCCCGCACGCGCGAGGAGCAGGTCGCCCTCGCCGCGCCCGCGCTGCAGGCGACGGTGCAGGACCTCGAGTTCGCCCACGCCGTCCTCGTGCTCGACACCGAGCCGGTCGACGACGCGCCGGGCCTCGACCTGCGCCTGCGCAAGGGCGTGCGCCGCAACGGCGTCAAGCTCGCGATCGCGTCGAGCCGCCCGTCGTCGCTGGACGCCAACGCGGCCGTGTCGGTCCGCTACGCGCCGGGCCGCGGCGGCCAGTTCGCCGCCGCGCTGGCCGAGGCCGTCCGCGACAGCGCGTCCGCCTCGCTCGCGTCGCTGGCCGAGGCCGCCGGCGCGACCGTCGAGGACGTCCGCGGCGTGGCCGAGTTCCTCACCGGGGCCGGCACCGACGTCGTCGTCCTCTACGGCGAGCGCCTGCGCGACGCGCAGGCCGTGCTGCGCCTGGCCGACGGGCTGAACGTCCGGGAGACGGCGGGCGCGGGCATCCTCGAGGTGCCGGCCACGTCGAACGGCCGCGGTCTGCGCGAGGTCGGCTTCGCGCCGGCGTGGGGCCCGGGCTACGCGGACGCCGCGAAGGCCGGCCGCACGACGCCGGAGATCCGCGACGCCGCGGCCGCCGGGGACGTCAGCGCGCTGTACCTGCTGCACGTCGACCCGGTCCGCGAGCTGCCGCGCGGCGACGCCTGGGACGCGGCGCTCACGCAGGCCACGACCGTCATCGCGCACGCCGGCTTCCTCACCGAGGGCCTGGCCAAGCACGCGACGGTCGTCTTCCCGGCGCTGTCCAACCCCGAGAAGGACGGCACGCTGACCCATCCGGACGGCCGCCTGCAGCGCGTGCGCCAGGCGATCGCCCACCAGGGCCAGAACCGCTTCGAGTGGCAGCTGCTGGACCACCTGAGCCGCGAGCTCGGCGTCGGCGCCCGCGCGATGACGGCCGGCCAGGTGCTGAGCCAGATCGCGAACGCCGTGCCGTTCTACGCGGGCGTGACGCTCGACGAGATCGGCGGCCGCGGCCTGCGCTGGCAGGACCGCGACGCGGCCTCGGCCTTCCCCGCGGCGCCCGCGCTGCCCGAGCCGCACGTCGACACGACGCCGGCCGCGTCGCCGAACGGCAAGCTGCGGCTGGGCACGTTCAAGTCGATCTGGGCCGCGCCCGAGGTCGAGGTCTCGCCGGCGCTCAAGTTCCTCGCCGCGCGCCAGCGCGCCGAGCTGTCGCCCGACGACGCCGCCCGCCTGGGCGTCGCGCCGGGCGAGCGCGTGGTGGTCGGCTCGAACGGCACGACGGTCCGCGCGACCGTGGCCGTCCGCAGCGACATGCCCGCGGGCACCGTCTTCCTGGAGGAGAGCATCGGCGCGGACAACGCGAACGTCCTGGCCGGCGCCGAGCTGGTGGAGGTTCGCAAGCCGTGACCCCGATCCTGGCCGAGGTGCAGTACTTCGAGCCCTGGTGGATCCAGATCATCAAGGCGATCGTGATCTTCGCCGTGATCCTGCAGATCCTCCCGGTGACGATCGTCATCGAGCGCAAGCTGCTGGGCCGCTTCCAGATGCGCTACGGCCCGAACCGCGTGGGCCCGTACGGCCTCCTCCAGCCGCTGGCGGAGATCGTCAAGTTCGCCACCAAGGAGAACACCCGCCCGGTCACCGCGATCGGGTGGCTCTACATCATCGCCCCGGTCATCTCGATCATGACCGCGGTCGCGGCGCTGGCGATCGTCCCGTTCGGCGACACCGTCGACATCTTCGGCACGCAGGTCGGCCTGTACGGCATCGACGTGTCGGTCGGCATCCTCTACCTCTTCGCCTTCGGCGCGATCGCCTTCTACGCGCCGATGCTCGGCGGCTGGGCGTCGGGCTCGAAGTACTCCTTCCTCGGCGCCATGCGCGCCGCGGCCCAGCTCATCTCCTACGAGGTGGCGCAGGGCCTGGCGCTCGTCGGCGTGCTGATGACCGCCGGGACGCTCTCGATGACCGAGATCGTCCACGCGCAGGAGGGGATGTGGTACTTCATCCCGCAGATCGTCGGGTTCCTCGTCTTCATGACGGCGAGCTTCGCCGAGACGAACCGCGCCCCGTTCGACCTCCCCGAGGCGGACGCCGAGCTCGTCCAGGGCTACATGACCGAGTACGGCGGGGCCAAGATGGTCGCCTACCTGTTCGGCGAGTACCTGAACATGATGATCGCGTCGTTGCTCATGACGACGTTCTTCTTCGGCGGCTGGCTGCTGCCGTTCGGCATCGACCCGCCGACGTGGGTGGACCCCATCGTCGTCCTGGTGAAGATGTCCGCCTTCCTCTTCTTCTTCATCTGGGTGCGCGCCGCCCTTCCGCGCCTGCGGTACGACCAGCTGATGTCCTTCGGCTGGAAGGTCCTGCTCCCGCTGGCCACGGCGAACGCCCTCGTGACCGCGATCCTGGTGGTGACCCTCGACTGATGCCGTACGACCCTGGGAATGACGTCCTCGTCGTCCCGCGCGGGCCCGAGCCGGGCGGCGCAGGCGGCGCCTACCGCGTCTTCGGCGAGACCCTCCGCGGGATGAAGACGGTGTTCGCCCGGCTCCTCGAGAAGCCGGTGACGATCCAGTACCCCGAGGAGAAGACGCCGGTCTACCCGCGCTTCCGCGGGCGTCACAAGCTCCACAAGTTCGAGGACACCGGCCTGGAGAAGTGCGTCGGCTGCTCGCTGTGCGCGGCCGCCTGCCCGGCGGACTGCATCCGCGTGGTCGCCGCCGAGAACACGCCCGAGCACCGGATCTCGGCCGGCGAGCGCTACGCGGCGGTCTACGAGATCAACATGAGCCGCTGCATCTTCTGCGGCTACTGCGAGATCGCGTGCCCGTTCGACGCGATCACGATGGGCCACGACTACGAGCTGTCCGACTACACGCGCTCCGACCTCATCTTCACCAAGGAGATGCTGCTCGCGGAGCCGCTCGAGCGCACGCCGCTGCGGCGCGAGGGCGAGTAGCCGAGAGGGTCAACGATGGCTGAGGTCTTCTTCTTCATCGCGGCCGCGGGCGCCCTCTTCGGGGCGATCGGCGTCGTGTTCTCGACCGACAACCCGTTCTACAGCGTCCTGTCCCTGGTCGCGCACCTGCTCTCGCTCGCCGGGCTCTTCCTGCTCCTGCGCGCGGAGATGCTCGCGGCGGCCCAGGTCGTCGTGTACGCGGGCGCGGTCATGGTGCTGTACGTGTTCGTCGTCGCCTACATCGGCGGCGAGGAGCCCAAGCTCGCGCCGCTGGGCCCGACGCTGCGGCCGATCTCGTACCTCTTCGTCGGGGTCGTCCTGATCGAGCTGTGCATCGCGATCATCGGCTCCGGCCTGAGCGCGCTGGACGGCGACGGCGCCCCCTACGTGCCGGGCTTCGGCACGCCGGACATGATCGGCGAGCTGCTGCTCACCAAGTTCCTGCTGGCCTTCGAGCTGGCGTCGATCCTGCTGCTGCTCGCGGCGGTCGGCGCGGTCGTGCTGGCCCGTCGCCGGCGCGGTGTGGGCGAGCGCGAGTTCGACGTGCCCACGTACTCCGTCGTCGAGGTCGTCCGCCCCGAGGGCACCGGCACCATGCGCGAGAGCGCGACCGGCCTGCCCGAGGTGCTCGCGGCGCGCGCCGACGACAGCCCCGAGGCGCGCGAGCGCGCGCAGGTGGGCGTGGGCGCGCGGCCGTCCTCGGCCAAGCCCGGCGACGACGAGGAGCGCGGCTGGTGAGCATCACCTGGTACCTGGTCCTCTCGGCCATCCTCTTCGCGCTCGGCGCGGGCGGCGTCCTCGTGCGCCGCAACCCGCTGGTCGTCCTGCTCTGCCTCGAGCTGATGCTGAACGCCGCCAACCTGGCGCTCATCGCGTTCAGCCGCATGCACGGCAACGGCGACGGCCAGATCTTCGCGATCATCGTGATGGTGGTCGCGGCCTGTGAGGTGACGGTCGGCCTCGGCCTGATCGTCGCGATGTACCGGCGGCGCCTGCCCGTCGACGTGGACGAGCTTCGGGAGCTGCACGGCTAGATGGACTCCGTCAAGACCTTCGCCTGGCTGACCCTGCTGCTGCCGCTCGCCGGCACGCTGGTCAACGCGCTGGGCTTCAAGATCTTCAAGGGGAAGACCCCCGGCTACATCGGGACGCTCTTCCTCGCGGGGTCGTTCGCGGCGGCGATCGCGACGCTCTTCGCCCTGCAGGACCTCCCCGCGGAGGAGCGGCACGTCCGCGCCATCGCGTGGGACCTCGCGAACGTCGCGGTGGGCGACGGGCAGACGCTCGACGCCAAGCTCGGGCTGCTGATCGATCCGCTCGCCGTCTGGATGATGCTCGTCGTCACCGGCGTGTCGACGATGATCCACATCTACGCCACGGCGTACATGAGCGGCGACCGCGGCTACTCGCGCTTCTTCGCCTACCTCAACTTCTTCGTCTTCTCGATGCTCACGCTCGTGATGGGCGGGAACTTCGTGATGCTCATCATCGGGTGGGCGTTCGTCGGCGCGGCGTCGTACCTGCTGATCTCCTTCTGGTACCGCCGCGAGACCGCGACCAAGGCCGGCATCAAGGCGTTCGTCATCAACGTCTTCGGCGACGTCGGCCTGACGCTCGGCGCGTTCTTCATCTTCAAGGGGTCGGGCTCGCTCGACTACCTGACGACGTTCGAGCACGTCGGCGACATCTCGCAGGGCGACCTGACCGCCGGCTGCATCCTGCTGCTGATCGGCGCGTTCGCGAAGTCCGCGCAGGTGCCGCTGCACACGTGGCTCGCGGACGCGATGGAGGGCCCGACCCCGGTCTCGGCCCTGATCCACGCGGCCACGATGGTCACCGCGGGCGTCTACCTCATCGCGCGCATGTGGCCGCTGTTCGAGGAGGCCCCGGCCGCCGCGGACGTCGGCGCGATCATCGGCTGCGCGACGCTCATCATCGCCGCCACGATCGCGATCACGGTCACCGACCTCAAGCGCGTCATCGCGTACTCGACGATGTCGCAGATCGGCTACATGGTCATGGCGGTGAGCTCGGGCGCGTACGTCGCGGGCCTGTTCCACCTCATGACGCACGCCTTCTTCAAGGCGCTCCTCTTCATGGCGGCCGGCTCGGTGATCTCCGCGATGGCCTCGGTCCAGAACCTGGACAAGATGGGCGGCTTCCGCAAGCCGATGCCGTTCACCTACGGGTGCATGGTCGTCGGCGGCCTGGCGCTCGCCGGCGTGCCGCCGTTCTCCGGTTTCTTCTCCAAGGACGAGATCCTCGCCTACACGGCCGCGCGCGAGGACTGGCACGTCATCCTCGCGGTCGTCGGCTACGTCGCCGCGTTCCTCACCGCCGTCTACACGTTCCGGATGATCTTCCGGGCCTTCTGGGGCGAGCCGGTGCAGGAGGCGCGCGAGCTGGCCGAGGGCCACATGCACCACCTCGACGTCCCGCGCAACCCGGTGACGGGCGAGGAGGAGGACACCGACGTCGGCTTCCCCGGCCCGGAGCACCACATCGCCGAGAAGGCGCCGGGCATGAAGATCGCGATGGGCGTCCTGGCGCTGGGCGCGATCGGCATGGGCTTCCTGCAGATCCCGCACGTGACCGAGGTCGTCCACCACTTCCTCGAGCCGACGTTCGAGGAGTCGCACCTCTTCCACGAGGTCCACCCGTCCGACACGCTCACCTGGGGCGGCATGGCGCTCGGCGCCTTCCTCGCCGTCGCGGGCATCTTCACCGCGTACGTGGTGTGGGTGAGGGAGGGCGGGCCTGATAGCGCGCGTCTGCAGGAGCGCTTCAAGCCGCTCCACACGTTCTTCGTGAACAAGTGGTACGGCGACGAGATCATCGACTTCCTCATCGTCCGTCCCGCCCAGTGGTTCGGCCGGTTCGCGCAGTCGACGTTCGAGCGCTTCGTCGTCAACGGCGTGTTCATCGGCGGCCCCGTCGGGCTCGTCAAGGCCGGCAGCGCCGCCGTGCGCGGCCGCCAGACCGGCTTCCTGCGCGCCTACGCCGCGCTCATGCTCGTCGGCATCGCCGGCGCGCTCCTCTGGTTCCTGCTCGAGGCTTCATGACCCTGCACCTGTCCTACCTCCTCTGGCTGCCGGCCCTCTTCGCGCTGCTCGCGGCGTTCGCGCCGCGGCGCCTCTCGGGCTGGGTCGCCCTGCTCGGGTCGGCGCTGGCGCTCGTCTTCGCGATCGCGCTCGTGGTCGACTTCGACAAGGGCGCGGGGCTCCAGTTCGTCACCGACGAGCAGTGGATCGAGCAGCTCGGCATCCACTACAAGCTCGGCGTCGACGGGCTGAACCTGTTCCTCGTCCTGCTGACGTCGGTCGGGTTCACGGCGGTGACGCTGTGGTCGGCGCTCGACGACTCGATCGCGGGCGAGCGTGCGCGCTCGTACTTCTTCTGGCTGTCGCTCGGCCACACCGCGGTGCTCGGCGCGCTGCTCGCGCAGGACCTCGCGATGTTCGTCGTGTTCTTCGACCTGATGCTGGTGCCGTTCTTCTTCCTGACCGGCATCTTCGGCGGCGAGAACCGCATCGCGGCGGTCACCAAGCTCTTCATCTACACGCTCGTCGGCTCGCTGCTCATGCTCGCGGCGGCGATCGCGACCGGCACGATGGCGGACGGCGGCACGACGTTCGTGCTCTCCGACCTGCTGGACGCCGGGCTCTCCGAGGACTCGCAGAAGTGGATCTTCCTCTGCTTCGCCGCGGCCTTCCTCGTGAAGATGCCCGCGTTCCCGCTGCACGGCTGGATGCCCGACGGCTACCGCGCGATGCCGCTGCCGGTGCTCGCGGTCTTCTCGGGCGTGCTGTCGAAGGTCGCCGCCTACGGCTTCCTGAAGATCGCGCTGCCGCTCTTCCCGGAGGGCGCCGCCGAGTTCCAGGAGCTGATCCTGCTCATCGGCCTGGCGTCGATCCTCTACGGCTCGGTGATGGCCTTCACGACCACCGAGTCGCGGCTGATCCTCGGCTACTCGTCGGTCGCGCAGCTCGGCTTCATCGTCCTCGGCGTGTTCGCGCTGGAGGAGGACGGGGCCCAGGGCGCGATCCTGCAGTCGGTCAACCACGGCCTCGTCGTGCTGCCGGCGTTCTTCATCGTCGCGCTGCTGGCGGCCCGCGCCGGCTCGTCGGACATCCGCGACATGGGCGGCGTCGCGTTCCGCGCGCCGGTCTTCGCCGCGATGTTCCTGATCGTCGCGCTGGCGACGCTGGCGATGCCGGGCTCGTCGAACTTCATCGGCGAGTTCCTGATCCTGCTCGGCGTCTTCCGCGACAACATGGTCATCGCGATCGTCGCGTTCGCCGGCGTGGTGATGGCGAGCGTCTACATGCTGCGCATGTTCATCCGCTCGATGCACAACCGCGTCGGGCCGAACGTCGAGTCGCGCGACATCCGGTTCGCCGACGGCCTCGTGCTGGTCCCGCTCGTCGCGGCGATCATCGCGCTGGCCCTGTACCCGCAGCTCCCGCTCGAGAAGGGCGAGCGCGACATCAACGGCACGATCGGCGCCGCCGCGCAGGCCGCCGGCCAGGAGGAGGTGGCCCAGCGATGACCAAGGGCCCGGTGATCGACTGGGCGGGGCTCTCCCCGCTCCTCGCGATCTTCGGCGGCATGACGATCGTGCTGCTGGGCGGCCTGCTCCGCGCGCGGTTCGTGCGCGAGACGCTGGTCCCGCTGGGGGCGCTCGCGACGCTCGGCACGTTCCTCGGCCTGTCGATCTGGCAGTGGGACACCGGCATCGACCTCGTCGAGGGTGCGATGCGGGTCGACACGTTCGCGATGTACCTCAACGTGCTGTTCGCGATCGCGGGCATCGTCGCGGTGCTGCTGTCGTGGCGCGCGGAGGCCCCGCGCGAGACGTCGCACGGCGAGTTCTACGCGCTCCTGCTGGCGTCGGTCGGCGGCATGGCCGTCCTGGTCGGCGCGCAGAACACCGTCACGCTCTTCATCGGCTTCGAGCTGCTGTCGATCCCGCTGTACGTGCTGTGCGCGGCGGAGATGCGGCGCGAGCGCTCGCTGGAGTCCGGTCTGAAGTACCTCATCATCGGCTCGGTCGGCTCGGCCACGCTGGTGTACGGCCTCGCGCTGCTCTACGGCGCGACCGGCTCGACGGACTTCTCCGGCATGGCGGCCGCGATCGAGGCCGGCGACGCCACCGACTCGCTGCTGCTCGCGGGCGTCGCGCTGACGCTCGTCGGCCTGGCGTTCAAGGCGTCGGTCGCCCCGTTCCACCAGTGGACGCCCGACGTCTACCAGGGCGCCCCGACCGCGGTGACCGCGTTCATGGCCGTCGCCACCAAGGCCGCCGCGTTCGGCGTCATCCTGCGCCTGTTCGACGTCGCGCTGGCCGGCGTGCAGCCGACCTGGGGCCCGGTCGTCGCGGCGCTCGCGACGATCACGATCGTCGTGGGCAACGTCGGCGCGATCGGGCAGTCGTCGCTCAAGCGGCTCCTCGCGTGGTCGTCGGTCGCGCAGGCCGGGTACCTGCTGGCGGGCGTCGTCGTCGCGACGCGCGCGGGCCTGGAGGCGACCTGCTTCTACCTCGGCGTCTACCTGCTGATGAACGTCGCGGCCTTCGCGGTGATCGTCGCGCGGGAGCGGTCGACCGGCCTGGGCGACCACCTCGACGGGTTCTCCGGCATCGGCTGGACGCGCCCGCAGCTCGCGTGGCCGCTGACGATCGCGATGCTCGCCCTCGCCGGCATCCCGGCCACGGGCGGCTTCATCGGCAAGTTCACGATCATCGAGTCGCTCGTCGAGGGCGGCTACACGTGGCTCGGCATCGTGATCGTGCTCGGCTCCGCCGTCTCGCTCGTCTACTACCTGCGCGTGATCGCCGCGATGTGGATGCGGCCAGCCGCGACCGGTGAGCCCGCCGCCGCGGTCTCCGGCCCGGCCGGCGGCCAGCCGATCCTCGCCGGCGGCTCGCCCGAGCTCGACGAGAAGCCCGTCCACTGGGAGGTCGTCCTCGTGGCCGTCGTCGCCGCCGTCGCGACGCTCGCCGCGGGCGTCTACCCGGGCCCGCTGTTCGATCTCGTGTCCGATGCGGGTGCGAGCATCACGTCGTTGCTGTAGAAGTACACACCGCAGTCTCTCTTCGACGACCCCGGCCGCGGCCCGCCTTCGTGCGGGTCGCGGTCGTTCTCGGCGTCGGGCCGTCGCGCCGACGCACGTCCGTGATCGGAGATCTGGGCGTCATCATGGTGGGTACGAAGCTGGTGCTGCCGCGCACGGACTCCGAGGAGAACGCCCATGACCCGAACCACCCGCCTGCTGGCCATCGTCCTGTTCGTCGTCGCGGTCGCGATCGTGGGGGCGCTGTTCGCCGCGCTCTTCGGCTCGCTCGGCCCGCTCGAGCTCCTCATCGTGCTCGTGCTGTCCGTCCCGCTGACCACGGTGCTCGTCCGCGCCGCGCGGACGGTGCTGCCGGGCGGGCGGGGCCGGCACGCCTGACGGCGTCGTCAGGCGGCCGCCCGGGTAGGCCGTGGGGCGATGACCGAGAGCAGAGAAGGCCGCCGCGAGGACTTCGACGAGGACCCGCGGGAGGCAGGGGTCGGCCAGGGCGGCTACCCCGAGGAGAACCCGGGCGTCGGCGGGCCGGCGCAGGACAGCCCCGAGGGGAAGGACGCGCGGAGGAGCGACGGCGGCGCGGACGGGGGCGACCGCGACTCGCCGCCCAGCGGCGCGACGGGGAACCCGGACGCCGCGGGAGGCTGAGCGTCCGACCCGGCGGGTACGGATTCCCCCATGAAGCTGATCCGACGACGCAAGCCGAAGCCGGTGCCGATGCAGGTGCTGGACTCCGCTCGGCTGGTCCTGAAGGGGCTCGTCGCCCAGCGTGTGGCCCGCAAGCTCTTCAAGCGCTACAAGCTCGCGCGCAAGCTGCCGGTGCTCGTCGCCGGCGGCGGCGCCGCGTTCTTCGTGGTGCGCAAGCTGAAGGGCGGCAGCGCTCCGGAGCCTGCGCCGTACCAGGCGCCGGCGTCCACGCCGACGGGCTCCGCGGCGAGTCCGGTCGAGCCCGCGCCGCCGGTCGCCGCCGCGCCCACGCCGGCGACGACCGCGGCCGCCGCGCCGGCGCCCGAGGCCGACAGCGCGCCAGCCCCGCCGACGCCGGCCGCCGCTGACGCGCTGGAGAACACGGACGAGGACGAGGCGCCGGCCGCCGCTGACACGCCCGCCTCGACCAGCGCTCCGGCGCAGGAGACCCCGGACGATCCGGCGGAGGCGCCCAAGGACGCCGACGCAGCGGAGGACGCGGCCAAGAGCTGACGGGGCGCGGCCGCGCCGCGCGCGGTCGCACGCACGACGTGCCGCGGGCCGCCCCACCGGGCGGCCCGCGCCGTGTCTACCGCCGCTTCGCCGCGGCCGCGCGCCGGAGCTTGCCGGCGTGCTTCGTGGTCCAGGTGTCCCGGTCGGCGGTGCGGACGTCGACCGTCAGCTCGATGTTGGGCGTCCTGCCCTTGGCGAGTGCGGTCCGCAGCGCCTTGGTCGGCGCGAGCGCGCCGGCGGGGAGCCGCAGCTCGATCGACTTGGACGCCTTGCGCGTCGCCTTGACCATCGTCGTGGTGAACCGCGCGCCGGTGCGGGACGCGCGGCGCTTGCCGTCGATCCGGACGAGCGGCTTCGCGCGGCCTCGCAGCGACGACGGGAGCGTCACGTCCACGCCGCGCAGTGCCGCGCCGCCGGCCGCCCTGGTCACCTTCACGACGAGCTGCGGGCCCTTCGTCCCGACGCGGCCGAGCGACACCTTCACCTTCGGCGCCGTGCCGCAGCCCTCGACGGCGGCGCGCGCGCCGCTCTCCGCGCTCCCGCCGGCCCAGCTCGTGAAGCGGCCGGCGAAGTTGCCCGCGACGCCGCACATGTCGGCCGCCGCAGTCGTCATCCCGCTGGGACCGCCGTTGAGCGTCAGCGCGAACCGCGTCACCGGCACGTCGGGCAGGCCCCCGAACGTGGCGATGATGCGCTGCTTGGGGTCGAGCGTGATGGTCGCGTCGAGCCGGAGCGGGATCGCCCCGCGCAGCAGCACGGCCAGGCCGGGCAGCGTCTGGCCCTCCTGGCCCTTGACCAGCACGACCGGGCCCGCGAGCGGCTCGGCGAGCAGCGGCGTCCGCGCCTCGGCGGAGCCGACGACCGCGGACTGCGGGCACGCCGCCGGGTCGGGCGCGTCGCACACGACGCCGAGCGCGCCGAGGTTCGCCGCGAACGTGCTCGGCAGCGTCACCGCGGCGGTCTTCATCGCGCCCTCGCCCTCAGGCTGCGTGATCGTCGTCGTCAGCGTCGGCCGCCCGCCCTTGCGCACGGCCGCACGGCCGCCGCTCACCTGCGCCGCCAGCCGTGGCCCGAAGGCGAGCTGCTCGCAGCCGGTGACCGGGAACGACGCGCCCGCCGCGACACCGTTGATCTGGGCCGCGACCGCCGCGGCGCCGCAGGCGCTCGGGTTGAGCAGGAAGCCCTCGCGGTCGAGCCGCAGGACCATCCGGCGGATCTCCAGCGGGATGCCGCCGACGACCTCGGGCAGCCCGCTCGCGGTGACGCGCAGGCGCGCGTCGTCGCCCAGCCGCAGCGACGAGCGCAGCGTGACCGTGCCGAGGTCGAACGGGCCGACCTTCGCCGGCACCCGGACGACGAGCGCGCCGAGCTCGCCCGGCGCCTCGGCGGCGCCGAACGTGATGTCGCCGCCGAGGGTCAGCGGGGCGCCGCCGGCGCCCGCGGTCACCTCGACGCTGCCCAGCCGGTCGCCCGGCCGGACGGACGCGAGCTTGCCGAGCAGGCCGGTCGGCATCGTCAGCGCCAGGTCCCGCAGGGCGGGCTGGCGGTCGGGCCGCTCGATCGCGATCGTCAGCGCGGGGGAGGCGCCGGCCTGCGTGGTCGACGCGCTCACCCCGAGCGCCGGGGTCAGCGTGTCCGCGCAGTCGGTCGTCTCGTAGCTCGCGGTCGCGGTCTTCGCCGCCCCGCCGCTCCACGGCGTCAGCTCCGCCGCGACCTCCTGCGTGCCGCACCGGTCGGTCTGCCGGAGCACCGCGCGGTCCCCGCCGCGGAACGTCAGCGCGAAGGTCGTGAACGGCACCATCGGCAGGTCGGCGAACGTCGTCGTGATGCGACCGGTCGCCGGGTCGAGCGCCACCGAGCCGCGCAGCACGAGCCGGACGCCGGGCCGCTGGAGCACGACGACGAGCCGGTACGGGTCGTCCGCCCGCGGCTCGCCGAGGAACACGTCGCCCGACAGCGCGCCGACGAGCGGCGTGTCGACCGACGCGTCGCCGATGTCGGACGCCGCCGGACAGGCGGGCGCGACCGCGTCGGCGCAGGTCTCCAGGCCCTGGCCGAGCGGCGCGTTGAGCGCGACGCCCTCGGGCAGCACGACCTTCGCCCCGCGCACGTACGACTGGCGCACCGCCCCGTCAGCGCCGGGGACGGTGAGCTTCACCGTCGCGCCGGTCGGCGTGCGCGCGGCGGTCGACGCCATCTCGACGCCCGCGCCCGGGTCGAACGGCACCGCGCCGCAGCCGGTCGGGGCGAACGTGGACGTCGCGCTGCCGGTCGAGCCGTCGTGCGCGGTGACGGTCATCGTCGTCGTCGCCGGGCTGCACGCGGTCGGGAGCGTCATGAACGGCTTGCCGTTCGGCGCGGCGCCGTTGAGCGTCAGCGACAGCGAGTTGACGGTGATGCTGAGGCCGCCGGCGGTCTGCGGGATGTCGCGGATCGTCGTGACGAGCGACGCGTCGGCCGGGTCGACGGTGATCGGGGCCTCCAGCGGCATCTTGATCAGCCCGATCGCCTCGAGCGCGAGCCCGAGCCGCGCCGGCTCGTCCCCGCGCGGCGCGATCAGGAACACGTCGCCGCTCGCGGTCACGTTGAGCGGGAGCAGCACGATCGCCGTCGCGTTCGACGACGCCGTCCCGACCTTGCTCGCGGCCGGGCACTTGTAGTCGGCGAACTGCTGCTGCGTGCACGTCGCCGCGGGCGCGTTCGGGTTGCCGATCAGCCCGGGCGGCAGCTCGACCACCACGTCCTTCAGGTCGGCGGCCGAATCCCGCAGCTCGGCCGACACGGTCACGTTCGGGTGGGCTCCCGCCTGGGTACTCGACGGCTCGACCCTCAAGGACTCGAGCCCGAAGTCCGCCACGGCCGGCGATGCACCACCCGCGAGACACCCCACTGTCAGAGCCGCGACCGCCGCGGCCCTCCTCAACCCTCGTAGCACGTCTTTCCCCCTACATCCGTGAGACGGGGCGCAACTGTACGGCATCGTGCACCCAACTGGTACGGTGACGTTTGTCATGGAGGTAGGGGTCCTTCGTGCAGCCGCGACGGCGGTCGTCGCGGCGCTCGCACTTGCCATCGCGGCTGCCGTCCCGCAGTCCGCGCACGCCGCGCTCGGCATCGCGTCGGCGGGGGCTGCGCCGACGAACCCGGCGGCCGGCGCGCACAGCGACTTCCAGATCTCGCTCGCGTTCTCCGACCCGTCTGACGACGTCAAGAACCTGCAGATCGACCTGCCGGCCGGCGTCATCGGCAACCCGGCGGTGACCCCGCGCTGCACGCAGGCGCAACTCGGCGCCGATGCGTGCCCTCCCGCCGCGCAGGTCGGCAGCATCACCGTCCAGGCCGGCGCGCTCGGGCTCACGATCCCCGCCGAGGGCACGGTCTACAACGTCGACCCGAACCCGGGCGACCCGGCCAAGCTCGGCATCGTCGTGCGGCCGCTGATCGGGCTGCTCGGCAAGATCGTGCTCGAGTCGCCGATCTCCGTCCGCGACGGGTCGGGCGACTACGGCCTCACCTCGACGATCGTGAACATGCCGCGCACGCTCAGCGGCATCCCGATCGACGTGAAGGCGATCGCGCTCACGCTCAACGGCACGGCTGCGAACGGCGGCTCGTTCATGGCGAACCCGACGCGCTGCACGCCCGCCCAGACCGTCTTCAGCGCCGAGTCGTACGGCGGCGCCAAGCCGCGCGCGACCGCCTCGTTCACCGCCACCGACTGCGCCGGCGTCCCGTCGGACCCGGCGATGGAGCTCGTCGCGCACGACACGCGCACCGACACGAACACGCCGTTCACCATCGGCGTGCGGCTGCCCGCCGACACCGGCGGCCGCGTCCAGGGCCACATGAAGGACGTCAACGTCGTGCTCCCGCGCGGGGTCGGCCTCAACCCGCCGGTCGCAGACGGGCTGGAGCTGTGCACGCCCGAGCAGTTCATGCCGACCAACGACCTCCCGACGAAGTGCGACCCGTCGTCGGACATCGGCGACGTCGTGTTCGAGACGGGCGTGATCCCGCCGCTGAAGGGCGACGTCTACTTTGGCACCTCGCCGAAGGAGCGCTACCAGCTGCTGATCGTCGCGCAGGACGGCAACCTGCGCGTGAAGATCGTCGCCGCGGTGCGGCCCGACCCCGACACCGGCCAGCTGACCACGATCTTCCGCGACCTGCCGCAGTTCCCGGTCACGCGCTTCTCGCTCACGTTCCGCGGCGGTGACAAGTCGGTGCTGGCGACGCCGCCGACGTGCGGCGAGTACCAGGGCAGCGTCGCGATCACGCCGTGGAGCGGCGGGAGCTGGCGACGCGCGAGCGCGGCGTTCGGCGTCTCGCAGGACGGCGCGGGCGGATGCGACCAGCCCAACCAGCCGCAGATCGCGATCGCGCCGTCGACCTCGAAGGCCGGCGCGGACACCTCGACGCGGATCGAGATCGTCCGCCAGGCGCGCCACAAGCCGATCAAGACGCTCTCCACCGTGCTGCCGCCCGGCCTGCTCGCCCGCATCAACCAGGTGCCGCCGTGCTCGGCCGGCGACGCGAACCGCGCCCGCTGCGACGACGCATCGAAGATCGGCACCGTCGGGGTGGACATCGGCTCCGGGCCGCGGACGGTGCGGCTCAACGGCGAGCTCTTCCTCGCAACGCCCGCGGGCGACGGTGTCCTCGCGCGGCTGGCGTTCGCGATCCGCGCCAAGGTCGGCCCGATCGACCTCGGCACCTACACGCTGCTCGCGCCGATCTCGCTCGGCGTCCGCGACGGCCGCGTCCACGTGGACGCCCAGCTCGCCGAGGCGTTCGAGGGCATCCGGCTCAACATCCGCAAGGTGACGCTGAACATCAACCGGCCGGGCTTCATGATCAACCCGACCGGCTGCGACCCGCGGCCCGCGCTGGAGACGCTCGGCGCGACCGACGGCACGTTCGGCGAGGGCATGTCCGCGTTCACCGCAACGCAGTGCGACCAGCTCGGGTTCCAGCCGCAGCTGGAGATGCGCTCGGACGCGACCACCACCTCCGGGCAGGGCGACCGCCCGCCGATGACGGTCGACGTCCGGTCGCGCGGCTCGGACACCGCGCTGCGCGACGTCGTGGTCGTCTTCCCGGGCAACCTGCAGCCGAACATCGACCTGCTGCAGAACGTCTGCAACTCGCAGGCGGTGGGCGAGGAGCGGTGCCCGGACGTCGCGCGGGTCGGCACGGCGCGCGCCACGTCGCCGCTGCTGCCGTATCCGCTGGAGGGCAAGCTCTACCTGACGTTCCCGGAGAAGCCCGAGGAGACGCCGGGCCTGACGCTGCCGTGGGCGAGCGTCGTGCTGCGCGGCGTCGGCGGGCCGGCGAAGATCCGCATCGACGGGCGCCTGGCGCTGCGCAACGGGCGGCTGGAGGCGCGGTTCACCAACCTGCCCGACGTCCCGCTGACGCGCTTCACGGTCGACATGAAGGCCGGCGCGGTGATCGCGCAGGACGACCCGTGCGCCGCCGACTTCGGGCGCGCCCCGGTGCGGATGTTCGGGCACAGCGGCGCCGAGCGCGCGGCCGACCAGAAGGTGGAGTTCGCCGCCTGCCGCACCGCGCCGATCGCGACCGCCACGCTCGAGCGCGTGGCGACGACGCGACCGGTCGTGCGGGTGGCCGTCGAGCGCGCGCCGCGCGGCGGCCGGCTGCGCACGGTCCGGCTCAAGCTCCCGTCCCAGCTCGCGGTGCGCTCGACGCGCCGCGGCGTCACGGTGCGCGTGGGGAGGAAGGTGCTCTCCAAGCGCCGCTGGTCGCTGTCGAAGAAGACCAAGACGCTGCGCATCCAGGGGCTCGGCTCCAGCGGCGCGAAGAAGGTCACGGTGACGCTCGCCAAGGGCGCGGTGCGCGCCGGCGCGAAGACCCGCTCGAAGGCCCGCCGCGGCGACCTGCGCGTCCGCTTCGCGCTCACCGCGCGCGACACGAACGAGAAGCTCACGACGCAGCGGTTCTACGGCTACGACGAGGCGTGGAAGACCGGCGTCCGCGGGTAGGGCGTCGGGCATGGACGACGAGGTCGTGATCACGCCCTACCGCGACGGGCCGCTGCTCGTGCGCGGGAAGTTCCGCCTGCAGGACCAGGAGGGGAACGAGATCGACCCCGGCCGCGAGACCGTCGCGCTCTGCCGCTGCGGCAAGTCGCGCATCCGCCCGTTCTGCGACGGCAGCCACACGCTCGTCCGCTTCCGCGCGCCGTCGGAGCCCGAGCGCGGGCAGCCGCCGCGCTCGCTCCGCTAGATGGTCGCGCGCGCCGTCTCGCCGAGCGGGAGGCGGAGGGAGGAGCGGCCCTCCTCCCACGCCTCCAGCAGCGCCGCCGCCCAGCGGGCCTCGATGGCCGCGAGGGTGCGGGCGCCCCACAAGAGGTCGCCGGCCAGGTGCGGCTCGGCCTTCACGAAGCCGCCCGCGAGGTCGACGGACGCCACGGCCTCGTGGACGGCGTCGGCCTCGACGTGCTCGTCGAAGAACGCGGTGGCGCGCGGGTCGTCGCCGAGGCCGAGCCGCCGCACCGCCTTCGCGTAGCGCGCGTTGGGGATCGTCGACGTCATCTCGAACAGCGCGAGGTGGCCGACGATCGCCCCGCGCCGCGCGCGGTGCAGGCCGAGCATCGACATCAGGTTCACGGTCGCGAGCGTCAGCGCCGGGATGTGGTCGAGATATGCGCCGTACGTGCTGTCGAGGCCGAACGCGTCCATCGCCTCGGCGAACAGGTGCGCGTGCACGCGCTCGGCGCGGCCGCCGCCGAACTCGTCGGCTTCGATCTCCACGAGCGCCGCCTTCGCCGGGCCGCTCAGGCGCGGAATCGCCCACGCGTGCGGGTCGGCCTCCTTGAGCTGGTAGGCGGAGCGGTGCACGAGGAACTCCAGCAGCTGCTCGTGCGTGCCCTCGCGCTCGAGGTGCTTGGAGAGGGACGGGCCGTCGTCGGCCTCGGCGATCGCGCGCAGCGCGAGGTCGACCTCGGTGGGCGTGACCTCCTCCGGCAGCGACGGGCCGGTCAGCCGCTCGAGCCCGTCCTGGAAGAGCGCCTCCATGTCGCGTCGCGCCGACAGCAGCGACGGCTCCCACTCCCACGCCTCGTCGACCCCCGGGATGCCGCGGTAGTGCAGCTCGTAGCAGCAGTACAGCGCGAGCTGGAGGTCCTCGTCGGTGAGCGGGTCGGCTTCGTAGCGCTCCGGGAAGGGCAGCGGCGCGAGCTCGTGCACTGGGCGGGCGAGCGCGGCGAACAGCTCTGCCGTGAGCGGTCCGCGGGGTTCGGGCAGCCGAAGCATGGTGGCGACCCACTACCCACTTGACTCATGATCAGTCACCGCCGGTAGTCCTCGACGAGCGCGGCGACGGCCCCCTTCGGGCCGGCCGCGCGCAGGCGCGCCGCCGCGGGCGTGTCGGCGAGGCGGCGGGCGGCCCCCAGCTCGGGGGCGCAGCCGAGCCGCGCGGCCACCGGTTCGAGCCGGTCGAGCAGCGCGTGGACGGGCGCGCGCAGCGGGCCGGTCGCGCCGTGACGGGCGGCGAGCCAGCGCAGCTCCTCGATCTCGTGGCGTGGCGCGACGGGCAGCCGCTCGCCCGCGTCGTACCGCTCGGCCAGCCACGCGACGAGCGCGTGGACGGTGCCGATCACCGCGCCCGCGCCCTCCAGGCTGGGTTGCGCGTCCGGGACGCGGATCTCCAGCGTGCCGTGGCGCGGGTGCGGGCGCACCTCCCACCACCACTGCATCGGATCGCCCAGCCGCTCCAGCGTCCGGGCGTGCGCCTCCCACGAGGCGATCGCCGGCGGGACGCCCTGGCGGGGGAGGAGGCCGCCGATCTGCGGGCGCACGCTGGCGAGGCCCGTGTCGACGCCCGCGTGGAACGGCGCGTTGGCGGCGAGGGCGGCGACGAGCGGCAGCTCGGCGCGCAGCGCGTCGTGCACCGCGAGCGCGCGGTCGGCGCCGCTCACGCGCACGTGGACCTGGAGCGCGAACACGAGCTGCGCCCGCGCCACCGCGCCGTACTGCTCGGCGATGCGGTCGTAGCGCGCGCCGCTGTTCAGCTCGCCAAGCGGGTGCGTGAACGGGTGGACGCCCGCGGTGGCGAAGGCGACGTCCCCGTTCACTGCGCGCACGAGGTCCTGCCGCGCGGCCCGCAGTCCGGCCACCGCCTCGCCCGCCGTCGCCACCGGCGGGAGGACGATCTCCAGCTGCGCGGCGGGCAGCTCGAGCGTGTACCGCGCGTCGCCGTCGAGCGCGGCCAGGACCTCCCGCGCGCGCGGGACGAGGTCGAGCGTGCGCGGGTCGAGGAGCATGAGCTCCTCCTCGACGCCGACGGTCATGGGGCCGGGCGCGTCGAAGATCGCCCGCAGGTCATCGGCGGTGGGGGTCACGGGCTCCAAAGCTGGCAGGGAGGATGTCGGGTGGTTTGGGACGGGCGTCGCGAGGACATACCCCGGCCGTGCGGCTCGTCACCCTGCCCGGAGTCTTCCGGCCCATCAGCGACTCCCGGTTCCTCGCCGACATCCTGCGCGAGCAGACGCTGCCGCCGCGCGCGTCGGTGCTCGACCTGTGCACCGGCAGCGGCATCCTCGCGCTGACCGCGGCGCTGCGCGGCGCGCGCGACGTCACCGCGGTCGACGTGTCGCGGCGGGCGGTGGCGACGGTCAGGCTCAACGCGCGGCTCAACGGCGTCAAGGTCCACGCCTGCCGCGGCGACCTCTACGAAGCGGTCGGCGACCACCGCTTCGACGCGATCGTCTCCAACCCGCCGTACGTCCCGGCCGAGACCGACGAGCTGCCGACGACCGGCCCCGAGCGCGCGTGGGACGCCGGCCGCGACGGGCGCCTCGTGCTCGACCGGATCATCGCCGGCGCCGCCGACCACCTGCGCCCCGGCGGCTTCATCCTCCTGACCCACTCGTCCATCCTCGGGACGGACCGGACGCTGGCCGACCTCGCCGAGGCCGGCCTGTCCGCCGAGGTCGTCGCGCGCCGCCGCGGCCCGCTCGGCCCGCTGATGTCCGCGCGCGTGCACCAGCTCGAGTCCGAGGGCCTGCTGAACCCCGGCCAGCGCCACGAGGACGTCGTGATCGTCCGTGGCCGCAAGCCGGCCAGGACGAGCCCGCGCGTGGTCCCGCGCGAGCTCGCCACGCCGACGCGCTAGCCGCCGGCCTCCGACTTCTCGCGCTCGGCGACCTTCGCCGCGAGCTGCTCGGTCACCGACGGGTCGCGGAGCGTCGTGACGTCGCCCAGCTCGCGGCCCTCCGCGATGTCGCGCAGCAGGCGGCGCATGATCTTGCCCGAGCGGGTCTTGGGCAGGTCGTCGGCCCAGATGATGCGCTTGGGCCGCGCGAGCTTGCCGATCTTCTGCGCGACGTGCTCGCGGATGTCCGCGACGAGCTCGTCGCTGCCCTCGCGGTCGCCCTCGAGCGTCACGAACGCCGCCACCGACTGACCGGTGTCCTCGTCGGCCTGGCCGATCACCGCGGCCTCGGCGACGAGCTGGTGGGAGACGATGGCGCTCTCGATCTCCGCCGTCGACATCCGGTGGCCGGACACGTTGATGACGTCGTCGATGCGCCCGACGATCGAGATGTAGCCGTCCTCGTCGACCCGCGCCGCGTCGCCCACGACGTACGTCGTCGGGCCCAGGCGCGAGAAGTACGTCTCGACGAAGCGCTCGGGCTCCTTGTAGAGCGAGCGGAGCATGCTGGGCCACGGCTGGTCGATCACGAGCAGGCCCTGCTGGCCCGGCTCGACCGGGTTGCCCTCCTCGTCGACGACCCGCGCGGCGATGCCCGGCAGCGGCCGCCCGGCCACGCCCGGCTTGGCGGACTCCGCGCCCGGCAGCGTCGTGATCATCACCGCGCCGGTCTCCGTCTGCCACCACGTGTCGACGACCGGGCACGTCCCGCCGCCGATGACCTCGCGGTACCACAGCCACGCCTTCGGGTTGATCGGCTCACCGACCGTCCCGAGCAGCCGCAGCGACGACAGGTCGTGCCGCCCCGGGTACTCCTCACCCCACTTGATGCAGGAGCGGATCGCGGTCGGCGCGGTGTAGAAGAGCGTCACCTTGTAGCGGGCGATCAGCTCCCACCAGATGTCCTTGTCCGGGTAGTCCGGGCCGCCCTCCCACATCACCGACGTGCAGCCGTTCGACAGCGGCCCGTAGACGATGTACGAGTGGCCGGTGATCCAGCCGACGTCGGCCGAGCACCAGTAGACGTCCTCGTCCGGGCGCAGGTCGAAGACGTACTTGTGCGTCCACGTCGCGCCGGTCAGGTAGCCGCCGGTCGTGTGGAGGATGCCCTTCGGCTTCGCGGTCGAGCCCGACGTGTAGAGGATGAACAGCGGGTCCTCGGCGTCGAGCGGCTCGGCCGGGCACTCCGGGTCGGCCGCCTCGAGCGCCTCGTGGTACCAGACGTCGCCCTCGCCCATCGGCGCGTCGTTGCCGACGTTGCGCACGACGAACGTCGTCTCGACCGGCATCCCGATCTCGTCGCACTGCTGCTTGATCGGCGCGGTCTTGCCCTTGCGCCGCGCGCCGTCGACGGTGATCAGCGCCTTCGCGTCGGAGAACTCCATCCGCTCCTTCACGGAGCCGGGCGAGAAGCCGCCGAACACGACGTTGTGGATCGCGCCGATGCGCGCGCACGCGAGCATCGCCACGGCGACCTCCGGGATCATCGGCAGGAAGATCCCGACGACGTCGCCCTTGCCGATGCCGTGGTCCTTGAGGGCGTTCGCGAAGCGCTGCACGTCGCGGTGCAGGTCCGCGTACGTGACGTCGCGCTCCTCGCCCTCCTCGCCGCGCCAGTGGAAGGCGACCCGGTCGCCCCGGCCCGCCTCCACGTGGCGATCGACGCAGTTGTACGACACGTTGAGCTTGCCGCCGGCGAACCACTTGTAGTGCGGCGCGTCGGAGTCGTCGAGCACGGCGTCGTCCGCGAAGTCCTCGAACCAGTGCAGCAGCTCGCGCGACTGCGCCGCCCACCACGCCACCGGATCGTTCGCGGCGGCCTCGTGCAGCGAGCGGTCCTTGACCAGCGCCCCCGCGGCGAAGCCCTCCGGCGGGTCGAACCGCTCGACCCGCTGAAGCTCCTCCAGCGTCGCGCTCAACGTGTCAGCCATGCAGCTCCCCTTCTTCTCTTCCGAACCCGATCGTCAGTGGACCCCCACGGCGCGCTCGGCGCCGATCCCTGTCTCGGACCGAACATACAGCTCGTGGAAGGAGCGCTCGGTCGCGCGCTCGGTGGAGAGCAACGTTCCGGCAACGCACCCGATGAAGCCGAGCGGGATCGAGATGATCCCCGGGTTCGCGAGCGAGTACCAGGAGAACAGGCCGCCCTCGCTGTCCGGCCCCGGCCACACGCCCGGGCTGATGACGACGAGGAAGATCGCGCTCACCACGCCGGTGAGCACGCCGACCACCGCGCCGGTCGTGTTGAACCGCCGCCAGGTGAGCGCCAGCAGCAGCGCCGGGAAGTTCGCGCTCGCCGCGACGGCGAACGCGAGGCCGACCATGAACGACACGTTCAGGCCCTCCCCGCCGATGATCGCGATCGCGATGGCGATGGCGCCGATCGAGACCGCCGCGATGCGGCCGGCCCAGATCTCCTGCCGCTCGTTCGCGCGGCCGCCCTTGATCACGTTCGTCCACACGTCGTGCGCGACCGCGCCGGACGCGGACAGCACGAGCCCCGCGACCACCGCGAGGATCGTCGCGAACGCGACCGCGGCGATGATCGCCAGGAACAGGTCGCCGCCGAGCGTGCCCTCACCGCCGCCGAGGAAGAGCGCGAGCTCCGGCGCGGCGAGGTTGCCGCCCTTGCCGGCCGCCGCCACACCGCCCTCGCCGAGCAGGGCGCGCGCACCGAACCCGATGAACGTCGTGAGGATGTAGAAGGCACCGATGATGAAGATCGCGTAGACGACCGACGAGCGCGCCGCCTTCGCGTCGGGCACGGTGAAGAACCGCATGAGGATGTGCGGCAGGCCCGCCGTGCCGAGCACGAGCGCGAGGCCCAGCGACATCGTGTCGATCGGGTTGTCGTACAGCGCGCCCGGCGCGAGCGAGAACGTCGACTCGGCCGTGGTGTTCGCCTCGGCGCGGTTGAACAGCTCCACCGGGTTGAAGCCCACGCGCTCGAGCACGAACGCCGACATCACGATGATGCCGATCATCAGCAGCACGGCCTTGATGATCTGCACCCACGTGGTGGCGAGCATGCCGCCGAAGATCACGTACATGAGCATGAACGCGCCGGTCAGCAGCACCGCGAGGCTGAAGTCGATGCCGACGAGCGCCTGGATGAGCACGCCCGCGCCGACCATCTGCGCGATGAGGTAGAAGGCGACGACGGCCAGCGTGCCGATCGCCGCGGCGGTCCGGGCGGGCTTCTGCCGCAGCCGGAACGAGAGCACGTCGGCGATCGTGTACTTGCCCGCGTTCCGCATCCGCTCGGCGAGCAGGAACATCACGGTCAGGAACGCGACGAGGAAGCCGACGGAGTACAGGAAGCCGTCGAAGCCGTAGAGGAAGATCAGGCCGGCGATGCCGAGGAACGACGCGGCCGACAGGTAGTCGCCGCTGATGGCCAGGCCGTTCTGGAAGCCGGTGATCGAGCGGCCGGCGGCCCAGAAGCCGTCGGTGGTCTGGACGCGCTTGGAGGCCCAGTAGGTGATGACGAGCGTCGCGGCGAGGACGATGGCGAAGATGACCAGCGCCTCGACGTTGACGTCGGCGAGCACGAACGTCATGGCCGCACCTCCGGCGCGCGCGTCGTGGATGCGGGCTCCGGCTCGCGGGCGAAGCGCGGCTCGCCGGCCATCGTCTCGGCCTTGCGCGCCACGGCGTCGGCGAGCGGGTCGAAGACGTCCTGCGCGCGGCGCAGGTACGCGTAGCCGAGGCCGCCGACCATGACGAACTGCGTCAGCGCCAGCACGTAGCCGACGGTCAGCCCCTCGTAGACCGACTCGCCCATGAAGTCGGGCGCGTACCCGCACAGGGCGATGAAGCCGAGGTACCACGCCAGGTAGAACGCGGTGGCCGGCACCACGAACCGGCGCCTGGCGGTGACGAGCTCCTGGAACTCGGGCGATCGCTCGATCGCCTCCCAGTCCGGAACGGGCTCGGATGCGGACACGGGCGCACCCGTGCCTCTGTCAGCGGTTGCCATGACTCTCCTCCGGTCGTCACGAACGCAACTAGTGAGACGGCCGTACCCACGCTAAGCGCGGTGGAAGCAGGCGGAAGACGCCTTGCGACGAGCGGTCGGAAAGGCGCGACGAACGGTCGGCGGCGCGCGGTGAGCGGCGCCGCCGATACGCGAGTCAGCGGCGCTTCTTGCGCTTGCGCCGCTGGCCGGCCGACTCGCCGTTCGGCTCGCCCGCACCGGCCGGTGTCGCCGGCGTCGTCGTCGCCGTGGGCGCGCGGCCGGAAGCGGCCTCGCGCGCCTCGCGCAGCTGCTGCTGGCTCGGCCACGGCTCCGCCCGCCCGGTCACCCACGCGGGCGTCAGGCCGCCGCGCAGCTTGCCGGCGAGCAGGAGCGCGATGCCCAGCAGCCACCACAGGCGGATGAGCTGCGGGCTGTCGAGCGCCGCCAGCAGCGGGAAGGCGAGGATGCCGACGATGATGCCGAGCACGCCGAGGAAGCGGGTGAGCAGGCCGGCGCGCATCGCGTTGAGCGCGATCAGGACGATCGCGGTGGAGAGCGCGAACTGCCCGAGCAGCTCGAAGATCTGGCCGACGGCGAGGAAGCCGTTCTGGAAGACGTCGCGGGCGGCCTCGGGCGTGCGGTCGGACGCGTCCTGGAAGTTCGCCGAGCCGATCCACGCGGTGAGGCGCTGGACGAGGTGGCCGATCGGGAACGCGACGAGCGCGATGACGCTCGCGATGAGCGGCGTCTTGCTGATCGGGGCGCGCGCGGCGACGGCCCGGTAGAGGTAGATCAGCACGTACGCGGTGGCCGCGACGCCGAGCGCGGTGAGCACGGCCGCCGCGCCGAGCCCGAGCAGGTTGTCGCCGTAGTAGTCGACCTGGCGGACGAAGAGGCTCGGCTCCTCCGGCGCCTGCCCGTTGCTCCGGGCCTCCAGCGCCTCCGGGAGGCTGATGAAGCCCTCCTCCTCGCCGGGGCTGCCACCGAAGATGACGGCGAACAGCACGGCGCCGGCGAACGACAGCAGGCCGCCCACGACGGCGGCGAGGATCGCGCGCGGGCGCTGCTGGGCCTCGTACGCCAGTGTCTCCTCGACGGGCGGGAGCTCGGGCGCGGGCTTGTCGGCGCTCACGGGCGGCTCGTCTCGCTCGGGGCCAGGGCGGCGCGCGGCGGCACCCAGTCCAGGTCGTCGCGCTCGACCGTGCGCGCGAGCCGGTCACCGGCCGCGAGGTACAGGTCGAGGATGGGGGCGGCGAGCCGGAGTCCGGCCTCGATGCGATGGCGCCAGGCGAGCTGGCTGGGGGTGAGCGTGGCCACGTCGGGCGTGAGTGTAGTCGCGGGCCCCCGTCCGGCACCCCGCCGGCCCGAGGCTGATACCACTCCCCCATGATCGCGGTCTACGGAGCGACGGGCTACACGGGCAAGCTGGTGGCGCGCGAGCTGCGCCGCCGGGGGCTGGCGGCGGTGCTGTCGGGACGCAGCGAGGCCAAGCTCCGGGCGACGGCGCAGGAGCTGGACCTCAGCTGGGAGCTCCGGCCCGCCGCGGTCGACGACCCGCAGGGGCTGCGCCGCGCGTTCGCGGACGTGGACGTCGTGATCAACTGCGCGGGCCCGTTCACCTTCTACGGCGCGCCGGTGATCGAGGCGGCGCTCGCGGCGGGCGCGCACTACGTCGACACGACCGGCGAGCAGCCGTACATGCAGCGCGTGTACGAGCACCTGGACGGGCGCGCGCGGAGCGCCGGCCGCGCGGTGGTGCCCGCGGTCGGCTTCGACTACCTGCCCGGCGACCTGATCTGCGCGCTCACCGCGCAGGGCCACGAGCCGCTGCGCGAGCTCGTCGTCGCCTACGCCGTCGCCGGCTTCGGCGCGACGCGCGGCACGCTCCACTCGGCGCTGGAGATGATGAAGGGCGGCGAGTACGAGTACGTGGACGGCAAGTGGCGCATCGCCGGCCGCCCGCCGCTGCGCGACACGTTCGACTTCGGCGGCGAGCTGGGGGAGCAGGCCGTGGCGCGCTACCCCGGCGGCGAGGTCGTCACCGCCCCGCGCCACATCCGGACGCGCGCGGTGCGCGAGCGGATCGTCGCGCGCGCGTTCGCGCCGCACCCGGCGCTCGCGCCCGCCGTCCCCGCGATCACGTTCGGCCTCCAGCCGCTGCTGCGGACGCCGCTGCGCGGCGCGCTCGACAAGCTGGTCGACCGGCTCCCCGAGGGCCCGTCGGTCGAGGCGCGCGAGAAGGTCCGCTGGAGCGTCGTCGCCGAGGCCCACGGCGAGGACGGCCGCGTCAACCGCGGCGTCGTCGAGGGCACCGACATCTACGGCATCACCGCGGTGCAGGCCGTCGAGATCGCGCGCCGGATGGCCGCCGACGGCTACGACCGCGCGGGCGCGCTGGCCCCGGCGCAGGCCGTCGACGCGGCCGACTTCCTCGGCTTCCTCGGCGAGCACGGTGTGTCGCACCGCGTCGGGACGCCGGCGCCCGCGGGCGAGCGCGCCCGCACCTGAGCGACGTCTACAGGTCCACGTCGCCGCGCCGGATGGCGAGCGTGATCGCGTGCGCGCGCGTGCGCGCGCCGAGCTTGCGCATGGCGTTGTTGACGTGCGTGCGGACGGTGGCGGGGGAGAGCACGAGCGCCTCGGCGATCTCCGGCCCGTCGGCGCCCTGCGCGACCATCCGCATCACCTCGCGCTCGCGCGCCGAGAGCGAGCCGGTCGGGAGCACGTAGGACGTCCCCGTCGTGGCGTTGCGGACCGGCACGCACATCCCGAGGTGGCGGTGCGGGCCGACGTGCGCGACCGCGCTCAGGTCCACCCGCAGCCGGCGCCCGGCGGGCAGCTGCAGCTCGCACACCGACGTGACCGTCCCGGCGCGCAGGAACGCGCGCCACGCGTCGTCGAGCGCGCCCCGCGTCTCCGGCGGCGTGAGGTCGTCGACCCGCAGCGCGAGGAAGTCGCGGCGGATCATCCGCAGCATCCCGAGCGCGGCCTGGTTGGCGTCGATGCACCGCCGGTCGTCGTCGGCGACCACCATGGGCCGGGGCGACCGGTAGAACAGCTCCGCGATGTCGACGTCGTCGATGCCTCGACGGGGTGTCATCCGTGGCACCCTCCTTGGTCGGGCAACCCTACGCCCTGCTCATCCGAACGGATAGGCCAACGGCGCCGACTTCTCCAGCCGCGTCAGGCGGTCCTGGTCCGGGAGGGAGGCGGCGAAGTGCTCCAGGTCGTCCACGAGGCGCGCCTCCGCGGCGACCGTCGGGTCCTCGACCTCGACCCAGCCGAACAGCTGGCCGTCGGAGATGCGGCAGCGCACGAGCCCGCCGGTGCGCCGCTCCGCGATGGCCGCGCCGATGCCCGATGGGCTGCGCGATGCGCGCGCCGCCGCGCGCCGCTCGACGTTGCGGATGTCGTCAGACTGGCCCCCGTCCATCAGGTTTTTTTATCCATTCCGGCGCGTGAGCACACGCAAGATCATCATTCGACGTAGTCCGCGGCGATGCTCGCTAGCGTCATCGGGCGATGGACTGGCAGATCCTCGGCGAGACGTTCCTCACCCTCGTGGTCATCATGGACCCGATCGGGATCGTCCCGATCTTCATCGCCACGACCGGGAAGCTGACCCCGGAGCTGCGCCGCAAGGCGGCGCTGCGGGCGGTCGGCGCGGCGAGCGTGCTCGTGCTCGGCTTCGCGCTGATCGGCCGGTTCATCCTCGAGTACCTCCACGTCAGCGTCGAGGCGCTGTCGATCTCCGGCGGCCTGCTGCTCCTGCTCGTCGCGCTGGAGATGCTGCGCGGGATCGACTCCCCGGACGCCGAGTCCGAGGACGTCGCGCTCGTCCCGCTCGCCACGCCGCTCGTCGCCGGCCCCGGCGCGATCGCGACGGTGATCGTGCTCGTGCGCCAGAACACCGAGACGCCCGAGCGGCTCGGCGTCCTGGTCGGCATCATCCTCGCGCTGGCGACCGTCCTGCTCGCGCTGCTGCTCGCCGGCTGGCTGTCACGAAAGCTGTCGGACTCCTTCGTCTCGTTCCTCACCCGCGTGTTCGGCCTGCTCCTCTCCGCGATCGCCGTGCAGCTCGTCGTGGACGGGATCAAGGGCCTCAGTTGAGACCGGTCTGACACTGACGCCCGAGCCGTCCGCGCTTAGCGTCGCGGCCATGGGATTCCTCAAGGACATTCGCGGCCTCAAGAAGCAGGCCGACGCCATGACGCCGGCCGAGTACAAGGGCATGCGCGGTGGGATGCGCGCCCTCAAGGACACGGCCGCCATGGGCAACCAGATGCTCGGCGACATGCAGCGCCAGGCGGAGACCGCACAGCGCCTCATGGCCACCGGCCGCCAGGGCACCGCGGTCGTCACCGCGCTCCGCGACACCGGCGTCTCGGTCAACGACAACCCCCAGATCGAGCTCGACCTCGACGTCACCGTCGAGGGCATGCCGGTCTACCCGGTGACCCATCGTCAGGTCATCTCGCGGCTCGCGGTCGCGGGCTTCCAGCCCGGCGCCACCGTCCCGGTGCGCGTCGACCCGCAGGAGCCGCGGACGCTCATCATCGCCTGATCTCGCGCACATCGCCCCGCGACGTCGCTCGGCGCGTCATGATGGACGTGGATGGACGATCCGAGCGACGAGTCCGAGCGCACGCGCGCCGCGGAAGCGCGGGGCAGGCGTGACGAGCATGAGCGCGAGCAGCAGGAGGAGCGGCCGTGACCGCGGACCCGGGTCCCTCGGCGGTGGTCGGCGTCGGCGCGTCCGCGGGCGGCGTGGAGGCGCTCAGCCGGTTCGTGGCGCATCTGCCGGCGGATCTTCCCGGCGCGATCGTCGTCGTGCTGCACGTCGCCCCGCGCGGCACGAGCGTCCTCGCGCAGATCCTCGATCGCCGCTGCCCGCTGCCCGTCCTGACCGCCGAGGACGGCATGCCGCTCGAGGCCGCGCACGTCTACGTCGCGCCGCCCGACCACCACGTCCTCGTCGAGGACCAGCACCTGCGCCTCTCGCTCGGCCCGCGCGAGAACGGCCACCGGCCGTCCGTCGATCCGCTCCTGCGCTCGCTCGCCGAGGTGTACGGGCCGCGCGCGGCCGGGGTCATCCTGTCCGGTACGCGCGACGACGGGACGGCGGGGCTCGCGCACATCAAGGCGGCCGGCGGCGAGGCGCTCGTCCAGGATCCCGACGAGGCGCTCTACCCCGGGATGCCGTTCAACGCCATCCAGCAGGTCCGCGTCGACACCGTGCTCGGCGTCGACCGCCTGGCCCGCGCGGTGGCCGCGTTCATGCTGAGAGAGGAGGAGACGGTGGCGGACGATCCCGAGGACCCGGCGACCGGGACGAACGGCGAGGCGACGCGCTTCACGTGCCCGGAGTGCGGCGGCATGTTGATGCGCCGGGAGGACGCGGGCGTCGCTCGGTTCGCCTGCTCGGTCGGCCACGTCTACTCGCCGGACAGCCTCGACGCCGAGCAGGAGTCGGTGGTGGAGGGCGCCCTGTGGGCCGGCGCCCGGATGCTGGAGGACCGCTCGGTCTTCCTGCGCGAGATGGCGGAGCGCGCGGAGTCGCTCGGCCACCGGCGCAGCGCCGAGCAGTTCCGCAGCCGGTCGGAGGAGGCGCAGCAGCGCTCCGCGGCGCTGCGCGCGATGATCGAACGCCCGGCGGACGAGGAGGTCGCCTAGATGGCGGAGGCCACCGCGTCGCCGAGCGAGCCGCTCGAGGTGCTGCTCGACTACCTCAAGCGCAACCGCGGCTTCGACTTCACCGGCTACAAGCGCTCCAGCCTGGAGCGCCGGATCCAGAAGCGGATGGAGGTCGTCGAGGTCGGCTCGTACCTGGACTACCTCGACTACCTCGAGGTGCACCCGGACGAGTTCTCGTACCTCTTCAACACGATCCTCATCAACGTCACGGCGTTCCTCCGGGACGCGCAGGCGTGGGAGTACATGGCCGAGGAGGTCATCCCCAAGCTGCTCGAGAGCAAGCCGGAGGGTGAGCGCATCCGCGTGTGGTGCGCCGGCTCGGCGTCGGGCGAGGAGACCTACACGGTGGCGATGCTGCTGGCGAAGGCGCTGGGCGACGCCGAGTTCGCCGAGCGCGTGAAGATCTACGCGACCGACGTCGACGAGGAGGCCCTGGAGCACGCGCGCGCGGGCATCTTCTCCGCCAAGGAGCTCGAGCCGGTGCCGGTCGAGCTGCGCGAGCGCTACTTCGACCGCGTCGACCAGCGCTACGCGTTCCGCAAGGACCTGCGCCGGGCGATCATCTTCGGCCGCAACGACCTCGTGCAGGACGCGCCGATCTCGCGCGTGGACCTGCTGCTGTGCCGCAACACGCTGATGTACTTCAACGCGGAGACGCAGGCGCGCATCCTGCGCCGCTTCCACTTCGCGCTCAACCCCACCGGCTTCCTCTTCCTCGGCAAGTCCGAGATGCTGATCACGCACTCCGACCTGTTCGTCCCGGTGAACCTCAAGCGGCGCGTCTTCACGAAGGTCGCCAAGGCCACGCTGCGCGACCGGCTCGCGTTCGCGGTGCCCAACGGCGGCGAGAACGGCGCCCACCCGGAGGACGCCCTGCTCGACAGCGCGTTCGACGCAGCCCCGGTCGCCCAGGTCGCGGTCGACCACCACGGCAAGCTCATGCAGGTCAACCGCGCGGCGCGCTCGCTGCTCGCCGTCGGCTCCGCCGACCTCGGGCGGCCGCTGAAGGACCTGGAGCTGTCGTACCGGCCGGTCGAGCTCCGCGCGCACCTGGACCAGGTCATCGCCGAGCGGCGCTCCGTCACGCTCAACCCGGTCGCCTACAAGACCGCGCGCGGCGACGAGGTCCAGCTCGAGGTCGCGCTGGCCCCGCTCACCTCGGGCGACGCGGTGGTCGGCGCCAGCATCGCCTTCGTCGACCTCACCGAGCAGCGGGCGATCCAGGACGAGCTGGAGCGCTCCAAGCACGAGCTGGGGACGGCCTACGAGGAGCTGCAGTCCACCGTCGAGGAGCTGGAGACGACCAACGAGGAGCTCCAGTCCACGAACGAGGAGCTGGAGACGACCAACGAGGAGCTCCAGTCCACGAACGAGGAGCTGGAGACGATGAACGAGGAGCTCCAGTCCTCCAACGAGGAGCTGGAGACCATGAACGAGGAGCTGCGGCAGCGGTCGCTGGAGCTCAACGAGGTCAACGCGTTCATGGAGACGATCCTCACCTCGATGGGCGTCGGCGTGATCGTCGTCGACAAGCAGCAGCGCGTGCAGATCTGGAACCGCCACGCCGAGCTGATGTGGGGTTTGCGCGCCGACGAGGTCGAGGGCGACCACCTGCTCGGGCTCGACATCGGCTTGCCGGTGGAGCGGCTGAAGACGCCGGTGCGGCAGGTGCTCGGCGGCGACGCCGAGCGCGAGGAGCTGGACGTCGACGCCACCGACCGGCGCGGTCGCGGCTTCCTGTGCCGTCTGACGGTGCTGCCGCTGCGGATGCCGCAGGGCGAGCCGACGGGCGCGATCGTGCTGGCCGAGCGGCTGCCGCAGGACGGCGCCGAGCCCTCAGCGAACTAGCCGGTCGCGGTCGCGCTCGCGCTCGGCGGCCATCCGGCGCCGGAGCGCGACGCTGCGATCCCGGGCCGCGCGGGACTCCGCCAGCACCCGGCGGACGTGCTCGTCGTTGACCGGCAGGGCGGTGCGGAGCAGCCCGACGCGCTCGTGGAGCCGCTCGATCTCGCGCTCGTCGACGACCTCGGGCGGGTGCGCGGCGCGGAAGTGCTGCGCCTCGGGGTCGACGTCCGGCAACCGCGTGGTGGTGATGGCCGGCATCGGCATCACCGTGTCGATGGACGGCGCCAGGTCCACCTGGGTCCCCTCGCGGAGGAGCCACGCGCCCTCGGGCGTGCGCTGGACGGCGCCGCTCTCGGCCAGCTCGCCCAGCGCCAGCGTCACGGTCGGACGCTGCGCGCCGATCAGGTGCCCGAGCGCCTCGTGGGTGAGCCTGAGCGGCACGATCACGCCGGTCGGGGTGACCCGGCCGAACCGCTCGGCCAGGTGCCACAGGATCGCGATGACGCGCGTGTCCACCCGGGGGAGCTGCGCGATCGCGGTGTGGATGGCCTGGCGCGACGTCTGGCACGCGAGCCGCTCGTGCAGCAGGCGGAAGATGCCGGGCCAGCGGCGGGCGGCGAGGAGGAGGCGGTCGTCGAGCACGGCGACGTGGGTCGCGGTGTTGATGCGCCACTCGGTGACGGCCGGGACCAGGCCCTCGGGCTCGCTCCACGGGACGAGCACGTCGCCCGGGCCCAGGAGCTGCGTCGAGGTGCGGTCGGCCAGCGCGACGCTCCGCGTGACCAGCCCCTCGAGGACGAGCAGCGCGAACGGACGGCTCCCGAGCGTGTGCGCCGGGGGCGGCGTCCACGGCGCTGCCGGCAGGTGCAGCGCGGGCACGACCGTGTGGCGGCGCAGCAGCGGCAGCTCCTCCTCGGCCACTTCGGCGCCGAGCTCCTGCTCGACGTCGAGCAGCACGACCGGATGGAGATCTCGCGACGTTGCGGTCGCCTCCGCCATGGACCCATGGTCCCGCACATGGGCCGGCGATGCCACCCGCGCCGCCATGCCGGCCTAGTGCAGCACCGGCTGCTGCTCGGGCCGGCGGTCCGCCGCGAGCCGGAGCGTGTTGAGCGAGCGGCGCAGCAGTCGCGAGACCTGCATCTGCGAGACGCCGACGATCTTCGCGATCTCGTGCTGCGTGAGGTCCTCCTCGAAGCGCAGCCGCAGGATCTCGCGGTCGCGGTCGTCCAGCTCGGTGAGGACGCTGTTCAGCAGCGCCCGATGCTCGGCGAGCCGGTAGCCGTTGTCGGACTGGCCGAGGAGGTCGCCGAGGTTGAAGCCGTCGTCATCGTCGTCGTCGCGATGCGCGTCGAGCGAGGTCGCGTGATACGCGTTGCCGGCCTGGAGCGCCTCCAGCACCTCCTCCTCGGTCGCCTCGCAGCGCTCGGCCAGCTCGGCCACGGAGGGCGAGCGGCCCAGCTCGAGGTAGAGCTCGTCGCGTGCGGCCTCGACCTTCATCGCCATCTCCTGCAGCGACCGCGGCATCCGCACCGACCAGGTGCGATCGCGGAAGTGGCGCTTGATCTCGCCCATGATCGTCGGGACGGCGTAGGAGGAGAACGCCTTCCCGCGCGCGGGGTCGTAGCCGCGCAGCGCCTTGATCAGCCCGATGGACGCGACCTGCAGGAGGTCGTCGAAGGGCTCGGACGTGCGCCCGTAGCGGCGGGCGAGCTGGCGGGCGAGCGGCATCCAGCGCTCGACGAGCGCGGGCAGGAGCGCCTCGTTGCGTGTCGCGGCGTAGCGGCGGAGCAGGTCGTCGTCGCGACGCCGCGCTGTCGGAGCGGGGGGATCGGCGGTAACGGGCACGAGCACCTTGATCCCTGGTCATACGCCGCGGGACACACAGGTTGGCGCATCGCGTAGGAATGCAACCGGTGACCGGCGCTCAGATACCGCGTCCGCCCAGCACGTGGCCCGCCGTGCGCAGGACGACCTTCACGTCCGTCCAGAGCGACCAGTTGGCCGCGTAGAGGTAGTCGATCGTCACCATCTCGCGCAGCGGGACGCGATGCTGCGGGTCGCCGAGAACCTGCCACGGACCTGTCATGCCCGGGGTCAGGTGCAGGCGCCGGCGGTGCCAGCCCTCGACGCGGCGGTCCTCGTCGAGGACGAGCGGCCGCGGGCCCACGAGCGACATCTCGCCCTTGAGCACGTTGATCAGCTGCGGCAGCTCGTCGAGCGAGAAGCGGCGGATGACTCGGCCGACGCGCGTGACGCGCGGGTCGTCGGGGAGCTTGAACAGCTCGGCGCCGGTGCCGCGCAGCGCGGCCAGCTCGGCGCGCGCCTGATCCGCGCCGTCGACCATCGAGCGGAACTTCAGCATCCCGAACGTCGTCCCCTCGCGGCCGACGCGGCGCTGCCGGAAGAGCACCGGGCCGGGGCTCTCCAGCTTGATCGCGACGGCGATGGCGGCCATCAGCGGGGCGACCGCGGTGAGCGCGGCGACGGCGAACGCGAGGTCCATCGCGCGCTTGACCATCCGCGACGAGCGGCTCAGCCCGAACTGGTGCACGCCGAGCATGACGAGGCCGTCGACGTGGTCGAACTCCACCGACGAGCCGACGACCTCGAACAGCCGCGGGAGGATCGAGACCTGCGCGCCGAGCTCCTTCGCGCGGGAGATGACCGCGAGCGTCACCTCGCTGTCGGCCTGCGGGCCCGGCGCGACGAGGATGCGGTGCACGCGCCGCTGAGCCACGACCGCGTCGAGCGCGGCGGCCGGGCCCGCCAGCGCCCCGACGGCGTGGGGGCGCTCGGTGCGCGTGCGGGCCGGGTGCACGCGGCGGTCGGCCAGCGGCAGCTCGCCCACGATGGTCGCCTTGCGCGGGTGGAGCTTGCCGTCGAGCCGCTCGCGCACCGTGAGGTCGCCGACCAGCAGGCACCGCTCGACCGGTGCGACCGCCGTGGCGATCGTGCGCGCCGCGGCACGGAGGGCGACGACGAGGACGAGGAACGCGGCGGTCAGCGTGGCGAGCTTCCACCCGCCGGCGCGGTCACCGGCAAGCCACAGGAGCGGCGCGGTGAGGACGGCGAGCCGGAAGAGCTGCGGCACCTCGTCGAGCGTCGAGCGGTTGAGGACGACCTCGTCGCGCTCGTACAGGCCGCCGAGCTTCGCGGCGAGGACCACGAGCGGCACCGCGAGCACACCGCCGACCGGGACGAGGAGCACGGCGAGCAGCGCGGCGAGCAGGTCGGCGGCGATGAGCGCGTGGCGGAAGAGCTGGGCGCGGCGGAGCACCTCCAGGCGCAGCGCCGGGTCGGCCTGCGCGGGCGCCGGCGTGCGGACCGCGAGCGCGCCGATGTCCGTCACGCGCCGGTCGCGCGCGGCACGCGGGCGCGCCGCGACGTCCTCATGCGTGCTCACCTCTGCCCCCTCCCTTTGCGTGTCGTGCTCCGGTGAGGGCAGAGAACGCGGGCGTCCGGTGGAACTTGCGGCGGGCGCCGAGGGCCGTCCCGGTGATCCCCGGTCAGCGCTCGCTCCGTACCCGGGATGTCGTCGCGGCGACGCTCGTTGGTTCCCAACCTGACTGCCAGTCGGTCACCGGTACATTTGACCTCCCCACGCCGTTCTCGACGGCGTGTCGAATCGCCTCCGCCTTGTTCAGCAGCACCACTTCTCAGACCCCGGTCATCTCGCTCCTCGACGTCGACGAGGACTTCGCCCGCGTCGTCCCGGAGCAGGATCTCGACCTCGCCCGCCGCGCGCTGACGCTGCGCGAGCTGCGCTTCCAGCAGGGCGCGCAGGTCACGTTCGCCGACCCCGACGCGGTCGCGCTGATCGTCGTGTCGGGTGCGGTCTGGCGGGAGCTGCGGGTCGCGAGCGGCGGCGCGCCGCAGATGCTCGGCCCCGGTGCCGCGGTGTGCGAGCGCCCGCCGCGGGACCCCGACGCGCCGGAGAGCGGCGGCGTCGCGCTGACGCGCCTCAGCGTCGCGGTGCTCGACCGCCGGTTCCTGCTCGCCTCGACGCGCTGGCCCGCGCTGGCGACCGAGCTGATGCGGCGGCTGGCCGAGCAGGAGCGCGACCTCGCCACCCAGGCCGCGATCTGCCAGCTCGCGCGGGTCGACGAGCGCCTGCTCGCGCTGCTGTGGCACCTGGCGGAGCGGTGGGGCCGTGTCGGGGCGGACGGCGTGCGGCTGCCTCTGCGGCTCACGCACGCGACGCTGGGGCGGTTCGTCGGCGCCCGGCGCCCGACGGTCTCGCTGGCGCTCGCCCAGCTTCGCGAGCGCGGGCTGCTGGAGCGCGACGGCGACGGCGTGTGGAAGCTGCTGGGCACCGCGCCGGACCTCGCCGGCGCCGAGCTCGGGCCGCCGGACCTCTTCGTCCGCCGGGCCTAACGATCTTGGACCGGCGGTCGGTAGGTCTGGCCGCCTCCGGTGCCGACCATTGGTCCATGGAACAGGTCGCCCGGCTGATCGACGCGGACGTCGTCTCGCTGTCCGCGCGCGTGCGCCACACCGTGGAGCGCGCCGGAACCGAGTGCCGCGTCACGCGGTTCACCTACTGGTACACGGGCCGGCCGCCCGTGCACGAGGCGCTCGTCCTGCGCCAGCCGGAGGCGGTCGACGAGGCGGCGTAGCGCCGTCGCGCCCGGTTCTGGCCGATTGACAGGCTCCCCGGCAGATCTTCCTCAGGCTTCGGGCGCCGGACGCCGAGAAGACCTGGGTGCCCCGACCGCGCGCGCTCCCGCTGCTGCTCCTCGCCGTCGTCGTGGTCTGCGTCGCGGTGGAGGGGCTGGTCCTCGTGCTCGACAGCGAGACGGTCGCGTGGGCGGCGATGCTCTGCGCGGTCCTCGTCGCGTGCTGGCAGGCGTACGCGGCGGCGCGGCGCCTCCACGGCCGGCTCAAGCGCACGTGGATCCTCGCCTCGGCGGCGACCACGTCCTGGCTCGTCGCGCTGGCGATCCTCGCGGTCGAGCCCATCGTGCGGCCCGGCGAGCACGAGCTGTCGATCGCCGAGCCGGTCCTGCTCCTGTCGACGGTCCTCGCGCCGATCGTCCTGCTGTCCTGGCCGCTGTCGGTCAACACGTCCCACCGCCCGCGCCGGACGGCGTTCGAGGTGCTGCTCTCGGCGCTCGCGCTCGTCTACGCCGCGTGGCCGTTCCTCCTCCGCGACCTGGTCGAGGAGGGCGGCGCGCAGGGCTCGCTCGGCGTCGTCTACGTCGGCCTCCACGTGCTGACGGTGACCGCCGCGCTGGCCGTGCTCGGCGGGACGCGCCGGATGCACCGCACGTCGATCCTGCTCGCCGTCGGCGGCGTGCTCTGCTTCGTCGCCGCGGACATCACGACGGTCCTGCTCCGCATCGCCGAGTCCGCCCGCGCGGAGCAGCTGACCGCGGGCGTCTCGGTGCTCGGGGCGCTGCTCGTCGCGCTCGCCGCGTACTGCGCGCGGGACGGGGAGCTGCGGCCCGCCGCGTACCGGGCGATCGGGACGCCGCTGCTGATGCCGTGGGCGCCGCTGGCGCTCTCGGTCTGCGTCGGCGTGTACCTGCGGGTGTCCGCCACGATGGGCGAGCCGTTCGTCCGCGGGCTCGGCGGGGCGCTCGTGCTGCTGGCGATCACGCACCTCTACGTCACCGCGCGCGACAACGCCGGGCTCAACCGCCGGCTCGCGCACCGGGCGATGCACGACCCGCTCACCGACCTCGCCAACCGCGAGCTGCTCGCGGAGCGGATGGGGGAGGCGCTGGACGAGCTGCAGGAGGAGCCGGGCACCGTCGCGCTGCTGCTGCTCGACCTCGACGGCTTCAAGACGATCAACGACACGCTGGGGCACAACGCCGGCGACGCGCTGCTGTGCGCGGTGGCCGACCGGCTGGCGGGCGCGGTGCGGCCGTGCGACACGGTGGCGCGGCTGGGCGGCGACGAGTTCCTGCTCGTGCTGCCCGCGCTGCCCGGCGACCCGGAGATCGCGCAGGACGCGGCCTTCGCCGTCGCGTCGCGCGTGCGGGCCGAGCTGGCGCGCGGCGTCGACGTCCGCGGCCGTCGGATGATCCCGCGCGCGAGCATCGGCGTGGTGCTCGCTGGCAGCCCCACCGCGTCGGTCGACCAGCTGATCGGCGACGCCGACCTCGCGATGTACTCGGCCAAGCGCGCCGGCCGCGACCGCGTCGCGCTGTTCGAGCTGGGCATGCGGGAGAGCGCGATCGAGCGCGTCCGGCTGGAGCGCGACCTCGTCGCGGGCCTCGAGCGTGGCGAGCTGCGCGTCGCCTACCAGCCGGTCGTGCGCTTCCGGACGGGCGAGATCGTGGCGGCCGAGGCGCTCGTGCGCTGGCAGCACCCCGAGCGCGGCCTGCTCGGGCCGGGGGCGTTCCTCGACGTCGCCGAGGACGTCGGCCTGATGCCGCGCCTGGGCGAGGTCGTGCTGGAGGCCGCGCTGGAGGAGCAGAAGCGTTGGCCGCGGCGCGCCGACGGCCGCTCCCGGCGCGTGTCGGTCAACCTGAGCGCCGCGGAGCTGCGGGACGCGACGCTCCCCTCGCGCGTGCGCGCGGCGCTCGACCGCGCCGGCGTGGAGGCGTCGGCGCTGGTGCTGGAGATCACCGAGCGCCTGGTGATCGACGACCTCGAGACCGCCGCGGGCGTGCTGCGCGAGCTGTCGGCCGCGGGCGTGCTCATCGCGTTCGACGACTTCGGCTCGGGCCACTCGGGCCTGAGCCACCTGCGCGACCTGCCGGTCGACGTGGTCAAGCTCGACCGCTCGTTCGTCGCCGACATGCACGGCGACCGCGGCCGCGTGCTCGTCTCCGCCGTGCTGGAGCTGGCGCGCGGCCTGGGCAAGATCACGGTCGCCGAGGGGATCGAGCACGCCGAGGAGGCCGAGCTGCTCGACCGCCTCGGCTGCGACCACGGCCAGGGCTTCCACCTCGCGCGGCCCCTCGAGCCCGAGGCGTTCCGCGCGCTGGTGGCGGCCCCGGCCGCGGCCTGAGGATCAGCGCAGCTTCTTCGCGCGGGCCAGGCACTTCGTGCGTGCCTTGCCCTTCGTCGTGCGCTTGCACTTGGAGGCGGCGCGGGCGCGCTTGGCCTTGAGCGTGCAGGCCGCGCGCTTGCTCTTGCCCTTGACCTTCGCGCACGCCTTCACGGCGGCCTGGTAGACGCAGGTCTCGCGCTTGGCGCCGGTCAGGGCGGTGCAGCCCTTCGTGGTCGGCGCCACGGTCGTGCCGCCGCCTGCACGGCCGCCGCCGGCAGCGACGCCACCGCCACCGCCACCGCCGGCGCCACCACCGCCTCCGCCGCCGCCGCCGCCCGGGGGCGTGACGGGCGGCGCGGGGGTGCGCGGCCCGGGGTTCACGTTCGCGGGGCCGTAGTCGGGCGCGGCGCCGCCGTCGATGATGCGCTTGATCGTCACGCCGGTGCACGAGTCGTCGGCGAACGTGGCGGTGTAGATGCCGTCCCCGCCCTGCCAGAACAGGCGGCGGCCGTCGCTGGAGAGCGTCGGGTCGACGAAGCGCTTGCCGTTCGGGCCCGCGGGCGGGTCGGAGATCGTGCAGGTGGGGCTCGGCTTCGCGCCCGGCGTGCCGGTGTAGAGCTGGATCGTGTTGTCGTCGAAGAGCCCGCGGAGCATCACGACGCGGGAGCCCACGGCCTCGCCGTCGGAGAGGTCGTTGCCGCTGGGGAAGTACGTGCCGACGTGGTCGTAGTCGCTCCACCACTGGACCGCCGCCTGGCCCGGCACCTGCGTGTACGCGACCGGCCCGCGCCCGACCAGCGTGCGGCCGTCGTCGATCCAGCTCGGCGTGGTCGCGTTCGTGCCGACGCCCGGGAACCGCGTCGAGTCCGTGTAGCCGTCGGCGCTCGTGTAGCGCACGTCGGTGCCGGTCTCCAGGTAGCCGTTGACGTAGCGGGCGAAGTTGTGGCCGTAGGCGACCTGGCGTCCGTTCGGCGACACCGCCGGGTCGAACGGCCCGAACTGCATCGGGTCGAGCGGGATCTCGTTGACCAGGTCCCCGTTCTGCCGCAGCCGGTAGAGCTTCCCCGACGCCGGCAGCCGCCGGGTCGCGACGATCGTGCCGTCGTCCGCCTGCGCGGGCGCGAGCCACGGGTTGTCCGCCGTGCCGTCGGTCGTCACCTGGTACTGGCTGCTGCCGTCCGTGTTCGCCAGCCAGACGTTGTGCTCCTTCGTGAAGACGAGGGAGTCGGCGGCGGCCGTGGCGGCGCCGCCGAGGGTCAGGGCCGCCGTCACGGCGGCCGCGAGCGCGGTCCGTCTCATGGCGGCGATCCTGTCGCCGGCCCCTCCGACGTACATCGGGAGACCCCCCGAACCTCGCGGTTCGTCAGCAGCGCGAGATCGACCGACTCGCGCGCTGCTTCAGGTCGGGGCCTCCGGGTAGGGCTTGTCGGCGATGCACGAACGTGCTGACGGCTCGCCGAGCGTGCCGGCCGGGAAGGGCTCGACGTCAAGGGTGACGAGCGGCGAAGGACTGCCACATGGCGTGCTGCGACGAGCGCTGCTCGACCCGCACGTGACCAAGCACCGGATCACCGGACGCCTCGCCGGCTACCGCATCGACGCCGACGAGCTGCTGCAGTCCGTTCGCGAGGGCGCCGGCGACCCGGGCATCACGCGGGAGACGCTCGATGCGGCGGTCCGGCATGCCGGGGGGCAGCGGCTGAGGACGGGACCGGTGAAGCTGCTGCGCGTGGTGATGGATGGCCCGCACGCGCTCCGGCCGACGTACTGGCTGTCCATGGTCTCCTACCGCCAGGCGGTCACCGACCCGAACGTGCCCCCGCGAGGGGAGTAGGCGCCTACGTCTCGCGCCTCACGTCGGACAACGATGGCGTGCGGAGGACGTTAATAAACGTGTATTCGGTTATATTGCGAGCCATGCCAACCGAAGACCGCCCGCTCGCGGGCCAGGTCGCCCTCGTCGCGGGCGCGACGCGCGGCTGCGGCCGCGCCATCGCGATCGAGCTCGGAGCGCTCGGCGCCACCGTCTACGGCAGCGGCCGCTCCACGCGGTCCGCACGCTCACCGATGAACCGCCCGGAGACGATCGAGGACACGGCCGAGCTCGTCACGGCCGCCGGCGGGGAAGGTGTGGCGGTGCGCTGCGATCACGCCGACGCGGACGACGTCGCCGCGCTCGTGGGGCGCATCCGCCGCGATCACGCGCGGCTCGACATCCTGGTCAACGACGTCTGGGGCGGCGATCCGTTCGTCGAGGACAAGCCGCTGTGGGAGCACCCGCTCGACGCGACCCTCGGCGTGCTCCGCAACGGCATCGAGACGCACCTGATCACGAGCCACTTCGCGGTTCCGCTCATGCTGGAGGGGGCGGGCGGTCTCGTGGTCGAGGTGGGCGACGGCAAGGCCGACGTGCCGTATCGCGGGAACATGTCCTACGACCTCGTCAAGGCGGCGGTCGTCCGGATGGGCGAGGCACTCGCGCACGAGCTCCGGCCGCACCGCATAACGGCCTTGACCGTCACGCCCGGGTGGCTGCGGTCGGAGGCGATGCTCGACCACTTCGCCGTCACAGAGCAGACGTGGCGCGAGGCGGCCGAGCGAGTCCCCTACTTCAGCCATTCCGAGACGCCGCACCTGCTCGGTCGCGGGATCGCCGCCCTCGCGGCCGACCCCGACCGGGATCGCTTCGCCGGCCAGTGCCTCGGCTCGTGGGAGCTCATGCGCGTCTACGACGTCGTGGACGCCGACGGCGCCCGACCGGATTGGGGCGCCGTCGACCTCGAGGCCCGTCGGGAGACCCTGGTCAGCGGGACGCCCGACCCCGGCTGATGCCGCGCCCTCGGACCATCAGCGACGAGGCGATCCTCGACGCCGTCCTCGCCCTCGCCCACCGCGTCGGCCCCGCCCGTGTGACCTTCGCCGCGGTCGCCGCGGAGTGCGGCCTGTCGGCCGCGACGCTCGTCCAGCGCTTCGGGACCAAGCGCGAGCTCCTGCTCGCGGCCGACAAGCGAGGCATCGATCTCTGGGTGGGCGCCCTGGACCGCGCGACGGCCACGTCGCCGCTCGCGCGTGTCGTCGAGGGGCTCGTGCTCGCCGTCGATCCGGACACCACGCCCGAGCAGATGGCCAACTCGGTCGCGATGCTCCAGCTCGATCTCGCCGATCCCGACTTCCACGCCGAGACGCTCCGCGGAGCGCGAGTCGTCCGCGCGCGCATCGAGCGCGGCCTGGGCGATGCGCTCGATGCGGGCGAGTTGCGCTCCGGCACCGACGTCTCGACGCTCGCCACGCTGGTCGAGACCACCTACCACGGCGCGATGATCGGCTGGGCGATCCACCGCGAGGACACGCTCGCCCGCTGGATGCGTGAGCAAGTCGAGGCCGTGCTCGCCCCGTACCGAACCGCGAGCGAGCCAGCTGCTCGGAGCGGAAGCCGGCGCGGCCGGGCATGAGCGCGCCTGGGCGCTCCGGACGTCGGACCCGACTTCGACTTCGGCCCGTAAACCGCCTACCAGACCGGTCGCCTCAGTCGATCCTGCGTATTGAGGATCTTCCGTACTTGACAACAGTGCCCGCGCGTGGAAAGGCTAGGCGCGTGGCGTCGATCGCACGGTCGACCTGGACTGTCTTGATCTGCTCTCCCGACGACATCACGCGCGCGGGACCGATCGGCGATCGGTCGCGAGGTCGCGTGTCAGAGAACCACGATCCGCTGACCAGCGCGGGCTTCTTGCGTCGCGCGGTGGCCGCCATTGCCGACGCAGCTGTTCTCGCCATGCCCTACCTGCTGTTCGCGGCGACCTTGTCGCCGTCGCTGGCGCGGCTGCTCGACATCGTCGTCGGAACGGCGTACTTCGTGCTGCTCGAGGGAGCGAGCTCGGGGCAGACGGTGGGGAAAGGCCTCGCCGGAGTGCGGGTAGTCGATGCCGCAACAGGAGAGAGCATCGGCTACGGAGCGGCGGCACTGCGCTTCCTTGGTCGTGGGCTCTCCGCTGTCCCGCTGGGTCTCGGCTACTGGTGGATGCTCTGGGATCCGAAACGTCAGACATGGCATGACAAGCTCGCCTACTCGGTCGTCGTCGATACACATGCGGCGCGCGTGCCGGAGGAGCCGCCGGGCGGGTTGGGAACCCGACCAGCGTCGTAGCAGCGGCATGACGCTTCGCGTTGAAGGTCAGGGCCGACCGGCCCCGCGTACGGCACGAGCGCGCGCCGATGCCCGCCCGGCCGGGCGGGCATCGGATCGGTGCCGGCTTGTTGACGGCACAAACGATCCGGGGCGGCGTCGCGTTCACGGCCGACGGGTGTTCTGGTGATCCTGTTCGGAGCGCTGTTGATGGTCCTCGGGCTCATGGAGCGGAACACGATCGCTCGCATGCCGGTGCTCGCGAGTCGCGCGGTGACCGGCGGAGGCGCGGCGTTGGTGCTCGTCGGAACTCTGCTCGAGCTGTGACGACGAGGAATCGCGGGTGCGATCAGCACGACTGTCGAGCTGAGGCGATCGCGTGGTGACGGGACGCGAGAAGGGCTGGTTTCAGCGTTGGCTCGACAAGGGCTACCTGACCGCGATCGCGATCGTGTGCGGTGTCGTGGCAGGGGTGCTGGGAGGGCTGGTCGAGGATCTCCTCAACTGGATCTTCGTCGGTATCCCGCTCCTGCTGTTCGTCGTCTTCGGAACAGCGCAAGTGCTTTCACGTGCTGAAGGCGGAAGGGGCGGGATTCGAACCCGCGGACGGGGGTTGCCCGTCTCCGGTTTTCAAGACCGGTGCATTCGACCACTCTGCCACCCTTCCGGGGCGGCCCGAAAGCGTAGTCGGGTCGCGTCAGGCGACGAGGACCGGCGTGCCGACCTCGACACGCTCGTACAGGTCCTTGACGTCGTCCGGGGACATCCGGACGCAGCCGTGCGACGCCGAGCGGCCGAGCGAGTTGATCGACTTCGTGCCGTGGAAGCCGACCGAGCCGTTGAAGCCGATCCAGCGGGCGATGAGCGGGTTGCGCGGGTCGCCGCCGGGGATCGTCTGACCGGCGAGGTCGCCCGCCCACTCGGAGTTCGGGACGTTCCAGACCGGGTTCTTCTGCATCGTCTGGACCGTGTACTGGCCGACCGGCGTCGGGTACTTCGGCTCGCCGACCGCGACCTTGTACGTCTTCACCAGCTCACCGCGCTTGAAGACGCGGACGGTCGTGCTGTCGCGTGAGACCGTGACCGCGACGGGGGTCTGGTCCCACACCTGCTCGGTCGAGAGCTTCGGCTTGATCGCGACCGTCTTGGCGCGCAGCTTGCGGTCGGCCTTCGGATCCACCATCGCCTTCGCGATGCGGTTCACGAGGTCCTCGCGCCCGCCGAGCCGTCGGCCCTCCTGCGACTCCGTCACCGTGACGCTCTCGATCTTGATGGAGAGCGCGGCCTCGCGCGGCTTGCGCGCCACGGCGGCGTGGACGGAGCCGACGAACGAGCGGATCGCCTTCTTGTCGACGGTGACCGGCGCCTCCTCGTCGTGGTCGACGCCGCCGCCGGTCAGCTCCCGCCAGCCGCGGGAGAAGAAGCCGCCCTCACGGGAGGCCGCGTACGCCTTCTCGACGGCGGCGCCGAGCTTCACGTCGACCTTGGCCTCGTCGGCCGTCAGCGTGAAGCGGTGCTCGCCGACCTGGACGGTCGCGGACTTGCGCACCGGCGTGCCGATGCGGTCGCGGAGCTTGTCCAGCGCCTGCCCCTGCGTCAGCCCGCCGACGTCGATGCCGGCGACGCGGACGCCGTCGGCGATCTTCTCGGAGCCCTGTCCGTCCGCCCAGGCGAGGGCGGCGACGGCCAAGCCGGCGACGAGGATGAGCGTCAGCGTGAGTGGAAGCAGGAGGCGGCGCACCGGGACGTTCGAGTGTAGGGATGCCGGACAGGCTTCCTCCCGCTGCAACCGATCTTTCCGTACGGTGGGTGACCGTGCTGCAGGAGACCGTCGATGTGGTCCTGCGTGGTGGGGCCACGGTGCACGTCCGGCCGGTCCAGACCGCCGACGGCGACGCCATCGCGGCGTTCCTCGCCGGGATGTCGCCCGAGTCGCGCTACCTGCGCTTCTTCAGCGGCGGGGTCGACACCGAGCGGGTCGCGCGGCGGATCGTCGAGGACCCTGGCGCGTTCGCGCTCGTGGTGGAGATGTGGACCGGCGAGGCCGCGCGGATCGTCGGGCTGGCCGAGCTCGTGCCGCTGGGCGACGGGCGCGCGGAGGTGGCGTTCACGATCGCGGACGACCTGCACGGCCAGGGCCTCGGCACCGTGCTCCTCGCTCACCTCGCACAGCACGCGCGGGCGCACGGGATCGACCGCCTCGTCGCGCACGTCATGCGCCAGAACGCGCGGATGGCCGGCGTCTTCCGCGGGAGCGGGTTCGAGTTCAAGGTCCGCAGCGGCGCGGACGAGCTCGTCTTCGAGGCACCCGCGACCCTCTCGCCCGAGGGCCTCGTGCGGTTCGAGGAGCGCCAGCGCATCGCCACCGCCGCGTCCGTCGCGCAGGTCCTCCGCCCGCGGTCGGTCGGGGTCGTCGGCCCGGTCGACATCCCCGGCTCGATGGCGTCGCGCGTCGTCGCGGGAGTGCTCGCGGGCGGCTACACCGGGACGCTGCGGGTGCTCGACGTGGGCGAGGACGTCGGGGAGCCGGTCGACTTGCTCGTCGTCGCGGTTGCCGCCGAGGACGCGCTGGTCGTGGCCGAACGGGCGGCGGCCTGCGGGTGCGGGGCGCTGCTCGTGCTCTCGCGCGGGTTCGCGGAGGTCGGCGCGGCCGGGGCGGAGCGGCAGGCGCGGCTCGTGCGGATCTGCCGCGAGGCCGGGATGCGGCTCGTCGGCCCGAACTGCCTCGGCGTGGCGTCGACCGATCCGGCGGTGCGGCTGAACGCCACGCAGGGGATCGTGATGCCGCCGACGGGCAACGTGGCGCTGCTGACGCAGAGCGGCGCGCTGGCGATCTCGCTGCTGGAGCGAGCGTCGATGCTCGGCCTCGGGCTCTCCTCGTTCGTCGCGGTAGGGAACAAGGCGGACCTGTCGGGCAACGACCTCCTGCAGTTCTGGGAGACCGACGAGCGCACGGGCGTCGTGATGCTCTACCTCGAGTCGTTCGGCAACCCGCGCAACTTCGCGCGCATCGCGCGGCGGGTGTCGCAGACGAAGCCGATCGTGGCGGTGAAGAGCGGGCGGACGACGGCAGGCGCGCGGGCGACCGCGTCGCACACGGGCTCGCTGCTGGCGGCGTCGGACGTGACGGTCGACGCGCTGTTCCGTCAGGCGGGCGTTGTGCGCGCATCGACGCTGCCGGAGCTGCTCGACGTCGGCGCCCTGCTGTCGCGCCAGCCGGTCCCGGCCGGCGCGCGGGTCGCGGTCGTCACGGACGCGGGCGGGCCGGGCGTGCTCGCGGCGGACGCGTGCGCCGCGGCGGGGCTGTCGCTGCCCACGCCGCCCCCGGAGGTGCTGGACGGGCTGCGGACGATCCTCCCGCCCGAGGCCACGCTCACCAACCCGATCGACGTCCTGCCGAGCGCCGCGCCGCAGGACTACGCGCGCACCGTCCGCGTCCTCGCCGCCTCCGACTTCGTCGACGCGGTCATCGCGATCGCCGTCCACCGCGACGCGGCGGAGGCGGTCGGGCACGCCGGTGGGGAGCTGCCGGTGCTCGTCGTGCAGATGGCGGGGGAGCGGCGGCCGCGCGAGGGCGGGCCGCCGGTCTACCGCTTCCCCGAGGAGGCCGCTCGCGCGCTGGCCCGGGCGGTGGAGTACGGGCGCTGGCGGGCGGCGCCGCACGTCGAGCCGCCCGCGCTGGACGACGTGCGGCGGGAGGAGGCGGCCACGCTGCTGCGGGCGGCCGTCGAGCCGGCCTCCGGTGACGGCGCCGCGGACGCCGGCGAGGCGGCGGCGGGCCGCTGGCTGACGCCGTCCGAGACCGCGCGCCTGCTCACGTGCTGGAGCCTGCCGTACGTCGCGGGCCGCCACTGCGCGACGCCGGAGGAGGTCCACGCCGCGGCCGACGAGCTCGCGGGACCGGTGGCGGTCAAGGCGGTCGCGCCCGGCCTGGTGCGCAAGAGCGAGGCCGGCGGCGTGGTGCTGCGCTGCGCCGGCGGGCCGGCGGCGGCCGCGGCGGCGCGCGACATCGCGGGGCGCCTCGACGTCACCGGGTTCCTCGTCCAACCGATGGTCGAGGGCGGGGTGGAGATGCTCGTCGGGGTGACGCTCGACCCGCTGTTCGGGCCGGTCGTGGCCTGCGGCCCGGGCGGGGACCGGGCGGAGCTCGAGCGCGACGTCGCCGTGCGGCTGACGCCCGTGACGTCGCTGGAGGCGGCCGAGATGGTGCGCTCGCTGCGCACGTTCCCCCTGCTCGACGGGTGGAAGGGTGCGCTGCCGGCGGACGTCGCCGCGCTGGAGGACGTCGTGGTGCGGACGGCGGCGATGGCGGACGCGCACCCGGAGATCGTCGAGCTCGACCTCGACCCGGTGACCGTCCTGCCGCGCGGCGCGGCGGTGCTGCACGCGCGCGTGCGCGTCGCGGCGCCCGAGCCCGAGCCGCTCTGGCCCGCGATCGGCGCCGCTCCGCCGCGCGGGTAGGCTGCCGCGCATGTCGGCACTGGGCACGGTCGTGGTGGGGTTCGACGGCTCGCCGTCGTCGGTGGACGCGCTCGCGCTCGGCGCGCGCCTGGCGCAGGCCGACGGGGCGGAGCTGGTGGCGGCGTTCGTGTACCGCGCCGACCCGGTCGCGTTCGGCGATGAGGGCGAGTTCCAGCAGTGGCAGCGCGAGATCGCGATGCGGGAGCTGGGCGCCGCGCGGACGCTGCAGCCGTCGGTGGAGCTGAGCGCTGTGCGCGCGCGGAGCGTCGTGCGCGGCCTCCACGAGCTGGCCGAGGAGCGGTCAGCCGGCCTGGTCGTCGTCGGCTCCACGCACCGTGGCCCGATCGGGCGGATCGTGCCGGGGAGCACCGGCCAGCGCCTGCTCGAGGGCGCGCCGTGCCCGGTGGCGGTCGCGCCGCGCGGGTGGGGCTCGTCGGGCGGGGATGCGCTGCTGTCGCCCGTTGTCGCCGGTTACGACGGGGAGCCCGACAGCGCGGCGGCCGTGCGGTGGGCCGCGCGGGTCGCGGGCGTGCTCGGCGCACCGCTGCGGCTGGTGAGCGTGATCGAGCCCGTCCCGGTCATCCCGAACGACCCGATCACGTTCGTCCGGCCGGACGCGGTCGAGGACGCGCTGCGCGAGGCACAGGAGTCGCTGCGGACGACGCTGACGCAGGAGCTCTCGGAGCTGGCGGGGACGCTGCGCGGGGAGGCGTCGCCGGAGATCGAGACGGTGGTCATCGACGGCCACCCCGCCGACCAGCTCGTCGCGCGCGTGCCCGACGCGGGAGGCCTGCTGGTCGTCGGCTCGCGAGGCTACGGCCCGATCGGCGCCGTCTTCATGGGCTCCACCGCGGCGGAGGTGCTCCGCGAAGCGACCTCCCCCGTCATCGTCGTGCCCCGATCGTCCTGAGCCTCTACACTCACGACTTCTTCTCGGGAGAGGTGGCCGAGTGGCTGAAGGCACTCGCCTGCTAAGCGAGTAACGGGCGGCAAGCTCGTTCGCGGGTTCGAATCCCGCCCTCTCCGTTGAAGGCCCCCGCTACATTGTCGGGGTCGCCGCACTGCGCCCGTAGCTCAGCTGGATAGAGCGTCGGTCTACGGAACCGAAGGTCAGAGGTTCGAATCCTCTCGGGCGCGCTCTGGAAACCCCCGCTTGCCGGGGGTTTCTTCGTTTCGCGCCTCCCTTGGGCGGACCCGAAAAGGTCCCGGAAAGGTCCCCGAGGGTGTCGACGACGGCGCAGTTGAGGAAGGTCCGGCCGGCTTCCGGCCACGTGTATGTGGTGGACCGGCGGAGCGGGCCGGTGTGGTTCGCGAAGTACCGGCTGCCGGATGGGCGGCAGGTCAAGAAGCGGGTGGGTCGCGCGCACACCGGCCGAGGCCGCCCGCCTGCTGGGTCCTTCACCCGCCGCTCCGCCGAAGCCTGGTTGGACGACGTCTTGTCTCGCGCCGACGCAGGCGTCTTGCCCGGCGTCGCTTGCCCCGACGTGATGTTCGCCGAGGCCGCGGCGGAGTGGCTGCGCTGCTGCCGGGAGGAGCGCGCGTGCAAGCCGTCGACGCTCGTGCAGTACGAGTCCGCCGTCGCCTGCCACCTCGTGCCCGCGTTCGGCGACTGGAAGCTGAGCGAGATCACGACCCACGACCTCGAGCGCTTCCGCTCGTCGCTGGATGCCGCCCCGCGGACGAAGAACCGGCTGATGACCGAGGCGTACGGGATCTTCCGCCGCGCGCAGAAGGTCTACGGCCTGCCGGTGAACCCGGCCGCCGGCATCGAGCGCCTGCGCGAGCGGCGCAACGTCGAGCTTCAGGTCTTCTCGCCGGAGGAGGTGCACGCCCTGGTGCGCGCCGCCGACGACGAGCAGGACGCCGCCGTTTATCTGGTGGCCGCCTTCACCGGCCTGCGGATGGGCGAGCTGATCGCGCTGCGGTGGCGCGACGTCGACTTCGCCGCCTCGCGCGTGCGGGTGACCGCCTCCTTCGCCGGCGGCCAGCTCACCACGCCCAAGAGCGGCAAGGTCCGATCGGTCCCGATGGCGTCCGTCGTCGCCTCCTCCCTCGCTGCCCTCGGCCAGCGGCCGCGCTGGACCGGCCCCGACGACCTCGTCTTCCCGGGCGAGGCCGGCGGGCACATGGACGGCTCCGCGCTGCGTAGGAGGTACAAGCGCGCGCTCGCCCGCGCGGGGTTGAGGCCGCTGCGCTTCCACGACCTGCGCCACACCTTCGGCACGAACATGATCGCCCGCGCCGACATCGTCCGCGTGCAGGAGTGGATGGGCCACGCCGACATCCAGACCACGCGCGGCTACCTGCACTACAGCCCGTCGCCGGACGACGTGACGATCGCCGACGAGGCGTTCGCGACCCCAGCTCCGGCTGCCGCCCTGCAGAGAGGTGCTCGCGTCTCAAGGCGGGTCTGATCGAAGCCACTGAAGGGGTCAGGTCAGCTGGCTGTAGTACTCGAGAGCGAGGTCGCGGATGTAGTGGTCGCGGTCGTTGAGGAGTGGTTCGATGACCGGCAGTAGGTCGGGTGTGAGTCGGTCGCGCAGGGCGCTCATGGCGGTGAACCGGACGCTGCTGTCGGTGTCCGAGAGCGCTTGGACGATGCGGTTTGTGCTAGCGGGATCGCGGCTCGTCAGTTCGCTGTAGAAGTCGACGGCGAGGTCGCGGATGTAGTGGTCGCGGTCGTTGAGGAGTGGTTCGATGACCGGCAGTAGGTCGGGTGTGAGTCGGTCGCGCAGGGCGCTCATGGCGGTGAACCGGACGCTGCTGTCGGTGTCCGAGA
>NZ_JBXPIZ010000006.1:0-404899 GCF_056863265.1 Parviterribacter multiflagellatus
AGGCGCTCGATGCCGATGACCTGCGCCGGCTGGGGCACTTCGCCGCCGCCGCGAGCGTCCCCGACGAGGGGGTTGCGGCTTCGTTTGTCGCGCTTGCCGGCGGCGCCCGCCGGCGCGGCGGCCACCCGTCCGCCGCCCGCGCCGAGCGCCGCGCCGCCGACCTCACGCCCGACCCCGACGTCCGCGCCCGCCGCCTGCTCGCCGCCGCCGACGACCTCGAACGGGCGGGCATCGTCGACGAGGCCCGCCGCGTCATCGACGAGGCGGCCGCGCTCGCCTGCGGGGGCGACACCGCCGCGCAGGTCCGCGGCCGGCTCGGCGCGCACCGGCTGGCGGCGGGCGACCCGCTCACCGCCCGCCGCGAGCTGCGCGCCGCGGCCGAGACGCTGCGCGCGAGCGCCCCGCCGGACGCCGCGCGCTTCCTGCTCCAGAGCGCGTGGAGCAGCATGCTCATCGGCGACCTCGACGGCTGGCGCGCGGGTGCGGCCGAGGCGCGCGAGGTGCTCGCCGACGGCAGCGACCCGCAGACCGCGCGCACCGCGATGGCCATGCACGCGTCCGCGCTGGTCGCGGCCGGGGACGTCGCGACCGCCGACCCGCTGCTGCGCGACGTCGAGGGCAAGCTGCTCGACGTCGCGCGCCGCCGCGTCCCGATCACCGGCGCCATCGAGGTCTACGGGATGATGGTGCGGACGCTGATCTGGCTGGAGCGGTGGATCACCGCCGACCGCCTGCTCGCGCTGCTCACCGAGGACGCGCGCGAGCTGGGCGCCGCCGGCTCGCTCCCCTACCTGCTCGGCGTCCGCGCGGAGCTCGATCTGCGGCTCGGGCGCTGGGACTCGTCCTCCGCCGCCGCGGACGAGTCGGTCGCGCTGGCCGATGCCGTCGGCGACGAGCACTTCCGCACCGACGGCCTCGGCGTGCGCGCGCTCGGCGCCGCGATGCGCGGGGACGCCGACGCGGCCCGTGCCGACGCCCAGGCCGCGCTGGAGGTCGGCGAGCGCGCCGCCCCGCGCCTGGCGGTCGACCCGCACCGCGCGCTCGGCCTCGTCGCGCTGGGCGACGGCCGGCCGGACGAGGCGGTCGAGCACCTGGAGGCCGCCGCGCGCATCCACGACGCCGCCGGGTTCACCGAGCCGGGCAGCCGCGCGCTGGAGGCCGACCTGATCGAGGCGCTGGTGCGCGTCGGCCGCACCGACGAGGCCGCGCGCCGGCTCGACGCGTGGGAGGAGGCCGGCGCGCGCACCGGCCGCAACCTCGCCAACGCGACCGCCGCGCGGCTCAGGCTGCTCACCGCGCCCGACGCCGAGCTCGACGCGCGCGCCGCCGTCGCGCTGGCCGCGCACGAGGCGCTGCCGATGCCGTTCGAGCGCGCCCGCACGCTGTTCGTCCAGGGCGAGCGCCTGCGCCGCGCGCGGCGCAAGACCGACGCGCGCCAGCCGCTGCGCGAGGCGCTCCAGGCGTTCGACCAGCTCCCCGCGCCCGCGTGGGCGGCCAAGGCGCGGACCGAGCTGCGCGCGACCGGCGGCATGGTCCCGCCGCGCGAGCGGCCCGGCTCCTCCGAGCTGACCGCGCACGAGCTGCAGGTCGCGCTGATGGTCGCCGAGGGCCGCACGAACCGCGAGGTCGCCGCCGCGCTCTTCCTCGCCCCGAAGACGATCGAGCACCACCTCAGCGCGATCTTCCGCAAGCTCGGCATCCGCCGCCGCACCGAGCTGGCCCACGCGCTGGCCGATACGGGCCACCGCTGAAGCTGGCCGGTTCGGGGGAAGTCGCGGGCGCGCCGAGCAGCGAAGCTCGGCACCATGGCCACCGAACCCGCACCGCCCGCCGCGCCGGCCCGCTGCCACGACACCGCCGACGTGGTCGCCGCCCTCGCCCGCGCGCGCACCGAGCACCGGCCCGCCGCGCTCGACCTCAGCCCGATGCGCGGGGTGACCGTCGACGCCGAGGCGCGCATCGCCTGGGTCCAGGCCGGTGCCCGCTGGGGCGACGTCGCGCGCGCGACGGAGCGCCATGGGCTGGCCGTGCCCGGCGGCGTCGTGTCGTTCGCGCCCGGCGGCCTGCTCGACAACCTCGTCGGGGCGGAGGTCGTCACCGCCGACGGCCGCGTCCTGCGCGCCACCGCCGGCGAGCACGCCGACTTCTTCGCGGTCGTGCGGGCGGGCGGCAGCGTGACGTCCTGGGCGGTGACCGCGCGCGCGTACCGGCTCTGCCCGGCCGAGCGCGCCGTGCTGAAGCTCAACGTCATGTACGCGATCGAGGACGCCGACGCGGTCATGCGCGGCTGGCGCGCGCTCGCCGTCCAGGCGCCGGCGGAGCTGACGGTGGAGTACGGCGTGTGGACGATCCCCCACGCGTCCGAGCTGCCGGAGGAGCTGCGCGGCCGGCCGACCGCGCTCATCGCCGGCACGTGGGACGGCCCGGTGCAGGACGGCTACGACGCGATCCGGCCCTACCGGACGCTCGCGCAGCCCGTGCTCGACCTGACCGGCCCGGGCGACGACCGCCTCGCGCGCGTCCGCGCGGTGTGCGACCCGGTCGACCTGCGCCGCGTGCGGCGCGGCGCCCCGAGCCCCTTCTAGAGCAGCTGCAGCCGCGCGGCCTCGGTGACCGCCGCCGTCCGCGTCGGCTGGCCGAGCTTGAGGCGGATGTTCGCGACGTGGCGGTGGACCGTGTGCGGGCTGAGCACGAGCGCCTCCGCGATCTGCTTGTCGCTCAGGCCGCGGGCGACCAGGCGCAGGATCTCGCGCTCGCGCAGGCTGAGCGGGTCGTCCCCGTCGCGCGGCTCGGCCGACGCCCCGGCCGCCGTGTCGCCGCCGCCGAGGAACGCCGCGACCGCGTGCAGGAGCGACGCGTGGTCGCCCTCCCACGGCAGGTGGTCGATCCCCTGGAGCGGCACGAACCGGGCGCCCCGCAGGCGCTGCGCGACCTCGATGCCGCACTCGTAGGGCACCGTGCGGTCGCCGCGCCGGTGGACCACGACCGCGGGCACGTCCAGGCCTGCGAGCTGCTCGCGCACGTTGAACTCGTAGACCAGCGCGAGCAGCTGCGCGGCGGTCTCGGGCGACGCCGCCTCACGCTGGAAGTCGGCGAACTCGCGCCGCCGGTCCGGCCCGCTCTCGGGGAGGAACAGCTCGGCCAGCATCCGCGAGCCCAGCCCCCAGTGGGCGCGGACGATCTGCACCATCGAGCGGCGCACCTCCGGCGGCGCGAGGCCGTCGCCGTGCGCGTACGTGCCGTACAACGACAGGCTCGCGACGCGTTCGGGATGCGCGTGCGCGAACGCCGACCCGATCGCCCCGCCGCACGACATGCCGAGCAGGTCGACGCGGTCGAGGTCGAGCGCGTCGAGCACCGCGCCGAGCGTGCGGACCTCCGCGTCCAGCGACCGGCGCTCGGGCGGCAGCTCCCGCTCCGACAGGCCCGTGCCGATCCGGTCGTAGCGGACGACGGTGCGGGTACGGGCGAGCGCCTCGATGAACCGGCGGAAGTGCTGGCTGCGCCAGTCGACCTCGACGTGGCTGACCCACCAGGCGGGGAGCACGAGCGGCGGGCCGCTGCCGGCGGTGGCGATCGCGACCCGCGCGCCGTCGGCGTCGCAGAAGCGGATGTGCTGATCCATGCAATCCCGACCCTAAGGGACGGGCACCCCCCTGGTGCAAGGGAACTGGGCGGACCCCCGATGCCCCGGGGCTCCGCGGCGGCGCAGGATGCGAGCCATGCTCTCTCCTGACACGATCGCGGCCGACGTCGAGGCGCTCGCCGCCCGCCTCACCGGCGACGTCTTCTCCCCCTCCTCCGCCGGCTACGACGAGGCGCGCGCTGGCTTCGTCCTGGCCACCGACCTGCGCCCCGCGCTCGTCGCGCAGCCCGAGACGGCGGCGGACGTGGTCGCGCTCGTGGACTTCGCCCGCGCCACCGGCCTGAAGGTCGTCCCGCAGGGCACCGGCCACAATGCGCACCCGCTGGGCGACCTCTCCGACGCGATCCTCGTCAAGACGAACCGGATGCGGAACGTCACGGTCGACGCGACCAACCGCGTCGCGCGCGCCGAGGCCGGCGCGTGGTGGATCGACGTCACGACCGCCGCGGCCGAGCACGGTCTCGTCGCGCTGTCGGGCTCCTCCCCCGACGTCGGGGTCGTCGGCTACACGCTGGGCGGCGGGTCGAGCTGGATGGTCCGCAAGCACGGGTTCGGCGCGAACAACGTCCACGCGATCGAGATCGTCACCGCCGACGGCGTGCTGCGCCGCATCGACGCGGACACCGACACCGACCTGTTCTGGGCCGTGCGGGGCGGCGGCGGGTCGTTCGGGGTCGTCACCGCGATCGAGCTCGACCTGTTCTCCGAGCCCGACATCTACGCCGGCTTCATGCTCTTCCCGGTCGAGCGCGCGTCCGAGGTGCTGCGGACGTGGCGCGAGCTGACGCGGACGCTGCCCGAGGAGGCGACGTCGATCGGCTCCATCCTCCACGTGCCGCCGCTGCCGGACGTCCCGGAGTTCCTCCGCGGCCGCTCGTTCGCGCGCGTCGAGCTGGTCTACACGGGCAGCGAGGCCGATGGCGCCGCGCTCGTCGCGCCGCTGCGCGCGCTCGGGCCGGAGATCGACCAGTTCGGGATGACCGACGGCATCGGCCTCAGCCGCCTGCACATGGATCCGGAGGGCGCGGTCCCGGCCGCGCTCAGCGACCACATGATCCTCGCCGACACGCTCGACGACGACGCCATCGACATGATCGTGGCGGTCGCCGGCGCGACGCCGTCGCCGCTCGTCATGTTCGAGCTGCGCCACGCCGGCGGCGCCGCGGCCCGATCGGGCGACGGCCACGGCGCACTCGACGCGGTCGCCGGCGAGTTCCTCACGTACGGCGTCGGCATGCCGGTCGTGCCGGAGCTCGAGGCCGCGATCCCCGCCGTCCTCGGCCGCATCCGCGACGCGCTCGCGCCGTACGACACGCAGCGCTCGTTCATGAACTTCACCGAGCAGGCCGTCGACACGCGGCAGATGTTCACGGCCGAGACCTACGCGCGCCTCGCCCGCATCCGCGCGCAGGTCGACCCGCAGCGCCTCTTCGTGGCCAACCACCAGGTCGGCTGAGCGACTCGCGGGGCTCGGCGGCTCCCTTCTCAGCCACCTCCCAGGAACTCTTCAGCGATCTTTAGCACCCTCACGCCAGCATGCCTGGCATGAGGGTGCTGGTCGTCGACGACGAGCCCGCCCTGCGCAGCGCCCTGGATCGCGCGCTGCGCATGGACGGCTACGAGATCTCCCTGGCCGCAGACGGCCAGGACGCGCTGGACGAGATCGCCGCCCAGCGCCCGGACGCGGTCGTCCTCGACGTCGCGATGCCCGGCATGGACGGCCTCGAGGTGTGCCGCCGCATCCGCCAGGGCGGCGACCGCACGCCGGTGCTGATGCTGACCGCGCGCGACGCGATCGACGACCGCGTGGCGGGGCTCGACGCGGGCGCGGACGACTACCTGGTCAAGCCGTTCGCGCTCAAGGAGCTGCTCGCCCGCCTGCGCGCGCTGCTGCGGCGGGCCGACGGCGGGGCGGAGGAGCTGGCGTACGGCGACCTGCGGATGCGCGTGACGTCGCACGAGGTCACGCGCGCGGGCCGGCGGATCGAGCTGACGCGCACCGAGTTCTCGCTCCTGCGGCTCTTCCTGGAGCATCCCGAGCAGGTGCTCACGCGGTCGCAGATCTTCGAGCGCGTCTGGGGCTACGACTTCGGCGCGACGTCCAACACGCTCGGCGTCTACGTCGGCTACCTGCGGCGCAAGGTCGAGGGCGACGGCGAGGCGCGCCTGCTGCACACCGTCCGCGGGGTCGGGTACATCCTCAGGCGACCGTGAGCCTGCGCCGCCGCCTGGTCCTGCTGACCGCCGGCACGGTCGGGGTGACCGTGCTGCTCGCGTCCGTGCTGTGCTGGTTCGCGATCAAGGGCCAGCTGCGTGGGGCCATCGACGACACGTTGCTCGAGCAGGGCGAGGCCGCGCAGGAGCGGATCGGGCAGCCGCGGCCGGCGGAGACGTTCGACCGGGCGCTGCGCGAGGGCGCGCTCCGGCTGCCGCCGCCGCGGCCGGGCGAAGGCGCGGGGCTCTTCCAGGTCCTCGACGCGGACGGCACGCCGAGCCGGCCGGTCGACGCCGAGCTGGCGCTCCCGGTCACCGAGGCGGATCTCGCGGTGGTGCGTGGGGACGCCACGCGCGCGCTCACCGACCGCCACGTCGACGGCGAGCACCTGCGCGTGCTGACCGTGCCGCTCGAGCGCGCGTCCAGGTCGTCGTACGGCCCGGCCGCGGTGCAGATCGCGCGGTCGCTGGAGAGCGCCGACTCGACCCTCGCGCGGCTGCGGCTCGTCCTGATCGCGCTGTGCCTGGCAGGCACCGCGTTCGCGCTGGCGGTGAGCCGGCTGGTCGCGCGGAGCGTCCTGCGGCCGGTGAGCGCGCTGACCGACGCGGCCGAGCACATCAGCGAGACCGAGGATCTCGGCCGCCGCATCGCCGCGACCGGCGACGACGAGGTCGGGCGGATGGCGCAGCGGTTCGACGCGATGCTCGACCGCCTGCAGTCCTCGCGCGACCAGCTCGCCGCGTCGGTCGCGTCGCAGCGTCAGCTCGTGGCCGACGCGTCGCACGAGCTCCGCACGCCGGTGACGTCGCTGCGCACGAACATCGAGGTGCTGATCGAGGGCGGCGTGCCCGAGGGCTCCGACGAGCGGGCGCGGCTGCTCGCCGACGTGCGCGAGCAGACCGAGGAGCTGGGCGCGCTCGTCGCGGACGTGATCGAGCTGGCCCGCGGCGACCAGCCGCTCGGCGCCGAGGCCGACGACGTGCGGCTCGATGAGATCGTGGGCGAGGCGGTCGACCGCGCCCGCCGCCACTGGCCCGCCGTCGGCTTCGACGTCGGCGTGCGGCCGGTGGTGGTGCGCGGCGCGTCGGACCGGCTGGGCCGCGCGGTCTCCAACCTGCTGGAGAACGCGGCGGGCCATTCGCCCGCCGGCGGCCGCGTCGAGGTGTCGTTGACGCGCGACGGCGTGCTGGAGGTGCGCGACCACGGCCCGGGCGTCGCCGACGCCGACAAGCCGCTCGTGTTCGACCGGTTCTACCGCGGCGAGACCGCCCGCTCGCGCCCGGGCTCCGGGCTCGGGCTGGCGATCGTCAAGCAGGCGGCCGAGGCGCACGGCGGGACGGTCGAGGTCGCCGACGCGCCGGGGGGCGGGGCGCTCTTCCGCCTCCGCCTCCCGGCCGCGGCGACGACGGCGTGAGCCGCGTCAGCGGACGTCGGTGGGAGTGCGATCGCGCGCCGTGGGCGCGACCCGCTCGCCGGTGCGCATCTCGCGCGCCGGCCCGGCGGCGTTCGCGGTCCCCCGCGGCGTCTCGCGGTGGCGCTGGGTCATCAGACCCGAGCCGATCAGGCCGAGGCCGACGACCACGTGCGGAAGCCACGCGTTCGCGCCCTCGTCGCTGAACCCGAGCACGAACGGCGAGGCCGCCAGGACGACGCCGGCGAGGACGTCCATCCCGAGGTGCGCAGGAAGCGGCAGGACGTTGGCGAGGCTCAGCTCGTAGTCGGTGATGAGGCTCTGCCCGATGATGAGCAGGCCGATGACGATCGGGACCACCGTCGCCTCGGTGATGTCGCTGAACCCGAAGATCCAGGGCGCGGCGATCAGGGCGAGGCCCACGGGGTAGTCGAGCATGCCGTGCATGCGGCTGGTGATGGGTCGGCTCATGACGACGGCATCCCCGCCGCCGACATCCGGCACCCGGCCGTGCCGGGGCCACCGTTGGTTTCGCACCGGCGAGTGACGCTCCGTCAGATCGCGTGCGACCGCGCCTGGCTGAGGTCGGAGAACGTCACCGTGTAGCGGATCGTCTGCGCCTGGATGCGTCCGTCCTCGATGAGGAACGTGTCCACGCCGTCCGCGATCTGCATCTCCTTGCCCGCGCACCGCCACTCCAGCAGCACGACGCGCTCGTCGGTCACGATCGAGGTGTACTCGTAGCCGTCCGTGTGGTGCACGGCCTCGTAGAGCAGGCGCGCGGACTCGCGGACCCCGCCGTGGCCCCGGTGGCAGCCGGTCGGGGTGAGCACGACCACGTCCTCGGCGTAGTTGCGCGCCAGGTCGCCGTCCAGGTCGCCGCGCTCGCGGCAGGCGAGGTGGTCGTCCAGCACGGCGCGGCAATCCCGCGCCACGCCGCTGCGTCCGTCCGCGCGGGTGGTGCTCATGCGCCAAGGGCTACCCACTTCGCGCGGCCCTGACAGGAGGTGCTGAAACGCGGTACGTCGCCGGCGGGTCCGCTCCGCATGGACACCTACGCCCCGCTCGCTGCCGCCTACGGCACGCTCACCGCCGCCTACGCCTACGACCGCTGGCTCGCCGTCATCGAGGCGCACGCCCACGAGGCCGGGATGAGCGGCAACCGCCTGCTCGACGTCGCCTGCGGCAGCGGCTCGAGCTTTCTGCCGCTGCTGGACCGCTACGACGTGACCGCGTGCGACCTCTCAGACGCGATGCTCGCCGAGGCCCGTGCCCGCGCGGGCGACCGCGTGACGCTCTTCCGGCACGACATGCGCACGCTGCCGGTCGTCGGGGAGTTCGACCTGATCCTGTGCCTCGACGACTCGCTCAACCACCTCCTCGAGCCGGACGGCGTGCGCGCCACGCTCGCGGGCATCGCGGCGAACCTCGCGGACGGCGGGGTCGCGGTGTTCGACGTCAACACGCTGCACACGCTGCGCACCGCCTTCAGCAGCGTCGCGGTGATGGAGAGCGAGGACCGGGACGAGCTCGTGCTGTGGCGCGGGCAGGGCCCGGCGGACCTCGCGCCGGGCGGCGTCACGAGCATCCGCATCGAGGTGCTGCGCTCACGCGGTGACGGCGGCCTCTACCGCCGCGACGCCTGCACGATCACCGAGCGCCACCACCCGGTCGAGGAGCTCACCGCGATGCTCGAAGGGGCCGGGCTCCGCCTCTTCCGCTGTCTCGGCCAGTCGCCGGGCGTGCGGATGTCGCCGGAGGTCGACGAGCTCGCGCACACCAAGGCGCTGTTCGTCGTGCGGCGGGCCTAGACGTCCTGGACGGGGCGGAGCGGGATCACCGGCGCGCTCGGGGCCTGCTTCGCACCGCGTGCGAGCAGCCGCATTCGCTCGGCGAGGTGCTCGACCCGCTCCCAGTCGATCGGGTCGTCCGTGACGATCGCGCCGTCCAGCTCGTCGAGCAGCCCGTCGGCGAGACGGCGCGGCTCATCGGCGGGCTGCGCCCGGGCGACACGCGGCTCGATCTCGGTCTGCTCGCTGGTGAAGAGCATCAGCGCCCCGGTCGCCTGGAACGTGTCGCCGGTCGGGGCCGGCTCCTCGGCGAGCTCGCCCAGCTCGTGGAACAGCCGGGCGAAGAGCTTGGTCAGATGCCGCCAGCCCGCCTCGTCGACGATGAGGTTCGTCCGGGTGAGGTGGATGTCCTCGCGGTCGAAGCCGCCGCGGTCGACCGCGGCCGTGGCGCGCGCGCCGAGGTTCGTGACCGTGAAGGCTGCCGCCGCGCGCTTGCTCGCGACGGGCAGCTCCCCCCACGCCTGGTCCCACAGCACGGGAACCATGAGCAGCTCGTAGGTGACCGTGCCGTCCGGGTGCTCCTGCTGCCCGACGTAGTTGAGCTTGCAGAGCTCGTCGAGGTGATGCTGAGCGACGGGCTCGGGGACGTCGAGCTCGCTCGCCAGGCCGATGAGCGTGCGGGGACCGTCCCCAAGCGCGGCGACGAGCCGGATGCGGATCGGGTGGGCGACCGCGCTTGCGTACTCGACCGCGATGCTCGTCAGCTCGGGCATTCCGCGCATGCTCGCTTGTCGGCAATCTCCGCGCAAGTCGTGCGAGGTCGTGAAACACAACCGGGCGCGGGCGGGTCTTCCTCTTCACACACTGCCTTGGGTCCAGGAGAGGAGGGAAGAGGGATGCACACCGTCTACACGCCGGTCTACACGCCGTAGTCCCATCACGCGGGCCCGGACACCTCGCACGAAACGTCCGGGCCCGCACCGTGCTTCGCAAATTGCGGCTTTCCATGCCTGCCACGACGCACCACGGCTTGCGCCCAAACTTCCCCAAACGTGACCATTCCTAGATGGATCTACGACGCCGTCATGGCACGAGGCACACCAGATCTGCCTCATCGAGACGCGCCGGCTGCTGGGCCGGGGCATGGATGCGGAGGACGCCGCCCAGGAGGCCCTGCTGCGGGCCTGGCGCTTCCTCCCCTCCGAGGGGTTCGGCGAGCGGGGCTGGCGCCCCTGGCTCGTCACCATCGCGCGCCGGGAGGCGCTCCGCCAGCGCGAGCGGCGCGACCGGACGCCGACGATCGACCCGGAGGACGTCGGCGCCGCGGCGGTCCCGGCGCCGCCGCCTGACCCGACCACGCGGCTCGCGCTGCGCGAGCTGAGCCCCGACGACCGGGTCGTGATGTACCTGCGCTACGTCGAGGACCTCGCCTACAGCGACATCGCCGCCCGGCTGGCGACGACGCCGGGCGCGGTGCGGCTGCGCGCGCACCGGGCGCGCGGGCGGCTGCGCGAGCGGCTCGAGGTGTAGCCGCCGCCGGGCCGGGGCCGCGCCGGAGGAGCGCGGCCCCGGTCCCCGGCCGCGGTTCAGGCCGTCGGCTCGTCGGGGACGGTCGGCGTCGGGGTGGTCGGCGCCGGTTCGGGCTCCGGCGCCGGCTCCGGCTCGGCGGTGGTGGGAGCCGTCGGCGCGGGCGTGGTCGTCGTCGTGGTCTGCGACGGCGTCGGCGTCGGCGTGGGAGCCGGCGTCGCCGCGGGCTCCGCCGGCGCCGCCTGCTCCTCGCCCGGCGGGCACCACGGGCGGCGGGTCCGCGCGCCGTCCGCGGGGTGGCCGTAGACATGGCGGTCGCCGCGCCCGGTCGGCGGCGTCCAACCGTCGTCGGTCTCGGCGAGCACCGCGTCCCCGTCCGCGTCGTCGCGCCACGCGTCGGCGTCCTCGTCGTCGCCGTCGTGCCAGCCGGCGGCGTCGTCCTCGTCCGCGCGGTCGCGGTCGCGGCTGCTCGCGGGCGTGTCCGGTGACGACCCGCTGCCGTCGCCGCCCGGGTCGGCGTCCTCGCGCGCGTCCGTCGCCGCCGCGCGCCGCGTCGTCGCCCGCACCGTCTCCGCGCCGGCTGCCACCGAGGCCGCCGCACCGGCCGTCTCCGTAGCGCCTGCCGCAGTCGCCGCCGGTGCCTCCGCCGCAGCGCGGCCTGCCCGGCCGGGCTCGTCGTCCGCATCCACCGCCGCGCGCTGCTCGGCCGGCGAGCGCCGCTCCTCGCGCGGCCGGTCGACGACCACCTGCTCCACCGACCCGGCCGCCGCGACCGTCGCGAGCGCCGCCGCCGCGGCCTTGGCGAACGAGGTCCCGCCGACGGCCGCCGCGCCGCCCGCGCCCGCCCCGGCGCCGGCACCCGCGCCCAGCACGGTCTGCAGCACCGCCGCGGCGGTCAACGGCGACGCCGGCAGGAGCAGCGCGAGCCGCCCCGAGCGCCGCCGGATCTCGCGCGCGAACGTCCGGCAGTCGTCGCACCCGCGCAGGTGCATGCGCACGCCGCGCCGCGACGAGCCGTCCGACAGCGTCCGCTGCACCGCGACGCACGTCAGGTCCCGCGCCGCCCGCTGCTCGTGCAGCGCGCTGCGCGCCGCGAACACGGCCTGCCGCGCCGCCAGCGGCGTCGTGTCGAGCGCCACCGCGATCTCGCCGTACTCCAGCCCCGACAGCTCCCGCAGCACGAGCGCCGAGCGCTGGTGCGTCGTCAGCGCCTGCAGGTCGGCCACGAGCGCGCCGAGCGCCTCCCGCTCGGCGACCGCGTCCGCCACGTCGCGCACGGCGACGTCGTCGTCCTGCAGCGCGACCGCGGCCACCGACCCGCGCCGGCGCAGCAGCGACACCGCCTCGTTGTGCGCGATGCGGAACAGCCACGGCCGCACCGGCCCGCTGCACCCACCCCGCCGCAGCGCGAGCAGCGCCTTCAACGCCGCGCTCTGCAGGGCGTCGAGCGCGTCGTGCTCGTTCCCCGTGATCGAGCGGCAGTACCGCAGCAGCGCCGGGTGGTGCCGGTGGTAGAGGACGGTGAACGCCCGGTCGTCCCCGGCGGCCGCCTGCCGCGCGAGGCGGTCGTCAGCCCGCGTACGTGACAGCAAGGCGATAGCTCCCGCTCCCGGACCGGCGCTTGACGGTCACCGTCACCTTCTCCGCGTCGTCGACGCACGCAGCGCCGTAGGTCAGCCGGTCCTGGGCGCCGCGCGTCGACGTCGCGCCCTGCTGCTTGCCGTTGCTCCGCACCACGAGGTCGAAGTCCGCCCCGCGGGGCCCGCTGAGCCGGAACGCGAGGGCCCCGTCGAGCCGCAGCGTCACGGTGTGCGAGCGGCTCGTCCGCGCCCCGTTCAGCTGCCCCCTGAACGTCCGCTTGCGCGGGGTCGTCCACGGCGTCGCGACGTCCTTGCGCGCCGCGACCTCGGACAGCGCGGTCGGCATGAGCAGGCGGGTGAAGCTCCACGCGACGCTCGGGTACTTGAGCTGCGCGTACTGCTCGGCCCACGCCTCGCCCGGGTTCGCCGTGTACGCCTCGCCCTCGTCGCCCGGCGCGAGCCGCCCGTCGAGCGTGTACGTGCAGACGTTGGTCTGCGACGCCCACTGCTTGGGCCCGAAGTCGAGCGCCGAGAACGGCGCGTTGGAGCGGTGGTTGGCGACGTGGTGCCCGTACTCGTGCGCGACGACGTACGAGGTCGTCACGCCCTGCGCGTTCTCCGGCAGCTCGTCGCCGGGGACGACCATCAGGTCCTGCGTCGGCAGGTAGCAGGCGAGCACGCCGCTGTCGCTCGCCGCCCCGCAGTTCGCCGCGACCTCGGCCGACGGGACGATCCGCATCGTCAGCTCGCCGAGCTCCCCGCCGTGGGCGAGCCCGCCGACGAAGTCGACGTACGTCTGCGCGACCGCGTCGTCGGCGACGTACGCGTCGGAGAGCTGGACGCCGACGGTGTGCCCGTCGCTCGTCTTGTACGCGCGTGCGGTGTCGCTCGCCGCGGCCGCGCGGGCATTCAGCGCGCGGGACGGCTGGTCGACGACCGCGTCCTCGAACGTCGCCCCCGCCGCGGGGGCCTCGTCGACGAGCGGCAGGGCGGAGCGGGAGGCGGCGGACGCGGGGGCAGGGACGACCACCGCGAGCGCGGCGACGGCGCCGGCGGCGAGAAGGGCGGAGCGTGGCATCACCTTCCACCACGTTCCGCAGGCCGCCGGCGTTAGATGAACGTCGGCTAAGAGTCGCGCGCGTCGAGGAACCGGAGCCTGATGGCCCCCAGCTCCACGAGGTCGCCGTGCTGGAGCGGCGCCTCGCGGATGCGATCGCCGTTGAGCCACGTGCCGTTCATGGAGCGGTCGTCCAGCAGGACGAACACCCCCTCGCGCTGGACAACCAGCGCGTGACGGCGGGAGACCGTCGGGTCGTCCAGGTGCACGTCGGCACTGAGGCTGCGGCCGAGCCGCGTCACCGCCCCGGTCAGCGGCAGGTGGACCACCTCGTCGCCGCTCTCGATCGCCAGGTAGCACCCGGGAGCGGGCGTGGAGCCGGACGCCGCAGCCTTGCGGCGGTCGCGCTCGTTCAGGCGTGGGAGGCTTCCGGTCTCCTGGCCTGTCGTCGTCCGAAGCTCACCGATCACGGCGCGAACCTTCCCCTTTCAACCTGAAGATGCCCTCAAGGAACTCTCAGCGAACGCCGAGAAGAGCCTTGGAGATCCGTGGGTTCCCCCAGAAGTCGGGGGATATCCCCCATGCGAGGGACTCCGCCGATTCGGGAGGATCGTCAACATGATGAGCGAGCAGAGCCACCCCACCGAGACCGCCGCGGAGGCGCTGCTCCGCCTCGCCGACCTGCGCTTCGAGCGCGCGATCGCCGGCCCGGCCGGCCTCCTGGACGACCCCGAGTACCTCGCCGACCTCGACGAGGACATCGCGGCGTCCGAGAAGACGTACATCGGCCTGGCCGTCACGGAGATCGCGGCTCTTCGCGCCGAGCTGGGCTCGCCGCTCCTCGGCTAGAGCACGCCCTCGACCTGCCGCCACCACGCGCGCTCGGCGGCGGTGACGGCCGCGGCCGCGCGGCGCGCGACGAACATCTGCAGCAGGAGCAGCGGGTGGCCGACGGCGAACGACTTGCCGCCGAGCACCGCGTAGCGGCCGTTGGCGAGCCGGACGACCGCGCCCTGCCCGTCCGGGCGGGTCAGCAGGCGCTCGGCGACCGCGACGCCGTCGACGTGGGTGGCGTCGGCCGGGAGCGTCGTCGCGGTCCAGGGGCCGGAGCGGAACGGGGGGATGAGGTGGCGCTTCACAGGTCCTCCATGGCGTCGGCGAGGCGCTGCAGCAGGCGGGTCGCCTGCGCGCGCTCCTCGTCGGTGAGCAACTGCGCGACGCGCTGGCGCATCGCGCGCACCTCGCGCTCCTTGGTGGTGAGCGCGTGGCGGCCGTCGTCCGTCAGGGCGACCAGCACGCAGCGCCGGTCCTCGGCGCTGGGCTGCCGCTCGACGAGCCCGGCCTTCGCGAGGCCGTCGAGCGTGCGGGTCGCCGTGGGGGCGCTGATGCCCGCGGCGGACGCGAGCTCGCTGACCTTGTGCGGGCGCTCGGTCAGCGGCTCGATGAGCTGGAACTGCGGGAGGGACAGGCAGGTCCCACCGGCCCCCGACCGGGTGCGCGCGCTCCGCGCGGCGCGGAAGAAGCTCTCCCACGCGTCGCTGAACGCGGTCTCCGAATCGGGGGTGACGGTGCGGGTGCTGGGGGGCACGCGGAGAAGTTTAGCGCGCTAACTGTTCGCGCCGCAACTACTCGCGTGCTAACTGTCGCGGTGCACCACCAGCTCGTCGACCAGGTCGGCGACCGAGTCGACGATGCGCGAGGGGCGGAAGGGGAAGCGCTCTGCGCCCTCGCGGTCCATCACGCCGGTGAGGACGAGGATCGCCTCCAGCCCCGCCTCGAGGCCCGCGACGATGTCGGTGTCCATCCGGTCGCCGATCATCGCGGTCGTCTCGGAATGCGCGTCGATCGCGTTGAGCGCCGACCGCATCATCAGCGGGTTGGGCTTGCCGACGTAGTAGGGCTCGACACCGGTCGCGCGGGTGATGAGCGCCGCCACGCTGCCGGTCGCGGGCAGCGGCCCCTCGCGGGACGGGCCGGTCGGGTCGGGGTTCGTGGCGATGAAGCGCGCGCCGCTGGAGATCAGCCGGATGGCGCTCGTGATGCGCTCGAACGAGTACGTCCGCGTCTCACCCAGCACGACGTAGTCCGGGTCGCGGTCGGTCATCGTGTAGCCCGACTCGTGCAGCGCCGTCGTCAGGCCCGCCTCGCCGATGACGAACGCGGTGCCGCCGGGCCGCTGGTCCTCGAGGAACTTCGCGGTCGCCAGCGCGCTCGTCCAGATCGACTCCTCCGGCACGTCGAGCCCGCTCGCGCGCAGCCGCGCCGACAGGTCGCGCCGCGTGTAGATCGAGTTGTTCGTCAGCACCAGGTGGGGAGCGCCGATCTCCCGCAGCCGCCCGAGGAAGGCGTCTGCTCCGGGGATCGCGTGCTCCTCGTGGACGAGCACGCCGTCCATGTCCATCAGCCAGGAGAGGGTCTCGCGCCGTGCCATGTCGGCCGCAACGATAGGGCCTCGCCCGATGTGCTCCGGAGGAAAGTCGAGGACCTTGGGTCCCAGAACCGGTCTTGTCGTGGGCAAGCCCCGTTCTCCACCCAGGAGCCCCGATGATCCGACCAGTCCTCACCGTCCTCGCCACCGCCGCGATCGCCGCCACCGCGGCCGTCCCGGCCGCCGCCGCCCCGCCCGCCGGGAAGATCGAGCACACCGTCACGACGACCGAGGTCACCGGCACACCGGTGAAGGGCCTCGTCCCGCGCCACCAGCGTGAGGAGACGTGGCTGACGGCCGGCGCGTTCCGCCAGCTGGTGACCGACGTGAAGACCGGCGCGGTCGTCGCCGAGACCGCCGTCGACGCGACCTGGTGGCTGACGTTCAAGGGCGACGACAACGAGATCTGGAAGTCGCCGCTCGACCCGCGCCTGCGCGAGCTGCCCGTCCAGACGCGCGTCGACCAGGGCGCCGAGCTGCGGCGCTCGGTCGAGCAGGGCCGCCGCAGGGTGACCGGCGAGACGACGTACGGCGGCAAGCCGGCGCTCGTGCTCGAGCTGGTCGACACGCAGCGGCCCGACGCCGACGACCTGCGCTCCACCGACATCGTCGACCCGGCGACGTACGCCCCGTACGAGACCGTGACCAGCGGCGCCGACAGGTACGGCGCGCGGGCCGGCAAGCCGTTCCGCTCGGTGACCCGCTGGGTGTCGACCGAGGTGCTCGACCTCGCCGGCAACGAGCGGCTGCTGCGCTTCGGCGACCACCCGGGCGCGACGCTCGTCGACGAGGAGGAGCGGCAGCGGCGCGCCGACGCGGCGGCGGCGCGGGCGAAGGCCGCGCGCCAGGCCAAGGCGCGCAAGGCGAAGGCCCGCAAGGCCGCGAAGGCCAGGGCCCGGGCCAAGGCCAAGCGCGCCGCGCAGCAGCGCACCCGCGCCTAGGTGCGCCGCCGGCTCGTCACCTCGGCGCTGGCGGCGGGGCTCCTCGCCGCCTGCGCGCCGCCGGCCGCGGCCGCGACCGTCGAGCGCGTGTGCCGCCCGGCCGCGGTGCTCGACAGCCCGCGCGGGCTGCCGATCGGCGTGCTGTACGACGGCACCCGCGTGCTCGTCCTGCGCCGCGACCGCAGCCGCAGGTGGGTGCGCGTGCGGTCGAGCGGGCCGATCGTCGGCTGGATCCAGGAGCGGGCGCTCCGTGGCTGCTGACGCGCGCGTTACCGGCCGGCGCGGCGACGCCGACGCCGACCTCGTGGCCCGCATCCGCGCCGGCGACGAGGCTGCGTTCGCCCTCCTCCACGCGCGGTACGCGCGGCGGCTGGAGCGGTACGCGGCGCGCATCCTCGGCGGCCACCGCCACCACGCCGAGGACGTCGTGCAGGAGGCGCTGCTGCGCGCCCATCGCGCGCTGCGCCGCGACCACCGCCCGATCCAGCTCGGCCCGTGGCTCTTCCGGCTCGTCCGCAACTGCTGCCTGGACGAGCTCAGCCGCGCGAAGCTCACCGCGGTCCCCCTGCTCGACGACGGCGATCCGGCGGCCGGTGTCGCGCCCGCGCCCGACCTCGTGCTGGAGGAGCGCGACGCCGTGCACGCGCTGCTCGCCGACATCGCCGCGCTGCCGGCCGACCAGCGCCACGCGCTCCTGCGGCGGGAGCTGGACGGCGCCGGCCACCCCGAGCTGGCCGCGGAGCTCGGCATCACGCCGCGTGCGAGCAAGGCGCTCGTGCACCGCGCGCGGCTCAACGTCGTCAAGCGCCGCGACGCGCGCGACGCGAGCTGCACCCTCGTGCAGGCGGACCTGCTCGCCGCCCACGACGCGCGCCGCCGGGCCGCCGCCGCGACCTACCGCCACCTGCTCGGGTGCCGCGACTGCCGCGCCTTCCGCGAGCAGCTGCGCGCCGTCCGCCGCGGCGCGTCGGCGCTCGTCCCGCCGCTCGGGCTCGGGATCGTGCTCGGCGTCCTCGGCCTCAAGGCCGGCGGCGCCGGGAAGGCCGCGGCGGGCACCGCGACGGCGGCGCTCGCCACGTCCGCGCTCGTCGCCGCACCGCTCGTGTTCGGCCCCGGCGACCCGGCGCCGGTCGACGTCCGCTCGCGCGCGGTGCCCGGCGGCGCGCTTGCCGCGGGCGACCCGCTCCCGCGCGGGACGGCCATGGTCACGCGCGCGATCACGCTCGCCCCCGGCGGCCGGCCGCCCCGCGCCGTCACGGTCACCTGCCCGGCCGGCACGCGGGTCGCGGGCATGGTGCCGCCGCGCGGCGTGCGGCTGAGCGTCGGCTACGCACCCGGCACGACGGTGGGGGCCGACACGACGGCGCGGCTGGTGTTCGCGGCGCCGGCGCCGGTCGCGCAGGGCGGGACGGTCGTCGTCGGGACGCTGTGCCGCCGGCTCGACGCGCGCGGCTCGGTGCTCGCGCCGGACGGTGTCGCCCGCGCGGCCGCGGCCCGCCCCTGGACGAAGGCCTGCGCGCCGCACGCGTACCTGCTGGCGGCGCCGCGGACGGGCGCGCGGACGACCGGCTCCGCCAGAACCCAGCAACCTGTCCAACTTCTGCGCGCCAGGAGCGCGTGGGCGGAAGTCCGCACGGACACAGGGGAGCGCGGGTGGGTGCGCAGCGCGGTGCTGTGCCCGTCAGCGGTGGTCAAAGCTCCATAACCCTCAACTTCCGGACGGAACGCGCCGATGCACAGCGTGCATGAGCGCGCACGCCCTGCCCCGCCCCCACGACGACGAGGCCGTCGTGATGGCCCGCACGTCCGGGTGGCTGTGGCTGTGCGCGTGCGCGGTGAGCCTGCTGGCGCTGCTCCTCCCCGGCGCCGACCAGGAGCACGTCGCGATCATGGTGGCGCTGATGGTGCCGATCGGCATCCACGGCGTGCTCTGCCTCGTCGGCGTCGGCTGGACGCACGTCTCGAAGGACGTCCACGGCGTCACGGCGGCGGTCCTGTACCCGGTCGTGGGGCTCGCGATCTTCGCGACCGGCGACACCGACTCGTTCGTCCGCCCGCTGCTGAGCCTGATCGCGATCTACCTCGGCTACTTCTTCGGGCCGCGCTGGCGCTGGTTCCTCACCGCCGAGCTGATCGTCGTCGCCGGCACGCCGCTCTACCTCGACCCGCAGGGCGCGATCGACGACCACTACGACACGTGGCTGTTCGCGTTCGCCGCCGCGACGATCGCCACGACGTTCGCGGTCGCGAAGCTCAAGGAGCGCCTGGTCCTCGCCGAGCGCCGCCAGCACACGATCGCCCACCGCGACGCGCTGACCGGGCTGGCGAACCGCCGCGCCTACGACGCGGCGCTCGCGGACGGGGTCGCCGCCGGGCGCCCGTTCGCGCTCTTGTTCATCGACCTCGACGACTTCAAGGGCGTCAACGACCGCCACGGCCACGTCAACGGCGACCGCGTCCTGCGCGAGGTCGCGGTGCAGACCGCGGGCGTCGTGCGCGAGGACGACATGCTCGCCCGTATCGGTGGGGACGAGCTGGCGGTGATCGCGCCCGGGGCCCGCGCGTGGGGCGCGGACCGGATGGCCAGCGGCCTGACCCAGGCGGTCGCGCATGTCTCGCGCGGGCCGGGCGACGGCCCGATGCGCGCGACCGTCGCCGCCGTCCTGTACCCGGACGACGGCGACACGGTCGAGCAGCTGGTCACCGCGGCCGACACCGCCCTGCACGAGCGCAAGCGCGCACGCACGGCGGCCGCCGCGGCGCCGGTCGGCTACTAGCGGAGCGACACCGCCCGCAGCGCGTTCACGAGGCCGTCGCCGAAGAAGCCGTTGCGCTCCGGCGTGCCCTCGCAGGTGGCGGTGTACGTGGCCGGCAGGTTCGGGTAGACGAACGTGCGCGGCTCCGGGCACGGCGTGTCGACGGCGGTCCCGGTCAGGACCCGCTCGACGAACCGCGGCGCGAGGCCCTTGCCGCCGTCGCGCTGCCGCTGGCCGTACTGGCTCACGATCAGCGCCGCGACGCCCGCCGCGTGCGGCGAGGCCATCGACGTGCCCTGGAGGTACTGGTAGTAGCCCGACCCGTCCTGGACGACGAACGGCGTGTTCGGCGTGCCGTCGGGGTTGAGCTCGCCGTTGGCCTCGGCCAGCGCCTTCGGGTACGGCGCGAGGATGCCGGCCTCGGCCAGCGCGGCCGGCGCGGCCGGGTGGTCGCGCGTGTCGCCGCCCGGCGCGGCGACGTCCGCCTGCTCGATGCCGTAGCTCGAGTAGTACGCCTTGCGGCCGCTCGGGCCGACCGACGTGACGGCGACGACGCCCTCGCCCTCCGCGGGGAGCGTGAGGCACGAGTTGTCGACGTCGCGCGGGTACTCGGCGCCCGGCGGGTAGTCGGGCGAGGCCTCGTTCTCGGACGGGTCGCCGAGGTCGATGTACTGGTTGCCGGCGGCCGCGATCAGCGTCACGCCGCGGTCACGCGCGTAGCGCAGCGCCCGCTGCGTGGCCTCGATGATCGTCCGCTGCTCGAGCTGGTCCTCCGGCGTGTCCGCCGGGTTGCTCGTGCAGTTGAACAGCCACGGGTCGATGTAGAACGACATGTTCACGACGTCGATGCCGTTGTCGGCGGCGTACGTGAGCGCGTCGACCGTCGGCTGCAGGAAGAAGTAGCCCGAGTCCTGGCCGGCGCGCAGGTTGACGAGCTCGACCTTCGGGGCGACGCCGCCGATGCCCTGGCCGTTGAGCGGCGAGCCGATCGTGCCCGCGACGTGCGTGCCGTGGCCGTCCTCGTCGACGTTCGCCGGGTCCTCGCACGAGCCGTCCGGATCCTCGGCGCACGGGCCGTCGACCAGCGGGTCGTCGGTGGTGAAGTTGCGGCTGAGGCCGGCGTTGAAGTTCGGCGCGATGTCCGGGTGCGAGCCGTCGACGCCGGTGTCGATGATGCCGACCCGCACGGCGCGGTCGCCCTGCTGCTTGCGGTAGGAGCCGTCGGCGTCCGCGTCGATCATCGCCATGTCCCACTGCCGGTCGGCGAGGGGGTCGGGGACGACATCCCGCCCACCCCCGCCGCCGCCGTGGCCCGGGCCGCCATCGCCATGCCCCGGCCGGCCGCCGCGCCCGCGCTGCTGCTTGCGCGCGGCGTCCTGGCGCTCGAGCTCCTCCTCCTTCGGGCGCTGCGACGGCGCCTGGCCGATCGAGCGCTCGCTGGCCGCGCCGCGGACGGCGTCGGACTCGGCCACGGTCTCCGTGAACTCCGCGTTCGTCGAGGTCACCCGCGCGACGCCGACGGCGCCGTTCTCCTCGACGAGCGTGCCGCCGGCCTTGGCGATCGCGTCGCGGGCGGCCGCAGCGTCGGCGCCCTCCGCGTAGAGCACCACGTACGTGCGCTGCTCTGCCTGCTCGGCGCCGTCCCCGGCCGCGATGGTCTGCGACGCCGTGGCCAGCGCGACGACCCCCAGCAGGGACCCGGCGGCGAGCAGCCGCCTCCGAAGGCGTTCGGACATCCGATCCTCCCAGATCGTTGGAACTTGATCTGCGGGGTCCGGCGGGTTTCCCCTGCCACACCGGACCGCGCGAAGGCGGGAACGCTACACCTTTCTGGCGGCAGCCGACTCCCATTGGTCAGCTCGCTGATCCAACTGGCGCGTTCACCGTCCCGGGCGCGGTTGTGCGATAACCCCTGCGTGGCCGAGCGCGATGCGGGACGGGTGCGCATGACGCGGCGCGAGCGCCGGTTGGCGGCGCTGTTCGCAGCCGGCGTCGTCGTGTTCGCCGTGGTGACGGTCGTCGGCCTGGCGCGCACCTCGGAGCCCGACCAGCACCTGAGCACCGGGATCGCCGCGGGGGTGATCGTCATCGCGGCGGCGACGGGGCTCGCCGCCTACGCGCTGCTCGCGCACGCGATCGTGTCGTCGCGGGAGGAGCAGGCGCGGCTCGACGAGCTGGAGCGGCGGGCGCGGGAGGAGGGCGCGCGGCGGCGGGCCGAGGCGGCGGCCGCGGCAGCGAAGGCCGCGGCGCAGAAAGCGGCGGCCGAGCGCAAGCCGCGTGACGCCTCCGCGCCGCCCCCGCCCGAGCCCGACCCGCCGCCCGCAGCCGAGTGACGCCTCAGGCGGTGCCGTTGCCCGCCGCGACGGTCGACTGCTCCTGCGCCTGGCCGGCGTCGTCGTCCAGCCCGCGCGCGCCCTGCGGCTCGGGCGGCGCCGACTCGGCCAGCGGGCCGTCGGTCGCCAGGTAGGAGCCCGCGACGCCGGCGGCGAGCGCGAGCAGCGCCCACTTCGCGCCCTTGAAGTTCGGGAACAGCGCGGCGTCGACCGACAGCTTGCCCGGCCCCTTGTCCGCCAGCGCCATGGCCGCCGCGATCAGGACCGCGTTGTACTCGTAGCCGCCCTCCGTCACCCACGGGCCCTTGCTCGCGTGGACCTTGCGGATGGCGGTCGTCATCGTGCTCGTGACGAGCGTCGCGGCGACCGGCGTCAGCGCGCCGGCGGTGAGCAGCACGCCCGCGCCGAGCTCGGCCGCTCCTGCCGCGGTCGCGTGCCGCTTGCCCGGCCGCAGGCCGAGCGACTCGAAGAAGCCGGCGGTGCCCTCCAGGCCGTGGCCGCCGAACGCGCCGAACAGCTTCTGCGCCCCGTGCCCGATGAAGAACGGCCCGACCGTGCCGCGAACGGCGAGTGCTCCGATGCCCATGTCCGTGTTGCCTCCAGTGAAGTCCGTGTGGGGCCAAGGGTGCTCGTTGCCCGCGCAACCGAAACGCCGAGGGCAGCCTCGCGGTTGATCCCGCCACGCGACCCGCTGTCGTCCGGAGGTGAACCCCGGCGTCCCGCTCAGGGGGTCGCCGTGGGCACTTCCCGGACGCCGTGGCCCCGGGTGCGCGCCGACGATGCGCGGCGTTGTGCACGCCCCCACGGAAGGACCCGTCGCATGCCCCTGACCCTCGCCCGCCGCGCCCTCGCCGGCGGCGCCGTCTCGCTCGCCGCGCTGTCGCTCGCCGCCCCCGCGGACGCCGCCTACACCCCGGGCATCCCCGGCCACATCGGCGTTGCCGCGCACTTCAGCACCGCGAAGACCGCGTACCCGACCAGCAACCCCGAGGCGCCGACGTACGCGTCCGACCGCAAGCTCGGCACCGACGCCGTCTCCACCAGCACGCCGAACTGGCCGCCGCTCCCCTCGCCCGGTCCGCCGCCGGGCACCGCCTGCCCCGGCGGGTGCGCCGCGTCGGACGCCACCGCGTTCGCCTCCGCCCAGGCCGGCGGCGTCCTGCAGACGTACGGCCGCTCGACCGCCGCCACCTCGGGCCTGTTCCGCGCCAGCGGGCTGTCGGAGACCGACGCCTACCTGGACGACACGATCACGGTGAACCAGGCGACCACGGTCGTGCTGCGCGGCCGCATCCGGGCGCGGATCGACGCCGGCCGCGACCGCGACCGCGCCGGCGCGATGACCTGGGTCCGCATGGGGATCCGCGTCGGCCACTGCGACGGCGAGAACTGCATGCCCGAGGGCCGCGGCATCTGGGAGACCTTCGACTCGCGCGGGACGGTCGACAGGACGTTCGAGGTGCCGATCGAGATCCCCGAGGGCACGTCGCCGGTCAACGCGCGGCTCGAGAGCCACGCCAACAGCTGGGCGAGCGAGGACACCAAGCAGGAGGGCTCGGCCAACGCGCACGCCAAGGCCGACGCGACCGAGACGAACAGCGACGTCGACAAGCTCGAGTTCGAGATCGTGGTGCCCGACGACGTCGTCGTGACGTCCGGCTCGGGCAAGCTCCCGGTCGTCGGCGGCCGCGACCCCGAGCCGACCGACACGACGCCGCCGGTGATCAACGTCCCGGCGCCGATCACGACCGACGCGACCGGCCCGGCCGGCGCGACCGTCCGCTACAGCGCCACCGCCGTCGACGAGACGAGCGAGGCGAAGCTCGCGTGCACGCCCGCGTCCGGCACCCGCTTCGCCGCGGGCACGACGACCGTGACCTGCACCGCGACCGACGCCGCCGGCAACACGGCCACGAAGACGTTCCCGGTCACGGTCCGCTCCGCCGCCGACCTCCTCGCGGCCCTCCGCACGCAGGTGGAGTCGCTCCCGCGCTCCGCCCGCAACGCGCTCCTCCCGCTCATCCCCGCGGGCACACGCCCGACCTGCGGCCGCATGCTCCTCTTCGGCGCCCGCACCCTCACCCTCGTCCCGCGCCAGCTCGACCTCTTCCGCGCCCTGCGCCTGGTCGAGTCCGCCACCCGCGTCGCGCGCGCGGCCGGCTGCTGACGCACCGCGATGTCACCCCACCCTCGCCCGCGCGGCGAGGGTGCGGGTGCGCATCACTGGCCGTCGGGACGCTTGGTGAGGCCGCCGCGGGCGGCTTCGGTGACGTGGGGGTAGCGGGAGGTGGTGCCGCCGGAGGTGACCGGGCCCTGGACCCAGCAGCCCGGGCCACCGCTGGAGGGCTCCTTGGGGCCGTTCGTGTTCTTGCAGTCCCAGGCGGGCGGGGTGAGGTACTTGCCCGCGTTGTCGTTGCCGAACAGGAGCGCGTCGGGGGCGAAGTACGCGTTGCCGCGGTTGTCGGCGCTGCGCTGGGTGGCCGGGAGCGACTGGGAGCCGAGCATGATCATCTGCGGGAGCGCGTGGCCGTTGGTCTGCTCCTGGCCCGCCGGCGGGGTGACCTTCATGCCCGCCGCGTTCGCGCCGATCGAGATGAAGTTCGTGAACGTCGCCTGGTAGAGCTCGAGGAACTCGAGCACCGGGTTGAGCTGCTGCAGCAGCGGCCCGACCTTCTCGAGCGTCGGGTCCAGGCCCTGCAGGACGCGGGTCAGCGCGGGCAGGCCCTCGTCGCCCGCGCGGATCAGCGCGGGCAGGTCCGCGAAGAGCTTCTCGGTGTCCGGCGCGACGCCGGCCAGCGACCGGAGCGTCGGCTGCGCGTCCTCCAGCACCGGCTCGACGTCCTTCAGCAGCGGCTCGGTGTCCTTCGCGAACCGCTCCATCCGCGTCAGCGTCTGCCGCGACTCGTCGAGGAAGGTCGGGAAGATCCGGATCGACTCGCTCAGCGCCTCGCGCCGCGAGGACAGCGTCGTCAGCACCTGGTCGCTGCGCGTGATCGTCCGCTGCAGCGCCCCCGCGTCGCGGTTGAGCGCGTCGAACGTCGTCCCCGTGTCCTGCACCACCGCGCGCAGCGTGTCGCGCCGCCGGTTCAGCACGTCGACCAGCGTCTGCGCCCCGTCGGTGAACCGCGGCAGGTTGCCCAGCGCGTCGCTCAGGTCCTCCTCGCGCCCCGCGGTCGCGTCGGACGACACCGCCTGCCACTTCTGCAGCGCCTTCCGCGTCGGCTCGTCGAACGTCGTCAGCAGCTCGTCGAACTCGACGGCCTCCTGGACCTGCCCGTCCTTCAGCCGCCCGCCCTCCGGCAGCTCGCGCCCGCGCCGCGTCCCGAACGTCAGCTCCACGTACGTCTCGCCGAGCAGCGTCTTCTGCCGCAGCAGCGCCCGCGCGTCGGTCCGCACCGGCGCGACCTGCTCCTCCAGCTCGATCGTCGCCAGCGTCCGCCGGCCGTCCGGCGCCAGCTCGCGCTTGACGACCTTGCCGACGTTGACGCCCGCCACCCGCACGTCGGCCTGGTTGGCCAGCGTCGCGGCATCGGGGAACGCGACCTGGAAGCGGTAGCCCTTGGGCTGCAGCGGCACCGAGCCGCCGAACGCCAGCCAGAGGTAGAGCAGCAGCCCGAAGCACGACAGCGCGAACCCGGCGATGATCGCCAGCCGCAAGGGGGAGATCGCCTTCTTCGGCACCTACTTCCCCTCCTTCTTCGCGCTCGCCGGCAGCGTGCCGAGCGGGAACAGGTCCTGGATCGGCTTGGGCAGCGCCCCGATCAGCGCCTCCAGGTCGATCGACGTCGTGTCCGGGTTGCCGCAGAGGTTGGCGAGGATCGGCGACAGGTTGAGCCCGAACTCCGCCAGCGGGTTGTCGTTGACCAGCGACGTCAGCGTCCCGCAGGTGCCGGTCAGGAAGATCGGCCGCATCGGCCCGTTGGCGTCCTCGACGTTCTGCAGGTTCACGCCCTGGTGGAACAGCCACCCGAGCCAGAACAGGAAGCCCTCCTCGCGCCCCGACACGCCCGGGCCCTGCGCGCCGTCGGGGTTCGAGGCGAGCATGTTGAAGAACCGGTTCGCGACCTTGCCCGAGCGCGTCACCTCGGGGATCGCCGCGGACAGGTCGGTCGCCGCCGGGCCCAGGTCCGCCACCAGCGGACGCGCCGCCCGCGCGAACGGCCGCAGCTCGCTCGACACGACCGGCCGCGTCTTCTTCGCGAACGGCTCGAGCTTCTCGTTCGCGTCGTCGAGCGCCTGCACCGCCGGCACGAGCTCCCGCGACAGCGGCCGCAGCTCCCGCGCGAACGGCCGCACGGCCTGCAGCGTCTGCGTCGCCTTGCGCAGCGTCGGCGGCAGCTCGCGCAGCGACTCCTGCAGCCGCTCGTCCTCGGACGCGAACGCGGTGAACGTCGCCGCCGACGTGTCGACCAGCTCGGCCAGGTCGTCCGGGTCGCGCGCCAGCTCCTCGTTGAGCGACGCGATCGACGTCACCAGCCGCCGCAGCGCCCGGTGCTCCTGACCGACCGCGCTGTTGACGCGCCGCAGGTCCGCCGCGGTCGGCTCGAAGCGCCGGAACACCTCGGCCAGGTCGCTGCCGCGGTCCTTCAGGCCGGTCCCAGCCCCCTCCGCCAGCAGCACGAGGTAGTCACGCGTGCGCTCGTCCAGCGTCCCCAGGATCTCGTCGAGGTCGACGTCGGTCGTCGTGTTGCGGACGGGGATCGTGAAGTCCTCCCCGGCCGCCTTCGCCGTCCGCGACCCCGGCAGGATCTGGATGTACATGTCCTTCAGCGCCGTCCGCGGGCGCAGCATCGCCCGCGCGTCGGTCCGGATCAGGCCCTCGTTGCCCTGCTCGATGTCGAGCGCCACCCGCGCGCGCCCGTCGATCAGCTCGACGCCCGAGATGAGCCCGATCTTCACGCCCGCGACCTGCACGCTCTGCCCCTGGCCCGGCGTGACGGCCTGCGCGTTCTCCAGGTCGACGTACATCCGGACCGGGTCGTCCTCCCACGGGAAGCGCAGGTTCTGCTGCCCGAGGATGTAGCCGGAGACGAGCGCGGCGAGCACGATCAGCCCGAAGATCGTCGCGACGGGGCGCCAGAACTTGCGCAGGATGCGCCTCATCGCGACGACCCCCGTGCGGCCTGCTTGGCGGTCGCGTCCCGGTCGACGACCTTGGTCTTGTCGCCCTGCAGCAGGTTCTGGATCTGCGTCAGCGCGAGCGCCACCGACCGCGCCTTCTCGGAGCGCGCGTCAGCCGCCTTCGACCGCGACTGCGTGGACTTCGGCGGGATGCCCGGCTTGGTCTCCAGGTTCGGCAGCTCCTGCGTCTCGCACGGCGTGTCCGGCCGGTAGGGCGGGATCGAGCGGTCCGGCGGCGGGTTGACGCCGACGACCGGCTGCAGCGCGGTGCCGAACAGCCCGTTGCCGAGGTCGAACGTCTCCGCCCCGCCCTGGCCCATGACCTTGAACCACTGGCCGTTGGCGTCGAACGAGCGCGACTCGCCGGCCAGGCCCGGGAGGAACTTGCCGGCCTCCTGGTAGATCGGGCCGGACGCCGGGAACGCCTTGTCGGGCACGGTCAGCTTGCCGAACGGGACGAGGACCTCGCTCGTGCACGACGCCAGCGGGCGGATCTGCTCGAGCAGCGGCACCGTCTCCTTGGACAGCTGCGCGAGCGGCGGCGTCGCGGTGCGCAGGTCGGCGGCCAGGCCGCGCAGCTCGTCCTGCGAGACCAGCCCGCGCAGCTCCTTCACCAGCGGCGTCATCGCGCGCGCCGCCGGGCCGGTCGAGCGCACGCCCGGACGCGCCTCGCGCGCCAGCCGCCGCACGGCCGGGAACGACGCGTTGAGGTCGGCCAGCGCCGGGAGCGCCTGCCGCAGCGTGCCGGGCAGCTCGTCGATCGTCTCGCGCAGGTCGCCCTCGCTCTCCGCGAACGCCGCCATCGTGCGGTCGAAGTCCTGGACGAGGGTCTGCAGCCGCTCCGGGTTGCGGTCCAGCCCGCCGGCGACGTCGCCGGTCTTGTCGACGAGCTTGGCGAGGTCGCCCGGCGTCTCGCCGAGCATCGCGTCCGCCACGACCGCCGACCACCGGTACGCGCCCGGCTGGTCGTCGAGCGAGCGGTTGAACGCCTGCGGCGCCCCCGCCTTCTCGGCCTCGCCCAGCTCGTGGAACGTCGTCTTGAGGTGCTCGCGCACGTCCTGCCGCAGCGCCTTGAGCACCTGGTCGAGCTGCACCGGCGTGCTCGTGCGCGTGACGGGGATCGTGTCGCCGTCCTCCATCTCCTCGCCGCTCGGTGTGCCGGGCGAGAGGTCGACGAAGAAGTTGCCCTCCAGGAAGATGCGCGGCCGGATCGTCGCGCGCGCGTCGTCCTTGATCGGCTTGCCCTTGTCGAGGATCGACATCGTCACCGTCGCGGTGCGCGCGCCCGGCTTGGTGTGCTCGACCTTGCGCACCTCCCCGACCTCGACGCCCGCGATGCGGACCGGCGAGCCCGGGCGCATCCCGCTCGTGTCGCGGAACGCCGCCTTGATCTCGTACGGCTCGTTGACGTACGGGATGTCCTTGGTGAAGCCGAAGTAGACGGCCACCGCGATGACGATCAGCAGCAGCGCGCCCGCCTGCGCCCGTCCCAGCCCACGCCGCTTGCCCGGCCTCATCGGCCCGCCACCTTCGGAGCGAGCCCGGTCGGCTCGGCGCTGAACGTCTGGCCCTCGGGCACCTTGGACCGGCCGGTGTAGGTCGGGCCCTGGTTGCCCGGCGTGCGCGGCGAGACCGCGATGTCGAGCTCGGGGTGGAAGCCCTCCGGCGCGAGCCGCCGCGGGAAGCCGCGCTGGCCGGTCTCGCAGTCGGCGTTGCCGTTCTCGTCGACCGCGCGGCCGTACGGCTGCGCGTGCAGGTTGACGCTGTCGCCGAGCGTGCCGATGCCCGGCAGCGTCGGGAGGTTCTCGCCGCCGTTGGCCGGCGCGGTCGCCCCGAACGACGCCGGCCCGTTGGGCTGCAGCGGGTTCGACATCTTCACCTGGATGCGCTGGACGGTGCCGGAGTCGACCTCCTCGGCCATGTGGTCGGAGAGGTACGTCCACCAGTAGTTCCAGTAGTTGCAGACCGTGACGTGCGGGCCGACCCAGCGCAGCGTGTGGTTGAGCGTGTTCGTCGTCGTCGCGAGGCCGTCGAGCGTGAGGTTCGTCGTCGGCGACTTGGAGAGATCGCGCAGCGCGGTGAACGTCGTGCCGAGCTTCTCCGACAGCGGCGGCGTGTCGGGCAGCACCGCCGTGCCGGCCTTCAGCGCGCGGCTGGTCGGCGCGACCGAGCGGCGCAGCTCGGACGCGGTGCCGGCGATCTCGTCGGAGAGGTTCGCGAAGCGACGCAGGAACGGACGCTGGCCGACGAGCGCGGGCGTGCCCTCGCGCAGCGTGCGCGGCGACTGCGCGATCGTCTGGTCGAGCGCCTCCGGGTCGGCCGAGATCGCGTCGAAGACGTCGGCGCCCGCGGTGAACCCGTGCGACAGCTCGCGCGCGACCGGGAGCGTGATCGCGGCGGTGTCCTGCAGCTCCTCGAAGAAGCGGACGAGCTGCGTCCCCGGGTCCGACAGCGTGCGCATCACCGGCTGCACGTCCTCGAGCAGCGGGTCGAGCTTGAGCAGCGTGCGGTTGAGGTCCTTGCCGCGGCTCGCCAGGCCCGCGCCGTACGTGCCGAGGTTCTCCGCGACGTCGCGCCGCGTGTCCTCGGTGAACGTGTCGAAGAGGTCGTCGAGCTCCGGCCGCGCGGCGCCCTCGGTCGCGCGCAGCGTCGCGCCCTCGGGCAGCAGCCGGTTCGACCTGCCGGGCGTGATCTCGACGTACTTGAGGCCGAGCGTCGACCGCGGCCGGATGACGACCTTGGAGTCCGCCGGGAGCGGCCCGACGCTCTCCTCCAGCGCGAGCGTCAGCTGCGCGCCGGCCTTGCCGCCCTTGACGCGGATCGTCTTCATCTCCTTGACCTGGCCGACCCGGTAGCCGCCCTGCATCACGTCGTTGCCGGGCACGAGCCGCGCGGCGTTCGGGACCTCGACGTCGATCTGGTACGTCGGGACGAACGGCAGGCCGCTGTTCGCGTTGTAGGCGAGGAAGACCGCCACGACGACCACGAGCAGGGTCACCGCCCCGACGAGGACCGGGTTGGCCACGATGCTGGATGCCGCGCGCCGCCGTCCGCTCATGGCCCGAGGAGGTAGTCGAGGAGGCCCTGCGCCGCTTCCGGGTCGGCAGGCTGCTGCTGCTCGGGCGCCGGCTTCTGGCCGGGGAGCAGGTCGCGCAGGCCCTCGAGCACGTCGTCCAGCGGCGACGCGGGGGCCTGCGGGGCGGGGGTCTGCGGCGCGGGCGCGGGGGCCGGCGTCGTCTGCTGCTGGTCGGTGGCCTGGGGCTGCGGGGCCGGCGCGGGCGCGGACGGCGTCTGCTCGACCTGCTGCTCCTCGGTCGCCTGCTGGCGCGGCCGGCGCTCGGTGCGGCCGCGCGCGCGGCGGGTCGAGCGTGAGCGCTTGCGCGCGGCGGCGGGCCGGGCGACCGAGGGGTCCGGCGTCGTGATGCCGGGCTGGTTCGGCCCGAGCCAGGCGTTGCACTTCTTCGTCCGCTCCGGCGTCCGCTTGGCGGTCTCCGCGTTCGTGTAGCCGCTGCACTCGTTGACGAGCGCGTTGAGCTTGAGCGTGTAGCCGCGGCTGTCGAACAGGTTGATCGCCTGCGACTGCACGAACGGGTAGCGGAGCATCGCCTCCAGGCCGGTGAAGCCCTGGCCGCCCGGGCTCACGGGCGACTTCTCGACGGCGTTCTTGCGGTCGTCGATGTGCTCGAGGACGAAGCGCAGGTTCGTCGCGGGCTCCTTGGCCTGCTGGCCGAGCGTGCGCGCCTTGGCGATCGTCGCCCGCGCCGGCACGACCGCCTCGGTGCCCTTCTTCGACGCCTCGCCCAGCGCGTCGATCGCCGGTGTCGCCGCGTCGGAGAACGGGCCGAGCCGCTCGAGGAGGTCCTCCAGGTCGTCCGCGGACGCGCGCAGGTCCTTCAGCGCCGGCGTCTGCTTCGACGCGACCGTCTCGAGGTCGTCGAGCGTCGGGCGCAGCTCGCGCAGGAAGCCCGGCAGGCGCCGGATCGACTCCGCCAGCTCCGCGCGCCGGTTGGCGGAGATCGCCGCGGTGTCGCGCGCCTCCGTGACGAAGCGGCGCACGTCCTTGCGGTTGTCGGCCAGCCGCGCGAGCACCGCGTCCGCGTCGACCGTCAGCTGCTGGAGCGTGCGGCGGTTGTCGCCGAGCAGCCGCAGCACCGCGTCCGTCTCGCGCAGCGCCGGGATCGCGCGCTTGATGACCGACCGCAGCTCGGGCCCGCGCGACGCGAAGCCGGCGCCCAGCTCGGAGATGATGATCCCCAGCTGCTCGCGCTGCGGCTGGCGCATGACGCTCTGGACGAGGTCGGGCGGGATCGTGCCCGTCGTCTGCTCGACCGGGATCTTGTCGCCCGGCTGGAGCTTGGCCTTCGTGCCGGGCTGGCAGTCGAGGAAGTACTCGCCGATCAGCGACTGCGGCTCGACCGAGCAGCGGGCGTCCTTGCGCAGGTCGCCGAAGTCGTCGCGGTCGACCGAGATCTCGACGAGCGCCCGCGCGGTCCGCTTGTCGACCCGCAGCTTCCGGACCTTGCCGACCTCGACGCCGGCCGCGCGCAGCTCGGCGCCCTCGGTCAGGCCGAACGCGTTGTCGAGCTCCACCGTGTACGTCGGCACCTCGTCGCCGCCGCCACGCAGGAAGAGCGCCCACACCGCCGCGGCCACGACGAGGATGGCGAGGAGGCCGGGAACGACCCGGCGGATGGTCACGCGCACGCCGCTCATGACCCCGGCGGCACCTGCTTCTCGTCGCAGGGGTAGTCCTTCGACGGCTTGTACGGGTTGGAGCCGTCGGGCGCCGCGCGCTCGGCCGAGCCCGGGCAGCGGTTGTTGCGGCCGGTGACGAGGCCCTCGCCGAGGACCGTCTTGCGCAGCTCCGGCGGGATCGGCAGCAGACCGGTCGCCGGGTCGAGCGTGAAGCCGTTGAGCTGCAGGCCGGCGCGCGAGAAGCCGCCGAGCGCGTCGTACATGCCGGACGTCGAGAAGTCGTCGAACCAGCCGACGAGGTCCGGCGCGTACGGGCGCAGGAACGCGACCTGCGGGATGACGTCGTCGGACGCGGCCTGGCTCGCCTTGAACGCGCCCTCGCGCTGCTTGCCGTTGCGCTCGGCCTTCTGGTTGGCGATCCGGTCGACCGCCGGCTGCGTCTTCAGCAGGTCGATCAGGTCGTTGTCCGCGCCGGCCGCGTCGATCGTCCGCGACAGGTCGCGCAGCGTCGGCGCGGCGTCGGCGGCGAACGGGCGCAGCTGGTCGAACAGCGGCCGCACGTCGTTCTTGACGACCGGCTTGGCGTCCTCGACGAGCGGGTCGAGGTCCTGCAGCGCGGCGCGCAGGTTGACGAACGTGGAGTTCGAGCGGCGCAGGAAGGCCGGGAGCCGCTCGATCGCCTCGCCGAGGTCCTCGCGCTCGCTCCCCACGGCCTCCATCGTCTGCCCGAGGTGACGGACGAGGCCGGCGAGCTGCTCGTCGCGCGCCGCGAGGTCGCCGGTCAGGCGCGCGGTCTGCGTGATGAACGACTCCAGCTCGCCGCGGTCCTGCGTCAGCTCGGCGAACAGGCGGCTGGAGGACGCGAGCGCGGGGTTGAGGTACTGGAGCGCGGCGTTCGCCTCGTCGGTCTTGCCGGCGGCGAACTCCGAGAAGCCCTCGATCGTGCGGCGGATGGCGGGCCGCGTCTTGCCGTCGAAGATGTCGAAGACCTGGTCGAGGTCGACGGCCTCGACGACGTCCTGTGCGGGGATCACGCCTCCGTCGTCGATCTCCTTGCCGGTCGCGCCGCCGAGCTGGAGATCGACGTAGCGGTTCGCCTGGCCGGAGACGGAGAGCTGGCGGACGATCGCGCGGGTGCCGCGCCGCAGCGGCGCGTAGTCGTCGTCGATCGCGAGCACGACCTCGGCCTGCGAGTCCGGGGTCACCCGGATCTCCTTGACCGTGCCCACGCTCTCGCCGGCGACCGTGACGCGATTGCCCTTGACCAGCTGGCTGGCCGATTGCATCCGTGCGGTCACCTGGTACGGCTCGCTGCCGCCGACCACGACGATCGCCAGGACGACGATCCCCGCGGCGAGCGCCGCGAACGCGATGATCCTTCCGCGCTTGTCCCTCACCCAGTGCGGAAGATGGCAAAGGTCGGGTGGGGTACGCGCCGGTTCCCCGACGCGCCAACTCCCCAGGCGGGGTCGCGATGTTCCGTTAAGCGGTGGCTGCCCTCGCGCGCGTGCGCGGGACGTTGAGCGCCACGACCGCCGCGAGCACCAGCGCGCCCCCGGCGAGCTGCAGCGCGGTGAGCGCCTCGCCGAACGCGAGCGCCGCGAGCGAGACCGTCACGGCCGGCTCGAGCGTCGAGAGGATGGCCGCGGTCGACGGCCCGACGCGCTGCAGGCCGGCGAAGAAGAGGAGGATCGCCGCGACCGTCGAGATGAGCGCGATCGCCGTCAGGTAGAGCCACGCCTCGGGGGCGAAGTCGAGCGCGGGGCCGCCGGTGCCGAACGCGACGGCGGCGAACGTGACGGTCGCGCCGGTGGTGACGAGCGCCGACAGCGCGAGCGGCGGGACCCCGCCCACCACGCGGTCGCCGGTGAGGATGTAGGCGGTGTAGGCGACGGCGGCGCCGAGCCCCATCGCGGTCGCGAGCGGGTCGAGCGCGCCGGTCCCCGCCCCCGCGAGCAGCAGCGCGGTGCCGGCGCTGGCGATGGCGAGCGCGGTGAGCCGCGCGGGCGTCGCGGAGTCGCGCCCGATCACGATCGCCGCGCCGGTGACGAGCGCCGGGTACGTGTAGAGCAGGAGCGCCAGCAGCGACGCGTCCATCCGCTCCAGCGCGAGGAAGTAGAGCCCGGCCTGGGTCGCGTAGCCGACCGCGCCGAGCAGCAGGCCGGCGGTCAGCTCGCGCCGCGTGAGGCCCGCGACGCCGCCCCGGAACGAGACGATCGCGGCGAGCACCGTCGCCGCGATGCCGAAGCGGAAGAGGAGCAGGGCGTCGGTCTCGACGCCCGCGTCGTACGCGAGCTTCCCGAAGATCGCCATGACGCCGAACGCCGCGGCGGAGAGGAGGCAGAGCGCCGGTCCCATGCGTCAGATCTTGGGGCCGGTGAACCGTCACGACAAGCGAAGGTTCGTGACGGTTGTCGTTCAGCCTGGCTACATGAACGCGACCGGCCGGCGCGGGGATCGGGTCATGCCATCCGCGCCGGCCGGCCGGTTGTGCCCTACGGGGCTTCGTCGTCTAGCGGACGCGCACCGCGCGGCGCTTGCCCTTCACCTTCGGGTAGCAGCCGCCGTTGGAGCCGCGCTTCACCGAGGCGCTGCGGGCCCGGAGGACCGGGTAGCAGTGCTTCTTCGGGAAGAGCTGCTGCTGGCTCGCGCCGCCGCCCGTCTGCTGCTGGCCGACGGCCGACTGCTGCTGGCTCGCGCCGCCGCTGCCGCCGCTGGTCTGCTGCTGGGCGCCGCCCCACCAGCCGCCGCTCTGCTGCTGGCTGGCGCCGCCGCCGGTCTGCTGCTGCGCGCCGTGCGACTGCTGCTGCGAGGCGCCGCCGCCACCACCGCCGCCGCTGGTCTGCTGCTGGCCGGTGTGCGACTGCTGCTGCGAGGCGCCGCCGCCCGTCTGCTGCTGGGCGCCGTGCGACTGCTGCTGCGACGCGCCGCCACCGGTCTGCTGCTGGCCGGTGTGCGACTGCTGCTGCGACGCGCCGCCACCGGTCTGCTGCTGGGCGCCGTGCGACTGCTGCTGCGACGCGCCGCCACCGGAGCCGGCCGCCGCGACGTCGCTGCCGCCGCTGCTGGTCTGCTGCTGGCCCGTGCGCGACTGCTGCTGCGAGGCGCCACCGCCCGTCTGCTGCTGCGCGCCGTGCGACTGCTGCTGCGAAGCGCCACCGCCGGTCTGCTGCTGGGCGCCATGCGACTGCTGCTGCGACGCGCCACCGCCGGTCTGCTGCTGGCCCGTGTGGGACTGCTGCTGGGAGGCGCCGCCACCCGTCTGCTGCTGCGCGCCGTGCGACTGCTGCTGCGAAGCGCCACCGCCGGTCTGCTGCTGCGCGCCATGCGACTGCTGCTGGGAGGCGCCGCCACCCGTCTGCTGCTGCGCGCCATGCGACTGCTGCTGCGAGGCGCCGCCGCCACCGCCACCACCGGTGGTGGTCTGCTGCTGCGCGCCCGGCGACTGCTGCTGCGAGGCGCCGTTGCCGGTCTGCTGCTGCGAGCCGCCGCCGTAGCCGCCACCGCCGCCGCTGTACGCCGCGCCGCCGCCACCGCCGCCGCCGTTCATCGGCGGGCCGCCGTGGTGCTTGGGGTACAGCTGCTGCTGCGACGCGCCGCCGCCCGTCTGCTGCTGGCCGACCTTCGACTGCTGCTGCGACGCACCGCCGCCCTCGCCGCTGGAGGTCTGCTGCTGCGCACCATGGGACTGCTGCTGGCTGGCGTCCGCCATCGCAGCACCCGGCGTCGCGGCCAGCGCTCCCAGTACGGCGAGCGGGATGACCTTGGTCGTGTTCTGCATGCGATGTGCCTCCTTGCGGGGGAGTCCGCGACGTTCGGCGGATCGGGGTGATTGGGGCTGCGGGCCGGCTTCGGGGGTGGGCCAAGCACGCAGACCGAGCAGAACAGCTCGCCGGGTTCGGGGACAACGAGCGGTGCCGGGGGCCGTCAGAGCGCCGACCGCCCGCACGGTGACGGGTCGGCACACGAACCGTCGGGCCCGCGGACGGTCAGACCGCGCTCCTCCAGATGGGAGGCTCGCGCCGATCCCCATGCGGAACGCGACGCACCATCCCGAAGCGCATCGGCCCGGCGTGCCGCTCGAGACGCTCGTGCGCGACGTCCTGCGGCACCGCTACCCGGAGCTGGAGCCCGCCGTCGCCGAGCGGATCGTCGCGGTGACGGTCGACTCGGTCGCGGGGACCCCGGACGCCGAACGCTCCGCCACCGCCGTGCGCGCCGCGCTCGTGCGCGCGGGCCGCGAGACCGGGCGGCTCCCGGTGCGCAGCCGCGAGGAGCTCGACTGGCGCCTGGACGGCATCGACACGACGCTCGTCATCGCCGGCCCGCGGCCGCCGGTGCCGGACACCTACGAGGAGTGGGAGCCGTGGGAGCCCGAGCCCGCCCACGGCGGCAGCTGGGCCCGCGCGGTGACCGTCGTCGCGGCCGTGCTGATCGCGATGGAGGCGCTCGCCGTGGTGGAGCCGGGGACGCAGCTCGAGCCCGACAGCGCACCGCAGCAGGCGGCCCTCCTGCCGCCGCCGAGCGAGCGGTCGGCGGGGACCGAGCCCGAGGCCCCGGCCGCACTCGTGCGACGCGTCCGCGCGAAGCTGCGCGAGCCGCTCCGCCGGCGCCCGGCTCGCCGCTCACGCCCGCGTGCCGCGGCCGCCGCCGCCGGAGGGTCCTCCTCGTCCACGCCGGCCGCCGCCGCACCCGCCGCCTCCTCCGCGCCCGCGCCGGCCGCCCAGTCCGCGCCGGCCGCGCGCCCCGCTCCGGCGCCGGCCCCGGCTCCCGCCCAGCAGGCTCCGGCGCCCGCGCCGAAGCCCGCCCCGGCGGCGACGCCCAAGCCCGCCGCCGAGTCCGCGCCGCAGCGGTTCGACGACTCCGGCTGACACCGGACCGTTCGCGTGCGAACGGCGCCATCGTCCGGCGGTTCGCGTGCGGACCGCCCGGCGCCCGGACCGCCCCGGCCCCAGGCGGCGCGCGGCTTAGCGTGCGGACACGCTCCGCTCCGCGAGCGAGTCGACGAAGGGAGTTCCGATGACGCGCGCGCTGAGGGGCGTGCCTGCGACGATGGTCCTGCTGGCGCTGGCCGCGCCGGGGGCCGCCCAGGCCGAGGACGAGCCACCCGTGGAGGAGCCGCCCGTCGTGGCGACCGAGCCCGCGCCAGAGCCCGAACCGGAGCCGCAGCCCGAGCCGGTCTCCACCGAGCCCGAGCCCGAGCCCGAGCCCGAGCCCGAGCCGGACCCCGAGCCGGAGCCGGAGCCCGAGCCGGATCCCCAGCAGCAGCAGCAGCAGAACGGCGGCGGCTCCAGCGGCCAGCAGCAGCAGGGCGGCGGCCAGCAGCAGCAACAGCAGCAGCAGACCACGATCGTCTACGTCACCCTGCCAGGCGAGGTCATCCGCGAGCCCGCCACGATCACCGTCCAGGCGCCCGCGCCCGCGCCGGTCTACGTGAACGTCTACGTCACCGTCCAGCCGCCGGCGACGACGACCTCGTCCTCGACGAAGGCCAAGGCCGCCAAGAAGAAGGCCAAGAAGCGCGCGTGCACGACGACCGCGCGCCGCGCCACCCGCCGCGTCCGCGCCAGCGCCCCGAAGCGCGCCTGCGCGCCGCGCCGCGTGAAGGCCACGCGCCGCTGACGCGCGCCGTCAGACGATGGTCACCGGCGTCCCGACCGGCATCATCCGGGCGAGGCGCCGGATGTCGTCGTTGCGCAGCCGGATGCAGCCGTGCGAGATGCGGCCGGGGATGAGCTCCGGCTGGTTCGTCCCGTGGATGCCGACGACGCGCTCCCCCGGCCAGTCGGTGACCTTCGTCGACCGCGCCGACGTCCCGAACGCGATCGGCCCGTACGTCCCGCCCGGGTCGAGGTCGAGCAGCCGGCTGCGCACGTAGAAGCGCCCCGCCGGCGTCGGCGAGCCGCGCTTGCCGATGCCGATCGGCGCGCGCAGCACGACGCGGCCGGAGCGCACCAGCGCGAGCCTCCGCTGGCGGCGGTCGACGAGCACCCACGTCCGCACCTGGCGGTACCGCGTGAGCGCTGAGCGCGGCACCCATCCGGTCGTGCCGGTGGGCAGCAGCGGCGTGCGGACGCGGATCCACACGCGGCCCTCCTCGTCGCGGGCGCGCTGCAGCGCCATGACGAGCTCGGTCGTCCCGTCGCCGGTGCGCGTGTCGAGCCGCCCGACCCGCCGCGCGTCCACCGCGGGCGCGGCCCGGACGGTCACCGGGCGCCCGACGAACGCCCAGCGCGTCAGGTGGCCGGGCCGGCTGATGGCCCGGACGAGCGGGGCGCCGCCGGGCGTGGTCCCAGTCGTGCGCTGCACGGACCCCGACGTGGGCGGGGCGTCCGCGACCGGAGCCGACCCACCGCCGGGCTCGCCCGACGCCAGGACCACCGCGACGAGGGCTCCGCCGAGCGCCACCGCGGTGAGTCCCGCGACGGCGCTAGCCGAGGAACGGCGCCTCGCCACCGCGCCGCGTGTCGGTCACGGCCTCCTCCGGCGCGACCGCGGTCTCCGGAGCCTCTGCGGGGGTCTCGGCCTCCTCGCCGAGGGGCACGCTCTCGCCCTCGTCCTCGGCGGGCGTCGACGGCGTGCGGCTGTCCGGCGCGCCCGCGACCGCGGTCGTCGGCGTCACGGCCGGCGGCGCGCTCGACGGCGCGGTGCTGGTGACCGGCGTCGTGGTCGTCGTCGTGGGCGTCGTCGGCGTGGTGGGCGTCGTCGGGGTCGTCGGCGTCGTCGGCGTCGTCGGGGTCGTCGGCGTGGTCGGGCACGGGACGTTGACCTGCTGCTGCTGGCCCGGCGACTGCTGCTGCGAGACGCCGCATCCACCGCCGCCGGAGGTCTGCTGCTGACCACCAGGGCCCTGCTGCTGCGAGACGCCGTTGCCGGTCTGCTGCTGGGAGCCACCGCCCTGCTGCTGCGACACGCCCCCGCCCGTCTGCTGCTGCGCGCCGCCGCTCTGCTGCTGCGACACGCCGCCGGACGACTGCTGCTGGTCGCCGAACGCCTGCATCCCCGCGAGGGGGAGTCCGGCGATCGCCGTGGCCGCTGATAGCGCTGCCGTCCTCTTCGATGGCATGGTCGTCCCTTCCTGGTGGCGAGCCGGGCGTTCGGCCGACTCGGGCGGTTCTCCGACGGGCTCTGGCGCCCACTTCGCATGCAACCAGCGGCGCTCGGAGCCGTGTGCCGAATTCGGGCGTGACGGGTTCGGCGGCGGACCCGGAACCTCCCAACGCGCCTCCGACGGTCAGCGCGCGAACCGCTTCGGGCGCTTCACGGGCTCCCACCGGCCTCGCACCTTGTCCGCGCACCCCCACATCTGGGTTAGGTTGGAACCGAGCTGACGGGGCGCCCTGTCCGGCGCCGAACCATCGTCCTGGCAAGGAGGTCCGATGTCGCGCGGGTCCGCGGTTCGCAGCTCGGAGGTACCGGAAGGTCCGTCGCAGGCGACCGTCTCGACGACCGTCGGACGCCGTGGCGTCCGCGGCCTGGTGACGGTGGCGGGCGACTGCGACCTGGAGTTCGTCACGCCGCTGATCGGCGGGATCGACCGGCTCCTGGCGACCGACGTCGGCGAGGTCTGGATCGACCTGCGCCGCGTCACCGGGATGACGTCGATCGCGGCGTCGGCGCTCGTGCGCTCCCGCCGCCGGGCAGCGCGCTTCCGGGTCGGGATCGTGCTCGTCCCCGGCGAGACGGAGGCGCAGCGCGTGCTGGAGGAGGAAGGGCACCTGCGGAGCTTCCGCGTCGAGTCCGAGCTCCCCGCCGAGCTGACGCAGCTCCCGCTCGGGACGCCCGCGCCGCCGGTGGCTGCCGCGGCCGCGGCCGCCACCGCGACGCCCGCGGCGTTCCTCGACGACGTCGCCCCGCGCGTCGGCGCGCCGCTGCGCGCCAGCCCGGACGAGACCCATGTCCTGCTCGAGGACACCGAGCTCGCCGCCGGCCTCGAGGGCATGGGCCTGGCGTCCGCGCGCGAGCGACTACGGGCGCGGGTCGTGACGCTCGGCAAGGGGCTCTGGCGGCCCGCCCCCGACGTGGACGGCGGGCTCGGCCTGCTCATCCTCGACGGCATGATCGTGCGCCGCGTCGGCCACGCGGGCGCGGCGGGCGCCGAGCTGCTCGGCCCCGGCGACGTCCTGCGCGGCGGCGCCCACCCGGGCGAGGACGTCTCGCCCTGGTTCTCGACCGCGCTGCGCGTCCTCTGCCGGGCGCGCGTGGCGGTGCTCGACGCGGGCTTCACGACGCAGCTGAGCGCGCACCCGGCGGTCGTGCAGAACCTGCTCGACCGCGCGATGGCCCGCGCGCACGGCCTCACGGTGTCGATGGCCGTCGCGCACTACCCGCGCGTCGACCGGCGGCTGCTCGTGCTCCTCTGGTACCTCGCGCAGCGCTGGGGCCGCGTGAGCGCGCGCGGCGTCGTCCTGCGACTCCCGCTGACCCACTCCGTGCTCGCGGACCTGACGGCCGCGCGCCGCCCGTCGGTGACGCTCGCGCTGCGGCAGCTCGAGCAGGCGGGCGAGCTCGTCCGCGAGGGGCGCGACTGGATCCTCATCGGCGAGCCGCCGGCCGAGGAGTACGGCACGCCGGTCGACAGCAGCGCGGCGCGCTGAGCGCCGCGCTCAGCCCGCGCAGCTGACGGGCTTGGCCGAGCCCGGCTTCAGGCACGCGTCGCGACGCTGCGGCGCGGCGCCGGCGCGGATGCGGAAGCGCGTGTACTTGCCGATCCGCCCGGCCTGCGTGACGCGGATCTCCACGGTCGTTCCCGCGCGCAGGCGCGCGCCCGCGAGCCAGCCGACCTTGACCGTCTGCTGCTTGGTCGCGCGCACGCGGCTCGTGCTGCGCGGGCAGCCCTTCCCGCGGCAGCGCACGTCCACGGACGCGCTGCGCGGCGCGGTGACGGTCAGGAGCGTGATGCGCGCCGTGCGACCCAGCAGCTCTCCCGCGAGGCGGACGATCGGGAACGGCGTCATGAGCGTCGCCGGCGCCCGAGGCGTCGAGCTCGTCGGCTGGCGGTTGCCGTTGTTGTTCGCGGTCGTCGCGCCGCCGCCGGTCACCACGGTCGCGGTCGTGCCGGGCGGCCCGTTGACGACCACCGACACGGGCGGCGTCTGCGGCGGGCCGGCCGGCGGATCGCCCGGCGGGTTCCCCGGCGGCTGGGACTGCGGCGTGTACGTCCAGCTCAGGACGTTCGGGTCGCCGGTGTTGCCCGCGCGGTCGGTCGCGGTGACGCTCAGCGCGTGCGCGCCGGGGGTGAGCGTGATCGCGTCCCACATCGTCGCGCAGGGCGCGTCGGTCCCGTCGACCTTGCACGCGAACGTCACGTTGTTCTCGCTCGACCCGAGCCCGATCGCCGGCGCGGCCGAGCGCTCCAGATCGGCGGGCGGGAAGAACTTGACGGTCGGCTTGACCGTGTCGAACTCGGTGAACACGGCAGGCGCCTCGGGACCGACGCCGACGGCGTCCTTCGCACGAACCGTGAGCCAGTGCGCGCCCTCGAACGCGTCCGTGAGGTCCCACGGTGAGGTGCACGGCTGGAACGTCCCGATGTCGAGCCGGCACTCGAACGTCACGTTCGCCTCGCCGGTGAAGACGAGCTTCTTCTCCTTCGTGTGGCTGTTGTGCACGGGCGCGGTGATGACCGGCGCGGCGGGCGCGGCGGTGTCGATCGTCCACGTCCGGCTCGCCGTCGCCGTGCCCGTCTCGTTGGTCGCCGTGACCGCGAACGTGTGGCTGCCGTTGCCGAGCGTCCCGGTCGCGTGCGAGGAGGCGCACGGCGCGGGCGCCGCGCCGTCGACCGAGCACGTCGTCGTGGCCTCGGGAGGCGTCTTGGTGAAGGAGAAGGAGGCGGTCGCCGAGCGGGTCGCCGAGCCGTTCGCGGGGCCGCCGGTGATCGTCACCGTCGGGGCGGGCGGGGGATCCGGAGGCGGCGGGTCGTCCTGCGCCGGCGCAGCGGGCGCGACGGCCAGCAGGACGGCGATCGCGAGGGCCACGAACCGGGCAGCAGGCATGGGCCGACCCTAGGTTTCGGCCCGCGCCCGGGCGCGGGCGTGCGCGCCGTCGGGTCCGCGTGCGAACCGCCCGGCGCGACGGCGGTTCGCGCGCCGACGCTCCATCTGTGTGACGGATGTCGCACAGGAAAGAAGTTCGCGCCGCCGATATCTTCGCAAGCATGCAAGGACCCGGCGTCATCGGCGTCGACCGGCTCACGGACGACCTGTTCGACTTCCTCGCGCTGGCCGCGAAGGAGGACGAGGGCGAGATCTTCGACATCGCCCGCGAGCTCGATCTGACGCTCTCGCAGCTGTGCGCGCTGTTCGTCATCTCGCACACGGACCACCCGATGACGCTGACCGAGCTGGCGCCGCGGGTGCGGCTGTCCGTCGCGGCGACGGGCCGTCTGCTCGACGGCCTCGAGCGCCTCGGCCTCGTCGCCCGGTCTGAGGACCCGACCGACCGGCGCGTCAAGCGCCTCAGCCTCACCGCGAAGGGCGACGCCCTCACGGAGCGCTTCAACGCCGCGCGCCGCGACGCCCTGCGCGCCTTCACCAAGACCCTGTCCGCCGAGCAGCGCGAGCTCCTCTCGCGCGCGCTCGCATCCGTTCTCGAGGAGCACCGTTGAGCACAGAATCCACCAGCGACCAGGGGCTCGACAAGGGCCTGATGGCGATCGCGTGGGTCGTCGTCCTGGGATCGATCATGGCGATCCTCGACACCACCGTCGTGAACGTCGCCATCAACCACCTGACCCAGGACTTCGACACCTCGCTGTCGACCATCCAGTGGGTCATCACGGGCTACATGCTGGCGCTGGCGACGGTGATCCCGCTGACCGGCTGGGCCGCCCACCGCTTCGGCACCAAGCGCCTGTACGTCATCTCGATCGCGCTGTTCGCGATCGGCTCGGCGCTCTGCGGCGCCGCGTGGTCGGCCGAGTCGCTGATCGCGTTCCGCGTCCTGCAGGGCCTCGGCGGCGGCATGATCATGCCGGCCGGCATGACGATCCTCACGCAGGCCGCCGGCCCGCAGCGCGTCGGCCGCGTCATGGCCGTCGTCGGCATCCCGATGATGCTCGGCCCGATCATGGGCCCGATCCTCGGCGGCTGGCTCGTCGACGACGTCTCCTGGCGCTGGATCTTCTACATCAACCTGCCGATCGCGGCCGTCGCGCTGCCGTTCGCGCTGAAGGTCCTCCCCAAGGACGAGCCGCAGCACGGCGAGTCGCTCGACGTCCTCGGCCTCGCGCTCCTCTCGCCCGGCCTGGCCGCGCTGCTCTACGGCCTCGCCAAGACCGGCGAGGAGGGCTTCGGCCACGCCGGCGCCTGGGCGCCGACCGTCGTCGGCCTCCTGCTCGTCGTCGGCTTCGTGCTCCACGCGCTGCGCCACAGCAACCCGCTGCTCGACGTGCGGCTGTTCGCCAACCGCGCCGTCGGCTCCGCGGCCCTGACGATCACGCTGTTCATGCTCGCGTTCTTCGGCGCGATGCTGCTGCTGCCGCTCTACCTGCAGACCGTCCGCGGCGAGACCGCGCTCGACACCGGCCTGCTGCTCGCGCCGCAGGGCCTGGGCGCGATGGTGATGATGCCGGTCGCCGGCCGCCTCACCGACCAGATCGGCCCGGGCAAGCTCGTCCTCGGCGGCCTGCCGCTGGTCGCGATCGGCATGGCCTACCTGACGCAGGTCGGCGCCGACACGTCCTACTGGGCGCTCGGCGGTGCGCTGTTCGTGATGGGCCTCGGCATGGGCATGACGATGATGCCGACGATGTCGGCGGCCATCCAGCAGCTCAAGCGCGTCGAGGTCCCGCGCGCGTCGACGTCGCTGAACATCATCCAGCAGGTCGGCGGCTCGATCGGCACCGCGATCCTCTCGGTGCTCCTGACGAACGCGATCACCGACCGCATCCCGCAGGCCGAGGGCGGCACCGCCGGCATCGCCGCGATCCCGCCCGAGGCGCGCGCGCAGGTCACGCCGCTGCTGGCCGACGCGTTCGGCTCGGTGTTCGTGTGGGCGCTCGTGTTCATCGGGCTCGCCGCGATCCCGGCGCTGTTCCTGCCGCGCTCCAAGCCGGTTCCGGTCGACGAGGACGGCGACGCGGGCGACGCCCAGCCGGTCCTCATGCACGCCTAGCCGGAACCGATGTCCGCGATGCCCGCCACGACCCTCCCCGCCGACCAGGCCGTCGCGCCTCCGGCCGACGAGGGGAAGCGGTTGTGGCGGGGCATCGCGTCGCTCGTGCTCCTCGTCCTCCTGGTCGGCGCGCTGCTCCTCGCGGTGCCCGGCCTGGGCGAGGTGCGCGACGAGCTGCGGTCCGTCGCCCCCGGCTGGATCGCGCTCGCCGTGGTGCTGGAGCTGCTCTCCTGCCTCGGCTACGTGCTCGCGTTCCAGCACGTCTTCTGGCGCGTGCAGCGCCGGTTCGCCGCGCGCGTCGCGCTGAGCGAGATGGCGTTCGGCGCCGTCCTGCCCGCCGGCGGCGCCGGCGGGATCGCGATCGGCGCGTACATCGTCAAGGCGAAGGGCGGACCGCTCGGCCGCTTCGTCCAGCGCAGCGCGGTCCTCTTCCTCCTCACCTCCGGCGTCAACGCCGCCACGCTCGGCGTCGCCGGCGTCCTCGTGGCGACCGGCGTCCTCGACGCGCCCGGCTCGCCGCTCTACGGCCTGATCCCCGGCATCGCCGGGCTCGGCGGCGTCGCGCTCTTCGCCTGCCTGCCGCTGCTCGCCGCGCGCATCCCGCTCGGCCAGGAGCCCGGCCGCCTGCGCCGCTGGCTGCACGCGACCTCCGGCGTCGTGGCCGACGCGCTCCACGAGATCCGCCACCCGACCTGGCGGCTCGCGGGCGCGCTGATGTACCTGTGGTTCGACATCGCGATGCTGTGGGTCGCGTTCCGCGCGTTCGGCGAGGCGATGCCCGTCGGCGCCCTCACCCTCGCGTTCCTCATCGGGTACCTGGGGAACATCGTCCCGATCCCCGGCGGCATCGGGGCGCTGGACGGCGGCCTCGCCGCGGCGCTCGTCCTGTACGGCGCCTCGGCCACCACGGCGGCCGTCGCGGTGCTCGTCTACCACGCGCTCGTGCTCTGGATCCCGACCCTGCTCGGCACGATCGCGTTCCTGCTCGTCCGCCGCACGTTCGACGAGCCGATCGTCCTCCGCGCGCCGCTCCCGCCGCCGCGCGCGTAGCCCCGCCGGCCCCGAGCCGGGTTTGACGGGTGGATGGACGTGGCACGTTCAGCCGCAGTGCTCACGCTCGCCGACGCCCGTCTCGACATGAACGTGTTCGACTACGGGATCCTGCTCGTCTACTTCGCGCTCGTGCTCGGCATCGGCTGGATCGCCAAGCGCTACGTCAAGACGAGCCTCGACTACTTCCTCTCCGGAAGGTCGCTCCCCGCGTGGATCACGGGTCTCGCGTTCGTCTCGGCGAACCTCGGGGCGACGGAGATCCTCGGCAACGGAGCCAACGGCGCCCAGTACGGCGTCGCCACCGTCAACTACTACTGGATCGGGGCCATCCCGGCGATGGTCTTCCTGGGCATCGTGATGATGCCCTTCTACTACGGCTCCAAGGTCCGCTCGGTGCCGGAGTACCTGCTCAAGCGCTTCGACAAGCGCTCGCACCTGTTCAACTCGATCACGTTCGCGCTGGCGACCGTGCTCATCGCCGGCGTCAACCTCTACGCGCTGGCGCTCGTGCTCGAGCTGCTGCTCGGCTGGCCGATCCTCGTCGGCATCGTCGTCGCCGCGGGCATCGTCCTCGGCTACATCACGCTCGGCGGCCTCTCGTCCGCGATCTACAACGAGGTGCTGCAGTTCTTCGTGATCATCGCGGCGCTGATCCCGCTCACGGTCGTCGGCCTCACGGACGTCGGCGGGTGGAACGGCCTGAAGGACAAGATCCGCGAGTCCGACCTCGGCGAGGCGGGCCTGCACGCGCTGCAGGGCACCGGCGTCGGCGACGTCGTCAACCCGATCGGCGCGACGTGGATCGGGCTCGTGTTCGGCCTCGGCTTCGTGCTCTCGTTCGGCTACTGGACGACGAACTTCGCCGAGGTGCAGCGCGGCCTGTCGGCGCGCGACCTGTCCGCCGCGCGGCGCACGCCGCTGATCGCCGCGTACCCGAAGATCCTCATCCCGTTCGTGGTCGTGATCCCGGGCATGATCGCGCTCGTCCAGATCGAGGGGCTGGGGAGCGGCGAGGACCTCGCGTACAACTACGCGATCCCGCTGCTGATGAACGAGTACCTGCCGAACGGCATGCTCGGCATCGCGGTCACCGGGCTGATGGCGTCGTTCATGGCGGGCGTCGCCGCGAACGTCTCCGCGTTCAACACGGTGGTGACGACCGACATCATCGAGCCCTACCTCAAGAAGGACCAGGCGGACGCGTGGTACGTCTCGGCGGGCCGGCGGGTGACGGTGGGCGGGATCGTCGTCGCGATCGCCACCGCGCTGATCGCGTCCACGTACGACAACCTCATGAACTACCTGCAGGCGCTCTTCAGCATCTTCAACGCGCCGCTGTTCGCCACGTTCATCATCGGCATGTTCTGGAAGCGGATGACGCCGTCGGCGGGGTTGTGGGGGCTGATCGCGGGCACGCTCGCGGCGCTCTTCCTGTACGTGGGCTACAAGTTCCTCGACATCTTCAGCTTCGGCTCCGACCTCGACCAGTCGTTCTGGGGCGCGGGCGCGGCGTTCGTGGTGGACGCGATCGTCACCGTCGCCGTGACGCTCTTCACCAAGCCCAAGCCGCGCGAGGAGCTGCGCGGGCTGGTGTGGGGCATGTCGGTCACCGACACCGCGCGCGTGATCGTCGGCCGCGGGCAGCCGTGGTGGGAGTCGCCGATCGTCCTGGGCGCGGGCGCGCTCCTGCTGGCAACCGGCCTCACGGTGGTGTTCTTCTGATGGCGAAGCTCGAGGAAGCGAGCGACTCCGGCCGCGAGATGCAGGCCGCGAACCTGTTCGACCTGCGCCGGATCATCGGCGGGATGTTCGTCCTCTACGGGACGCTGTTGACGGTGCTCGGCATCTTCGACTCGGACGCCGAGGTCGAGAAGGCGGCGGGCGTGCGGATCAACCTGTGGGCGGGCCTGGGGATGCTGGTGCTCGCCGCGCTCTTCATCGCGTGGTCGCTGTGGCGGCCGCTCGGCAGGCAGATCGAGGACGCCGAGGCCGACGCGCGCGCGGCGGGGCACGACCCCGACGGCCCGCCGCCGCCCGGCCGCTAAGGGACGCGCAGGTGGGCGCCGGCGGCGGGGGTCACGACGGTGGCCCCTTCCGGCGGCGCCACGCCGGGCTCCAGCAGGCCGAGCACGTGGCCGCCGAAGCCGCCGCCGACCATGCGTGCGCCCGCCGCGCCGTGGGCCTTCAGCCCCGCGACCGCGCGCTCCACCATGGCCGTCGACGCCTCGTACTGGTCGCGCAGCGAGGCGTGGCTCTGGTCGAGCAGGCGCCCGACCTCCGGCAGGTCGCCGTCGCGGAGCGCCGCCACCGTCGCATCGACCCGCTCGCCCTCGTCGAGGACGTGGAGCACGCGCCGGCGCAGCGGGTCCGGGAGCCGCTCCGCCGCCGCCCGGTCGGCCTGCGCGACGTGCTCGACGCCCAGCCTGGCCGCCGCCTCGCGGCACTCGGCCCGGCGCGCGTTGTAGCCGCCGGACGCGTTGGAGTGCTGCTCGTGCGAGTCGACGGTGACGAGCGTCCAGCCGCGCATGTCGCACGGGACGCGCTGAACGTCCATCGTCGCGAAGTCGATCCGCAGCGCATGGCCCGGGCTGCCGAGGAGCGACGCGGTCTGGTCGAGCAGGCCGGTCTCCGCACCGACCCAGTCGTTCTCCACGCGCGAGCAGAGCGCGGCCAGCGCGGGCCGCTCCACCTCGGCGGGGTCGCGGCGCAGCAGCGCGAGCACGAGCGCCACCTCCAGCGCGGCCGACGACGACAGGCCCGAGCCGCGCGGCACGTCACCCGTGACCTCCAGCCGCGCGGGGCGCAGCTCGTGGCCGGCCGCGCGCAGCTCCGCCACGACGCCGCGGGCGAACGCGCGCCAGCCGTCAGCGCGCTCGACGCCGTCGAGCGCGAACCGGTCCTCCTCGCCGAGGTCGAGCGCGACGACCTCCACCGCACGTGAGCTCGAGGTCGTCGCCGTCACCGTGACGCCCTGGTCGATCGCGAACGGCAGCGCGAGCCCGCCGTTGTAGTCGGTGTGCTCGCCGATGAGGTTCACGCGCCCGGGCGCGAAGGCGACGACCCGGTCGCTCACCTGTGCACCTCCGCGTCGCCCTCGAAGACGGCGCCCGCGTCGAACGTGACGTCGCCGGTGACGGTGAGCGAGGTGGCGCGCCGCAGCGACGGCGGGCCGTGCGGGAAGCGCGCCTCGAAGTCCCCGAGCCGCTTGAAGTACCGGTCGTCGAGCGTCACCACGGGCGCGGCCTCCCGCGCGAACGCCGGCTCGACGCGCCCGTCCTCGCGCAGCGTGTACGCGTCGGAGCGGAGCACGAGCAGGTCGTTCGTCGTCTTCACCGGCACGAAGCGCGAGCGCGGCACGTGGATCGCGCGCGCCCCGTCGATCGCGCCGACCGCCGCGCCCATCGCGCTCTCCAGCTGGAGCACCGCGGGCGTCGAGGCGTCGGTCGGGTCGACGGTCTTGCGGTTGACGATCAGCGGGAGCTCCGGGCCCGCGGGCCGCTCCTCCAGGAGCGCGGCGAGCGCGCGCAGGTCGAGCCACAGGTTGTTCGTGTTGTACCAGCGCCACCGCTCGACGTCGGTGAACGAGGCGTCCCCGTCGGGCACCTGCGCGGTCTCGCGCAGCACGAGCCGGCCATCGCGGCGCAGGGCGAGGTGCCCGCCCTTGCGGTCGGCCGCGGTGCCCCGCACGACCTCCATCGCGAACGGCGCGCCGGTCTCCGCCAGCCACTCGGCGACGCGCACGTCCGCGACCGCTCCGAGGTTGTCGGCGTTCGACACGAACGCGTAGCGGTAGCCGCCGTCGAGCAGCTCGCGCAGCATCCCCGTCCCGGCCAGGGCGACGTACACCTCGCCGTGGCCGGGCGGGCACCACTCGAGCTCCGGGTTCGCCGGCCACTCCACGGGCGCGTGCGTGTCGGCCAGCAGCTTGGGCTCGCGGCCCTGCAGGAACTCCTGCGCTTCGGGGAGCGCGGCGCGCGACGGCCGGCTCGTCGCGCGCGAGCTCATGAGGACGAGCGGGAGCCGCGCCCCGGTCCGCTCGCGCAGCGCGCGGACCTGCCGCGCGATGACGTCGAGGAAGCTGAGCCCGTCCTTCGCCGTCACCGTCGACTTGGGCGCGGTGAGGCCCATCGACGTGCCCAGCCCGCCGTTGAGCTTGATGACCGCGACCGCGTCGAGCGCGCGCGGGTCGGCGTCCGCGGCGTCCTCGAGCGCGGGGACGTCGCCGACGGGCTCCAGCTCGTCGCCGGGCAGCAGCCCGGCGCGGGGGTCGTCCAGCGCGGCGAGCTTGGCCTCGAACGCCGCGACGGCCTGCGGCGACGCGCCGTCCGCCCGCAGCTTCGCGACCGCCGCCGCGCCGGCCCCACTCACGCCGGCACGTCGATCCGCGCGACGAGGAACGGGCTGTCCACGCGGAAGCGGTCCGGGTCCACGTTGCCCGCCGCGAGGATCGCGGTCAGCTCGTCGAGCAGCTGCTCGTAGCGCGCGGAGGGGAGCGCCGCGCGGAGCGTGTGCCACGACGGGTGGTCGCGGTCCTGCTTCTCGATCCACGCCCGCGCCGACGGGGCGGTGAACGGGAGCGCGTGCTCGGTGGTCGTCACGCGCGCGGGCGCGAACAGCCGCTCCAGCGTCTCCGGCGAGCCCCAGTCGAGGTGCTGCGCCTTGGCCCCGCCGGGCACCGGCGCGCCGGCGTCGCCGGCCTCCGCGGCCGCAGCGCGCGAGGTGCGCATCATGTCCGCGAGCGCCCCGCGCGCGATCCACGTGGCAAGCACGATCCGCCCGCCCGGGCGCGTCACCCGCAGCAGCTCCTGTGCCGCCTTCGCCGCGTCGGCGGCGAAGATCACGCCGAAGACGGAGAGCACCACGTCGAAGCTCGCGTCCTCGACCGGCAGCGCCTCCAGGTCGCCGGGGAGGAACGACGTGCGGTCGTCCACCCCGTCGGCGATCGCCCGCTCGCGGGCCACCCCCAGCAACCGCTCCGCGCCGTCGACGCCCACGACCTCCGCGCCGCGGGCCGCCGCGGCGAGCGCCGCGTTCCCGGTCCCGCACGCCACGTCGAGGACCCGCTGCCCGGCGGAGACGCCGGCCGTCTCGACCACCAGGTCGGAGGCCGGCGCCAGCTCCGCCGCCGTCGTCTCGTACTGCCCCGCGTTCCAGTCCATGCGGGGCCCAGCCTATGGCGTCCTTCTAGCGTCCTCGCGAGATCTGCACGACGATCGTCGTCCCGCTCGCGAGCTTCGTCCCGGCCTTGACGGCGCGCAGCCTGCGGCCCTTCTTGACCTTGAGGCCGACGACCCGGCCCTTGCGGACCTTCTTCGAGCTCACGCGCACCGTCCGCACCTTGCACCTGGCCTTGGTGAGCTTGCTGCGCGTCGGCTTGAGCAGCGCGCCGCGGGCGACCTTCGGGACGACGCAGCGGGCCGCGGCCCTGCTGCCGCCGCGCGGGGTCGTGCCGCCGCCGGGCGGGGTGGCGGGCGCGCCGCGGTCGACGTTCTCGCACGACTGGGCGACGGTGTCGATCGCGTCGGCGATGACGGTGTCGTTGCCGACGCCGCACTCGATCGAGTCCTGCTCGCCGTCGCGCGCGTGGACGGTGTCGTTGCCGAAGAGGCCGCGGCAGACGAGGAAGTTGCACGAGCCCGAGCCCGGCCCGGCGTTGACGTTGTCCCGGCCGGGACCGGGGTCGATCGTATCGTCGCCGTTGCCGGCCTCGATGTCGTCGTTGCCCGCGCCGCCGCGGATGACGTCGGCGTAGTCGTAGGTGCGCAGGCGATCCGGACCGGGCGAGCCGGTCAGCTCCGAGCCGCCCGCCCCGCTCTGCATGACCTCGAGCGTGACCGGGTCGGCGCCCGCGACGAAGCGCGTGACGACGTACGAGCGGTAGGTCTCGATGCCGACGACGTTGTCGCCCTCGCCGGGGCCGCCGTCGTTCGCGGCGCCGTCGTAGCTGAGGTCGATCCGCTCGACGCCGCTGTACGTGTCCTTCAGCGTGTCGACCCCCGGCCCGCCGTCGATGACGTCGGCGCCGCGGACGGTCACCGCGTCGCCGTCGAGCTCGTCGTTCCCCTCGCCGCCCCGCAGGACGTCGCTGCCGACGCGATCGGCGAGCGTGTCGTTCCCGGCGCCGCCGTCGAGCACGTCGTTGCCCTCGCCGCCGTGGAGCCTGTCGTCGCCGTCCTGGCCGTTGATCGCCATCCCGAGCCCGTAGCTGCCGCCGCTCAGGTCGTCGTTGCCCGGGCCGCCGTTGATCCCGATCTGGATGCCCTGCGGCGCGGCGGCGCTCGCGTCGAAGTGGTCCTCGCCGTCGCCCAGCTCGAAGGTGATGGCGGCGATGCCGGCCGGCGGGCACACGATCGTGCCGGCGGTCTCCTCCGTGCACTCGGGCGGGAAGCTCGCGATGCCCGCGGCGTCGCGGATCGACAGCTTGCCGCTGGAGAAGAAGTCCTGGTCGATCGTGATGCGGTTCGCCTCGCCCGGCGCGGCCTGCAGCTGCAGGGCGGAGCCGCTGCGGGTGACCTGCGAGGCGTCGGCCGCGGCGGGGAGGAGGAGGGCCGCGGCGCACGCTGCGCCGGCGATCGCCCTGAAGCTCGTGCGTGGCATGTCGGCGACCGTAAGCGCGGCTCTGGCGCGCCGCATCGGCGGAACCCCCGGACCCGGGCGCAGCGCCCCCGGCCGGCGCGTTCGGGCCGATGCGGCGCGACGCGTCAGAAGGTCGTCGTCGTGGTGGTCGTCTCGGCGCCGAAGGTCGCACCGAGCATGAGCGCGACGACGACGAAGGCGACGAACATCGCGCCGATCGCCACGCCGCACCAGCCCAGCGTCGACCCGACCGACGCGAGGTCCCGGTCGGCGCGCCGCCCGCCGTGGTGGTCCACGCGCTCGTGCGCGCGGCCGGCGAGGACGATGGCGAGGATGGCGAACACGAACGGGAACGCCAGCCCGATCGCGCCGAACACGACGGATGCGATGGCGCCCCGGTCGAGACGCGGCGGGAGGGACGTGGTGGGATGCATGACGTGCCTTTCGGGTCGTTGATGAGGCACGGCGTCAAGGGGCGGGGCGGCGGAGGTTCGCCCCCGCCGGGTCAGGTGAGCGGGTGCGTGGGGCGCCAGCCGCGGGACTCCGCGAGGGCGGTCGAGACGCGGCGGCCGCCGGCGTGCGGGAGCGGGGTGGCGACGTTGACCGGGCCGGCGGGCCAGTCGAGGGCCGCGACGGTGGCCGCGGCCGCGTCGTCGACGTGGACGAACGCCGACCAGGCGGGGTCGGTCGGCAGCGTCTCGGGCGTGTCGTACCACGTGCCCGGGCCGGTGAAGAACCCGAAGCGCAGGACGACGCCGCGCGGCATCTCCGCCACCGCGGCCTCCAGCGCCGCGACGCCGTCGTAGCCGCGCGCGCCCGGGTCGAGCGGCTGGTCCTCGGTCGCCGGGCCGTCGTCGCCGGCGGCGTAGAGCCAGGCGATCGACTGCGCGACCATCGCCTCGACGCCCGCCGCCCGCGCCGCGTCGACGAGGTTGCGCGTGCCGTCGATCCGCAGCCGCGAGTTGGCCGCGAAGTCCTGGTCGCCGAGGTCGGTGAGCTGGTGGACGACCACGTCCGGCCGCGCCGCCGCGACCGCCGCACGCACCGCGTCCGCGTCGAACGCGTCGGCCACCGTCGCGCCGGCGCCCGTGGCCCGGAGGTCGTCGGCGCGCGCGGCGCTCCGCGTCATGCCCGTGACGTCGTGGCCGGCGTCGAGGAGGAGCGGCACGAGCCGCCGCCCGATCGCGCCGGTCGCACCGGCGAGGAAGATCCGCATGCGGCCGACTCTAGGCCGCACTGGACCTCGATCAGGAGGCCAGTACCTCTTCGGATTCGAGGGCCACTTGCGGCAGCGCGTCGATCCGCCACCGCCCGCCCTCGCGCCGCAGCTCGACCTTCTTCCCGGTGAGCGCGACACCCGGCAGGTCCTTGATCGAGGCGGGCGGCTCGCCGTACGTCGCGGTGGCCCGGTCGCCGTCGACCTCGGCCGTCTCGGCGTGGTAGCTCGTCATCGCGTCGATCTGCTCGCGCGTCATGGTCTCGCGCATCGACGCCGCGGTCTGCCGCCACTGGTCGACGCAGTCCTTCGCGCCCGTCTGCGCGGCCATCTCGCGCCGCAGCCGCTCCGTGTAGTACGTGCACGTCGCGGCGTAGTCGCCGCGCGCGAAGGTGACGTTCGACTGCTTGACGGCCTCGAGCACGGCGGCCTCCTCGTCACCGGAGGAGTCCGAGCCGCCACATCCGGCGAGCGCGAAGACGACGACGGTGGCGGACACGGCGAGGCGGAGGTTCACGGGGCGGGACCGTAGCGCTACCGCCCCAGCACCGCCATCGCGGCGTTGTGGCCGCCGATGCCGCTGACGCCGCCGCCGCGCACCGCGCCCGCGCCGCAGATCAGGATCCGCGGATCGTCCGTCGCGACGCCCCAGCGCTCCGCGGCGGTGGTGGCGGGCGCGCCGTCCTCCCGCCAGGGCCAGGCGAGCTCGCCGTGGAAGATGTTGCCGGCCGGCAGGCCGAGCTCGGCCTCGAGGTCGAGCGGGGAGCGGGCCTCGATGCACGGGTTGCCGTCGGCGTCGAGCGCGAGGCAGTCGCGGATCGGCTCGTCGAGGAGCTCGTCGAGGTGGTCGAGGTAGCGCTCGACCAGCACCGCCTTCGTGAACTCCGGGTCGCGCCGGAACAGCGCGGCGGGGGTGTGGAGCCCGAACAGCGTCAGGGTGTGGAAGCCCGGCGGCACGATCGACGGGTCGGTGAGCGAGTGGCAGTACAGCTCGGCGGGCGCCGGGTCCGGAAGGTCCCCCGCCGACGCGGCGCGCCACGCCGCCTCCAGCTCGTCCTCGCGCTCGTGCAGCCGCAGCGTCCCCGCGAACGCCTGCTCGGGCGGGATGCCGCTCCGCAGCCGCGGCAGCCGCGTGAGGAGGAGGTTCACCTTCGTCTGGCACCCCTCCGCGACCGCGCGCACCGGCTGGCCGCGCAGCGCGTCCAGCACGGATGGCGCGACGTTGGCCAGCACCCACTCCGCCTCCACGGTGCGCTCGGCACCGGTGGCGTCGCGGTAGGTCACCGCGGTGGAGTCGACGTGGAGCACCTCGGCAGAGCGCTCGACGCGCGCGCCCGCGCGCGAGGCCGCCCGCTCCAGTGCCGCCGACACGGCGCCCATCCCACCGACCGGCACCCGCCAGGGCCCGCCGACCACGTGGTAGAGGAAGCACCGGTTCTGCGCGAGCGCGTCGTCGTACAGCGACGCGAACGTGCCGATCAGCCCGTCGGTGCCCACGACGCCGCGCACGAGCGACGAGTCGAACCGCGCGGCGAGCGTGTCGCCGAGGGGCGTCTCGACGAACGCGCGGAACGCGTCGGCGCCGACGGCGGCCCGGACCTCCGCCCGGGTCGGAAGCGGCGCGAGGACGGACGGGAAGAGCGCGGCCGCGAGCGCGTCGGTGGCGGCGTAGAACGCGTCCCACGCCTCCTGCTCCGGGATCCGTCCCGGCGCGAGCAGCTCCGGCGGCGCGCACGCGACGACCGGCCGCGTCCGCAGCTCGACGTCCACGCCGAGGTCCGCCGCGATCTGCCGCGGCAGCAGCGACACGAGGTACGCATACCGTGAGAGGCGCGCGGCGTGCCCCGCGAACGGCTCCTCGCTCACGGCGGCGCCGCCCACGGACGCGCGCCGCTCCAGCACCAGCACCGACTTCCCCGCCCGCGCGAGGTACGCGGCCGCGACGAGCCCGTTGTGCCCGCCGCCGATGATCACGACGTCCATCGCCGCGGACCGTAGCGACCCACGTCACAAAGCGTGACGACCGTCTCCCAAGGCCCCGCCGCCGCCGCCCTATCCTGGGAGGGTCGGCATGGAGGAGGTGATGAGCCAATAGCAGTTGAAGAGAAGGTCGCGTTCGAAGGCGAAGTCGTCGAGGCGCTGCCCAACACCATGTTCCGCGTGGAGCTGGAGAACGGACACCAGGTCCTCGCGCACCTCGCGGGGAAGATGCGCCGTTTCCGCATCCGCGTGCTTCCCGGGGACCGCGTGCGCGTGGAGGTCTCCCCGTACGACCTGGATCGCGGTCGCATCGTCTACCGCCACAAGTAGGCGTCCACCCCACCCCCGATCGCGGGGGCGGCGCGGGTCTGTCCCTGAGCCGCGCCGCTAGGCCGCCGCGACCGCCGAACGTGCGGCCCGCGGCGTCAGCCGCTGCTGCGGCCCCTTGAGCGCGCCGGCGCGGCGAAGGAGTCGCGCATGTCGCCCACGCCTCGGCGACACGTCCGCCGGGTCGTTCTCCACCGGCCATCGCGCCAGAACGCACGCGTTCAGGGAACCGGCGCACGAGTGGGACACCGTCGGTACAACTCGTACCACGGAGAGCTCCTGGTGGGGGGAAGGGTCCGAGCTGTCGCGCTGTGCGCGCTCGTGGCCGCGATCGTGGCGGCGGGCTGGATGCTGCTCACGTCCGGGTCGCATCCGTACCGCATCACGGCGGTCGCGCAGGACGCCGGCCAGCTCGTGAAGGGCAACCTCGTGAAGATCGGCGGCGTCGAGGTCGGCACCGTCGAGTCGATCGAGCTGGGCGACCGCAGCGAGGCGCTCATCACGATGAAGATCGAGGAGGAGCGCTTCAAGCCGCTGCACCGCGGCACGAAGGCGACGATCCGCTCCACGTCGCTGTCCAGCGTCGCCGGCCGCACGGTCGCGCTCCAGCCCGGCCCGAACGACGCGCCGGAGATCCCGGACGGCGGCACGATCCCGCCGCAGGACGTCGAGCCGATCGTCGACCTCGACCAGGTCATCAACACGCTCGACGCGTCGACCCGCGCCGCGTTGCAGGACCTCACGCACGGCGGCGCCGAGGCGCTCGGCGGCCGCGGCAGGGAGACCCGCGCCGCGCTGAGGTCGCTCAGCCCCGCGCTGCAGGAGGCCACCGCGACCGCGGGCGAGCTGCTGCGCGACCAGCGGGCGTTCGAGCAGGCGCTCGTCACGTCGGCGGGCGTGATGGACGCGGTCGCCGGCGAGCGTGCGGCGCTCGAGCGCAGCCTGGGCAACGGCGCCGCGACGATGAACGCGCTCGCGCGCGAGCGCCGGGCGCTCGACGACACGCTGCGGCGCGCGCCCGACACGCTCCGCGCCTCGAACTCGATGCTGGCGGAGCTGCGCACGGTGCTGAAGGAGCTGCGCCCCGCGCTCCGCGAGGCGCAGCCAGTCGCCACGCGGCTCGTGCCGGTGATGCAGGACGTCCGCCCGGTCGTCCAGCAGGCCCGGCCGGTCGCGCGCGACCTGCGCGCGCTCCTCCCCGACGTCAGCGGCGTCCTGACGCGGCTCCCGCAGACCGAGAGGTCGGCCACGCCCGCGCTGAAGTCCGCCACCAGCGCGCTGAAGGCCGCCGACCCCGTCGTCGGCGCCGCGCGCGTGTACACGCCGGACCTCGTCGCCGGCCTGCTCAACGGCTTCGGCGGCACGACCGGCGGCTACTACGACGCCAACGGCCACTACGTGCGGATCGCGCTGGCGGGCAACACGGCCTCGCTGCAGGGCGTGCTGTCGAACGTGCAGCTCCCGACGCTCGACCCGGTCGTCTCCTGGCGGCGGGACCGCGTGGCGCGCTGCCCGGGCGCGGCCACGCAGGCGCGCGACGGCAAGGGCAACCCCTGGCACGCGCCCGAGGCCAAGTGCGACCCGGAGGACGACCTGAAGTGAGGCGGCTCGGCGCGCTCCTGCTCGTCCTCCTCGGCGGCGCGGCCGTGTTCCTCGCGCTGGGCGCGGGCGGCGACGACGGCCCGGGCGGCGGTGGGACGTACCGGTTCGCCGCGATCTTCGACAACGCGAGCTTCCTCATCGACGGCAACGAGGTCCGCATCGCGGGCGCGCCGGTCGGCACCGTCACGCGCGTCAGCCTCACCGAGCACCGCAAGGCGCGGATCGAGATGGAGATCGACGGGCGGTTCGGGCCGTTCCGCGCGGACGCGGACTGCACGATCCAGCCGCAGTCGCTGATCGGCGAGAAGTTCATCCAGTGCGCGCCCGGCTCGGAGCGCGCCGCGCCGCTGAAGGGCGACCCTCCGGTGCTCGGCCTGGAGGGCACGCACGCGCCGGTCGACATCGACCTCGCGTTCGCCGCGCTGCGCGAGCCCGCGCCGGAGCGGCTGCGCATCCTCATCAACGAGCTGGGCTCCGGCCTGGCCGGCCGCGGCCGCGAGCTGACCGCCGTCATCCGCCGCGCGAACCCCGCGCTGGAGCAGTCACGGCGCGTGCTCGACGTCCTGGGCGACGACCGCGACCGCCTGAAGGCGCTGGCCGACGAGGCCGACCGCGTCGTCGGCAGCCTCGCGCGCGAGCGGGACACGGTGGGCAAGGCGATCGACCGCACCGCCGAGGTGACCGGGACACTGGCGACGCACCGCGGCGACCTGGGCAAGACGCTGGACCGCCTTCCCGGGCTGCTCGCGGAGGCCAAGCCGTCGCTGCAGAAGCTCGAGACGCTCACCCGCGACGGCCGCCCGATCCTCGCCGACCTCGAGCGGGCCGCGCCCGCGATCACGCGCCTGAGCCGCGACGTCGGCCCGCTCGCCGACGCCGCCCGGCCCGCGCTCGACCGGCTCGGGAAGGCCGCGAAGACGGGCGAGCCCATCCTCCGCAAGGCCGCGCCGCTCGTCGACCAGCTCCAGGCGTTCGCGGCCCGGGCCCTGCCGACGGGCGACCTGCTCGCCCCGCTGCTGGAGAGCCTGCGCTCCACCGGCACGATCGAGGGCCTGCAGGACTTCGCGTACTACGCCGCGCAGGCGACCGCGCGGTACGACCGCTACTCGCACATCCTGCCGGCGCACCTGATGCTGAGCGAGTGCGCCCTGTACGCGGTCAAGCCGGTGCCGGAGTGCGACGCGAACTTCACCGGCCGCGGCGCGGAGCGACGGGAGGAGCGCAAGCGGAAGGACCGCGAGAAGGACCCGGCCTCCACATCAAGCGGCGGCGGGAGCTCCGAGGAGCCCGCCCCGCAGCAGCAGGCGACCGAGGAGCAGCAGGTCGACCCCGCGCCCGCGCAGCCCGCGCCGGTCCCGCAGGCCACCGAGGAGCAGCAGGCCGCGCCGCAGCAGCAGACGCCGGCGCCCGAGCAGGCCCAGCCGCAGCAGCCCGCCCAGCAGGACCCGGCCGACGAGGGCCCGGTCAAGGACCTCCTCGACTACCTCCTCGGATGACGCGATGAACCGGCGCGGCCAGCACTCGATCCAGGCGAACCCGATGCTCATCGGGGCGGCGACCGTGCTCATCGTGCTCGTCGGCGTCTTCCTCGCCTACAACGCCAACAGCGGGCTGCCGCTCGTCCCCTCGTACAAGCTCACCGTCGAGGTCCCGGACGCCGCGCGGATGAACAAGGGCAACGAGGTGCGCCTGCTCGGCCGCCGCGTCGGCGTCGTGGAGAGGATCACCGCGCGCGCCAAGCCCGACGGCTCCACCTACGCCCGCGTGGCCGTGAAGCTCGACAAGGCCGCCGGGCCGCTCGCCGCGGACACGACCGCGCGCGTGCGACCGCGCTCGACGCTCGGGGCCAAGTACCTGGAGCTGACGCCGGGCGACGCCCGGCGCACGATCCCCGACGGCGGCACGCTGCCGCTCAAGCAGTCCAAGCCGGTCGTGGAGATCGATCAGGCGCTGGCGATGTTCGACGCCGAGACGCGGCGCGGCCTGCGCGGGACGCTGATCGGCGTCAGCGACGGCCTCGCCGGGCGCGGGCAGGACTTCAACCAGGCGCTGGTGGCGCTCGAGCCGCTGCTCGGCCGGCTCTCGCCCGTCGCGCGCAACCTCGCCGACCCGGACACCGGCCTGCGCGAGGCGATCGGCGGGCTGACGTCCGCGATGCAGGCCATCGCGCCGGTCAGCGACGAGCTCAACGGCGTGCTGCGCGGGGCGGTCACGACGTTCGAGGCGGTCGACGAGGCCGAGCCCGACCTGGTCGAGGCCCTGGAGATCGCGCCCGAGACCGCGACCGCCTCGGCCCGCTCGCTGCGCGCGATCCGCCCGGTGCTGACCGACGCCGCGCAGCTCGCGGTCGACCTGCGGCCCGGCGCGAGGCTCCTGCCCGGCGCGCTCGACGGCGTCGCCGACCTGAGCCGCCAGGGCGCGCCGGTGCTCGACCGCGCCGTCGACCTCGGGCCGCAGCTGCAGGAGACGCTGGAGTCGGTCGGGCGGCTCACCGACGAGCCCGCGACGTCCGGCGCGGTGGTCGGCCTGACGAAGGTCGTCGGCTCGCTGGAGCCGACGCTGCGCGAGCTGACGCCGTTCCAGGTCCAGTGCAACTACCTGGGCCTGTGGACGCGCAACGCGTCGTCGACGATCAGCGAGGGCGACGCGCTCGGCACGTGGTTCCGGTTCACCCCGGTGCTGCGACCGGCCGAGTTCCTCCAGCGCGCCAAGCCCGCTCAGGACCTCCACGTCAACCCGTACGGGTCGTTCGACGGCGAGTGCGAGACGGGCAACGAGCCGTACCTGCCCGGCACGCGGATCGGCAGCGTGCCGGGCAAGCAGGCCAACCGCACCGAGGCCACCGCGCCCCCGAAGGCGGTGGGCCGGTGAGCGTCCGCCCGCGCCGGCGCCGCGCGTTCTCGCGCCGCTCCTATGAGGAGCGACGCCGCACCTACGTGCTGTGGGGGCTCGGGACGGTCGCGCTCGTCTCGGTCGGGCTCTTCTTCGCGTTCGGCGGCCGCCCGCCGCTGGTCGACGACGGCTACCAGGTGCAGGCCGTCATGCGCAACGCGAGCGAGCTGCGGCCCGAGGCGCCGGTGCGCATCGCCGGCGTCAACGTCGGCAAGGTCAAGCGGATCGAGCGCGGCCCCGGCACGACCGCGATCGTGCACCTGCAGATCGACGAGTCGGCGCGGCCCCTGCACGAGGACGCGTCGCTGAAGGTCCGCCCGCGGCTCTTCCTGGAGGGCAACTTCTTCGTCGACCTCAAGCCGGGCAGCCCGAGCGCGCCGGAGCTGCGCGACGACGGGACGATCCCGCTCGGGCGCACCTCCACGCCGGTGCAGCTCGACGAGGTGCTGAGCACGCTCGACGCCGACGGGCGGGGCCAGCTCCAGGTGCTCCTGCGCGAGACCGGCCGGGCGCTCGACGAGGGCGGCGCGGAGGACCTCGGGGCGGCCCTCGACGCGACCGCGCCCGCGCTCCAGCCCACCGCGGAGGTGCTCAGCGCGCTGCGCGGGCTGGAGGACCGCGACCTGTCCGAGACGGTCGTGTCGGTCGCGCAGGTGACGACGAAGCTCGACGCGCGGCGCAAGGAGCTCGCGGGCCTGATCGACGGGCTCGACCGCACGGCCGGCGCGCTCGCCGCCGAGGACGAGTCGCTGTCGGCGACGATCCGCGGGCTGTCGAGCACGCTGCGGGAGGCGCGCCCTGCCCTCCGCGCGATCCGCTCCGCGATGCCGGAGGCGCGCACGTTCACCGCCGACGTCCGGCCGCTGCTGCGCCGCGCGCCCGCGACGCTCGACCTGCTCCGCCCGCTGCTGAACGAGGCCGAGCCGCTGCTGCGGCCCGAGGCGCTGCCGACCCTGACGCGCACGCTGCGCCCGCCGGTGCAGAAGGTGTCGGCGCTCCAGCCGCAGCTGGAGACGCTGCTGGACAAGGTCACGCCGGTCACCGACTGCGTGCGCGACCAGGTCGTGCCGACGATCTCGACGCCGGTCGAGGACGGCGAGCACACGACCGGGCGCGAGCCGTACCTGGAGCTGATGAGCGCGCTCGTGGGGCTGGCCAGCGCGTCGTCGAACTTCGACGGCAACGGCCACTCCGTGCGCTACCTCGCCGGCTTCGGCGAGCAGCTGATCTCGACCGGCCGGCTGCCCGGCCTCGGCGCGCTCAGCGGCCTGTCGCCGCTTCCGCTCGAGGCCGCCCGCCCGGCGCCGCCGAAGCGCAAGCCGCCGTTCCAGACCGCGGAGGCGTGCCGCGACCAGCAGCGGATCGATCTCTCCGCGAAGACCGCGCCGGCGCCGGCCACGCGGGACGCGCCGGGGCTCTCGCGGCAGGACAAGAGCCTGCTGCGCCAGGCGCTCGACGCGACGCTCGCCCCGAAGAAGGGCGGTGGGAAGTGAGCCGCAGGCCGCTGCAGCGCCTCCTCCCCCGCTGGGAGCTGCTCGCCATCGCCGGCATCGTCACGGCGGGCCTCGTCGTCGCCGCGTACGTGCTCTCCAACCAGCGGCTGAAGTTCCCGTGGGAGGACACGTACACGATCAGCGCCGAGCTCTCGACCGCGCAGGCCGTCGCGCCGGGGCAGGGCCAGATGATCGCGGTGGCGGGCGTGCAGGTCGGCGAGGTCGGCGAGGTGCGGCTGCGCGACGGGCGCGCGCTGGTGAAGATGGACATCGACCGCGACAAGCTCCCGGCCGTCCACGCCGACGCGACCGTGCTCGTCCGTCCGAAGACGGGCCTGCAGGACATGGCGCTCCAGCTCGACCCGGGCTCGCCGCGCGCCCGCAGGCTCGACGAGGGCGCCGTGATCCCGGTCTCGCGGACGCGGCCGAACGTCAACCTCGACGAGGTGCTCGCCGCGCTCGACACCGACGCACGCGACTACCTGCGCATCATGCTGAGCGCGAGCGCGGACGGCCTCGACGGGCAGGGCGCACGGCTGCGGCGGCTGCTGTCGGCGGGCGCGCCGACCCTGAAGCAGACACGGCGGGTCACGGCCGCGATGGCCGAGCGCGACAAGGAGCTGCGACGGCTGGTCAGCAGCCTGCGCCGGCTGGGCGGGACGGCGGCGGCGCACGACGACCAGCTCGCGGCGCACGTCGAGGCGGGCGACGCGACGCTGCGGACGGTCGCCGACCACGACCGCGCGCTGCGTACGACGCTCCGCGAGCTGCCCTCGACGCTGAGCGCCGCCCGCGGTGCGCTGAGCCAGGCCACGCCGTTCGCGCAGGAGCTCGAGCCCGCGCTGCGCGAGCTCGGCCCGGCGGCCGGCCGGCTGACCGAGGCGCTCCCGCGCGTCGACCCGCTCCTGCGCGACGCCAAGCCGGCGGTCACGCAGATCCGCGGGCTGACCAAGGAGGCCATCCCGGTCGCGCGGAAGCTCGACCCGGCCGTGCGCGACCTGAGCGCGGTGACGCCGGCGCTGACCCGCTCGTTCGACGTCCTCACGCGCGTGGTCGACCAGCTCGGCTACAACCCGCCGGGCGAGGAGGAGGGCTACCTGTACTGGCTCACGTGGTTCCTCCACAACGGCGCGTCGGTGTTCTCGGTCGACGACGCGCAGGGCGCGGTGTGGCGCGGCGCGCTGATGATGTCGTGCTCGTCGTACGGCGCGCTGCAGGACGTCGCGCCGCTGCTGTCGGCGATCACCGCGCTGCCGCTCTGCCCGGACGACCCGACCGCGCAGGAGCACACCCGATGACGACGCAGGCGCCGACGCTCGGGAAGATCGCCACGATGGTCGTGTTCGCGCTGTCGTGCTTCGGCCTGCTGCTGTACCTGTGGACGTCGTTCGGCGGCTCGGTGCCGATGGGCCCGCAGGGCTACCGGTTCAGCGCGGACTTCGACGGCGCGACGCAGCTGCCCGAGCAGTCGGACGTGCGGATCTCCGGCGTCGGCGTCGGGAAGGTCGTGAAGATCACCGACAGCCCGCGCGGCGGCATCCGCGCGGTGATCGAGCTCGAGGAGAAGTACGCGCCGCTGCCGCGCAACGCGCGGGCGGTGCTGCGGCAGAAGACGCTGCTGGGCGAGACGTTCGTGGAGCTGTCGCCGGGCGACAAGCGGCGCGGGATGCTGCGCGACGGCGGCGTGCTGCCGGCGTCGCAGGTGCGCCAGACGGTCGAGCTCGACGAGGTGCTGCGGGCGTTCGACGCGCCAACCCGGCGGGATCTCAAGGTCTTCCTGACGGGGCTCGCGGACGGCCTGGATGGCCGGGGGCAGGAGCCGAGCGACGCGACCGGCTCGCTGGAGCCCGCCGTGAGCGAGGCCGACGACCTGCTGCGCGTGCTGGACGCGCAGCAGCGCGCCGTGACCTCGCTGATCCAGGACACCGGCACGACGTTCGGGGCGCTCGGGCGGCGGAGCGCCTCGGTGCAGGGGCTCGTGCGCGCGACCGACACGCTCCTGGCGACGACGTCCGCGCGCGACGAGGAGCTGAAGCGGACGCTGAAGGTGCTGCCGACGTTCCTGCGCGAGACGCGCCAGACCCTGCGTGCAGCCGAGTCGGCGAGCGCGGACGCGGCGCCGCTCCTGCGGACGCTGAAGCCGGTCGCGCCGCTCGTGCCGCCGACGCTGCGCGACACGACCGCGCTCCTGCCCGACGCGAAGGCGCTGCTGGCGGAGCTGCCTGCCGCGTTGGACGCCGCCGACCGTGGTCTGCCCGCGGCGTCGCGGACCGTCGACGCCGCACGTGAGGCGATGCCGCAGCTCCACACCGCGGCCCGCGACCTGCGGCCCGTCGCGGACTACCTGGGGAAGTACCGGGCCGAGCTGATGGGCACGTTCGCCAACGTCGCCGCGGCGACCAACGACACGTTCAAGCACCCCGGCGCGAAGGACGCGCTCCACTACCTGCGCGTGATGATCCCGATCACCACCGAGGCGTTCGTCATCAACAAGAAGCGCATGGGCACGAACCGCACCAACGCCTACCGCGCGCCCCGCGGTCTCGACCGGCTCGGCGCCCCCGGCGGCCTGGAGTCCTTCGACTGCTCGCACACCGGCAACACCCAGCTCCTCCCCGTCCTCGGCACCTCCCCGCAGGGCTGCAAGGAGCAGGCGGAGGGCTTCAGCCGGCTGGAGCGCGACCCGCCCTACGCCCGCTGACCCGCCGCGCGCGCTCGTAGCCTCTGGCGGGTGCCCGAGCCTGTCCGCCTCGCCGACCTGACCACGCTGCGCCTCGGCGGCCCGGCCGCGCGGTACGTCCGCGCCGACACGGAGGCCGCGCTGGTGGCCGCGGTGCGGGAGGCGGATGACGCGGGCGAGCCGGCGCTCGTGCTCGGGGGCGGCAGCAACGTCGTCGTCGCCGACGAGGGGTTCGACGGGACGGTGATCCACGTGCGCACGCGCGGGATCGAGCGCGACGGGGACGCGATCACCGTCGCGGCCGGGGAGCCGTGGGACGACGTCGTCGCGCACGCGGTGGCGGAGGGGCTCGCGGGGATCGAGGCGCTGTCCGGCATCCCGGGCGCGACCGGCGCGACGCCGATCCAGAACGTCGGCGCGTACGGGCAGGAGGTCGCGGACACGATCGTCGCCGTGCGCGTGCTCGACCGCACCGACCACGCGATCCGCACGCTCGCGCCCGAGGAGTGCGGGTTCGCGTACCGCTCCTCGACCTTCAAGCGCACGCCCGGCCGCTACGTGGTGCTGGCGGTGACGTTCGCGCTGACGGCGGACGGCGGCGCGTCGCGGCCGGTCAGGTACGCCGAGCTGGCGCGCGCGCTGGGCGTCGAGGTCGGCGCCACAGCCGCGCTGGAGCGCGTGCGCGAGGAGGTCCTGGAGCTCCGCCGCGGCAAGGGCATGGTGCTCGACGCGCAGGACCCCGACAGCGTCTCGGCCGGCTCGTTCTTCACGAACCCGATCCTCACGCCCGCGGAGTTCGACGCGCTCGCCGAGCGCGTGCACGCGATCCAGGGCCCGAGCGTCCGCCCGCCGAGCTGGCCCGAGACCGACGGCCGCGTCAAGACGTCGGCGGCGTGGCTGATCGAGCGGGCCGGCTTCGCGAAGGGCCACGGCGACCCCGCCACGGTGGCGATCTCCAGCAAGCACACGCTGGCGTTGACCAACCGCGGTGGGGGCACGACGGGGCAGCTCGTGGCCCTTGCGCGTGAGGTCGCTGATGGCGTGTACACGACCTTCGGTGTACATCTCCACCCAGAGCCCGTCTTCGTCGGCGTTGGTTGGATTCAAGCCGGGACCGCTCAAGGTCGATGACGCGGGAAGCGTGTCCGCGCTTCCCCCACACCTGGATCCTGCCGCGCTCCTGAGCCTGGAAGCCGGCACGGGTCTCGACGAGATCGCCCGCGCGCTGATGCGACCGTTGCCGGGTGTCGGCGTCGCGGTGTTCGACCGGGAGCTGCGCACGCTGCTGGCTGAGGGCCCGCTGCTCACCTCCGGCGGCTACAGCTCCCAGCTCGTCCGCGGCCGCACCTTCGAGGACTTCATCCCGGCGCCGGTCGCGTCCCAGATCGTCCCGCACCTGCGCGACGTCATCGCCACGGGCGAGCGCCGCACGTTCGAGCTCGCGAGCGTCGCCGGGCGCCACGACGGCCGGGGCGGGCGCACGTACGCGCTCGTCGCCGGGCCCGTGCTCGACGAAGAAGGCCGCGTCACCGGCGGCGTCACGCTCGCGTTCGACGTCACCGATCGCGCCCGCGCCGGGCGCACGCTCGCGGAGGCCGAGGCGCACTACCGGCTGCTCGCCGAGACGGCCACCGACGTCGTGAGCCTCCACAGCCTCGACGGCAGCTACCACTACGTCTCGCCGTCGGTCGAGACCGTCCTCGGCTTCACCCCGCAGGACATGCTCGGCCGCCGCGCCCGCGACTTCGTGCACCCGGACGACCTGGAGGGGCTCGGCCGCTTCACCAGACGCCTCGCCGAACGCGGGGCCGCGGGGAGCTGGACCTACCGCCACCTCACGGGGGAGGGCACGTACGTGTGGATGGAGAGCTCGCTGAACGTGATCCGCGAGCCGGTCAGCGGCCGCGTGCGCGAGCTGCGCGTCTCCTCCCGCGACGTCTCCGCCCGCGTCGAGCAGGAGGAGCGCGTCGCCGCCGCCACCGAGGAGCTGCGCCGCCGCCTCGCCCAGACCAGCGCGCTCGCGCGGCTCGGCGAGCAAGCGCTCGAGGATCCCGACCTCACCACCCTGCTGGAGGCGTCCGTCGTCGCCGTCGCCGAGACGCTCGAGGTGCCGCTGACCGCCGCGACCGAGATCCGCGGCCCCGGCGAGCTGCCGCTCGTGCGCGCCGGCGTGGGCTGGGACGCGGGCGTCGTCGGCAACCTCGTCGAGGTCGCCGACCGCAACGACGACGTCGCCCTGGGCCTGCTCGCGGACGGGCCGGTCGAGGAGGTCTCGCCGCACCTGCGCTCGACGCAGATGGAGGCACACGGCGTCCGCGCGTCGGTCTTCGTCCTGGTGGGCGAGCACGACGCGCCGTGGGGCGTGCTCAGCGCGCACGACCGGACCGACCGCGCGTTCGACGACCACGACCGCGACTTCCTCCAGGCCGTCGGCCACATCATCGGCGACGCCGTGCGGCGCCGCCGCTCGGAGGAGGCCGCGCGCCACGACGCGCTGCACGACCGGCTCACCGGCCTCCCCAACCGCACGCTGCTCGTCGACCGCATGCGCCACGGGCTGCGCCGGCGCAGCGAGGGCCGCATCGCGGTGCTGCTGCTCGACCTCGACGACCTGAAGATGATCAACGAGTCGCTCGGCCACGGCGCGGGCGACCAGGTGCTGTGCGAGGTCGGCCCGCGGCTGACGTCGGCGCTGCGGCCGGGCGACACGATCGCGCGGTTCGCGGGCGACACGTTCGCGGTCGTCTGCGAGGACATCGTCGACGAGACGCACGCGCAGCGGCTGGCCGAGCGGGTCGCTGGCGCCTTCGGGCGGCCGTTCGTGATCGGCGAGGAGCAGCTCTTCGTCACCGCGCGCGTCGGCGTCGTGCTGTCGTCGGGCACCGAGGCGCCCGAGGACCTGCTCCGGGACGCGGACGCCGCGCTGTACCGCGCGAAGGAGTCCGGGCACCGCTACGAGCTGTTCGACCCGCGCCTGCGCGAGCGCGCGATCGCCCGCCTGCGCACCGAGTCCGACCTGCGCCGCGCCCTCGGCCGCGACGAGCTTCTGCTCCAGTACCAGCCGTACTGGAGCCTCCCCGGCCGCACGCTCGCCGGTGTCGAGGCGCTCGTGCGCTGGCAGCACCCCGAGCGCGGCCTGATCCCGCCCGGCGAGTTCATCCCGATCGCCGAGGAGAGCGGGCTGGTCGTGCCGCTTGGGACGTGGGTCCTGCGCGAGGCGTGCCGCCAGCTGGCGGTGTGGCGGCGCGACCATCCGGAGGCGGCGGCCGGGCTGCGCCTGCGCGTGAACCTCTCCGCCCGTCAGGTGTCGCAGCCGGGCCTCGTCGACCTCGTCGCGCGGGCGCTGGTCGACCACGGCATCCCGGCGGACGCACTCGGGTTGGAGATCACCGAGGGGCTGCTGATGCAGGACTCCGAGGCGGTCGCCGCCACGCTGCGCGGGCTGAAGGAGCTGGGCGTGCGCCTGGTGCTCGACGACTTCGGCACCGGCTACTCGTCTCTGAGCTACCTGCAGCGCTTCCCGATCGACCAGCTCAAGATCGACCGCTCGTTCGTCTTCGCGCTGGAGGAGCGCGAGGAGAGCCGCGCCATCGTCCGCGCGATCGTCGGGATGGCGCACGCGCTCGGCCTCGGCGTCGTGCCCGAGGGCGTGGAGACCGAGGCGCAGCTCACCACGCTCGTCGAGCTGGGCTGCGAGTTCGCCCAGGGCTTCCTGCTCGCGCGGCCGCTCGACCCGGCCGACGTCGCCGCGCTGCTCGCGCCGGCGCGCTAGAGGGCGGCGACCAGCTCCGGCGGGGTCCAGACGGGCCACGACGGAGCGACGACGGGTCGCCCGCGCTGGTAGACGGCCACCGGCCGGAACGGCGTGGTCCGCGTGTTGTCGTAGAACGTCGTCCGGTGCGCCACCCGCTGCGCCTCGCCGACGAGCCCCCACAGGCGCCGGTAGCGCTCGCGGATCTTCTGCTCGGGCACCGCATGCCCACCATGCTCGACGCGGTAGACCACACGGTGGACCGCCAGCTCCTCCGGCACGAGCATCACGTGCAGCTCCACGAGGTACCCGGCGCCGACGGCACGGCCGATCAGCTCGACCTTGCTGCGGTGGCTGAAGACCGTCTCGGTGATGAACGAGGCGCGGGCCGCGATCGCGGAATCGCGGCGTGCCGCGGCGGCCTCCGCGGCCTCGTACGCGTGGCCGAGCTCGTCGCCTGGCCACCGCTCCGCAGCGATCTCGTCCGCGTTGATGAACGGCAGGTGCGTGACCGGCTCGAGCACCTCCGCGACGAACGTCGACCTCCCCGAACCGTTCGGTCCGGCGAGGACGTGCAGGACGGGGGTCTTCACTCGGCGGGATCGCGGACGACGAGGGCGCCGTCGTCATCCGCCTCTGCCCAGCGTGAGCCTGCCTGGCGCAGGCGCTCTTCGAAGTCCAGCCCGGAGATCCGCGCGGCGATCCGGTCGTCCCACTCGACGCGTGCCAGCGCCTGCTCGGCGCCGTTGAGCGCGTCGTACGGGACCTCGCCGGACAGGACGCGCTCGATCGCGTCGTGCGTGACCGCCGGCGACGCCTCGAGCGCTCTGCCCAGGCGCGCCCAGTGGTCCAGCTGCTGCGCCGCGCTGCGGCTGTGCAGCTCGCCCGCCGACCGTGCCGCGTCGAACAGGCCCCGGTCGATCCGCGTCGGCATCGTCGCCATGCCGCGACTGTAGCAGTCTGCTACACGGTGCTGCTACCCGCGACGATGACGTCGATCGCGTGGTCGTCGACCGCGGGCCGGCACGCCTCGGGCAGCGGCTCGTCGGTGACGATCTGGTCGATCGCGTCGGCGTCGCAGACCTTGATGAAGCCGGCCATGGAGAGCTTGTCGGCGTCGGCGAGCAGCGTGACGCTCTCGGCCGACTCGATCATCGCGCGCTTGATCGGGACCTCGACCATCGTGGAGTCCCACACCCCGAGCTGCGCGTCGACCGCGCTCGTGCCGAGGAAGAGCACGTTCGCGTTGAGCTGCCGCAGCGAGCCCTCCGCCAGCATCCCGACGAGCGAGCGGTAGTTCCGCCGCACGACGCCGCCGGGGAGGATCAGCTCGATCGCCTCGTCGTCCCGCAGCTCCTCGTACACCGCGAGGCTCGTCGTCACGACCGTGATCGGCCGCCCGCGCAGGTGGCGCGCCGCCTGCAACGTCGTGGTGCCGATGTCGATCATCACCGTCTGGCCGTCCTCGACCAGCGCGGCGGCCGCGGCGCCGATGCGGTCCTTGGCGTCGAAGCGCTCCACCGCGATCTCGTCGAACGGCCGCTCGCTGGAGGCGTTGACGGCGCCGCCGCGGACGCGCTCGAGCTTGCCGTCCCGGGCCAGCTCGCGCAGGTCGCGCCGGACGGTCATCTCGGAGACGCCGAAGCGGCGTGCGAGGTCGGCGACGTGCGTCGACCCGGTCCGCACCGCGCGGAGGATCTCCTGCCGTCGTTGGGCCGGGATGGTGTGCCGCGGCCTCGCGCTCACCTGGGCATCCTGCCCGCGCGCACGAGCTCGATCATCTTCGATCATTCGTATCAAAGACGGAGGACCCGACCGGGGGGAGATCGGGTCCTCCGCCTGTCTGCTCGGTGTGGGAGGAGGGGACCTACCGAGTCAGCTTCTTGCGGCCGTCATCGGCCTTGAGCGTGATCCGCTTGGTCGTCTTGCCGCTCGTGACGGTCACGACGACCTTCTGGGACGCCTTCAGGCGCTTGCCGGCCCGCACCGTCACCGCGAGCGTGCCCTTGCCGCTGCGCGACACGGACTTGCGCGCGCCCTGCAGCCGCACCGACATGCGGTACGCCTTGCGGCTCGACGCCTTCGCGTTGTCACTGCTGGTGCAGCGGACGGCCCGCGACTTCGACACCAGCTCGCAGCGGAGCAGGAGCACCGTCGCGGCGTCCTTGCCCGGGCGGCCCGCCGGACCCTGCGGCCCCGTCGGACCGGTCGGGCCTGCCGGACCCGCCGGGCCACCCGGACCCTGCGGCCCCGCGGGACCCTGCGGCCCGGCCGGGCCGGGCTCGGCCGGCGCGCTCACGGTCACCGTGCGCGGCTGGTAGTCGCCGTCGCCGGAGTAGACCGCCGTGACGCGCTTGCCCTCGACCCCGCTCACCGCGGTGGTCGTGAGCGAGGCGCGGCCGGCGCGGAGCTCGACCGGCCCGCCGACGTCCTGGCCGTCGACCTGGAACCGCACCTCGCCCGTCGGCGTGCCGGGCCACGGGTCGGTGCCCTCGACGCGCGCGGTCAGCAGGGCGGCGCCGCCGTCGGCGTCGTCCTGGGCGTCGCCGGCGATCGCCACACGGGCGAGCGGCAGGTCGAGCGCCTGCACGGCGCCGCCCGCGGTCTCGTACGCGACGAGCGCCGAGCCGTCGCGGGCGAGCCGCTCACGCTGCTGCGGCGTCAGCGGGATCGTCACCGTGTGGGTGCCCGGCGTGACCGCGACCTCGCGCTTCTCCACGACGCGGCCGCTCATGTCGGTCCCCCACGCCGGGACGGTCCCGTCGGTCGGGGCGCACGCCGTCAGGCCGTAGCTCGGCGGCGGGTCGTCCTTGGGCGAGCACGTCGTGTTCCACACCGGGATGTAGCCCTCGACGCCCGACCACAGGAACACCTGCGCGGTGCCGCTGCCGTTCGCGGTGAGCTGGAGCTCGGCTCCGGTCGCCGTCAGCGTCGACTTCGTGACCGTGACCCGGTTGCCCGCCGGAGCCGGCTCACGCCCGGCGATCGGCACCCCGTCGTAGGCGGACTGCGCGATCGTCTGCGGCGAGAGGACGCCGTTGAGGTTCGGGTTGGACACGTTCGGCGGGGGCGCCGTGGTCGGGCGGCCCACCGGCGGCGTGTAGCCCGGCAGCGTGGCCTTCCCCCACCGGTACGGGTCGGACTGGACGCTGCCGAACGTCGACCACCCGAGCCGGCTCTGGCCCTGGTCGATGTGCCGCAGGGTGTCGCCCGCGCCCGAGTTGTCGTCGTTGTCGTACGGGGTGATGTTGAGCCCCATGCGGTCGGGGTCGACCGCCGCCGGCAGCACCGACATGGGGATCTTCACCTCGAGGTTGTAGCCGCCACCCGCGTACGCGTGGCCGACCGTCGTCTCGTTGGAGCCGACCCACGTCGCGCTCGACGCGACCTGCACGCCGGGGGCGTTCGGGGCGCTGTCGACCGTGTCCTTGAGCGGACCGGTCGAGTAGCCCTGGTGGTTGTCGGCGTCACGCGACCAGCACGGGCCGTTGGCGCCGTTGCCGTTCGTGTTCTGCGGGTCGTTGGTGAACGGGAAGACGCCGAGCTTGAACGTCGACGCGGTGTCCTTGTTCTTCTCGGCGCTGTCGCCGCGCGGGTCGATCAGGATCTCGACCGAGTCGGCGAGCCAGTGCGCGACGCACTCCGACGGCTTCACCGCGTAGGACTGGAAGTCGTCCCGGACGCGGATGAAGAAGTACAGGTCGTCGCCGTGGCGGGCGACCTTGGCGTAGGTGCTGGTCGGGTCGCCCGGCGTGCCGGTCGAGCCGCAGTCGGTGCCGTTCGGGTCACACGCGGTGCCCTCCCAGACGCGACCGAGGTCGAGCGCGGGGCCGGTGTACTCGCCGGCGCCCTCCTGGGCGTTCAGCGTCGGCGCGGCGCTCTCCGCGGCGATGCTCGTCTTCGGGAGCAGCGACAGGCCGAGCGTCTCGGTGCCCGAGCCGCCGCTGTACGTGGTCTCGATCGTCGCGTTGGACGATTGGTTCGCGGGCAGCGTCGTGTGGTCGCTGGTGAGGGTGAAGGTGACCTTCGTGCTCTCGCCCGGGTCCACCGGGCCGTACGGCTTCGTCGCCTGGTCGACCGAGTAGCCGGAGGGGACCGTGAGCGTCACGTTCCCCGACTGCGCGGTCGTCGACCAGTTCTTGACGTCGACCGGGACCTGCACCGACTCACCCATCGGGATGGGCTTGAGCGCCGACGACAGGCCGACCTTCAGCGCGCGCGGCGCCGTGTTCGTGAGCCAGTCGTCGTACTCCTTCCACTTGCCCCAGCGCTCGAAGCGGCCCTCGACCGGCGAGACGACGCGGACGACCGTGTCGCTGTAGCCGGTGGCGCTGCCGGTGAGGAAGCGCGCGGCGATGCGGTAGTTCGTGTTGACCGTCGCGTTCGCGGCCGGCGTGACGGTGAACGTGACCGACGTCGTGCTGTCAGGGGCGACCGCGCCGATGTTCTTCGTGGTCTGGTCCGCCGTCCAGCCGGCAGGCAGCGTGAGCTGCACGCGGTTGTTGCTGTTGAGCGTGCCGACACCCGACTTGAGCTTCACCGTCACGTCGAACGGCGCGCCCGGCGCGTGGAAGAACCCGTCGTCGAGCTCGACGTACTGCAGCGTGCCGAGCGGCAGGCCGCCCGGGTCGGGGAGCGTCGCGCCGTAGAGGATCGCGTCGTCCGCGCCGGCGTCCTGGTTCGGCGTGCCGTCCGCGTTGAGGTTCGGCTGGAACGGGACGTACGCGTCGGTCTGGCCGAAGCGCGAGCAACCGCGCGGGGCCACGTCCTGGTACATGACGCGGCTCTGCGTCGGGTAGGCGCGCGTGCCCTCGAGGGCGACCTGCGCCCACGTCTTCTTCGAGCCCGCGGGCTGGCCCTGGACGTTGCCCTGCGGCCACGTGTACGGCGACTCGTAGCCGGTCCACACGCCGGCGACCGTGCTGAGGTTGTCAGCGGCGGGGGTGAACCCGGTCGTGCAGTGCGCGCGCTGCGTGGTGCCGCCGGCGCCGGTGGTCGAGCCCCCGGAGAAGACCTTCTTGACCTGCCACGTGCTCAGGGCGTTCGGGCCCGTGAGCTGCTCGGGGAACATCGTCGGGTCGGCCGCCGCCTTGACGCCCTCCCAGATGTAGCGGCCGGCCTGCTGGTGGTTGCCGTGGCCGGCGTTGAGCGACGGCGTGAAGCCGACGTAGACGTCGGGCTGCGTCATGCGGATGATCCGCGTGATGCGGCGCAGCGTCTCGTCCTGGCCCCAGAAGTCCTGGGTCAGCGGCGCGCTCGTGTTGTAGAAGAAGTCGACCCGGTCGAGGTTGAAGATGTCGACCGTCCCGGACCGGTAGTGCGCGACCCGGTCCTCGTTCTCGCGCCGCAGGCCGAGCTGCGGGCCGATCTCGCTGCCGACGGCGTTCCCGCCGCCCTCGCCGCGCGTGACCATGATGATCCCGCACTTGACGCCGTAGCGGTGATGCCACACACCGCACGGCCCGATGATGCTCGTGTCGTCGTCGGGATGGGCCCACTCGCCCATCACGTTGATCTTCACGGCCTTCGAGGCCTTGTACGGCGTCGCGGGCGCCGCCTGCGCGGGCCCTGCCGTCAACAGCGCTGCGACCACCGCGGCCGCCAGCACCACAACCAACCGTCTCACGCCTACTCCCCTCTCCCGAAGACCCGCGAACACTCGCGAACACCTTCGAACAGTTCCGGACAGGACCGGCACGCTAGGACGCGGTCAACACCGTGTCAAGCGGGAACCTGCGTCTCACATCTCCGAACACACGCGCGTGGCAGCCCCCACAACGCTCCCACCGTCCCGGCCGTCACGACGGCGGGAGGGAAACCGGCGTCCTACGCGCTCAACCCTCCCCTCGTTCCGCGCCCGGCACGTTGGGAGGGTCAGCGGGGCTACGCCGGGCAGGCGTGGTGCACGCCCACGCCCGGCGGCCCGCTGCGGGGCGCCGCTACGCGGCGGAGGTGACCTTGCGGAGGTGGCGCGGGGCGCCGGGGTCGAGGCCCTTGGCGAGCGCCAGGGAGACCGCGAAGAGCTGGCCCGGGAGGACCGAGAGGAGCGGGGCGAGGAGGGGGTCGGGGGCCGCGGGGGTCGGGACGCGGAAGGTCGCGTCGCCGAGGGCCTGCGCGGCCGCGCCGCTGGCCACGAGCGGGGCGCCGGCGTCGCGGGCGCGGGTAGCGGCCTCCTGCACCGCGGGGAGCGCCGCGTCGTCGGCCGCGACCGCCCACACGGGCAGCCGGGCGTCGAGCGCCGCGACCGGCCCGTGGGCCATCGCGGTGGCGCTCATCGCCTTCGCGCCGAGGTAGCAGACCTCGGTCAGCTTCAGCGCGATCTCGTCGGCCGTCGCGAGCTCGACGCCGCGGGCGACGACGTACATCCGCTCGAACGCCGCGAACGCCTCGGCGATGGGCTCCACCGCGGCGGCGAGCCCGTCGAGCGCGCCCTCCGCGGCCTCCGCCGTGGCGTGCAGGGCGGAGGCGAACGAGGGGCCGCGGGCGGCCGCGAAGGCGCCCAGCAGCGCGAGCGACGCCACCGTCGCGGTGTACGTCTTCGTCGCCGCGATCGACCGCTCGACCCCGGCCCCGACCAGCACGACGTGCTCGGCGGCCTCCGCGAGCGACGATCCCTCGCCGTTCGTCACCGCGACCGTCCGCGCGCCGGCCTCGCGCGCCCGCCGCAGCCAGGCGACCACGTCAGGCGTCTCACCGCTCTGCGAGATGCCGATCGCGAGCTCGCCCGGCGCCGCGGCCGGCGCGCCGTAGTACAGCGGCAGCGCCATCGAGTCGCGCAGCACCGTCCACCCGCACAGCAGCCGCAGCACGTACGACGCGTACGCGGCGGCGTGGTCGGACGTGCCGTGGGCGGCGATCCGCACCAGCGACGGCGGCGTCGCCGCGAGCAGCTCACCGAGCGACGCGAGCCCGTCCGGGGGCGACGCCGCGAGCGAGCGCCAGACGGCGGGCTGCTCGGCGATCTCCCCGCGCAGGACCTCGGCCGCGCTCACGCGACCCGCTCCGCGGCCGGCCGCGCCAGCGCGTCGCCGGTCTCGGCGTCGAAGAACCGCAGCGCCGACGCCTGCACGCCGAACGTCAGCTCGTCCCCGGGCAGCATCCGCGCCCGCCCGTCGTAGTGCACGACGAGCTGCGCGCTCCCCACGTCGACGCCGACGAACGTCTCGCGGCCGAGCGCCTCGACGAACGCCACGCGCCCGGACACCGGCCCGAGCAGCCCGGCATCCGGGTCCCACGGCCGCGCGCACTCCGGCCGCACGCCGACGGTCACGGAGGACGGCAGCGAGAGATCCGCCGGGAGGTCCAGCTCGATCTCGCCCGCGACCAGGCGCGAACCGTCCACCGACGCGTCGAAGAAGCTCATCGCCGGCGACCCGATGAACCCGCCGACGAACACGTTCGCCGGGTGCTCGTAGAGCTCCTCAGGCGTCCCGACCTGCACGAGCACGCCCTCGTTCATCACCGCGATCCGGTCGCCCATCGTCATCGCCTCGACCTGGTCGTGCGTGACGTAGACCGTCGTCGTGCGGACCTCCTGCTGGAGCCGCTTGATCTCGCCGCGCGTCTGCGTCCGCAGCTTCGCGTCGAGGTTCGACAGCGGCTCGTCCATCAGGAAGACCTGCGGATCGCGCACCAGCGCGCGACCCAGCGCCACGCGCTGCGCCTGGCCGCCGGAGAGCTGGCCCGGCTTGCGCGCGAGGTACTTGGTCAGGTCGAGCGCGGCCGCGGCCCGCTCCACCCGCGTCGTGACCTCGTCCTTCGGCGTCTTGCGCCGCCGCAGGCCGAACGCGAGGTTGTCGAACACCGTCATCTGCGGGTACAGCGCGTAGTCCTGGAAGACCATCGCGATGTCGCGCTCGCGCGGCGCCATCCGGTTGACGACCCGGTCGCCGATCCGCACCTCGCCCTCGGTGATCGACTCGAGCCCGGCGAGCATCCGCAGGGCGGTCGTCTTGCCCGAGCCGGACGGCCCGACGAGCACCATGAACTCGCCGTCGTCGATCGAGAGCGACAGGTCGCGCACGGCGGTCACGCCGCCGAAGCGCTTGTGGACACCGGTGAAGCTGACTGCAGCCATTTTCGAGCTACCCCTTGACGGCACCGGAGACCATGCCCCGGATGAAGTGGCGCTGGAGGAACACGTAGAGGACGACGATCGGCAGCGCGACGATGACCGCGCCGGCTGACAGGAGCGTGAGGTCGGCCTGGTTGCGGCCGAGGAAGAAGCTCAGGCCCAGCGGCGCCGTGCGCAGGCCCTCGTCGCTGACCATCACGAGCGCCAGCAGGAACTCGTTCCAGGTCCACATCGACAGCAGCACCGCCATCGTCAGGACGGCCGGGCGCGCGAGCGGCAGCAGCACGCGCCACAGCACGAACCACGAGGACGCGCCGTCGATCCGCGCGGCCTCCACGAGCGAGCGCGGGACCGAGCGGAAGAACGCCCGCATCCAGAACGTCCCGAACGCGATCGACGTCCCGAGCTGGGGCAGGATGAGCGCCCAGTAGGTGTCGGTCAGCTGCAGGTCGCGCAGGTCGTAGTAGAGCGGCACGATCGTCGCCTCCTGCGGGACCACGAGGCCCAGCAGGAAGAGGTAGAAGAGCACCTCCGAGCCGCGGAACCGCATCAGCCCGAACGCGTAGCCGGCGAGCACCGACAGCGCGATCGCGACCACGACGACCACGACCGTGACGAGCAGGCTCGACTGCAGGTAGTCGCCGAAGTTCGCCTGCTCCCACGCGCGGGAGAAGTTGGAGAAGCTCAGGCCGTCGGGCGTGCCGAAGTTCGCCGACGTGCCCTGCCGCTGCAGCGCGGTGACGACGATGCCGACGATCGGCAGGAGCGCGAAGAGCGAGAAGACGCCCAGCACCGCGTAGGTGAGGGCCTGGTCGCGGCGGCTGGTCACGACGCGGTCCCCCGCTCCCCGAGCTTGTTGATGCCGACGGTGATCGCGAAGATCAGCGCGGCGATCACGATGCCGACCGCGGCGGCCGAGCCGACCTGGCCGGTCTCGAACGCGCGCCGGTAGACCTGGAAGGCCGGGACCGACGTCGCGTCGCCCGGGCCGCCCTTCGTCGTGATGTAGACGAGGTCGAAGTTGCGCAGCGCCTGGATCGTCGTCAGCGTCGACGCGACCGCGATCTCGCCGCGCAGCCCCGGCAGCGTGACCGCGAAGAACTCGCGCACGGGCCCGGCGCCGTCGACGCGCGCGGCGTCGTAGAGCGAGGTCGGGATCTTCTGCACGCCGGCGGTGAGCAGCACCATCGTCAGGCCGAACATCACCCACGTGCCGATGAAGCCGACCGACGGCAGCGCGAGGTCGAAGTCGCCGAGCCACGACTTGGCCAGGCCGTCGAGGCCGACCGCGCGCAGCGTCTCGTTCAGCGGCCCCACGCCGGGGTCGTAGATCATCCGCCACATCACGGCGACGACGACGAGCGCCACCACCTGCGGCAGGAACAGGACGGTGCGGAAGAGCGCCAGGCCGCGGATGTGCGTCCGCGCGATCAGCCCCGCCAGCATCAGCCCGATGCAGACCGGGATGACCGCGTAGAAGACGACGAGGACGAGCGCATGGCCGAACGCCGCGCGGAGCCCCTCGTCGGCGAGGACGTCGCCGTAGTTGTCGAGCCCCACCCACTTGCCTGCCGTGACGCCGTCCCACTCGAACAGCGACAGGAAGAACGCATGTCCCAGCGGGAAGAGGACGAACGCCGCGAAGACGAGCAGCGCCGGGAGCAGGTACAGGTACCCGATCCGGCGCGGCTCGCCCGGTGGGCGCTCGTCGTCACGCCCACCGCGGATCGCACGGGCGACCGCGGAGGGCGTGACGATGGAGCGCGATGCCATCTAGCCCGCCGAGCTCGCGGACGCGACGGCGGACTGCATGCCCGACGTGAACTTCTGCGGGTCCTGCTTTCCGGCCAGCAGCTCCTGGATGCCCGCGGACACGTCGTCGTAGAACGTCGTGGTCGTGTAGTCCAGGTACGGCAGCAGGCCGTCCGCGTCGCCCAGCGACTTCCACGCGGCGAACACCTCGCCGAGCAGGGTGCCCTCGGGCTCCGGCGTCGGCAGGTTCATCGCCGGCAGGTTGTCCGTCGTCGTCAGGACCTGCGCCGCGTTCTCGTCGGTGAGGAAGTCGATGTACGCGGCAGCGACGTCCGGGTTCTTCGACTTCGACGTGATCGTGAACGGCAGGCCCTCGCCGCCCAGGGCTACCGGGTCGGCGCCGGCCTCGGTGCCGGGCAGGAGGAAGAAGCCGACGTCCTCGCCCATGCGGTCGGCCAGGTCGGCGACGAGCCACGTGCCCGCGATCAGGAACCGGCCCTTGCCGGACGCGAAGCGCTTCCACGCGGGGTCGTAGCCGACGCCGTTGAAGTCGGGCGTGAACATGTCGTCCTTCGCCCAGGTCTGCAGCTTCTCCGCCGCGGCCTGGAACTCGGGCGTGTCGAACGACGCGCCGTCGGCCTGGAAGACGAAGTCGCGGACGGCCTGCTTGTCGGCCTGCGTGCCGAGCACGGTCTCGTACTCGTGGATGCCCGGCCACTTGTCGAGGTTGCCGAACTGGATCGGCACGTCGCCCTCGGCCTTGGCCTCCTGCAGCTGCGCCTCGAACTCCTCGAGCGTCTCCGGGACCTTCGACACCTTCTTCTTGTTGTAGAAGACGCCGACGATCTCACCGACCTGGGAGAGGCCGTAGAGCTTGCCGGAGCCGAACTTCGCCCCGCCGTCCTCGAACTTGTTGAGGTTGGTCAGCAGCTCGGGGTAGCGCTCCTCCCAGCCGTAGACCTTCGCGTAGTCGTCGACCGGGCGGATGAGCTTGCCCTTGACGAGCTGGCCCATGACGCCGAGGCCCTGGTTGGCCTGCACGACGTCCGGCGCCTTGGGGCCGGAGACGGCGAGCTTCAGGGTCGTGTTGAGGTCCTCGAAGGACTTCGCGACACGCTCGATCTTGACGTTCGGGTACTTGGCCTCGAACTGCTTGTTGAGCTCCTTGATCTGCTTCGCCTGCCCGCCGCGGACCTCCTGGTCCCACACGGTGAGCGTGACGTCGCCGGCCTTGCTGATGTCCGGCTTGGCGGTCGCCTGCGCGGCGGGCTCGGCGCTCGAGTCCTCGTCGTCGCCGGGGCCGCAGCCGATCGCGAGCGCCATGACCCCGACGGCGATGGCGGTGCCGATCCTGCTTGGGAATCTCACCTGGACTCCTCCTCCTGGTGGTGCTGCTGTGTCGTGTGCCAGGCCGGGCGAACCAGGCCTCGATCGACGCCGGCCTGGATGAGCGCGGCGGCGGTGTGTGCGCCCGCGGCAGCGGTGCGGACGCGAACGGAGAGCGCGGCGTAGAGGACCGCCCAGGTCAGCCGCTCCTCCAGAGGAGCGCCGCCCAGGTCGGCCCACAGGTAGGCCGCGGCGAAGAGGTCGCCGGCGCCGGTCGTGTCGACCGCGTCGACCCGGACCCCGGGGACGCGCACGAGCCGGCCGTCCTCGACGGCGAGCGCGCCGTCGGGGCCGAGCGTGACGACGACGGTGCCGACGTGCGCGGCGAGCGCCTGCGCGGCCGCCTCGGTGTCGTCGACCCCGGCGAGGACGCGCGCCTCGCGCGCGTTGACGAGCAGCGCCCGCGCGCCGTCGAGTGCGGCGGGCGGCTTCCCGGCGAACGTGCGCGCGTCCTCGTCGCCGGCGGTCGCGTAGACCGTCGCGCCGGCGGGGGCGAGCGCCAGGTCGGTGATCGCGAGCACCACCGACGCCGGCGCGTGCTCGGCCAGGTCGGTGGCGCGCACGTCGCCCGCGGGAAGGTAGGAGGCCATCGCGCGCTCGCCGCCGACCGGCATCACCGCGGTCACCGCGGTGCGCTCGATCGTGCGCGACGGGTAGCGGACGCCCTCGGCGTCGAGCACCTCGCGGAGGAACGCGCCGTCGGCGTCGCGCCCGAGGGGGAACGCCATCGCCGCGCGCAGCCCGAGACGGGCCGCGCCGATGGCGACCGTGGCGCTCCCGCCAGGGGTGCGCAGGAGGTCCTCCGCGAACCGCTCCGCGCCGGGCTCGGGCACCGCCTCGAGCCCGACGAAGGTCAGGTCGAGGTACGCCGCGCCGCCCAGCGCGACGTCGACGCTCACGCTCCGAACGCCTCCCGGAGCTGCGGCAGCCGCTCCGCGTAGCCCTCGAAGATCTCGCGCGCGGTGGTGACCGACGGGACCAGCGGATGCAGCGCGAGCGCGCGGATCGCCAGGTCCTTCGACCGCGTCGTCGCGGCCTCGATCGTCGTGCGCTCGACGTCCTTCATCGTCTCCACGAGCGCGCGCGCGTGCGCGGGGACCTCGCCGACGGCGATCGGGACCGGGCCCGAGCGGCCGACGATGCACGGCACCTCGACCACGGCCTTCTCGTCGAGGAACGAGAGCGCGGAGCGGTTGGCCGTGTTGAGCGTGAGGACCTGGCGGCTGTTCAACGCGATCGCCTCGAGCACGGCCATGGCCTCGCTCTCGTAGCCGGCGTTCTCGTCGAGCTCGTGCTCGCACTGCACGCCGGCGGCCTGGCGGGCCTCGGCCATGTACGTGCGCTCGCGGTCGTGGCGCGTCGCGCGCCAGCGCTCGAGCGCGACGTCCGGCGCCTGCTTGCCCTCCGCGTAGAACGCGCGCTGCTGCTCGAGCAGGAAGGCGCCCCGGGACGTGGGGCTCTCGCGGATCGCGTTGACGGTGTCGGCACCGTAGTAGAAGTAGTAGAGGTACTCGTTCGGCACCATCCCGATGGCGCGCAGCCATTCACCGCCGAACAGCCGGCCCTCCTCGAACGTGCCGAGGCGCTCGTCGCTGGCGAGCAGCTCGCCCATCAGGTCGCCCTCGCTGTCGCGGACCCCCTGCAGCCAGCCGAGGTGGTTGAGGCCGAAGTACTCGAACCACAGGTCCTTGGCGTCGCGGTCGAGCGCGCGGGCCACGCGGCGGTAGAGGCCCGCCGGCGAGTCGCAGATGCCGACCGCGCGGTCGCCCATGACCTGCTGGACGGCCTCGGTCACCATGCCGGCCGGGTTCGTGAAGTTGATGAGCCAGGCGCCCGGCGCGCGGTCGCGGACGACCTCGGCCAGCTGCGTCATGACGGGGATCGTGCGGAGCGCGAAGCAGATGCCGCCCGGCCCCGTGGTCTCCTGGCCCAGCACGCCGAGGCCGAGCGGGACCTGCTCGTCGACCACGCGGCCCTCGAGCTGGCCGACGCGGATCGCGCAGAACACGAAGTCCGCGCCCTCGACGGCGTCGCCGAGGTCGGTCGTGGTGCGGAACGGGAGGCGCTCACCGTGCTCCTGCGCAAGGCCGTCGAGCACAGGTCCGATGCGGTCGAGCCGCTCCTGCTCCACGTCGTGCAGCACGACCTCCTCGAGCCCGAGCTTCGGGCCCGACGACAGGAGCGCCGTGTAGACGAGCGGCACCCTGAAGCCGCCCCCGCCGACGATTGCCAGCTTCATGCGATGGTCACCTCGACCCCGGCGTCTTCGATGTCCGCCCGCCGCGACGCCGGGGTGGCCGCGTCGGTGATCAGCTGATCGAGCTCCGGGAGGCCGCACACGCGGACCACCCCGGTCATGGAGAACTTGGCGGCGTCCGCCACCAGCACCGTCCGCCGCGCGGACGCGAGCATCGCCCGCTTGATCGGCACCTCGATCATGGTGGTGTCCCACAACGCGAGGGCCGGATCGACGGCGCTGGTGCCGAGGAACGCGACGTCCGCGCGGAGCTGACGCAGCGCGTCCTCGGCGAGGACGCCGACGAAGGAGCGGTAGTTGCGGCGCACGAGCCCGCCCGCGAGGACGATCTCGATGTCCTCGTCGCCGAGGAGCTCCTCGTAGACCGCCAGGTTGGTGGTGATGACGGTCACCCGGCGCCCGCGCAGGTGGCGGGCGACCTGGAGCGTCGTGGTGCCGATGTCGAGCATCACGGTCTGGCCGTCCTCGACGAGCGCCGCCGCGGCGGCGCCGATGCGGTCCTTGGCCGCGAGCCGGTCGACCGCGACCTCGTCGAACGCGCGCTCGCGCGTCGTGTCGAGCGCCCCGCCGTGGACGCGCTCGAGCTTGCCGTCCCGCGCCAGCAGGCGCAGGTCGCGGCGCACGGTCATCTCGGAGACGCCCAGGTCGCGGGCCAGGTCGGCGACGTGCACCGGCCCCGTCCGGACCGCACGGAGGATCCGCGTCCGGCGCGCGCCGGGCGCGGCAGGACCCTCGGGCGCAGCCATCAGCGCCGTCACGCCTTCCGTTCCAGGTGTTCGGTTCTGTTCACCAGCGTCTCCCCCGGCGGCATCGGCCGTTCGTGGCCTCCGTCCGCAGCGGCGGGCTGGACAATACAGCAACTTCGGACATCATGATGTGCGAATCTGTTCGGAACGGTGCGAAGGAAGGCGTTGATGGAGAGAGACCACACGACTGGCGGCCTGGCGGGCGCCCCGATCTCGTGGGGCGTCTGCGAGGTCCCCGGCTGGGGCGCGATGCTGCCGCCGGAGCGCGTGTTCGGCGAGATGGCGCAGCTCGGGCTGCGCGCGACCGAGCTCGGCCCCGTCGACGACTACCTGCCGCTGGATCCGGCCGGCATCCGCGCCGCGCTGGAGCCGCACGGGCTGCGGCTGCTGGGCGGCTTCGTGCCGCTCGTGCTGCACGAGGCGTCGGTGGCGCCGGCGCTGGAGCAGGCGCGCCCGATCGCCGAGGCGATGGCCGCGGCCGGCGCCGACACGTTCGTGCTGGCGATCGTCGGCGAGGGCTGGTCCGTGCCGGAGCTCGACCCGGCCGGCTGGCGGCGCGTCGCAGCCCACACCGAGGCGGTCGCGGAGCTGACCGCGGGCCTCGGGCTGACGACCGTGATCCACCCGCACCAGGGGACGCTGATCGAGCAGGCCGACGACATCGAGCGGCTCGCGACGTCGACCGACGTGGCGTGGTGCCTCGACCCGGGCCACCTCGGCCTCGGCGGCTACGACGCCCGGGACTTCCTGCGCAACCACGGCGACCGTGTCGGCCACGTCCACCTCAAGGACGTCGACCTGGAGATCGCCGGGCGCCTGAACGCCGGCGAGCTGACGCTGATGGCCGCCGTCCAGCAGGGCCTCTTCCGCCCGCTCGGCCAGGGCGACGCGCACATCGGCGAGGTCGTCGGGCTGCTGCAGGAGCAGGGCTACGACGGCTGGCTCGTGCTCGAGCAGGACTGCGCGATCACGGGCGCCGAGCCCGCGCCGGGCGAGGGCCCGTACCGCGACGCCGAGGCGAGCCTCGACTTCCTCGCGACGTTGGGGGTGACGCCGTGAGCGCCTCGCTGGGCATCGGGGTCCTCGGCCTCGGCCGCATCGGGCGCCTGCACGCCGACCTCCTCCAGCGTCGCGTCGCCGGCGCGCACGTCGCCGCGGTCTACGACCCGCGCGCCGACGCCGCCCAGACGGCGGCCGACGAGCTCGGCGTCCCGCTCGCCGCGTCGGCCGAGGAGCTGCTCACGCGGCCGGGCGTCGACGCGATCGCGATCTGCACGAGCACCGACACGCACGTCGACCTGATCCTCGCCGCTGCCGCCGCGGGCAAGCCGATCTTCTGCGAGAAGCCGGTGTCGCTCGACCTCGCCGCGGTCGACCGCGTGGAGGCCGCCGTCGCGGCCGCGGGCGTGCCGTTCCACATCGGCTTCAACCGCCGCTTCGACCCGTCGCACGCCGCCGTCCGCGCGGCCGTCGACAGCGGGACGGTCGGCGAGCCCGAGCTGGTCCGCATCACCAGCCGCGACCCCGAGCCGCCGCCGCTCGACTACATCCCCGGCTCCGGGGGGCTGTTCCTCGACATGACCGTCCACGACTTCGACATGGCGCGCTTCATCGCGGGCAGCGAGGTCGTGTCGGTGTCCGCGCACGGCAAGCGGCTCGTGCTGCCGGAGGTCGACGACGTCGACACCGCGGTCGTGACGCTCGAGCACGCCAGCGGCTGCCTGACCGCGATCGACAACAGCCGCCGCGCGACGTACGGCTACGACCAGCGCGTCGAGGTCCACGGCTCGCGCGGGATGGCGGCGTCCGAGGACCCGCACACGCACACCGGCCTCGTCCGGACCGCCACCGGCACGGTGACCGCGCCGCTGCCGTTCTTCTTCCTGGAGCGGTACGTGCCGAGCTACGCGGCGCAGTGGGACGCGTTCGTCGTCGCGGTCCGCACCGCGACGGCGCCGCCCGCGGGCGTGGCCGACGCGCGCGCCGCGCTCGTCGCGGGGCTCGCCGCGCAGCGCTCGCTGCAGGAGCGGCGCCCGGTCGCCGTCGCCGAGCTGGACCCGGCCGCGGGGGCGGCGGCATGACCGAGCCCGCGTTCGACCTCCTCACGATGGGCCGCGTCGGCGTCGACCTGTACCCGCAGCAGTCGGGTGTCGGGCTCGCCGACGTGGCGACGTTCGCCAAGTCGCTCGGCGGCAGCCCGACGAACGTCGCGGTCGCCGCGGCGCGTCTCGGGCGGCGCAGCGCGGTCATCACCAAGGTCGGCGACGACGCGTTCGGCGGCTACGTCCGCGCGGCGCTGGCCGGCTTCGGCGTCGACCCGCGCTACGTCGGCACCGACCCGGAGCTGCGCACGCCGATCACGTTCTGCGAGCTGCACCCGCCGGACCACTTCCCGCTCCTCTTCTACCGCGAGCCGAGCGCGCCCGACCTGCAGCTGCGCTCCGACGAGCTGCCGCTCGACGCGATCGAGGACGCGCGCATCCTCTGGACGACCGGCACCGGCCTGTCCGAGGAGCCGAGCCGCGCCGCGACGCTGCTGGCGCTCGCGCACCGGCAGACGGCGAACCCCGAGGGGATCACGATCCACGACCTCGACCACCGGCCGATGTTCTGGGCCGACGCGGACGAGGCCGGCCGCTGGGCCCGCGCGGCGCTGCGCTACGCGACCGTCGCGGTGGGCAACCGCGAGGAGGTCGAGGTGGCCGTCGGCACGCGCGACCCCGAGGAGGCGGCGAGCGCGCTGCTGGCGCTGGGCGTCAAGGTGGCGATCGTCAAGCGCGGCCCTGAGGGCGTGCTCGTGGCGACGGAAGACGGCCGGTGGGACGTCGAGCCGGTCCCGGTCGACGTGGTCAACGGGCTGGGCGCGGGCGACGCGTTCGGCGGCGCGCTGTGCCACGGCCTGCTCGCCGGCTGGTCCCCGGACCGCGCGGTGCGGCTCGCCAACGCCGCGGGCGCGTACGTCGCCGGCCAGCTCGCCTGCGCCGACGCGATGCCGACGCCGGAGCAGCTCGGCGCCCTCGCGGGCGTGGAGGTGACGGCATGAGCGGCGGCACGGTCCGGCTGACGGTCGCGCAGGCGCTCGTCCGCTTCCTCGCCAACCAGCACGTCGAGCGCGACGGCGTCCGCGAGCGGTTCTTCGCGGGCTGCCTGGGCATCTTCGGCCACGGCAACGTCGCCGGCCTGGGCGAGGCGCTGCTCGCCACCCGCGACGCCTTCCCCTACGTGTCCGGGCGCAACGAGCAGGCGCTCGTGCACGTCGCGGCCGGGTACGCGCGCCAGCGCGACCGGCTCGGCGCGTACGCGGTGACGACCTCGATCGGCCCGGGCGCGACGAACCTCGTGACCGGCGCGGCGCTGGCGACGATCAACCGCCTGCCCGTGCTGCTGCTGCCCGGCGACACGTTCGCCACGCGCGCGCCGCACCCGGTCCTGCAGCAGCTCGAGGCGGTCGGCGACGGGACGGTGTCGGTCAACGACGCGCTGCGCCCGGTGTCGCGCTACTTCGACCGGATCGAGCGGCCCGAGCAGCTCGTGTCGGCGGCGCTGGAGGCGATGCGCGTCCTCACCGACCCGGCCGAGACCGGCGCGGTGACGCTCGCCCTGCCGCAGGACGTGCAGGCCGAGGCGTTCGACTGGGACCCGGCCTTCCTGGCCGAGCGGACGTGGCTCGTCCAGCGTCAGCCGCCCGCGCCCGAGGGCCTCGCGCGCGCGGTGGAACTGATCCGCGGCGCCGAGCGCCCGCTGATCGTGGCCGGCGGCGGGGTGATCTACGCGCATGCGACGGACGCGCTGCGCGCCTTCGTGGAGCAGACCGGCATCCCGGTCGGCGAGACGCACGCGGGCCGCGGCGCGCTCACCTCCGACCACCCCGGCGCGCTCGGCGCGATCGGCGCGACGGGCACCGCGGCGGCCAACCGGCTCGCCCGCGAGGCCGACGTCGTGATCGGCATCGGCACGCGGTGGAGCGACTTCACGACCGCGTCGAAGTCCGCGTTCCAGGACCCGGACGTGCGGTTCGTCAACGTCAACGTCTGCGCGATGGACGCGGCGAAGCACAGCGGCGTCCAGCTGCTGGCCGACGCGCGCGTGGCGCTCGAGGCGCTGTCGAACGCGCTCGCTGGGCACCGCGCGCCGGCGGCGTGGGTCGCCCGGGCGGCGGACGAGCAGGCGCAGTGGGCCGTCGAGGTCGCGCGCCTCGTCGCCCCGGACGCCGCCACGCCCCTGCGCCAGGCGACGGTCATCGGCGCCGTCAACGACGCGGCGGGCGAGACCGGCGTCGTCGTCCAGGCGGCGGGCTCGATGCCGGGCGACCTGCACAAGCTGTGGCGCGCCCGCGACCCGCAGGGCAAGAGCTACCACGTCGAGTACGGCTACTCGTGCATGGGCTACGAGATCCCGGGCGGGATGGGCGTCAAGCTCGCCGCGCCCGAGCGGCCCGTGTTCGTGCTCGTCGGCGACGGCTCGTACCTCATGCAGCCGGGCGAGCTGGCGACCGCGGTCGCCGAGCGCATCCCGATCGTCCTCGTCGTCGTCGAGAACCACGGCTACGCGTCGATCGGGTCGCTGTCGCGGTCGGTCGGCGCCGACGGGTTCGGCACCCACCACCGGGCGGACGGCACCGGCGCCGCGGACGTCCTCGACGGGCCGGGCGGCGACGCGCTCGCCGCGCCCGCCACCGCGCTCCCGGTCGACCTCGCCGCCAACGTCGCGAGCTTCGGCATCCCGGTCGCGCGCGTGCGCACGCACGAGGAGCTGACCGCGGCCCTCGCCGACGCGACGGCGACGACCGCCGGCGGAGGCGGGCCGGTCGCGATCCACGTCGAGGTCGACCGCTACGCGGGCGTCCCGTCGTACGAGAGCTGGTGGGACGTGCCGGTCGCCGAGGAGTCCGAGCGCCAGTCCGTGCGCGACGCGCGCGCCACGTACGAGACCGACCGCCGGCGTCAGCGGGCGTACCTGGGAGGCCAGGCGTGAGCGAGATCCTCGTCCGTCCCAGCGGCGACGTCGCCGCCGACGGCACGATCGTCACCGTCACCCCGGAGTCCGCGGGCTGGCGGTACGTCGGGTTCGAGGCGCTCGCGCTCCGTCCCGGCCAGGCCGCCGCGCGCGACCTGGCCGGCCGCGAGTGCTGCGTCGTCGTGCTGTCGGGCCGCGTCGACGTCCGCTCGCCCCACGGCGACTGGCGCGCGCTCGGCGGCCGCGACGACGTCTTCGACGGCCCGCCCGAGGCGGCGTACCTGCCGCCCGGCGGCGAGCTCGTCGTCACCGGCTGCGGGCAGCGCCCCGCCGAGGTCGGCCTGTGCTTCGCGCCGGCCGAGAAGGGCGCCGAGGCCCGCGTGCTCCCGCGCGACGGCGTCAAGGTCGCCCGCCGCGGCTACGACGTGCACGAGCGGATCGTCCACGACGTGCTGATGGGCGGCCAGGCCGCCGAGCGACTGCTGGTGACCGAGGTCGTCACGCCGTCGGGCCACTGGTCGAGCTACCCGCCGCACAAGCACGACCGCGACGTGCTCCCCGAGGAGTCGTACCTCGAGGAGACCTACTACCACCGCGTCACGCCGCCCGACGGGTTCGGGCTGCAGCGGGTCTACACCGACGACCGCTCGCTCGACGAGACGGTCGCGGTGCAGGACCGCGACGTGGTGCTCGTGCCGCGCGGCTACCACGCGGTCGCGGCGCCGCCCGGCGTCGCGCTCCACTACCTGAACGTCATGGCCGGCCCGAGCCGCGCGTGGGCGTTCACCGACGACCCGGCGCTCGCGTGGACCCGCGCGGAGGGCGCCACCACCGACCTCCCGATCCCGAAGGAGCACCCCCGGCCGTGACCGCGACCGCCCCCGCCCGCACGCTCGACAACTACGTCGGCGGCGCCTGGACCCCGGCGACCGCCGCCGGGCGCCTCGCCGTCGAGAACCCCGCGACCGGCGCGGTGATCGCCCAGGTCCCGCTGTCCGGCGCGGCCGACGTGGACGCCGCCGTCGCCGCGGCCCGCGCGGCGCTGCCGGCCTGGCGCGACGTCAACGTGATCGAGCGCGCGCGGCGGCTGTTCGCCCTGCGCGAGGCGCTGTCGGCGCGCCGCGAGGATCTCGCCCGCTCGGTCACCCGCGAGATGGGCAAGACGATCGGCGACGCGCGCGCCGAGGTCGGCCGCGCCATCGAGATGGTCGAGGCCGCGTGCGCGATCCCGACCACGATGCAGGGCCGCATCCTGGAGGACGTCTCGCGCGGCATCGACGCCGCGACGATCCGCCAGCCGGTCGGCGTCTGCGCGGCGATCGCGCCGTTCAACTTCCCGATGATGGTGCCGTTCTGGTTCCTGCCCTTCGCGATCGGGTGCGGCAACACGTTCGTGCTCAAGCCGTCCGAGCAGGTGCCCATGACGCAGGAGCTCGTGTTCGAGATCCTCGACGGGCTCGACCTGCCGCCCGGCGTGGTCAACCTCGTCAACGGCGGCCGCGAGGTCGTCGAGTCGCTGCTCGACCACCCGGGCATCGACGCGATCTCGTTCGTCGGGTCGGCGCCGGTCGCCAAGCTCGTGTACGAGCGCGCGGCCAAGAGCGGCAAGCGCGTCCAGGCGCTCGGCGGCGCGAAGAACCACATGGTCGTCATGCCGGACGCGGTCATCGACAAGACCGTCGCGGGGCTCGTCGCTTCGGGCTTCGGCGCCGCCGGCCAGCGGTGCATGGCGGGGTCGGTCGTCGTCACGGTGGGCGACGCGCACGAGCGCCTGGTCGGGCCGCTGGTCGAGGCGACCCGCGCGCTGGCCGTCGGCGACGGCGCCGACGAGGGCACGGACGTCGGCCCGGTCGTCTCGTGCGCGGCGCGCGACCGCATCGCGGCGTGGATCGACCGCGCCGAGGCCGCGGGCGCGACGGTCGCCGTCGACGGCCGCGCGGCCGCGACGGGTGAGGGCGCGTTCCTCGGCCCGACGATCCTCACCGACGTCACCCCGGACATGGAGATCGCGCAGGAGGAGGTCTTCGGGCCGGTCCTCGCGATCGTCCGCGCGGACACGCTCGACGACGCGATCGCGATCGTCAACGCGAGCCGGTTCGGCAACGGGACGTCGATCTTCACCGAGTCCGGCGCGGCCGTCCGCCGCTACCAGCACGACGTCGAGGCCGGCATGGTCGGCGTGAACATCGGCGTCGCCGCGCCGGTGGCGTTCTTCCCGTTCTCGGGCTGGAAGGACTCGTTCCTGGGCGACCTGCACGCGCACGGCCCGGACGCCGTCGAGTTCTTCACCCGCAAGAAGACCGTGACCAGCCGCTTCTTCTCAGACGGCCAGGGCACCGGCACCTACTTCGTCGAGCACTGACCCCAAGGACCCGCCCCATGCCCCTCGGTCACACCCATCCCGTCTTCTTCCTGGCCTTCGACCACCGCGGCGTCTTCGCGCGCTCGGTGCTCGACGTCGAGGGCGAGCCCACGCCCGAGCAGGAGGCGGTCATCCGCGCGTGCAAGTCGCTGATCTTCAGCGGCGTCCAGCGCGCGGCGGAGATCGGCGGCGTCACGCCCGGGCAGCTCGGCGTGCTCGTCGACGAGCTGTACGGCGCCGACGTCGCGCGCGGCGCGCTCGACGCGGGGATCGTCGTGACGATGCCGGTCGAGAAGCCCGACCAGGCGGTCTTCGACTTCGCGTACGGCGACGCGTGGCGCGAGCACGTCGAGGCGTTCGAGCCCGACTTCGCGAAGGTGCTCGTCCGCTACAACGTCGACGGCGATCGGGCCGGCAACCTCGTCCAGGCCGAGCGCCTGCGCGAGCTGTCGCAGTGGCTGCGCCGCTCCGGCCGCCGGTTCCTGTTCGAGCTCCTCATCCCCCCGACCGAGGCGCAGCTCGCGGCGGCCGGCGGCGACACCGTGCGGTTCGAGCTCCAGCAGCGGCCCGACCTCATCACCCGTGCGATCGCCGAGCTGCAGGAGGCCGACGTCGAGCCCGACATCTGGAAGCTCGAGGGCATCGACGCGGTGAGCGACGCGCGCGCGATCGTCGAGCAGGCCCGCACCGGCGAGGGCCGGGACGACGTCGGCCTCACCATCCTCGGCGCCGGCGCCGGACAGGAGCGCGTCGACCACTGGCTGCGCACCGCGGCCGGCGTCGACGGGTTCGTCGGCTTCGCGATCGGCCGCTCGATCTGGCGCGACGCGCTGCGCGACCGGCTCGCGGGGAAGATCAGCGGGGAGGAGGCGGCGGACCACATCGCACGCGCCTACCTGCGGTTCGTCGAGGTGTACCGGGAGGCCGCGCGGGTAGCCCCGCCCGCATGACCCACCACGACCGCGGCGCGGACCGCGTCGGCCACGGCGAGGCCTCGCTGGGCGACGCGCAGGCCGCGAACCCGCCTGACGACCCCGAGATGCTCACGCCCGATGCGGGCGAGCTCGACACGGACGTCGAGTACCAGGGGGAAGGGACGCCGCCACCCGCAGAGCGCGGCAACGAGGACCCGGCGCCCAACGCGCCCTGACCCGCCGCCCCGGCTGCCGATCAGTCGGGTGCGGCGCGGACCAGCCGGACCTCGCGGTGGCCGCCCGCCAGCGGACGCCGCCAGGGGCCCTCGCCCTCCGGCTCGTCCGCGAAGTCGAGCAGCAGCGCGGCCAACCGCCGCGCGTCGCGCTCGGACTGCGGTGGCGACGCGTAGCTCGTCCCGCCGCGACGCGCCAGGCTCGCGGCCAGCCGATCCTCGACCTCCACGACGTACTGGGGTCCGAGCGTCAGTTCGAGCTGCCTGTCCACGGCGCACATGATGTCAGTCACCTGACCGCCGACCGCAGCACCGCGTGCAGCGGCCGGTTGCCACAGGAGATGAATTTGATGAAGAAGAGCACGATCCTGCTCGTCATCGCCGCTTTGGCGGCGATCCTGGCCCTCCCCGCGGGCGCGAGCGCGAAGACGAACGTCCGCGTCGGCATCGGCGATCAGCAGGCCGGGATGTTCGATCAACCCAACTTCCAGGCGCTGAAGGTCAAGCGCGTCCGGTACTTCATCCGCTGGGACGCGATCACCAAGCCGGGTGACCTTGCCGCCGCCGACCACTACGTCGCGTCCGCGCGTCGCCGCGGCGTGTCGGTGCTGATGCACATCTCGAGCGACAACCTGGTGCGCAAGAAGGCGAAGCTGCCGAACCTCAGCACGTACCGGTCGCGCGTCACGAAGCTCATCAAGCGCTACCGCGCCAAGGGCGTGAAGGAGTGGGGTGCCCGCAACGAGGCCAACCACGACTCGCAGGCGACGTACCGGTCGCCCAAGCGCGCCGCCGACGAGTTCAAGATCGTCCGCCGCGCGTGCAAGGGCTGCACCATCGTCGCGCTCGACATCCTCGACCAGGACGGGGCCGAGAGCTACGTCCGCCGCTTCTACAAGGCGCTCGGCTCGTACGCGCGCTACGCGAAGATCGTCGGCATCCACAACTACTCCGACGTCAACCGCCGCCGCACGAGCGGCACGCGGTCGATCATCCGCGAGGTCAAGAAGCGCGATCGCGTCCGGACGCAGTTCTGGCTGACCGAGACCGGCGGCGTCGTGAACTTCGGGCGCTCGTTCCCCTACAACCAGTCGCGCGCCGCGTCGCGCCTGAAGTACCTGTTCTCGACGGTGAAGGGCTCCCTGCGCCGGGACGTCAAGCGCCTCTACGTCTACAACTGGACCGGCGCCGAGCGCGGCGCGCGGTTCGACGCCGGCCTGACGAACCCCGACGGCACGCCGCGCCCGGCGTACGCGGTGTTCAAGTCGCAGATCCGCGGCTTCCTGCGCTAGCCGTCACGCACGTCCGCGGCGCGCGGCGGGGCGACAGCGCCTTGCCGCCCGTCCGCGGATCGTGCGCAGGTCCGGGGTGAACGCCGTGCCGCGGCTGCGCGCCGCCCTGCCCGCCCTGGTGGCCCTCGTGGCCGCCTTCGCCCTCGCGCTCCCGCCGCCGGTGACGACCTCGCTCGGGCCCGCGGAGGCGCCGTCGTGCTGAGCTACGTCCCGCGCGACAACGTCGACCTGTCGCCGTGGGGCAAGCCCGCCGACGCGCGCGTGCTCGACGGGCACATCGAGGAGATCACGCCGGCCGGCGCGGTGGTGTGGAGCTGGAGCTCGGCCGACCACCTCGCGCTCGCCGAGTCCGCGGCGTGGATCCCGAACCTCCAGCCGGGGCCGACCGCCGACGGCGGCACCGCCTACCGCGCCGACCCCGTCGTCGGCGCGCTCAGCGCAGCGGACCTCCGCGCGGCGATGGACGTCCGCTTTCCCGCGCTAGCGCGTCCCGGCGTCGGGCCCGGCGGCGATGCCGCCGCGCGCCTCCTCGACCGCACGCCCGTCCCCACCCGAGCCGTCCCCACCACCCGCCTCGTACGGGATCGTCGTCCCGGGAGCGGTCACGGCGGGCGCGTCGGAGCCGCTGATCGGGTCGACGTCGTCGCCGCACCCGGCGGCTCCGGCGGCGAGGGCGATGGCGGCGAGCGCGACAGGGACAGGGAGGCGCATGCGGCGCACCCTACCCGCCGGTCGCACCGCGCGCCCGCGCCCGCCCGCGCGTGGACGTTCGGTGAAGATCCGGCGGCCGTAACTCACGCGCGCGTCATGGTGCGCAGGTGACGCTGCGCTTGCGGTTCACGTCCCTCCTCCTGGCGGCCGGTCCGCTCGCGCTGCTCCTCGTGTTCGTGGTGCTGCGCGACGCGCCGCCCTCGTGGGGCTGCGGTGAGGGCGAGACGGATCCGGCCCTCATCGACCGCTACACCGCGGGCCTGCCGTGGGTCGCGGCGTTCGCCGCCGCGACCGCGCTTGCCGTCCTCGTCGAGGCGCTTCGGCAGACCGAGGATCCGGCCGCCTGGCGGGTCCGCGTCGCCACCGCGGTCGTCGCCGTGGCCGCCGGCCTGGCCGCCGGCGTGGGCGCGAACCGCCTCGTCGGGCACGCCGCGACGTTCGTCGTCGCCGGCCTCCTCGTCGCGGTCGGCACACGGGCGCTCCTCGCGCGGCTGTCAGGCCGCCGCGTCACGCCGGTGGCCGTCGCCGCCTTCGCGCCGATCGCCGCCGCGCTCGCGCTTCCCGTCGCCGCGGTGGTCGTCGCCGCCTCCGTGCTCACGCTGCCCGTGTGGCCGGCCCTGCTCGTCGCCGGCGCCGTCCTGCTCTGGCCGTGGGTCGACCAGGCCCGCCCGGCGGACGTCGCCGGCATCGCCGCGCTGCACGGCGCCGTGCTCCTCCCCGCCGCGATCCTCGCGGTCGACTGGCAGGGCCATGGCCCGCTCATGTGCTGAGCGTCGGTCCTGCTCCACGCGCTAGAGCGGCGCGCTCGTCCCGAGGATCCACAGGCCGGTGAGTGTCTTCACCAGCCGCTCGAACCGCTCGCCCTCCGCGGGGCGGTCGCGGACGACGAACTCCAGGCACGCCATCCACTCGATCATCGCCGCGAGCGCCTCGGCGGTCACCGGGACGTCGACGTCCTGGCGGACCTCGCCGCGCCGGCGCCAGCGCTCGAGGTCGCGGCCGATGCGCTCGATGAACTCCTCGCGGAGCTTGAGCCAGTGCTGCTCCACGTCGCGGTGGCCACCGAACGCCTCCAGCTCCGCCCGCCACATCCCCCTGCGACGCGAGAACGCCTCCAGGTACCGCCGCGTCGCCAGCTCCACCAGGTCCGCCCGCGAGTCGGGCAGGATCGGCGGCCGCGCCTCCCGCCGGAGGACCTCCCCGAGCTCGACCATCAGCTCGTGGAAGACCTCCTCCTTGTTGCGGAAGTAGAGGTAGAACGTCCCCCGCGCCGTCCCGGCCCGCTCGACGATGTCCGCCACCGTCGTCGCGCGGTACCCGCGGTCGGAGAAGGCCGCGCGGGCCGCGTCCAGCAGCAGCTGCCGCGTGTCCGCTGCCCGCGCGCTAGCCGTCATGGCACTACAGCTCCGCCTTCTCGAACTGGAACTCCTTGGCGAACTCCGACTCGTACTGGTACTCGAGCCGGCCGAGCCCGAACGGCTTCTCCGGGTCCACCTCGAAGATGGTGGACTTGCGCGGCGGGTTGCGCTCCTCCGCGCTGTTGCCGTACTGGTAGTCGTCGGTCAGGCCCTCGAACGAGACCGTCCCCAGCTGGGCGGCGGCCTTCGAGATGCCCTCGTGCGACAGGTCGCCCATCTCGACGGCCTTCTCCAGCACCGCCTCCATCGCGCGGCCCTGGTTGTAGCCGAACGCGAAGTAGTAGTCGGGCTGCTGCTTCGGGCGCAGCTCCTGGACGTTCTTGACCATCTCGGCCATGCCGGGGACGGACTCGTCGCCCCACTCGGTGCCCTCGGCGCTGATCCACGTCGTCTGCTTGAGGTACTCGGCGAGCGGCGACTTGCCGAGCTCGTCGATCCACGCCGGCGACTGACCGATCCAGCGCGGCGCGAACTTCAGCTGCGCGGCGGTGCCCCAGATGGTGCCCGCGTCGGTCGGGGTCGCGACGAGGAAGACCGCGTCGCACTGCGCCTTCTTGAGCCGCTGCACCTGGCCGGCGACGTCCTTCGTGCCGACGCGGAACTTCTGCGTCTCCGTCACCTGGAAGCCGAGCTTCTCGGCCGCGAAGTCGACGCCCTGCTGGCCCGCCTCGCCGTACACGTCGTCCTGGATGAAGGAGCAGATCTTCTTGCCCTTGCCGTCCGCCTTGTTGACGTAGTAGTCGAGCGCGTTGATCGCCTGGATCTGGTACGGCCCGCCGACCGGCAGCAGCTGCGGCTCACGCACCCAGAACGCGTCCAGCGACGCGGGCGCCGCGAGGATCTTGTCCCGGTTGAGCTGCGGCAGGAGCGCGAGCGTCGGCGCCGTGCCCAGCACCTGCGTGAACGCCGCGACGTCGCTCTTGAGCCGGTTGTACTGCTGGACCGTGCGGTCCGGCTCGTACTGCGTGTCGGCCTGCTCGATCTCGACCTTGTACTTGCCGGCGATGCCGCCCTTCTTGTTGACCGCCTCGAAGTAGACCTCGTTGCCGGCGGTCAGCGGCTCGCCGATCACCGCGACCGGCCCGGTCAGCGGCGTCAGGACGCCCAGCTTGATCGTCGTCCCGTCGAACCCGACGGTCTTCTTCGGCTCGCCCCCGCCGGCGCTGTCACCGCCGCCGGAATCCTCTTCCTGTCCACACGCCGCACCCGTCAAAGCGAGTGCCGCAGCCGCCGCAGCGGCGACCAGACCCTTCCTCCGCATGACCCCTCCTCAGAGATCGCTTTACCTGCTCCCAGCTCTTCGTCAGTACGAGAACGGCCACGCCTTGAAGTACGCCTTCACGCGCAGCCAGATCGCCGCGAGCCCGCGGGGCTCGAGGATCAGGAAGAGCACGATCAGGACGCCGAACACGGCCTCGTTGAACGACGCGACGGAGATGAAGCCGCTGTCCGAGGCGCTCGACTGCACGCCCGGGATCGACTCCGAGTACTCCTCGATGATCGCCGGCAGCCCGCCCAGGAACAGCGCCCCGAGGATCGAGCCGAACACCGTGCCGATCCCGCCCACGATGATGATCGCGATGTACTGGATCGACAGGAACAGCGTGAACTGCTCCGGGCTCACGAACTGCTGGTACGAGCCGTACAGCGCGCCGCCCATCGCCGCCAGCGCGCTCGAGAGCGCGAACGCCCACACCTTGTAGGTCCCGAGCCGCACCCCGATCACCTCGGCCGCCACGTCGCGGTCGCGCACCGCCTGCAGCGCCCGGCCAGGGCGCGTGCGCACGATGTTCTTGACGAGCAGCGCGACGAGCGCCACCAGCGCCCAGATCACCCAGAACCACGCCTGGTTGGGCGACCAGATCGTCCCCATGATCTCCGCGTCGGCGATGTCGTAGATGCCGACGTTGGTGGGCGCGTTGATCGACGTGCCGGAGTTGCCGCCGGTGACACTCGTCATGTTGCGGAACAGGTGCTCCCCGAGGAACACCAGCCCGAGCGTCACGATCGCCAGGTAGTTCCCGCGCAGGCGCAGCGCGAACGGCCCGATCAGCGCCCCGACCACCCCGCCGAAGATCGCCGCCGCGAGCAGCCACAGCGGCAGCGGCAACTCCAGCTCACCGCCGACCTTGGCCGCGACGTACGCGCCGCAGCCGAGGAAGAACGCCTGCCCGAGCGAGACCTGGCCGGTGTAGCCCGTCAGCAGGTTGAGCCCGATCGCGCCGATCGCGGCGATGCCCGCGTAGTTGAGGATCGACAGCCAGAAGTCGCCGGAGATCATCTGCGGCAGCAGGAGCCAGGCGACGACGAGCAGCAGCAGCCCGACCTTCGCCGAGCGCGAGCCGAACAGCCGCAGCTCGTCCTCGTACTTGCGCGTCATCGCGTGGTGCGGCTTGGCCATCAGACGCGCCTCACTTCGGGAGTGCCGAACAGGCCGTAGGGCCTGACGAGCAGGATCAGGATCATCACGACGTACGGCGCCACGCCGGAGAAGCCGTCGCCCAGCCACGGCGCGACGTCGTCCTGGTAGCCCGCCACGAGCGCCTGCGTCAGCCCGATGATCAGGCCGCCGAGCACCGCGCCAAGCGGCGAGTCCAGCCCGCCGACGATCATCGCCGGGAACGCGAGCAGCGCCACCGTGCCGATGCCCGGCGTCACCGCCGCCGCGCCCGCCGCGAGCGTCACGCCCGCCAGCGCCGCGAGCGCGCCCGCGATCGCCCAGGACATCGCGAACACCTTCCGCGCGCTGATGCCCTGTGCCAGCGCCGCCTCCTGGTCGAACGCGGTCGCGCGCATCGCCACGCCCCAGTCGGTGAAGCGGAAGAACGCGAAGAACCCCGCGAGGACGAAGCCCGCGATGCCCAGCGTCCACAGGTCGCGGACCGACATCGTCACGCCGCTGACGTCGACCGTCTCGACGCCCCACGGGTCGTTGAGGTTCAGCGCGTCGAAGCCCCAGATGGCCGTGATGACCTGGTCGATGATGAACAGCAGGCCGATCGTGATCATGATCACCGCGAACACGGGCTGGCCGACCATCCGGCGCAGCACGAGCGCCTCGATCGCGGCGCCCACCAGCGCGGTCCCGACCGCGCCGCCGATGACCGCGATCCAGAACGGCAGCTCGGCGCTGTTGACGAGCGCGTAGGTCAGGTACGTGCCGAGCGCCAGCAGCGCGCCCTGCGCGAAGTTGATGACCCCGGTCGCCTTGTAGATGATCACGAAGCCGAGCGCGACGAGCGCGTAGCGCGCGCCCAGCGCCAGCCCCGCGAACGCGATCTGGAGGAACTCGGTCATGCGTAGAGCGCCTCGATCTCGTCCGCGAACTGCCGCTCGATGGCCGAGCGTTTGACCTTCAGCGTCGCGGTCAGCTCGCCGTCCTCGTGGTCGAGCTCCTTCTCCAGCAGCGCGAACCGCTTGATCGTCTCCACCTGCGCCAGCTCCCGGTTGGCCTCGTCGACCACGCCCGCGATCAGCTCCCGCACCTCGGGCTTGGAGCTGAGGTCGCCGTAGGTCGTGAACGGGATCGAGCGCCGCGTCGCCCAATCGCCGACGGTGTCGGCCTCGATGCCGATCAGCGCGACGAGGTGCTTGCGGCGATCGCCGACGACGATCGCCTCGCGCACGTAGGGCGAGACCTTCAGGCGGTTCTCGATCTCCGACGGCGAGACGTTCTTGCCGCCGGCGGTGATGATGATGTCCTTCTTGCGGTCGGTGATCGTGAGGAACCCGTCCGCGTCGAGCACGCCGATGTCGCCGGTGTGCAGCCACCCGTCGGCGTCGACCGTCTCGGCCGTCGCCTCGGGGTTCTTGAAGTAGCCCTTGAAGACGCCGCCGGAGCGCGTGAGGATCTCGCCGTCCTCGGCGATCCGCAGCTCGACGCCCGGGCACGCGCGCCCGACCGTCCCGATCCGCACGTCGTCGGGCGGGGTGAACGTGCACACCGCGGTGTTCTCCGTCTGGCCGTACCCCTCGCGGACCGGCACGCCGAGCGCCGCGAAGTACTCGAGCACCTGCGGGGCGATCGGCGCCGCTCCCGACACCGCGTTGCGGCACCGGCTCAGCCCGAGCTTGTCGCGCAGCGGCCGCAGGATCAGCGACGCGAGCGGGTTGCGCTTGCCCAGCGCCCACCGGTACGCCGCCCGCTTGGCCCGCGACGCGTCGGCCATCCGGATCTCGACGCCGGCCATCATCTTCTCCCACACGCGCGGGACGCCGAGGAAGAACGTCGGCTGCACGTCGCGCAGGTCCTGCACGAACGACTCGCCGCCCTCGCCGAAGTTCACGACGTAGCCGACCGCGGTGGCGTCGATGACGCTGAACAGCCGCTCGGCGATGTGGCAGAGCGGCAGGTACGAGAGCACCTCGTCGTCGGGGCCGACGTCGTAGATCTGCACGAAGGCCTCGCCCGCCGCGACGAGGTTGGCGTGGGTGATCATCGCGCCCTTCGGCGGACCGGTCGTGCCCGACGTGTAGACGATGATCGCGGTCGCCTGGGGGTCGAGCTGCGCGACGCGCTCGTCCCACTCGCGCCGCTCGCGCTTCGCGCCCAGCTCCTCCAGCTCGGCGAACGTCATGATCGACGGGTCGCTGCCCAGGCCGCGCACGTTGCGCGGGTCGACGACGACGATGCGCTTCAGGTTCGGCAGCTGCGCCCGCACCTCCAGCGCCTTGTCGAGCTGCTCCTCGTCCTCGGCGATCAGCACGACCGCCTCGGAGTGGCCGAGCAGGTACTCGACCTCCGCCGCGGGGCTGGTCGGGTAGATGCCGGTGACGACCGCGCCGATGCCCTGCGCGCCGAGGTCGGCGAGCACCCACTCGGGCCGGTTCTCGGAGTGGATCGCGATCGTGTCGCCGCTGCTCACCCCGAGCTCCAGCAGGCCGAGCCCGACGCGCGCGGCGCGATCCGCGTACTCGCCCCAGGTCGTCTCGCGCCAGACGCCGCGGTGCTTCTCGCGCAGCGCGGTGGCGTTCGGCCGCGCGCCCGCGTGGTGCAGGAGCTGGGCGGGGAGCGTTCCCGTGGCCGTCATGCCGGGGTGCCTCCCAGGTACGCCTCGATGACCTTCGGGTTGGCCTGGATCTCCGCGGGCGTCCCGGTCGCGATGGGCTTGCCGAAGTCGAGCGCCATGACGCGGTCGGCGAGGTCCATCACGAGGTGCATCTCGTGCTCGACGAGGATCATCGCGATGCCCAGCTGCTCCTGCGCCTCGAGGATGTAGCGGGCCATGTCCTCGGTCTCCTCGAGGTTCATGCCGGCGACCGGCTCGTCGAGCAGCAGCACCTTCGGCTCCATCGCCAGCGCGCGCCCCAGCTCCAGCCGCTTCTGGATGCCGTAGGGGAGCAGGCCCGCGTGGGTGTGGCGGTGCGCCTCCAGCTCCAGCAGCTCGATGACCTCCTCGACCTTCGCGCGGTGCTCGATCTCCTCGCGCTTGGCCCGGCCCCACCAGACGGCGCCGGACAGGAAGCCCGTCTTCATCAGGTGGTGGCGGCCGAGCATGAGGTTGTCGACGACGCTGAGGTTCGTGAAGAGCCCCAGGTTCTGGAACGTCCGCGCGATGCCGAGCTGCGCGATCTTCGACGGTGAGTGCTGGGCGAGGTCCTCGCCGTCGAGCGTGATGCGGCCCTGCTGCGGGCGGTAGACGCCGTTCAGGCAGTTGAAGATCGACGTCTTGCCCGCGCCGTTGGGGCCGATGACCGCGAAGAGCTCGCGCTCGCGCACCTCGAAGCTGACGCCGTCCAGCGCCCGCACGCCGCCGAAGCGGAGCGTCACGTCCTCGACCGTCAGGAGGCCCACTTCTTGCGCCTCCGGTAGGACTTGACGTCGCGGAACGAGCGGCGCTCCTCGCCACCTCCGCCGAGGTAGAACTCCTGGATGTCCTGGTCGGCGAGCAGGTCGGCCGCCGCGCCCTCCTTGACGACCCGGCCGGTCTCCATCACGTAGCCGCGCTGGGCGATCGAGAGCGCCATCGTCGCGTTCTGCTCGACGAGCAGCACGCTCGTGCCCTGGGCGTTGATGTCGACGACGAGGTCGCGGATCTGCTCGACCAGCCGCGGGGCGAGGCCCAGCGACGGCTCGTCGAGCAGCAGCAGCCGCGGCGAGGCCATCATCGCCCGGCCCATCGCGAGCATCTGCTGCTCGCCGCCGGACAGGTAGCCGGCGATCGACCGCCGCCGCTCCTTCAGCACCGGGAACAGGTCGAGCACCCGATCGTGCGTCTCCTTCGCGTCGCTGCTGCGCCGGCGCGTGAACCCGCCGGCGCGCAGGTTCTCGTCGACGGTCAGCTCCTGGAAGATCCGGCGACCCTCCATGACCTGCGCGATGCCCCGGCGCACGACGGTCGCGGCGTCGAGGCCGCTGACCTTGCCGCCCTCGAACTCGACGCGCCCCTTCGTGACCTTGCCGCGGTGGACGCTCAGCAGGCCGGTGATGGCGCGCAGCAGCGTCGTCTTGCCGGCGCCGTTGGCACCGAGCAGCGCGACCACCTGGCCCTGCGGCACCTCCATGGAGACGCCACGAAGCACCAGGGCGATGTCGTTGTAGACCACCTCGACGTTGCGGACAGCCAGGATCGCCCCAGCCGTCCGCTCGGTCGGGACAGACCGAACGGCTTCCAAACCCTCTCCCTCCTCCTCGTGCCGGACGTTACACGACAACTGACACAAGTGTCAGTCAGCCGCGCAACACATCGGCGATGCGTTGCGCGCGCCCGCGTAAGGGAGGCCCTCGGGGGCTCGCTGTTCCGCGTTGGCGCGTTTCCGCTAGCGGCGGGGAAGCGGGCAGCTCGCGCAGACCGTGCTCTCCGGGTAGCGCGCGAGCCGGCGCGGATCGATGGCACCGCCGCAGGCGTCGCACGTGCCGTAGGTGCCCTCGTCGAGCTTGGCCAGCGCACGGTCGACCTTCTCGAGGCGGGCCTCGAGCTGCGTGCCGACGCCGATCGTGTTGAGCCGGTCTATGGCCTCGCTCGTCCCGTCGCCGATGCGCTTGCCGAACGAGAGGTTCGCGCCGCGCTCCGGGCGCGCGGTGAAGCGGCCCAGGCGGCGCTCGATCTCCTCCTTGTGGGCACGGAGCGCGCGCTCCGCCGCGGCGAGGTCGACGGGGTCGGGCGAGGACGTCATCCCGCCGTCCTACCCACCGGACCACTTTGTTTTGTTGCGAACGAAGTCGGGCGCTGGTAGCCCTTGCGCCAGTCGGCCGCGGCGGGACGCGGCCACGGGTCAGGGGGAGAGCGCATGAGGCGTGCAGGTCTGGTCGCCGTGCTCGCGGCGGTCGCGACAGCCATCTCGAGCGGGGCCGCGCAGGCCGCCACCGCACCCGGCGCGCCGGGCGCGCCGTCGACGTGGACGACCGGCGCCAAGCAGGGGTTCGGGACGTCGGCGAACACGCGCTCGCACGTCTGGCACACGCTCGCCGAGGGCGTCATGACCGAGGCGTACTTCCCGCAGGTCGACGTCGCCAACGTGCGCGACCTGCGGCTGCTCGTGACCGACGGGCGCACGTTCGTCGACGACGAGCGCACCGCGACGACGCACGCGATCGAGCTGCTCGACGACCGCGCGCTCGTCTACCGCCAGGTCAACACCGCGAAGTCCAAGCGGTACCGGATCGAGAAGACCTACGTCACCGACCCCTCCCGCCACACGATCCTCATGCGCGTCCGGCTCCGGTCGCTCGACGGCCGCAGGTACCGCGTGTTCGCCCGCTTCGACCCGTCGCTCGCCAACACCGGCACGAACGACACGGGCGCCAGCGCGGGCGGCGGCTTCACCGTCCGCGAAGGCGAGATCGCGGCGGCGCTGCGCGCGAGCGAGGGCTTCGCGCGCCGCTCGACCGGGTACGCGGGCAGCGCCAGCGACGGCCTGGAGGACCTCCGCGACGACTTCGACCTCGACGGCGCCTGGACCGACGCGCCCGACGGCAACGTCGTGCAGACCGGCGAGCTGGAGCTCGGCCGCGACGGCACGACGACGCTCGCGCTCGGCTTCGGCGAGACGACCGCCGCGGCGGACCGCACCGCGCGCGACTCCCTGCGGCTCCCGTTCGCCGCCCGTGCCGTGCTGTACGCCGCCGGCTGGCACGGCTACCTGCGCACGCTCGACCGCTCGCGCCACCTGCGCGGCCAGCTCGCGACGCAGTGGAACGTCGCGCTGATGACGCTCCGCGCCCACGAGGACAAGATCGCCCGCGGCGCCAACGTCGCGTCGCTGACTGTGCCGTGGGGCGAGGCGCAGAACGCCGACAACCCCGGCGTCGGCGGCTACCACCTCGTCTGGTCGCGCGATCTCTACCAGGTCGCCACCGCGCTGATCGCGGCCGGCGACGAGGCGGGCGCCGAGCGCGCGCTCGACTACCTCTTCGACGTCCAGCAGCGACCCGACGGCTCGTTCCCGCAGAACTCGTACCTGGACGGCCGCCCGTACTGGCCGAGCCTCCAGCTCGACGAGGTCGCGTTCCCGATCGTGCTCGCGTGGCAGCTCGGCCGCGACGACGCCGAGACGTGGCGCGACCACGTCAAGAAGGCCGCCGACTTCCTCGTCGCGCGCGGCCCGTCCACGCCGCAGGAGCGGTGGGAGGAGGAGGGCGGCTTCTCGCCGTCCACCATCGCCGCCGAGATCGCCGGCCTCGTGACGGCCGCGGACATCGCGCGCGCCAACGGCGACACCGCGTCGGCGGTGCTGTACGAGGGCGTCGCCGACGACTGGCAGCGGCGGGTCGAGTCGTGGACGTTCACGACGACCGGCCCCCTCGGCGACGGCCGCTACTTCGAGCGCATCGACGGCAGCGGCAACCCGGACGACGACGCGCGCCTGGACATCAACAACGGCGGCGGGAACTGGGCCGAGCGCGAGATCGTCGACGCCGGCTTCCTCGAGCTCGTGCGCCTGGGCGTCAAGCGGTTCGACGACCCGGAGGTGCTCGCGTCGCTGCCGGAGATCGACAGCACGATCGCGGTCGACACGCCGAACGGGCGCATGTTCTACCGCTACAACCACGACGGCTACGGCGAGAAGGCCGACGGCGCCCCGTACGACGGGACCGGCGTCGGGCGGCTGTGGCCGCTGCTGACCGGCGAGCGCGGCGAGTACGAGCTGGCCGCGGGCCGGGCCGCCGACGAGCACCTGCGCACGATGGCCCGGAGCGCCAACGCGGGCTACCTGATCCCCGAGCAGGTGTGGGACCGCGCCGACACGCTCGGCGGGCGGTTCGCGTTCGGCGAGGGCACCGGCAGCGCGACGCCGCTGGCGTGGTCGATGGCGCAGTACGCGCGGCTCGCGGCGGGCATCCAGGCCCGGCGGGTCGTCGAGCAGCCCGCCGTCGTCGCGCAGCGGTACGCGGCGGGCGACCTGCCGGCCGCGCCGTCGCTGACGGTCACCGGACCGGCCGACGGCTCCACCACCGACGCGGGGACCGTGGACGTGACGGGCACGACCGACGGCACGCGCGTCGTGGTGAACGCGGGCGGGCGGAGCGTGGAGGCCACGCCCGGACCGGGCGGCGCGTTCTCCGTCCCGGTCGAGCTGACCCTCGGGCCCAACCAGATCACGGTCGTGGCGGTCGGCGCCGACGGCGGCACCGCGGCCGAGCAGCTGACGGTCACCTCGACCGACTTCGGCACGCCGGTCGGCGCGATCGACGACCCGGCGGGCGACGACCACGGGCCCGGCAGCTACGTGTATCCCGCGTCCGACGCGTTCAACCCGGGCGCGTTCGACCTGACCCGGTTCGCGGTCTACGAGGACGGCGATCGGCTCAACCTCGTCACGACCATCGCAGGCGAGGTCCGCAACCCGTGGGGCGGCAACCAGATCGCGGTGCAGCGCCTCAACGTCTACGTCACGCCGGGCGGCGCGTCCGGGCCGCCGCGCGCGGCGCTCCCGGGCGTGAACGCGCAGCTCGAGGCGCCGTGGTCGCACGTCGTCGTCGGCGACGGGTTCGAAGGCTCCGGCGTCTTCACGGAGGCCGGCGGTGCGTCGACCGGGAGCGTGTCCCTCCTCGCGCTCCCGGTCACGCGCCAGATCGCGATGTCGATCCCACGCAGCGCGCTCGGCAGCACCGATCCGGCGACCGCGCGGTACGCCGTGACGATGCTCTCGCACGCCGCCGGCGACGAGGGCGTGGGGCTCGTACGGCCGGTCTACTCGCGGGCGTACTGGGACTCGACGGCCGGGACCGGCATGAGCTGGATCCACGACTTCCGCTTCGGCGGCGGGGCGGGCGAGTACGACGGCGCGCTCGCGTCGCGCGACACCGACACACGCGACCCGAACGCGATCGACGTGACGCTCCCGCCGGGCGCGTCCCAGGCCGCCGTCCTGGATTGGACGGCCGGGGCGCCGGTCACGATCCCGTTCGCGCTTCTGCAACACTGACGTCAAGCAAACCTCAGTCGGCCGCGCTGAGATTCGTGGTGGCGGCCGACTGAGATGTGCGCTACTCTTGCACGCGCAACCTTCTACCCCCTCAAAGGTTCCGCATGCATCAGACGCTTCTGCTCGTACCCCTCGACGACACCGTCGTCTTCCCCACGATGGACGTGACCCTTCCCGTGGACGTCGCGGGCGAGGAGCGTGTCCTCCTCGTCCCCCGCCACGAGAACGAGTTCGCCGCCGTCGGCACCATCGCCGACGTCACCGACACGGTCCGCCTCCCCGGCGGCGCGCGCGGCGCGCAGCTGGAGGGCGTGGCGCGCGGCGTCATCGTCGGCGCCGCCCAGACCGATCCGCGCGGGCGCCTGCGCGTCACGGTCGAGGAGATCGCGGACGAGGTGCCGGCCAACGGCCGCACCCGCGAGCTCGAGACCGACTACCGCGCCGTCATCGAGGAGATCCTCGAGCTGCGCGGCGACGACGGCCGCGTCGCGCAGTTCCTCCGCGCGATCACCGACCCGGGCCCGCTCGCGGACAGCTCCGGCTACTCCCCCGACCTGACGTTCGAGCAGAAGGTGCGCCTGCTCGAGACGACCGACGTGACCGAGCGCCTCGCGCTGGCCGTCGAGTACCAGCGCGAGCGCCTGACGCAGATGCAGGTGCGGCGCAAGATCCGCGACGACGTCGAGTCCGGCGCCCAGAAGCAGCAGCGCGAGTACTTCCTGCGCAAGCAGATGGAGTCGATCCGCCGCGAGCTGGGCGAGGACGAGGGCTCGGCCTCCGACGAGTACCGCCGCAAGATCGCCGAGTCCGGCATGCCGGAGCACGTGCGCGAGCAGGCCGAGCGCGAGGTCGCCCGGCTGGAGCGCAGCGGCGACGGCAACGAGGGCCAGATGATCCGGACGTACCTCGACTGGCTCGTGGCCGTGCCGTGGTCGGAGCGCTCCGAGGAGGTGCTGGACCCGGTCAAGGCGCGCGAGGTGCTCGACGCCGACCACGCGGGCCTCGACGACGTCAAGGAGCGGATCGTCGAGTACATCGCGATCAAGAAGCTCCGGGAGGAGCGCGGGATCGAGGCCGACAAGAAGGCCGGCGCGATCCTCACGCTGATCGGCCCGCCCGGCACCGGCAAGACGTCCATCGGCGAGTCGATCGCCCGCGCGACCGGCCGCGAGTTCGTGCGCATGTCGCTCGGCGGCGTCCGCGACGAGGCGGAGATCCGCGGCCACCGGCGCACGTACATCGGCGCGCTCCCGGGCCGCCTGATCCGCGCGCTGCGCGACGCGAAGACGATGAACCCGGTGATCATGCTCGACGAGGTCGACAAGGTCGGCGCCGACTGGCGCGGCGACCCGTCGTCGGCCCTGCTCGAGGTGCTCGACCCGGCGCAGAACCACAGCTTCCGCGACCACTACCTCGACGTCGAGATCGACCTGTCCGAGGTGATGTTCATCGCCACTGCGAACATGGCCGAGACGATCCCCGGGCCGCTGCTGGACCGCATGGAGGTCATCCGCTTCGACGGCTACACGGTGCAGGAGAAGACCGCCATCGCGCGGGACTACCTGCTCCCCCGCCAGCGCGAGCGCAACGGCCTGCTTGAGAGCGAGGTGTCCGTCGACGACGCGACGCTGAGCACGCTCATCAGCGAGTACACGCGCGAGGCCGGCGTCCGCAACCTCGAGCGCGAGATCGGCAAGGTGCTCCGCAAGGTGGCGACGAAGGTCGCGTCCGCGACGGTGACGCCGCCGGTGACGGTGGACGTCGACACGCTGCGCGAGGCGCTCGGCCGCCAGAAGTTCTTCCAGGAGGCCGCCATCCGCACCGCGGTGCCGGGCGTCGCGACGGGCCTGGCGTACACGCCGGTCGGCGGCGACGTGCTCTTCATCGAGGCCAACCGCGCGAAGGGCAAGGGCGGCCTGGTGCTGACCGGCCAGCTCGGCGACGTGATGAAGGAGTCCGCGCGCATCGCCCTCACCTACGTGCGGGCACACGCGGGTGAGCTGGGCATCGACGAGGACGCGTTCGAGGACCGCGAGTTCCACGTGCACGTCCCCGCAGGCGCGATCCCGAAGGACGGCCCGAGCGCCGGCGTGACGATGACGACCGCGATGGCGTCGCTGCTGTCCGGCCGCCCGGTCAAGCACACCGTGGGCATGACCGGCGAGGTCACGCTGCAGGGCCGCGTGCTCCCGATCGGCGGGCTCAAGCAGAAGGTCCTGGCCGCGCACGCCGCCGGCCTGACGGACGTGATCATCCCCGAGCGCAACCGCGGTGACCTGGACGACGTCCCGGCCGAGGTGCGCGAGCAGATGACGTTCCACCCCGTCATGACCGTCGGCGAGGTGCTCGACATCGCGCTCGAGCCCGCCGCCGTCAAGGTCTGACGCAGGCTCCCGCCGGGTCGCGGACGACACAAAGTCCGCGACCCGGCACCGCGCCACGGGTTGCAGGGGCATGCCCCGCACCGCCGCTGTCTCCCTCGCCGCCGCCGCGGCGCTCCTCGCGGCGCTCATCGCGGCGCCCGCCGCGTCCGCCGACGGCCCGTGTCCCCGCGTGGCCCCAGCGCCGCCGCCGGTGGCCGGCGTGGAGGGGTACGTGTTCATCGCCCAGCACTGCCCCGACGGCGTCGACCCCAACGACCCGGCCCGCTTCACCGTCACGATCGACTACGGCGACGGCACGACCGGCCCCGGCCTACTCCACGCCACGACGATGATCGTCGGAGGTCAGCACCGCTACGCCAAGCCGGGGACCTACGCCGTGACGGCGGTCGTCCGCGACCAGCGGACGGGTGCGGAGACGCGGTACCCGCGCGAGCTGGTGATCGACGCGCCGTACACCCAGCTGGAGCGGCCGCCGCTGCGCTTCACCGTCGACCACCTGGGCTTCAACCAGACGCTGGTGGCGTTCGAGAGCTCCCGCCCGTACGCGGCGGCCGAGCTGCGCGCGACGGTCACGTGGGGCGACGGCACCCGCTCGCGCGGCACCGTGCGCAAGAGCGGCCGGACGTACACCGTCGTGGGCAAGCACCGCTACCGGAGTATGCGCAACCGCACCATCCGCATCACGGTCACCCACAAGAGCGGCGCGAAGGCCGTCTTGACGGCGCAGGCGCTGGTCGGGCGCGTCTTCGACGCCCCGCGCACGCAGCGCTAGCCGCGGACGAGCTCCTGCGCGTCGAAGAAGGCGCGCACCTCGTCGATCGCCTCCCGCCGCGCCTCAGGTGCAGCGGGCCGCACCGGCCGCCCGAACGCGATGCGGATCGGGTGGCGACGCTGCCAGAGCTTGCGCTTCGGCCACACCTGGCCGCGCGGCATCGCGTCGGCGGTGCCGGTGAGGTGGACCGGGACGAGCGGCACGTCGTGCTGCGCGGCGAGCACCGCCGCGCCCGTCCGCAGCCGCGAGTCCTTGGCGCGCGTCCCCTCCGGGTAGACGAGCACGCTCCAGCCGTCGCGCAGGAGCGCGTGTACGTGGTCGAGCTCGCTGGAGCCGCCACCCTCGCGCAGCACCGGCACGGTGGCGAAGAGCGTGGAGACGATCACGGCCTTGTGACGGTCCTTGTAGAAGTAGTCGGCCGCCGCGGCGACGACCGTCCGCCGGCGGCGCTCGTACGGCAGCGCGCAGAGCAGGACGGGCGTGTCGATGTGGCTGTGGTGGTTGGCGACGAAGACCGCCGGGCCCCGCACCGTGCTCAGCCGCTCGAGGCCCTCGACCCGCCGCTCGACGTACCAGGGCAGCAGGATCCGGTGGAAGAGCCCGCCCAGCAGGACACGGCGGGCCAGCCGGCCGAGGGGCGCGCGGGACCAGGTCTCGTCCAGGTCCGCACAGCGCCGTTGATCGTGTTCTCCTCCCACTACGGGGTCAGCAACACCACCGGAGGCGCGCGGTTTCACACGTGGTTGACTTGCTGGCGTGCAAGGCTGGGCCGCGTGACGTGCGACGACGTGAGGGAGACCGCCCGATGCAGGCGATGAAGTGGTGGGGATGGGGCCGCGACGACGTCGCGTTCACCCACGAGGACAAGCCGGAGCTGCGCGGCTTCATCAAGGAGAAGCTCGATCTGGACGTGGCGCACCGGGCCTCCTCGCCGCCCGCGTTCGCCGACATCGACGTCCCGGCGTCGCGCCTGCCCGCCGCGCTGCACGAGGCGCTCACGCAGGCCGTCGGCGCCGAGCAGGTGTCGATCGACGCGCACGACCGCGTCGTCCACGCGCGCGGCAAGTCGCTGCGGGACCTGGTCCGCAGCCGCGCCGCCGACCTCGGCCGCGTGCCGGACGTCGTCGTCCGCCCCGCCGACGAGGCGCAGGTCCGCGCGGTGCTCGACGCCGTGCTGGAGGCCGACGCGGTCCTCATCCCGTTCGGCGGCGGCTCGAACATCTCCGGCTCGCTCGAGGCACCGGAGAGCGAGGAGCGGCCGGTCGTCTCGCTCGACGTCACGCGGCTGGACCGCGTGCTGGAGATCGACCCCACCGCACGGACCGCCCGCGTCCAGGCCGGCGTCTACGGCCCGCACCTGGAGGAGCAGCTCAACGCCCGCGGCTGGACGGCCGGCCACTTCCCCGACTCGTTCACGCACTCGACGCTCGGCGGCTGGATCGCGACGCGGTCGAGCGGCATGCAGTCCGACAAGTACGGCGACATCGCCGACCTCACGCGTGCCGTGCGGGTCGTCTCGCCGGTCGGCACGGTTGCCACGCGCAACGTGCCGTCGACGTCGACCGGCCCGTCGATCCGCGAGATGGTGCTGGGCAGCGAGGGCCGGCTCGGCGTCATCACCGAGGCGACGATCCACGTGCACCGCCTCCCCGAGGAGCGCGTGATCCTCGGCTACCTGCTGCCGGACTGGGCGCGCTCGCTGGCGTGCATGCGCGCGATCGCCGAGAGCGAGGCCGCGCCGTCGGTGACGCGCGTGTCGGACGCGCCGGAGACGCAGTTCTCGTTCGCGACGCAGAAGAAGAAGTCGCCGCTCGACAAGGTCAAGCAGCGCGCGCTGCAGGCGATCCTCGCGCGCAAGGGGATCGACCCGGCGCAGATGTGCCTGTCGTTCATCGGCTACGAGGGCTCGGCCAAGCACGTCGCCGCGCAGAGGAAGGCCGTCGGCAAGATCGTCGCCGCGCACGGCGGGCTGTGCATCGGCGCGTCGCCGGGCGAGCTGTACGACCAGAAGAAGTTCGACACCCCCTACATCCGCGACTTCCTCCTCGACCGCGGCGCGCTTGCCGACGTGTCGGAGACCTCGGCGCCGTGGAGCGCGCTGCCGACCGTCTACGACCGCGTGGTCGCGGCGGGCCAGGGCGCGTTCGCCGAGCTCGGCGTCCGCGGCTACCTGATGTGCCACCTGTCGCACTCGTACCACTCGGGCGCCTGCCTGTACTTCACGTTCGCGGTCGTCGCGAGCGGGACGCGGCCGGAGCTGGAGGAGTACGACACGGTCAAGCGCGCGATCCAGCAGGCGTTCGTCGACCATGGCGCGACGCTCTCGCACCACCACGCGGTCGGCACCGAGCACGCCGCGTGGCTGGAGGAGGACGTGTCCGCGGGCGGCGTGGCGCTGATCGGCGCGCTCTTCGACGGCGTCGACCCGGGCGGCAACCTCAACCCGGGCAAGATCGTGGCGCGCGAGGCCGGGCAGGCGGGAGCGGGTTCCCGTAGGGTCGGCCAGTGGGTCGATCGCGCGGGGTCTACGCCGGGCTGACCGCTGCGATGAGCGCCGCGGCGATCGGTGCCGCGGCGCAGGCCGGTGCGCCGGACCCGGCGCTCCGGCTCCCCGACCTCGTCCAGGAGGCGCCCGCCGACGTGACGGTGTCGGCCGAGGAGGACGGCCGCATCCTGCTCGGCTTCCGCAGCGCCGCGCGCAACGAGGGCGACGGCGCGCTGATGCTCGAGTCGCACCGCGCGTCGCGCAAGGCGGCGGCGATGGTGGCCGACCAGCTCGTCGAGCGCCGGGCGGTGGGCCGCAGGCCGCTGCGTCGCGCCGGTATCGGCGTCACGCGCTTCATCCGCGACGAGGACCACCGCCACTGGCACGTCGAGGGCTTCGAGCGCTACGAGCTCAAGACGCCGGACGGGACGCTCGTCGCGCGCGACCGCAAGACGGGCTTCTGCCTCGGCGACCGGTACGCGATCGCGGCCCGGTTCCAGACGCCCCGCTACGAGCGCGACTGCGGACTCGGCCGGCCGGACCTGCTGCGGGTCCGCGAGGGCATCTCGCCCGGCTTCGGCGACGCGTACGCGGCCTTCCTGGAAGGGCAGTCGATCGACATCACCGGCGTGGCGCCCGGGTCGTACGTGCTCGTGCACACCGTCAACCCGGACGGCCGCCTGCTGGAGGCGCGCCACGACAACAACACCGCCTGTGTCGGCGTGGCGCTGGGGCCGCCGGAGGACCGCGCGTGGGCGGCGCTCCCCGCGCTCAGCACGTTCCCGGCGCCGTGTCCGGGCCCGCCGCCGTCGGCTCAGGCTCAGGCGCCGGCGTCGAGCAGCTCGTCCACGAGCGACTCGACGTCGTAGAAGCCCGCGTACGGCCGGCCGTCGATGAAGAACGCGGGCGTCCCGGTGATGCCCGCGGCCTCGCCAGCGGCGCGGTCCTCGGCGACGCGGGCGGCGATCTCGGGGGAGTCGAGGTCGGCGCGGAAGCGGTCGACGTCGAGGCCCAGCTCGCGCGCGAAGCCGACCAGATGCTCGTCGTCGAGCTCCTTCTGGTGCGCGAACAGGACGTCGTGCATCTCCCAGAACCGTCCCTGCTCCGCCGCCGCCTCGGCCGCGGCGGCGGCGCGCTCGGCGTCGGGGTGGCGCGACGCGATCGGGAAGTGGCGGAAGCGGAGCCGCACGCGGCCGTCGAGCCGCTGCAGGACGCGCGCGACGGCGGGCGCGGCGTCGCGGCAGTACGGGCACTGGAAGTCGCCGAACTCGGTCAGCTCGACGCCGCCGGCGCCGCGGACGTGGTCGGTCATGCCGGCTGCATCCTCCTCTGCAGGCGCGTGACCTCGAGGTCGAGGTCCCGCTGCACCGCGTTCATGAGCGGGGTCGTGATCGCGCCCGCGTTGCGCATCGACACGAGCTGCTCGCTCTCGATCCGCAGCAGCTCCAGTCGCAGCCGCAGCCAGGCGTCGGTGTCGGAGTCGACGTCGGGGACGCCGTCGTGGCACTCGCCCGCGAGCTGGTTCGCGCGCATGGCGTAGAGCGAGCGCGCCCGCTCCAGCGTCGGGGCGTCCACCGTCGCGCTCGGGTCGAACGAGAGCTGGCCGATCCGCTCCAGCGCCGCCTCGATCGTCCGGAAGCGCGCCATCGCCTGGCGGCGCGCGTCTGGCTCGTCCTGCGCGAACTTCATGCGCCGGATCAGCGGCGCGAGCGTGAGGCCCTGGGTGAGCAGCGTGACGCCGATGACGACGATCGTGATGAAGATGATCTCGTCGCGGAACGGGAACGCCTCGCCCGCGTCGGTCGTGAGCGGGATCGAGAGCGCGACCGCGAGCGAGATCGCGCCGCGCATCCCGGCCCAGCCGACGACGAGCCGCTCCTTGCGCGGCAGCGGCGTGCCGCCCGCGACGAGCTCGTCCACCTCCAGGACCGTGAAGTGGTGCACGAGGCGGACGGCCATGACGACGAGCGCGATCAGCACGCCGTCGAGCAGCAGCTGGCCGGCGGGCTCGTCGATCGCGTCGAGGACCTGCGGGAACTGGAGGCCGACGAGCACGAAGAGGAGCGACTCGAGGATGAACGTCAGCACCTCCCAGAAGCCGTAGGCCTGGATGCGCGTGGACGCGTCGGTGATGCCCGGGTCGCGGACGCCGAGGAAGACGCCGCTGACGACGGCGGCGAGGATGCCCGACATCCCGAGCTCCTCCGCCAGGACGTACGCGACGTACGGCGTGAGGAGCGTGACCGTGATCTCGATCAGGGTGTCGTCCAGGCGGCGGCGCAGCTGCGCGACGACCCAGCCGATGGCGAAGCCGAGCAGCGTGCCGGCGCCGGCGACGAGGAGGAGCTCTCCGGCCGCGTCGCCGAACGTGAGCGCGCCGGTCGCGACGGCCGCGATGGCGAGGCGCCACGCGGTGAGCGCGGTGCCGTCGTTGACGAGGTTCTCGCCCTCGATCAGGTTGACCACGCGCTCGGGCGCGCCGAGGCGGCGGAAGATCGCGGTTGCGGCGACGAGGTCGGTCGGCGCGAGCACGGTCGCCAGGACGAACGCGGCACCCCAGCTCATCCCGTCGATCAGCGTGTGGGCGGCGACCGCGACGGCCCCGATCGTCAGGCCGACGAGGACGACGGCGGCGAGGCTGATCGGCCGCCAGTCGCGCGCGAGGAGCTTCGGCGAGGCCTGGTACCCCGCCGCGTGCACGAGCGGCGGGATGAAGACGAGGAAGACGACGTGCGGGTCGAGCTCCAGGTCCGGCAGGCCCGGCAGCGCCCCGAGGCCGAGGCCGCCGAAGACGAGGACGATCGGGTACGGGATCTGCAGCTGCCGCGCCACCCACACGAGGAGGGCGACGCAGGCCAGCAGCAGGATCAGGAACTCGAGGTCGCCCACTGCCGCTGCTGCTCGGGCTCGCCCGCGCGCGGCGCGGGTGCCTCGGCGGGCACCAGCCGCCCGGCGGCGGCGACCGCGAACAGCAGCGCGATCCACGCCGCCGAGGCGACCACGATGTGGACCCACACCAGCCCGGCCGGGAGGTCGAGCGTGTACTGCGCGAAGCCGATGAAGCCCTGCGACGCGACGAGCAGGCAGAGGATCGTCAGCCACCGCATGAGCGCGGGGTCGCCGCCCCGCCTGCGGGCGATCAGCCACGCGCCGACCGCGGCCAGCCCGAGGAGCGTGCCCGTCCGGCCGTGCCAGTGGATCATCGTGTCGAGCGCGAGCCAGTCGAGCCGCTCCACCACCTCGCCGGTGCCGGCGCTGCCGGGGTGCGGGCCGGCGGCGGTCGCGAGCGTGCCCGCGAAGAGCGCGAGGCCGCCGACCGGGATGAGCGCCCGCGTGGCGAGCACGACCTTGCGGTCGTGGACGGGGCGCGTGTCGGGCTCGTGCCGCGCGCGCCAGTAGAGCGCGACGGCGCAGGCGAGGATGACCATCGACAGCAGGAAGTGGGCCATGACGAAGCCCGGCTGGAGCTCGAAGATGACCGTCAGGCCGCCGAGGATCGCCTGCCCGAGGACGCCGAGCGGGAGCAGCGCGGAGAGGATCGTCAGGTCGCGGCGGCGTGGGGTGCGGCGGAAGCTCGCGAAGAACGCGACCAGGCACGGGATGCCGACGATGCCGGTGACCACGCGGTTGCCGAACTCGATCATCGCGTGGGTCTCCAGCGGCGCGACGACGGTCTCGCCGCAGCGCGGCCAGTGCTCACACCCGAGCCCGGAGCCCGTGAGGCGGACCGCCGCGCCGGACAGGACGATCGCGAAGAGCAGGATCAGCGCCGTGAGCGTGATCAGCTCGTACTGGCGCGGCGAGAGCAGGGGGAGACGGCTCATCTGACCCGTGAAGAGTAGGGCGATCGGTAGTCTGGCCCGCTCGTCCGCATCTGCACCCGATTCTGGGAGGTCACATGCTGCCCCCGACGATCGGACGCGTGCTGAGCGCCGCCGGCGCCGTCATCACCGTCCTTGCACTGCTGATGGTCTGGTACCACGTCGACCGACCAGGAGCCACGCCGGACTCCGACTCCACCGGCTGGGACACGTTCACCCGCCTGCGCTGGGTGGTGGTGGGCGGCGCCGCGCTGACGCTCCTCAGCGCCGTGGTCGCGCAGACCCGCCCCGTGCTGATCGCGCGGACGGTGCTCGGCCTGGTCGTCGCCGCGCTGATGTTCCGCCGCATCGTCTCGCCGCCCGACCTCGACGCGAGCCTGGAGCCGCAGCTGGGGCTGTGGATCGGCGTCGGCGGCGCGCTGCTGGTCGCGCTCGGCGGCCTGGTCGACACCGGCCGCAAGGTCGTCGAGACGTACCCCGACTTCCCGCTCTGGCGGCGCCCGGTCGGGGAGCTGCCCTCGGGCGCCGAGCACGAGCCCGCGCGCTTCTCGCGGGAGCCCGCGCCGGACGGCGAGGGCCCGGTCAAGGTCGAGGGCGAGTACGAGGTGCTGCCGCCCAAGCAGTGAGCTGCGGGCGTGTGGCGGGGTGTCGTCGCGCCGACACTCCGCCGCGTCGCGCCTCGTACGGGTGTCGAGCTGGCGCGCCACCACTCGCGCGTCTTCGCGCAGGGAGTGCGTCGATTTGCAGGGCTTCTGCGGAGTTTCGGCACGCTTGAGCCTCAGAGACACGCAGATCTCCAGTACTCAACAGGGGCGAAGCTCCAGCCGAGCAGCCCTCTCGCCGGACCCCACCGACCCGACGAGAGGACGTGCTCATGAGACTGCGAACGATGCGGCGCGCGGCTGCCCTGGCGGCGCTCGCCGCGCTCGGCGGCCTGCCGCCCGCGCCGGCCACCGCCGGCGAGTACCCGATCCGCGCCTGCGCGGTGCCGGGGAAGGAGTCGACGTCGCAAGGCCCGTGGGTGGCGCATCACAGCGGCGACCCAGCCTTCGTCGGCATGCCTACGACGACGTGCGCCGCCGGTGGGTTCTTCGGCCGCAGTGATGTCACCTCGGGCTTCAACACCTACCCGTTCTTCGGTGGCTTCGCAGGGTTTCAGGTCATCGTGCCGGCGAGCAAAGACATCGAGTTGCGGCAGCTGCAGGTCCGCGGCACGGTCGCGTACGTCAAGCCGGCCGACAGCGCGGGCTCTCTCCGGACGACCGTGACGCCGGGCGAGTTCGTCGTCTGCGGCGCGCTTTCCCTCTGCGATGCCACATGGACCATCAATTTCGCGGCCGGAACGCGAGAGGCACTGCTCGGCGTCGCGTGCACGTCCGGCGGCGACTGCAAGTCCGGCAACACGTACCGGCAGGAGTGGAAGTGGGCGATCCTCACCGCCGAGGAGGACGAGCCGCCCTCGCCCGGGCCCGTGGGCGGGCCGCTGATGGGCGCGGGCGGGCAGGGCGGGGTGCGGACCCTGACCTACACCGCGGCGGACGCGGAGAGCGGGGTTGCGCGGGTCGTGGCGCGGCTCGGTGGGACGGTCGTCGGAGAGGACGACGCGACCGACGATCCGGCCCGATGCGCGTACCACGACTGGGCGGCGTGCCCGGTCTCCTCCGTGGGGACGATCCCGGTGGACACGCGGCTGGTCCCGGACGGCGAGCACGCGCTGACCGTCACCGTCACCGACGCGGCCGGCAACACCAGCGCGGAGACGCCCGCGGGCAAGGTCGTGGTGGACAACGTCAAGGCGCCGGCAGTCACCCGGACGCCCGCCATCACCGGCGCGGCCAGCGTCGGGGAGGTGCTCGCGGGCGATCCGGGCGCGTTCTCCGGCGCGACGAACGCCGCGCCCGCGACCCGGTTCCTGCGGTGCGACGCGACGACCTGCACGCCGATCGCCGGCGCGACCTCGACCGCGTACCGGCTCACGGACGCGGACCTCGGGAAGCGGATCGTGTTCACCTCGACGGCCGAGAACAGCATCGGCGAGACGACGACCGCGGAGTCAGCACCGACCGGGGTCGTCACCGCCGCGAAGCCGCCCGCGCCCGGCGGCGGCGGCCCGAGCGGTGGGGGTGACAAGCCGAGCGGCGGCACGACCCCGACCGCCACCCCGCGCGGCGAGGGCGCGCCTAACGGCACGAACGCCAGCCCGAACGCCAAGCTCGTCGTCCGCCTAACCGACGACCGCACCACCCGCCGCGTCGCCTACGGAAAGCCCGCCACCATCCGCGGCACCCTCGCGGACGAGACCGGCAAGCCGGTCGCGGGCGCGACGGTCAGCGTCGCCACCCGCGTCCGCCGCGCCGGCGCGAAGCCCAAGGCGGGCCGCCCGCTCACCACGAACGCCCGCGGCGAGTTCACGCTCACCGTCCCGAAGGGCCCGAGCCGCGAGCTCACCTTCGGCTACCGCGCGTACACCGCGGACACGGACCTCACCGCGACCAAGACCGTGACGCTGCTCGTGGCCGCCAAGCTGCGCCTGACCGCCACGCCGCGCCGCCTGCGCAACGGCAGCCGCGTCCGCTTCACCGGCACGGTCAAGGGCAGGCCGACCGCCAAGCACGGCCCGCTCGTCGACCTCCAGGTCCTCGTCGACGGCCGCTGGCGCAGCTTCCTCAAGGGCGCCGTCCGTGCCGACCGCCAGGGCCGCTTCAAGGCGTCCTACCGGTTCCTGCGCACGACCCGCCCGGCGACCTACCGGTTCCGCGCGGTCGCCCGCCAGGACGCGGCGTACCCGTACACCGCGGCCGCGTCGCCCCGCATCGCCGTCCGCGTCAGGCCGTAGCCCGCCACTCGGCGTCGGCTGCCCAGCGCAGCCGACGCCTGTCCGTACGGCGCTCGAGCCGCCTCCGGACTACGCGTCGGCCGGCGAGGTCGTGCTCTCGCGGAGGTACTGCTCCGGACGCTCCAGCGCGTCTTGCGCAGCGATCTCGTGATCGCTCAGCGTGCCGATGTCGTACCACGCACCGTCGAACTGGTACGCGTTCACGAGCTCGCCGGCCGCGAGAAGCCGCTCGACGAGGTCCGGCACGTCGACTCGCCCCTCAGGAAGCAGCGCAAGCGCGCGCGGCGCGATGGCGTAGATGCCCAGGCTGACGCGGTGCGTCAGCACCGGCTTCTCGACCCACGCCGTCACACGGTCGCCGTCCAGGTCGAGGACACCGGAGCCGATCTCCGTGCGCTGGGACTTGACCGCGACGGTCAGCGCCGCGTCCGTCGCGCGGTGATGGCCCATCACCGCCGCGAAGTCGAGGGAGGTCAGGACATCGCCGTTGAGCGACAGGAAGGAGCTGCCCTCGCCCAGGCCGGGGAGGTCGCGGAGCGCTCCTGCCGTGCCGCGCGGCTCGGCCTCGGTGTGGAAGGCGATCTCCATGTCGCCGATGTCCAGGTCCGTCTCGGTCAGGAACGCACGGATCAGCGAGCTGAGGTAGCCGACGCACAGGTCCACGTGCGTCGTGCCCGCCGCCGCGAGCTGCTCGAGGAGGATCTGGAGGATCGGGCGATCGCCGACCGGCAGGAGCGGCTTCGGAAGCACGGTCGTGTAGGGGCGCATGCGCATCCCCTGACCGCCGGCCATGACCACGGCGCGCATCGGCTCAGCGCCCCAGCACGATCCGGGCGACCGTCGTGCTCACGTTGTCGACGAGGTACTCGGGCGGGGCCATCCAGTGCGCGGCCGGGTCGAGCGCGAGCCGCATCGCCCGCGCGATGTCGTCCGGCTCGACCCCGCTGAGGACGTTGCTCCCGCACTCGATCGTCTCCGGCCGCTCGGTGGTGTCCCGGAGGGTCACGGTGGGCACGCCGAAGATGCAGCACTCCTCCTGCACCGTGCCGCTGTCGCTCAGGACGCACCGGGCGTGGCGCTCGAGCGCGACGAACTCGAAGAACCCGAAGGTGCCGCCGCCGAGCAGCCGCCCGTCGTCGAACGGGATCCCGAACGCCTCGAGCCGGCTGCGCGTGCGCGGGTGGATGCTCGCGACCACGGGCAGGTCGTGCTCCTCCGCCACGCGCAGGATGCCCGTGACGAGCGACCGCAGCCGCGCCTCGACGTCGACCGTCTCCTGCCGGTGCGCGGTGAGCAGGAGGTACCGGCCCGGCTCGACGCCGAGCTCCCGATGGACCTGCTCGGCCACCGCGTCGACCTGCGGCTCGAAGTGGCGCAGCACCTCGTTGATCGGGTTCCCCGTGACGAGCACCCGGTCCGACCCGATCCCCTCCCGGAGCAGGTTCCGCCGGCTGCCCTCCGTGTACGGCAGGAGCACGTCGCTGCTGTGGTCGATGATGCGGCGGTTCACCTCCTCGGGGACGCGGTCGTCGTAGCAGCGGTTCCCGGCCTCCATGTGGAAGACACGGACGCCGAGCCGCTTGGCCGCGATCGCGGACAGGCCGCTGTCGGTGTCGCCGAGGATGAGCAGGCGGTCGGGCCGCTCGGAGCGCAGCAGCGCCTCGGTCCGCTCGATGATCTGCCCGACGCGCCCGCCGAAGCTCGTCCCGGACACGCCGAGATGGTGGTCGGGCGCACGCACGCCGAGCTGCTCGAAGAACACGTCGCTGAGCCCGGCGTCGTAGTTCTGGCCGGTGTGCACGAGCACGTGGTCGGCGGCGGCGTCGAGGCGCTCGATCACGCGGCACAGCCGGATGATCTCCGGCCGCGTGCCGAGCACGGTCATGACCTTCACGTGTAGAAGGAGGGCTCGTCCTCGAACCGGAGCCCGTTGCGGGTGAGCAGGTCGCTGACGCCGTCGAGGTCCAGCAGGTCGGTGCCGGAGCTGTACTCGGGGCCCTCGAACGGCACGTCGGCCGGGTCGTCCTGCCGCAGCTCGGGCAGGATCGGCCCGATCGCCAGGAAGTCCCCGCGCACGACCGCGCGCTGAGCCTCCTCCTCGGACACGAGGATCTCGTGCGTCTTCTCCCCGGGGCGCACGCCCGTCACCTCGATGGGGATGTCGCGGTCGCCGATGAGCGCCTGCGCGAGGTCGGGGATCCGGACCGCGGGCGCCCGCGGGATGTACGTCTCGCCCGGGCGTCCCTCGCGCAGCGCGGCGAAGACCGTGTCGACCGCGTCGTCGAGGCTGAGGAGGAACCGCGTCATCGCGGTCGTCGTGATGGTGAGCGGCCCACCGCGGCGGATCTGGTCGTGGAAGAGCGGGATGACGGAGCCGCGCGACGCCAGGACGTTGCCGTACCGCGCGGTGAGGAACCGCGTCCGCGGGCTGTCGAGGTTCGCGTGCGCGAGGATGCGCTCCTGCAGCGCCTTCGTCATGCCCATCACGTTGACCGGCTTGCACGCCTTGTCGGTGGTGACGCCGATGACGGCCTCGATCGGCAGCTGGTGATCGCGGATGGCGCGGACGATGTTCTCGGCGCCGAGGACGTTCGTCTTGACCGCCTCGAACGGCTGGTACTCGCAGGCGGGGACCTGCTTCATCGCCGCAGCGTGGAAGACGAAGTCGGCCCCGCGCATCGCGTTCGAGATCGACGCCAGGTCGGTCACGTCGCCGATGCGGAAGTGCAGCTTGCTGCGGCTCTCGCCGTAGAGGACGTCGTCGGTGGCGGTGACGCGGTGCTGGAAGTCCAGCCGCATCGCGTGCTGCTTGGCCTCGTCGCGGGAGAACACGACGACCTCGGCGGGCATGCCGAGCTCGCCGGTCAGCAGGCGCCCGACCAGCACGCGCCCGAGTGAGCCGGTGCCTCCGGTCACCAGGACGCGCTTACCGAGCAGGATCGACATCACGGAGCTCCTCGTACGGGGTAGGGTCGGCCGCCAGCTCGGCGAGCATGTCGTCCCACGAAGGGGGCCGCCAGCCGGTGGCTTCCCGGAAACGGGTGCTGTCGAGGCTGCGGTCGATCACCAGGCGCTCGTCCGGCTCGATCTCGATCGGCGCGTCCAGGGCGTCGCGCAGCTTCTCCAGGAGGGTGAGCTTGTCTATCGGCGCCGCGCTGACGTGCCAGAGCCCGGTCAGCTCGCCGTGGTGCTCGATCACATCGCCCATCAGGTCCGCGAGCGCCGCCGTGGTGAGCCCGCTGAAGATCGCCTTCGAGAACCCCCGCACGCGGTTGCCGCGCTCGGACAGGAACCACTCGAACAGCCCGAGCGCGCCGATCAGCTCGCGTCCGACGATCGACGTCCGCAGCGTGACGGCCGTGGGGCTCTCAGTCACCTCGCCCAGCAGCTTCGAGCGGCCGTAGAGGTCGCGAGCGTCCGGGAGGTCGTCCTCGACGTAGCCGCCGCGCGCGCCGGAGAACACGCAGTCCGTCGAAACGTGGATCAGGCGGGCGCCGGCGTCGGCGCACAGCTCCGCCAGCTCGTGCGGGAACAGCGAGTTCACCCGGATCGAGGGCACGGCGGCCTTCGCCGCGTCGGCCTGCTTGATGATGCCGACCGCGTTGATCACGGCTGAGGCGCCGCTCCGCTCGAGCGCGTCCCGGACGGTCGTCAGGTCCTCCGCGCGGACCCCGGTGATCGTCCGCGCCGGGTCGAGCAGCGGCGCGACCTGCGGCGCCGGCCGCTCACCGCGGACGGTGGCCCACGTCTCCATGCGCGTGCCGAGGCGCTGGACGACCTTGTGCCCGAGCATGCCCGAGGCACCGACGACGAGGACCCGCGTCATCCGCGCCGCAGCCGCCTCACCCGATGCCATGCGGCACCGACCCGCGGGCGGACCGCCTGCGGCACCGCGTGCCGCACCGCGCGCAGCCACAGCGGCCGCGCCGCCGCCCGGCGGAACACGGCCAGCTCCGCGTCAGCGGCCTCTCGACCGGCCGTCGCCTCGCGAAGCCGGGCGTCGAGAAGGTCGGCGCGCTCGGTCGCGAGCCGGGCCGTCTCCTCGAGCGTCTCGATCGTCGAGCGCAGCTGGCCGATCTCGTAGGTCGCGGCGTCGGCGCGCTGCTCGTGGAACCGGGCCATGTTCCGGCTCCAGAGGATGCCCTCCTCGTAGACCCGGCGGGTCCGCTCCGACGTCTGGGACGCCACGCGGTCCTCGATGCCCCAGCGGCGGTCGGGCGCGTTGATGTGGCCCTGGTCGAGCAGGGCGCCCATCTCGATCAGCATCGCGGAGTACGCCTGCTCGCGGACGTCGCGAACCGCCGCCGGCAGGTCGTCACGCGCGAAGACCTCACCGAGCATGGTCAGCCGCTCGTCCAGCCGCGCGAGGACGTTCTCGACGTCGAAGTCGTTCATCGTGATGGATCCGCCGTGCGTCCGCCAGGCGCCGGCGAACACGGGGACGCGGAGGAACCGGACGTCGCCGCAGCGCAGCCACCACTCGAAGTCGGGCACGAAGTGGTACCGGCTGTCCCAGCCGCCGACACGCTCGAAGCAGCGCCGCCGCATCAGAGCCCCGACGCCGGGGATGCAGATCGACCAGCGCAGCGCGTCCGCCAGGGTGTGCTGGACCGTCTCCACCCGGTCCGTGACCGCGTCGGACTCGTCCACGACCAGGAAGTCGGGATAGACGACGTCGGCGTCGGGGTGCTCCTCGGCGGCGGCGACCAGCGTCGTCAACGCCCCCGGGAGCAGGTAGTCGTCCGAGCTGAGGTACCCGAGGAGCTCGCCACCGGCCATGTCGAACCCACGGTTGATGGTCTCGGCCTGCCCGACGTTGTCGTGGCGCCCCCAGCGGAAGCGCTCGTCGCCGACGCGCTCCGCGATGCGCTCGAGGACCGCCGGCGTCTCGTCCGACGAGCCGTCGTCGAGCGCGATGACCTCGACGTTGTCGTACTCCTGCTCGAGGACGCTCATGACCGCGGTCTCCACGAAGCCCGCGCGGTCGTACGTGGGCACGACGATGGAGACCAGGGGCCGACTCACGTGGCCTCCGTCCCCTGCCGCCGCGCGTCGAGGAGCGCGATGCGCGCGTCCCGCTCGGCGAGCTCGGCCTTCAACCGGGCGATCTCCGTGTCGCGGACGCCCATCTCGTTCCAGAAGTACTCCGCCTTGAGCCGCCAGTCGGTGAGCTCCTCGTCGCCCATCACGGGGAGCGCCTCCTCCGGCCGGACCTCGCCGCGCACCCACCCGACGCGCTCCGCGGCAAGCGCGTCGCGCTGCCGCTCGAGCGCCCACTGCAGGTCCTCGACCACGGCGCGGCCGACGCTGCTGGCGCTCCCGCCCGCGGTCAAGGTGTCGAAGAGGTCGATGCCGGCCAGCGCGGCGCCCGGGTCGGGCTCGATGAACAGGCGGCGGAGCAGCTCGCGCCGCACCGTCGCCGCCCCGTGCGCGTCGGGATCGCGCTGCCCGCGGACGGACGCGACGATCGCCTCGGCCCGGGCCTCGGGAGCGAACCCGTGGCGCGCCGGGTCGAGGGCGACTTCCGCCGCCAGCTCCCAGGAGGGGAGCAGGCCGTGCTCGGCCACCAGCGCGCTCCAGACCACCGAGTCGCCGTGCGGCCGCAGCAGGCACTCGAGCGCCGCCGCGTCGAGCACGCCGGCCCGCACGATGACCGCGGCCGGCTCGATGACCGTGCGCAGGAGCAGGTCCTGCGCGTCGAACGGCGGCCGGGGCGGTCGCACCTCGAGCAGCCGCGTACCGGCGGCGTCCACCAGCGCGTACGACGCCGCGGAGAGCACAGCGGTCGGGTGAGCGTCGAACGGCCGCCGCCATGCGGCGAACGATCCCGGCACCCACCGGTCTCCTGCGCGCAGGAAGGTGAGGACGGGCGCGGCGGCGAGCGCCTCCTCGGCCGTCGCCCGTGGCAGGTCCGCAGCGACGTCGGTGCCGAGGGCGAGCACACGGGCGTCGTCGCCGGCCTCCGCGCGCACCGACGCCACCGTGGCGGATGCGTCGCCGGGTCCCGGCAGGATGATCGTGGCGAACGGCTCGGGCATGCGTCAGGCGGCCTCGAGGGCGACGTCGGACATGATGCGATCGTAGGCGTCGAGGACGCGCGCCCGGGTCCGCCGGCGGTCGAGGTGCTCGCGCACCGCGCGCGCGTTGACCTCGGCGCCGGAGTCCACCAGCTCGTCGTCGGTGAGCGCCCGGCGCAGCGCCGCGGTGACATCGTCGGGGTCGGACGGCGACACGAACAGGGCGCCACGCCCCGGGGGCGTGATCTCGCCACCGCAGCTGCTGTTGCCCTGGACCGGGAACGACCCCATGGCGATCGCCTCCAGGAAGGACGTGCTGAGCGCATCGGTGAGGTTGAGGCCGACCGACACGCGCGAGCGTCCGTGCATGGCGAGGAGGTCGTCGTGCTTCGACCGGCGGGAGTCGAGGCCGGACAGCTCCGTGTAGGTGAAGCCGGCGTCGTCGGCGAGCTGCTCGTAGCGCTCTCCCAGCTCGCGCTCCATCTGGTACCCGCACACCTCCCAACCGGCGAGGAGATCGGCACAGCGGGTGACCGCTTCGAAGGCGACGGCGCCCTGCCCGTTCCTGCTCACCGCGCCCTTGACCGAGATCGCCCGCCGTCGCGACGTCGGACCGGGCGCACGCAGCGTCCGGGCGTGATCGAGATCCACCCCGCCCGCGACCGGCCAGACGCCGACGACCCTGCCGCGGAACCCGAACGCGCGCCCGAGCGCGATGTCACGGTGGCACTCGCCCCCGTAGTAGTCGCATCCGCGCATGACCTCGCGGATGCGCGCCGAGTACAGGGGCTCCCGGCCCCACCACAGGATGTCGCTGCCCCAGTTCGTGACGAGCCACGGGACGCGCGGCAGGCCGTCGCGGCGGCGGACCGCCTCCACGAGCGCCCCCGCGTGCTGGATCTCGTGGCTGTGCACGATGTCCGGCCGGATCTCGTGGATCACGCGCTCCAGGTGGTCGACGCGCTCGGCGAACGACATCGGGTCCTGCTCGGGCCCAGGGGCCAGGCGCACGTGCTCGTTCGCCTTCCGCATGCCCGGCTCGGACACGTGCAGCGTGACCGCCGGCAGCTCCGGATGCGGGGCGCCGCCTGGCCGCGACTGGAACAGGTGCACGTCCCACGGGGTGTCGCGGAGGAGCTCCAGGTACCGCGCGATGTGGACGCTGTCCGCGAATCCGACGACGAGGAGGCGCATCAGCGGCGTGAGGATATCCGCGCGATGGGGACGGCCCGCCGGTCGCCGCGTGACGCGAGGGCGACAACTAGACTCGCGTCGGTGAGCCCCTCCGCGTCGTCCTCGCCCATCTCCGACTGGTCAGGCGTCCCCGTCGCCGTCACGGGCGCCGGCGGCTTCATCGGGAGCCATCTCGTGGAGCAGCTCGTGCGCTCCGGCGCGCAGGTCCGTGCCCTGGCGAGCTACCGCGCGCAGCGCGACGACGGCGCCTTGCGGTGGGCCTCGCCGGAGATCGTGGACGAGGTCGAGCTGCAGCGCTCGGACGTGCGCGACTCCGAGGCGATGGAGCGGCTGGTCGCGGGGCGCGAGGTCGTCTTCCATCTTGCGGCGCTCATCGCGATCCCGTACTCGTACCAGCAGCCGCGGCACGTGTTCGACGTCAACGTGACCGGGACCCTCAACATCGCCCTTGCGGCGCGGGACGCGGGTGTCGGCCGGCTCGTCCACACGTCGACCTCCGAGGTGTACGGCACCGCGCAGCAGGTGCCGATCACCGAGGAGCACCCGATCGTCGCTCAGTCGCCGTACGCCGCGAGCAAGGCGGCCGCCGACCAGCTCGTGATGAGCTTCCATCGCTCGTACGAGCTGCCCGCCACGATCGTGCGGCCGTTCAACACGTACGGCCCGCGGCAGTCGATGCGCGCCGTCCTGCCCACGATCATGGTGCAGGCGCTCGCGGGCGGCCCGGTCCGGCTCGGCTCGCTCGACCCGCGCCGCGACATGACGTACGTGGCCGACACCGTCAGCGGCTTCCTCGCGGCGGCGCGGGCGCCGGCGGCGAACGGCGAGACCCTGCAGCTCGGCACCGGCGTGGACCACTCGATCGCCGACATGGTCGAATCGGTCGGCCGCGCGGTCGGGCGTGAGCTCGTCGTCGAGCAGGACCCCGCGCGCACGCGCCCGAGCGCGAGCGAGGTGATGCGGCTGATCTCCGGGCCGGAGAAGATGCGCCGCGTGACCGGCTGGGAGCCGCGCTACAGCCTCGACGACGGGATCGCCGAGATGGTCGAGTGGGTCCGCGACCACCTGGACGCGTTCGACCCCACCGAGTACGCGGTCTGACCTGGCCGTGGCCCGGATCACCTGGCTCGCCGGCCACGAGGGCGCTGCGGCGTGCCCGGTCTGCGACCACCGTGGGCCCAAGCCGGCGCGGCTGGAGATGGAGCACCGCGACAGCGTCCACCGGCTGCTCGCCTGTCCCGAGTGCGGGCTCCACGTCTTCCCGGAGCTGGAGCCGGAGCGGTATGCCACGTGGTCGGACGCCGAGGCGGTCCGCGGCTTCGAGCTGGCCTTCGGGCTGATCGCCGGAGTGGAGTGCCTCGGCCGGGTCGACGCCGGCCCGGACGTGCGTTTCCTCGACGTCGGCTGCGGAACCGGGTTCGCGCTCGACTTCGCGCAGCACGCGCTGGGGTGGGAGGTGCTTGGCGTCGACGCGGGTGCGTGGTCGCGCGCCGCGACAGCCGAGCTCGGCGTTCCCGTCATCCGGGCGCTCCTGGGCGAGACGGACGAGATCCCGGCGGCGGCCTGGGACGTCGTGCTGGCGAACGAGGTGATCGAGCACGTCGCGGACCCGCACGCGTTCGTCGCATCGCTGGCGGGGGCCGCCGGCGAGGGTGGCGTCGTGATCCTGTGCACGCCGAACGCCGGCCATCTCTCGCCCGAGCGCGACCCGAGCCTCGTGCGGACGATGCTCTCACCCGGCTTCCACACGATGCTCCACACCCGGGACTCGCTCGAACGCGTGCTCCGCGGCGCCGGGTACGGGCACGTGGAGCTGCTCGAGGACGGCCCGTCGCTCCATGCCGCCGCGAGCCGCCGCCCCTTCGGCTGGTCGGCCGACCCCGCGATCTCCGACGAGGTCGTCGTGCGGTACCTCCGAGAGCGCGCCGCCGCGCTGGCGCCAGACGCGCCTGCCCGGCTCGGGCTGTACCAGCAGCTGGCCTACCGGGGCCTCGCCCGCGGTGACCTGGCGCTGGCCGAGAGCGCCCTGGACGCCGTGGACGCCTGCCTCCGGGAGCGGTACGGCCACGTCGCCGACCCGGCGGCCGCGTCCCTCCCCGTCGACGGGGGGCACGCCTTCTGCTTCGCGCTCGTGACACGCGGCCAGCTGGCGCTGGCGCGCGGCAACCGTGCGGTCGCGGCGGCCGCGTTCGGCGCCGCCGTCCGAGCGGGCGAACGGCGGCTGGACGACCTCGACGCGACCACGTACGCGCTCGAGCTCGCCGTCCGCCATGCACGGCGGCAGGAGGCGGTGCTCGGAGGCGACGCGGACCGTGTCGCGCGCGCGCTGGAAGAGGCCGGGCCGGGGCGCTCCGAGGTCGCACGCGAGATCCTCGTCCAGGCGGTCGTCTCTGGGAGCTTCGAGCTCGCCGATCGGGTGGCCGACGAGGCCGCGGCCGATCTCGACGCCGGTCACCGGCCGGATGGCTGGGGCGACGCGAGCTGGGCGCTCGGCATGGTCGAGCTGCTGCACCGCGGCGCGCCCGAGGAGGCTGCGCGGCGCTTCGCCCCGATGTGGCAGGACGACAGCCTGCCGTGGCACCTGCGGTGGTCCTCGCGGTTCCACGAGGGCTACGCGTGGGACCAGGCCGGGCGGCCGGAGCTCGCGACCGCGCCCCTGCAGGACGTCGTCACCGGCGCCTCCGCGCTCCACCCGCCGCAGCCGGAGGACCTCGCCCGCGCGCGCGAGATCCTCGCGCGTCTGCGGGCTGCGCACGACCAGGGCGAGGCGGCGGTCCCGCAGCCCGCCACCAAGGCCGCCACGACCACGCGGCTCGCGCGCTGGCTGCGCCGCAGCTAGCGGGCCAGCGCGAGCAGCGTCTCGACGTGGTCGCCGACGACCGTGTCGAGGCCGAGCGACCGGATGACCTGGTCGCGCGGCCGCACGTGCTCTGACGGCGCGCGCAGGACCTGCTCGAGGCCTCGGGCGAGCGCCTCGACGTCGCCCGGCGGCACGGTCAAGCCCATCCCCGCGCGCTGCATGACCTCGCGCACACCGGGGAGCGCTGAGCACACGACCGGCGTGCCGCACAGCATCGACTCGACCTGCACCATCCCCCACGCCTCGAGCGAGTTGACGCTCGGGAGCGCGAACACGTCGAGCGAGCGGTAGAAGCCCGGCAGCTCCTCGTCGTCCAGCCGGCCGAGCAGCCGCAGCGTCACGCCGAGGTCGGCCGCGAGCCGCCGCAACGCCGCCGCCTCGCCGCCCCCGGCGACGCCGTCGCTGTCACCGGCGAGGACGAGCTCGGGCTGCGGCTCCATCTGCGCGGCGGCGCGGATCAGCCGGTCGAGGCCCTTCTCGAACGTCAGCCGGCCGAGGAAGCCGACCCGCGGGCGCGAGCCGCCCTCGCGCGGGGCCGCACCGTCGCGGTGGAACGCGTCGAGTTCGATCGGCGGCGGGAGCGCCGCGACCTCGCGACTGCGGGCCCGGAGGATGCGCGAGTGCGCCGCGTAGTCGGCGGAGGACGCGACGACGCGGTCGGCGAGCCGGACAGCCGTTCGCGCGGACGCGTCCGCCACGCGCATGATCGCGCCGGACAGCGGCGACGGCTGAAGCTCCGCGTCGCAGATGTGGTAGACGCAGAGCTTGGCCTGCGGGCGCACGGCGAGCGCGAGGGGCGCGGCCTCGGCCATCGGGGTGACGGCGACCACGACGTCCGATCGGCGCGCGGCGGCCGCGACGGCGGGCAGCAGGCCCGGCGCGATCACGGCGCGGTCGAACCGCGCGCGGACGGGCACGCGCCGCACGTCGACGCCCGCGATGCGCTCGCGCGCGGGAAGCTCGGGCTGGTGGCGTGCGACGACCGCCTCGACCTCGGCGCCGGCGGCCGCCAGGCCTTCGGCGACCCGGCTGACGTGGAGCGTGAGGCCGCTGACGTACGGATGCCAGTAGTACGTGACGAACGTGAACCGCGCAGGCACCGCAGCCAGGCTACTGCGAGCCGCAGTAGCCTCTCGTCGGTGGTCGTGACGGAGAAGCAGCGCGTTCCTGCGCCGGGCCCGCCCGTGGAACGCGAGGCCGGCCGACTCGCAGTCGTGCTGGAGACGATGCGCCCGAAGCAGTGGACGAAGAACGCCTTCGTCCTCGCCGGCGTCCTGTTCTCCGGCCAGGCGACCGAGCTGTGGGCGGCCGGCAACGCGCTGCTCGCGCTGGTCGCGTTCTGCCTCGTCAGCGGCGCGACGTACCTGCTCAACGACGCGCGCGACGCGGAGGGCGACCGCACCAACCCGCGCACCGCCAACCGCCCGATCGCGCGCGGGGACCTCAGCGTCGGAGCCGCGTACGCCTGGTCGGCCGGGACCGCCGCGGTCGGGCTCGGGATCGCCGCGCTCATCAACGGGTGGACGCTGCTCGCCTGCGCCGGCTACCTCGTGCTGCAGCTCGGCTACTCCAACGGGCTCAAGCACGTCCTGTTCATCGACGTGATGGTCATCAGCGCGGGCTTCGTCCTGCGCGCGCTGGCCGGCACGCTCGCGGTCGACACGGTCCTCTCGCAGTGGCTGCTCATGTGCACGGCCCTGCTCGCGCTCTTCCTCGGCCTGGCCAAGCGGCGCGGCGAAGCGGTCGCGCTGGGCGGCGCGTCCTCACCGCGGCGTCCGGTGCTCGACTACTACTCGGTATCGCTGCTCGACGAGCTGATCGCCGTGGTGACGCCCGCGATCCTCGTGGTCTACACGCTGTACGCGGCGCTCGGCGCGCGGACGGACTGGATGCTGCTCACGGTGCCGTTCGTCCTCTACGGCATCTTCCGCGGCCTCTTCCTCATCCACCACAGGTCGGCGGAGGTCGAGGACCCGTCCGTCGCGGTCGTCCGCGACGTCCCGCTTCTGGCGTGCGTCGTCCTGTGGGGCGCCGCGTCGGGGCTGATCGTGCTGATCGCCGGCTAGCGGCGCACGACGTACGTGAAGGAGCGCCAGTGCGGCCCGGCGGCGTCGTCGGGCTGCACGTGGACGACGCGTCCGCCGTGGCGCGCGACGAGCGCTTCCACGTCCGCGCGGCGCGTCCCGTGCATCTCCATCGTCGACGACGAGCGCTGATAGGCCCGGCGCAGCGCGTTGACCGCCGGCTGCGGGAGGATGCGCATCGCCAGCCCCGGCAGCGTCGTCGACGGCCGCTCGGGGATCTGGAACACGAGCACGCCGTCGGGACGGAGGACGCGGACCAGCTCCGCGATGTAGCCGTGCGCGGCCTGCGGCGGGATGTGCTGCAGCACGCGGCAGGTGTAGGCCATGGCGAAGCGGTCGTCCGCCAGGCCCTCGAGGCGCCCGCTCGTGTTCTGGACGAAGACGCAGCGCTCGCCCTGCCGGTTCATGCGGCGGGCGGTCTCCACCATGGACGCCGCGCCGTCGACGCCGACGGCCAGGTCGAACCGGGCGGCGAGGGCCTGCGTCAGCCGGCCGGCGCCGCAGCCGAAGTCCACGGCCTCGCCCGACGGCGGGAGATGGCCGATGCGCTCGAGCATGGCGAACACCGCGTCGATCTCCTCGCGGCCGCTCTGGAGGAACTCCTCCTCGGTCCAGCGGCGGCCGCGCCGCCCCGGCTCGGTGAGCACGGCCCAGAGCGGATCCTCGGCCCCGAGGGTCTCCCAGTGCGCGCGCGCCTGCTCCAGTTCCATGCGCAAGACCCTAGCGCCGGTCGCCCGCGGGAGCCGCGGGCGCCGGCGGCTCCGGCGCCGGCTCGCGGGGCCCCTCCGGCGGGACGTACGGGCTGCGCCGGTCCAGCAGCGACACGACGCCGGCGTACGCCAGCTCGACCCCGGTCTGCACCAGCCGGCTGAGCACCGCGACGGCGAGCGCGAGCGGCGACGGCATGATGAGCGCGAGCCCGCCGGTGAGGCCCAGCTCGCGCGCGCCGAGCCCGCCCGGAAGCGCGAAGCCCACCATGCTCGTGACGAAGCCGAGCGCGAACGCCCCGACCGCGACGGGGACGTCGTCCAGCGCCACGGGAGTGACCGCGCGCGCAAGGCACAGCACGCCGAAGCCCGCGGCCACGAAGCTCAGCGCGAAGACCCCTACGAGCACGACGACGTCGCGCGTGCTCAGGATCTGCCCAGGCGCCTCGTACCCGGCGCGCTGCAGCGCGACGGCGGCGAGCCGGCGGAACACCGGCGGGGCGATCGCGACGACCGACCCGGCCGCCATGGCAGCGACGGCCGCGGCGACGACCGGCTCGACCTCGGTGATGACCAGGACGCAGAGCAGGCACGCCGAGGCGATCGCGCCTGCGACCTCGTAGACCAGGCCTATGGCACTGAGCCGCTTCGGCACGCCGATGTCGCTGGCCAGCTTGACGCGGACGACGGGCGCGAGGACCCCGCTGGGCACGTAGCGCGCGAGCAGGCCGGCGGCGAAGATCGCCCGTCCCCGGCCCGTCGGCAGCGGCGCCCCCAGCCGGCGCATGATCATCAGCGCGGCGTCGCCCTGCAGCGCCTGGAACGTGAGCAGCAGCAGCGCCGCGGGCACGAGCCAGAGCGGCTCGACGTGGACGTCCGCGTCGGCGAGGTCCGACCATTGGGACGCGACCGTCGCGACCAGCGCCGCGATGACGAGGACGCCGACGACGCCCTTCAGCAGGCGCGCTCGCGTCATGCACGGGCGCGGGCCGGGCACGCGCGGATCCGAGAGGGGACGCTCACCGGCACGAGGCTACGGCGTCGTCCTGCGCCACGGCCGGCCGCGGGCCGTGACGGGCCGCCCGGCGGCCGCTCGCTCTAGGGTGTAGCGCGATGTCGATCGTCGATCCCGCCCCCACGGCGGCGAAGCCCGGTGCCCGTCGCGCGGGCGGCGTCACCGCAGGCCTCGCGCGGTTCGCCGAAGGGCTCCTGACCCCGTTCCAGGCCGGCCGGCGCGCGCCGGGCCGGCGTGAGGCCCTGGTGGCGCTGCTGCTCGCCGTCGTCGGCGCGGTCGCGCTGTACGGCCCGCACGCCGTCAACGGCGGCTGGTACATGGACGACTACGCGTTGATCTCCCAAGCCGAGTACGCCGGCGGCGGGTTCGACGCGCTCGGGGAGCTGCTGGACGTCGGCTACCGCCCGATGTTCTCGTTCACGATCTGGGTGCTGTACATGATCGGCGGCACCGGCCAGTCGGCGTATCTGGCGGCGGGCGTCGCGCTCATCGCGATCCAGGTCTGGTCGCTGTACCTCGCGCTGCGGGTCGTCGGCCTGGCGGGCGTCGTCGCCGCGGGCGTCGCGCTCGTGCACCTGACGATCCCGTCGATCGACGGCAGCCGCTTGTGGATGACCGCGCTGCCGGCGTGGGTCGCAGTGACGCTCTACCTGTGGGGCCTCATCGTCGCGATCCGCGGCTCGCAGAGCGCGTCGGTCGGGCGGCGCCGCGGGGCGCACGCGGCCGCGCTCGTCCTCTACGCCCTGGCGATCCTCTGCTACGAGCTCATCTCTCCGCTGATCGCGCTCTCCGCGCTGCTGTACCTGCCGACGACCGGGGTACGGCCCGCGCTGCGCCGCTGGGTGGCGGACGTCGTGGTCGTGGGCGTCGTCCTCGCAGCGATGTCGTCGCGGCAGAACCGCGTCATCGAGCTGACCGTCGACTACCTGCGCGGGCGCATCGAGGAGGTCTGGGGCGCCTCGGTCGACGTCTTCCGCCTCACGCTGCCCGCAGAGAGCCTCCTGTGGGGACCGCTCGGGCTCGCGCTCGTGCTGGGTGGCGCGGTCGGCGTCGGCCTGGCGATCGGGCGCAGAGGCGAGTGGGCGCGGACCGCGCGGACCTGGTGCGCGATCACCGGCGCCGGCCTGCTCTTCGGCCTCGCGGGCCTGCTCTTCCTCGTGCCCGCCGAGCCGTACTACCACCCGCGCTGGACCGGCATCGGCAACCGCGTCGCTTCGATGTCGTCGATGGGCGAGGCGGTCCTGATCGTCGGACTCGCGGTGCTCGTCGTGCTGGGCCTCCTGACGCTCGCGCGGCAGGCTCGCTGGACGGTGGCCGTCTCGGTGATCGCGGTGCTCATGTGGACCGCCAGCCTGGCGCGGCAGGAGATGCGCAACCAGGATCCGTGGGCGGAGAGCTGGAAGCAGTCGCAGCGGGTGCTCGCCGCGGTGCGCCAGGCGGTTCCCGACCCGCCGCCGGACGCGACGATCGTGACCTTCCGCCACACGCGCAACATCCTCCCGGCCGACGTGCCCGTCTTCAACACGACGTGGGACCTCGACGGCGCGGTGAAGCTCGCGTACGACGACCCGACGCTGCACGGCCAGCCGGGCGGCCCGGCGACGCGCTGCGACGCGACGGGCATCGCGGCCGTCGAGGACGCGCCGGCGTTGACCGTCCCGTACGGGACCACGTACTTCGTCGACGCCGCCGGCTACACCGGCTGGCGCGTGACGTCGCGCCGCCAGTGCGACCGGCTGCTGGCGCAGCTGCGCGCCGGCTGACGTCAGGCGCCGGCCGGCGCGTACCGGAAGGGCAGGCTGTCCGCGACGTCGGCGAGCGTCGGCGCCGTCGCGTCGCGCTCGGAGACGATCAGCTCGAAGCCGGTCGGCCACTCGACGCCCACCTGGGGGTCGTCGTAGCGGATGCCGCGCTCGACCTCGGACGAGTAGTAGTTGCTCTGCTTGTAGATGACATCGGCGACGTCCGAGAGCACGCAGAAGCCGTGCGCGAAGCCGATCGGCACGTAGACGACGTGCATGTTCTCGTCGCTGAGCTCGAACGCCTCCCACTCGGCATAGGTCGGCGAGCCGGCGCGGAGGTCGACGACGACGTCGAGGATCCGCCCGCGGCCGCAGCGGACGAGCTTGGAGGCGCCCGCGCCGATCTGGAAGTGGAGGCCGCGGAGGACCCCCTGGGACGAGCGGGAATGGTTGTCCTGGACCATCGGCTCGGTGATCCCGGCGTCGCGGAACGCGTCTGCGCGGAACGTCTCGGAGAAGAACCCGCGGTGGTCTCCGTGGACGGCGGGCGCGATCAGCTTCGGGCCGTCCAGGCGCGTCTTGAGCAGCTGCACGGGGCGACAGGCTAGTGCGGAGCCGCGCAGCGTAGTCTCCGCTGGCCGATGGCGACCGCGCGCGCGTTCCCGACCACGCTGGACTTCGTCGTGCTGGGAGCGCAGAAGGCCGGCACCACGACGCTGTGGCACCTGCTCCGCGGCCACCCGGAGCTGGCCTTCCCGCCCGCCAAGGAGGCGCCGTTCTTCACGGAGCCTGCCTTCGCGGAGGGCCTCGACGCGTTCCTGCGGGCGAGCTTCCCCGGGTACCGGCCGGGCGCCCGCGCCGGCACGGTCTCTCCGCAGTACATGATGGGCGTGCCGGAGGCCCCGGTGCCGGTGGTCGCGCAGCGGATCGGCGCGACCATCCCGGACGTCCGCCTCGTCGCGCTCCTCCGCGACCCAGTGGCACGGGCGGTCTCGCAGCACCGGATGACGACCCGCTGGGGCGCGGAGTCGCGGCCGGTCGAGCAGGCGCTCGCCGAGTCGCTCGACCCCGCTGCGCTCGCCGACGCGCGCGGGCGCCCGACCGCGACCAACACCTACGTCGTCCAGGGCGAGTACGGCCGCTCGCTGGGCGCGTACGTCGAGCACGTCGGCCGTGACCGGCTGCACGTCGAGCTCACCGCGGACCTCGAGCGGCGGCCCGAAGAGGTCGTGCGGCGGGTCCTGTCCTTCCTCGGCGTCGACGCCGGCTGGCAGCCCGAGCAGGTGGGCGGACGCTGGTTCGAGGGCGGCGACCGCACGCGCGTGCCGCAGGCGGATGCCGACGCCCTCGCGGCGCGACTCGAGCGCGAGGTGTTCCCGCTCGCCGGCCCCGCGGCCCGCCACGTCACCGAGGCGTTCTGGCTGACGTTCCAGCAGTGGAACGTCGTCCCGAGCCCGCCGCCCGAGCTCAGCGCCGGGCTGCGCGCCCGGCTCGCCGAGCACTACGCGGCGGACGCGCGGGTGCTCGAGCGCCTGCTCGGCCTGGACCTCCCGTGGGCGCGAGCGCCCGGGACGTGAGGCGCGGGCTCAGAGCTCCTCGGCGATCTTCGGCGCCTCGCGGTTGAACGTCCAGAGGCCGAGCAGGATCAGCCCGAGCCCGATCCCGATCGGGATCGCGAGCCGCCACGTGCCGCCGATCGCCTCGGCGGCCGAGGGCGCGTCGGGGTCGAAGAGCAGGTGCCGGGTCTCCTGCACCAGCGCCGCGAACGGCGAGCACATCATCACGTGGGCGACCCGCGGGTAGTCGTCCATCACGGTCTCGATCGGGTAGAGGATCGGCGACGCGTAGAACGTCACCTGCGTGATCACGTCCCAGATCGGCCGGACGTCGCGGAACCGGACGTACAGCGCCGACAGCAGCGCCGCGATGCCGGCGGCGAGCAGGATCAGCGCGGCGAGCAGGAGCGGGATCGCGAACCACGTCCAGCGGGGCTCCACGCCGTTGATCGCCGCGAACACCGCGACCGCCGTGAGGTTCACCGCGAGGTTGAACGTCGCCGTCGTGACGGTCGCCACCGGGATCACGAGGCGCGGGAAGTGGATCTTGCGGACGAGGTTCTCGCGATCGATCACGGACGTCACCGCGGCGCCGGTGGCCTCGGTGAAGAACGTGAAGAGCACGATCGACGTGAGGAGAATGACCGGGTAGTTCGGGACCTGGTCGCCGAGCCGCACGATGAGGCTGAAGACGACGTACAGGACGCCGAACAGCAGCAGCGGCCGCATGAGCTGCCACGCGTAGCCCAGCACCGAGCCGAAGAACTTGAGCTTGAACTCCTGGACGGCGAGCGTCCGCGAGAGGGCGAAGAACCGGCCCCAACCGCCGCTGAGCGCCGACGGGCCGCCCACGACGCGGCCGCCGGCCGGCATCTCGACGCGCTCGTCGGGGTCGACCGCGATCCCGCTCACGCGCGGTTCTCCCCGGCCACGGCCGGCTGCGCCAGGCGCTCGACCGCGATCGGCTGGGTCTGGTCGATCACGCCGCCGAGCGCATGCATGCCGGTGACGACCACCGAGAGCGCCTCGTCCCAGCGTTCGATGAGCTCCTGCCCCTCGTGCTGGTGGGCGGCGATGACCGTGCAGCCGTAGCGCGCCGGGCGGAACAGGACGTCGACGTCGACCGAGACGCGCGCGACCGAGCCTGCGGTCCACAGCCCGCCCTTGTCCGCGTCGAACGCCGTCGTCGTGACCGACATGTCCTGGTGCGCCTCGTCGCGGAAGATGAACGTGAAGGCGGGGTTCTCGACGTCGGTGCGGAAGCGGACATCGAAGTGGAACCGGTGGCGGCGCTGCTGCGTGACCGAGCCCACGCGGACCCCCGCGTCGTCCTCGACCCAGACGTCGAGCAGCTCCATCGTGGCCCGGCGGCGGCCGGGCTCCTGCGGCTGGTCGTCGTCCGCGGCCGTCTCCTCGGCCTCCTCGGCCTCGGCCGGCGGCAGCTCGCCGACCGGGAAGTTGAGCTCCATGTAGCGCTGCGCGACGTCCGGCGCGGCGCCGTGCGCGACCATCTCGCCCTGCTCGAGCAGGATCACGCGGTCGCACATGCGGGAGACCGTCGTCATGTCGTGGCTCACGAAGAGCACCGTGCGGCCCTCGTCGCGCATGCGGTTGAAGACGTCGAAGCACTTCTGCTGGAACGCCGCGTCGCCGACGGCGAGCACCTCGTCGACGAGCAGGATGTCCGTCTCGACCTGGACCGCGACCGAGAAGGCCAGGCGCACCTGCATGCCGGACGAGTAGTTCTTGAGCTTGAGCTCGGCGTAGTCCTCGAGCTCGGCGAACTCCAGGATCTCCTGGTAGCGGGCGCGGGCCTCCCGCGGCGTCAGCCCCAGCATGATCCCGTTCGTGATGACGTTGTCCTCGGCCGCGAGGTCCGGGTTGAAGCCCACGCCGAGCTCGATGAACGTCGACATGCTGCCGTCGATGACGATCCGGCCGCGGTCCAGGCCGTAGATCCCGGCCAGGCACTTGAGCAGCGTGCTCTTGCCGGAGCCGTTGCGTCCGACGATGCCGAAGAACTCGCCCTTGCGGACGTTGAACGACACGTCCTTGACGGCGACGAACTCGTCGTCGCCGCTGCGCCGCGACGGGCGCAGGACGCGCTCCTTGAGCGTGTGCCGGCGCTCGTGCGGCACGCGGAAGCTCTTCCACGCGTGCTCGACGCCGACGACAGGCGGAGCCTTCTGGATGTTCGATCGTCTGGCCAAGGTCCTGGATGCGGGAACGGAGCCCGCCTCGCGGGGTTACGCGGTGATGTACGTGGCTTCGGGCGCCGGGTCGGCCAGACGGCAGTCGAAGTAGCCGTTGATCGTCGCGAACTCGCCGGGAGGGCCACCGTGGATGCCGAACTCGGCCGTGACCTCGAAGCCGACCGCCTCGAGCATCCAGCGCATCGCCAGCCGCCCGGGGACCCACCACCACGTCCTGTCACCGTAGTACGCGTTGGGCACGAACCGCGCGTACTCGGCCAGCTCTGGGTCGGCCAGCATCATCGAGCCGAAGAGCAGCCGGCCGCCGTCGGCGACCATCGGCCGCAGCTTCTGGAGGAGCGCCGCCGGGTGCAGGTCGTGGTAGAGGACGCCGTGGCAGTGGACGAGGTCGAACCGGCCGTGCTGCGCGGGGTCCAGGGCCTGCCAGGAGAGCGGCTGCAGCTCGATGCCCGTCTGGTAGACGCTCTCGAGGAAGCGCGCCTGCTCGATGAACTCGAACGGCTCGCAGGCGACGACGCGGCCGGCGCCGCGCAGCTTGAACATGAACGGGTCGTAGCCCGCGTTCGAGCCGACGTCGAGCACGCTCGCGCCGCCGAGGTCCTCCGGGATCTCGCGCCCCAGCCCCGCCCAGCGCGCGTCGTTGCGCCAGGCGCCGCCGACGACCAGGTCGCCGCCGAGGTAGAACGGGCCCTGCAGCCACGGGTCCAGCTCGCGGGCGCGCTGGACCAGCTCGGCGCGACGCTCGGCGCTCAGCTCCTCCGGCAGGTCGGGCGAGAAGCGGGGCAGCCCGGCGACGTCGACGACGGCATCCGCGGGACGCTCCACCCCGAGCTGCGCGTGGACCGCGCGGCGAAGGCCCGCCATCGCGTCCTGCTCGGGGTTCTGGTGCTCGTCTGTCGTCATCCCACTCGTACCTTCTGACCGAATTTCGCCGCCCAAGGTATCGCCTTGCGATGCAGCGCCAGGGAGCCTGTCACTGGCGCGCGCTCCCGCAGATGGCCGAGCAGGCGCGGCTCGCCGTAGCCGAGGTCGACGGCCTCGAACCGGCTCGTGCTGAGGAGCTGGTCCCCCGTCACCGGATGGTCGACGGCGAAGAGGGGCAGCCGCCCGATGCCGGGCTCGAGGTGCAGGTACCCGGCGGGCCGCTCGGGGACCGCGCCGTTCGGCCGGCCGGCGAGGAGGAAGCGCGGGACGTCCACGGCGCGCCGCGCGACGGACCGTGCGCGCGGGACGAGCGGGATGTCGCGCCATGCGGCGGGCGCGACCGCCCAGCGCGCCAGCGTCCGGGGCTCAGGGCGCGCCGCGGGCGCCGCCTCACGCTCCGTGCGCAGGCGGCCCTCCGGCGTGAGCCAGACCGGGACGGTGTCCTCCTGCGGGACGCGCAGGAGCGCGCCGAGCTCGCCGACACGGGTCGCGTCCGGTCCGGCGTCGCCCACCGTGTACGAGTGGCGGCGCGCGGCAGGATCCAGGTGACGCACGAGCCCGACCACGCCGTAATCGGGGATCGCCGCCGGCCCGCGGTGCAGCGGCCTGATGGGGAAGCCGTCGATGAACCCGAGCGTCGCGTGGACGTCGCACTCGCCCAGCAGGGGGTCCCCGTCGCCGCACAGCAGGAGCTGCTCGCCGGTCGGCCGGTGCGTCCCCAGCAGCAGCGGGACGAGCATCGGGAACGCCGCGGCATCCAGGTGGCCGAGCACGCGCGTCTCGCCGCCCGGCTCCGGCCACTTCGCCTCGCGGTCGACGGCGCGGTAGACGCCGTCCTCGACCTCCAGCCGGACCGTGCCCGGCGGGCTGAAGCGATGCACGACGCCGAGGTCCATCTCGATGACGTGCCCGGGGGGCGGCGCATGGTCGTTCGTCACCGTCCGCCGCCCGGTCCGCTCGTCGCGGTGGCGGACCAGCGGCCACGTCTCCGGCGGCAGCCAGGCCAGGTCCAGCAGCCAGCGCCTGGGCCGCGGGACGTCCCACCCCGGCGTCCGGACCCCCTCGCGTTCGCGCGAGACCCGCAGGTGCTCCTCGCCGCTCGTGCGCACCCGCGGACGGCGCAGCCGGATCGTGCTCGGGGCGGTGAGGACGCGCGCCGCCTCCGCCGCAGGCAGGTGGTGGAACGAGAGCAGGCCGTCGGCCGCCTCGATCGCGCGCAGCACGTCCTCGAGCTCCTGCCCGGGACCGACCACGACCCTCTCCGGCCACGTCGCCTCACGGTCGAGGAACAGGGCGGCGCCGAGCACGGGCCGCTCCACCGCCGACGGCTCCTGCACCGGCGCGAACGGGGGCCGTGCGTCGCCGACGTCGATCAGCGCGAGCGCCGAGATGCCGCGAACCGGCCGCGCCCCGCGGACGACCTTCTCCAGGCCGGCGGGATCGTCGAGCAGGCTCAGCCCGGCACCGGTGAGGAAGAGCACGCGCGGCGCCCGCGCCGCGGTGAAGGCGTGCTCGACGATCTCCGAGCGCGTCAGCCCGAGCGCCGGCGGGAGGCGCCGGACGTGCCGGACGGGATCGCGCCAGTGCCCGTCGAACGCGGCGAGGACCTCGACGTCCTCCAGCGTCTGGCGCTCCAGCGCGGCGGCCAGCGCCGTGACGCGCTCGTCGCCGTCGACCGGATCGAGCAGGACGACCGACAGGCCGGCCGACCAGCGTGGCTTGATCGTGGGGTCGTCGCCCAGCTCGACGTGGCGCTCGGCGATCTCCTCGTGGAACGCGACGCTCGCGTACTCCACGGTGTCGGCGCGCGTGAAGCCGTGCTTGCGATAGCCGAGGACCGGGTCGTGGGCAGGCTCGCCGTAGACGCCGCGCTCGGCCAGCTGCAGGGCGAGGTCCCAGTCCTCGTGGCCCAGCTCGATGTCCTCCGCGAAGCGGATCCCGGCGTCGAAGATCGCGCGGTCGAAGAGCGAGCAGGTGTCGCAGAAGTTGCCGCGGCGCAGCGCGTGGAGGTCGTAGGGCGGCGGCTTGAACAGGTCGGTCCGCGTGCCGAAGTACTGCACGGTCGGGTAGACGAAGCCGACCCGGGCCGAGCTCGACTGCAGCTGCTCGACCAGCGACGCGATCGCGCCGGGCAGCAGGAGGTTGTCGGAGTCGACCGGGAGGACGTACCGGCCCTTGGCCTCGTCGATCGCCGCGTTCCGCGCCCGACTCGGGCCGCCGTTGACCTCGCGGCGCAGCACGCGCGCCCGGCCGGCCGCCTCGATCTCGTCCAGCACGGCGATCGTCCCCGGATCGGTCGAGGCGTCGTCCACGACGATGACCTCGAGCGCCGGGTACTCCTGCGCCTCGATCGCGCTGAGGCAGTCGTCGAGGAAGAGCCCGTGGTTGAAGCACGGGATCACCACCGAGACGAGCGGGCGGCCGCGGCTGGGACGCGCCAGCGGGATCGGCTCGACCGCGAGCTCCTTGCCGCGCTCCGGGAGCTCGGGGAGCGGAGGACGGCCGCGCGCGGCGCGGCGCTCGAGGAGCTCCTCGTACAGCGCCTCGTGCTTGCGCGCCATCGTGTCGAGGCGGAACTCCGACCGCATCCGCGCGCGGGCCTCGCCGCCGACCCTCCGGCGGTGCGCGTCGTCCGCGGCCAGGGCGAGCAGCGCGTCGGCGTAGCCGGAGACGTCGTCGCGCGGCGTGACGAGCGTGCCGCCGACGCCGTCGAGCAGCTCGACGTTGCCGGGCAGCGCCGGGACGACGACCGGAAGGCCCATCGCCATCGCCTCGTAGACGGTGTAGGGCACGCCCTCGAAGCGGCTCGTCATGAGCAGCGCGTCCGCCGCGCCGTACCACGGCGCGAGCACGTTCGAGGGGCCGTGGAAGACGACGTTGCCCGCGATCCCCGCGGCGTCGACCGCGGCGCGGACGTCCGGCTCGAGCACCCCGTCGCCGACCACGTGGAAGAGCGCGTCCGGGCGCGCGGCGGCGACGGCCCGTGCCACCTCGACCATCAGCAGCGGGTCCTTCTGCTCGACGAGCCGCCCCGGGTACAGGACGTTGAAGCGCTCCGTGGGGAGGCGGTGCGGCGTGACGTGGTCGGGCGAGAACTCCGCCTCGGCGTCGACGCCGGTGTGGATCACGCGCAGCTTGTCGCGCGGCACGTCGTAGTCGTGCATCGCCCGCGCGAGGTGGTGGCTCGTGACCGAGTACGCGTCGACGAGGTTGCCGTACCGCGTGGTGACGTACCGGACGTAGCCCGAGCGGTCCTCCTCCTCGACGTGGAGCTGGACCACCACGACGGGCGGCCGCTCCAGCGCGGCGATGTCCGGCAGCAGGTCGTACGCGAGCCGGCTGTTCATGATGTGGAGGACCTGGATCCCACGCGTCTGGAGGAGCTCCAGGACGAAGTGGGGCATGTCGTCCCCGGGCATGAGGTCGGGCAGGTTCCAGACCTCCTCCGCGTACGGCGCGACCTCGGTCACGCGACGGTTGGCGGACGGCTGCGTCGTGACGAGCGAGGCGGCGAAGCGCTCCCGGTCGAGGCACCGGAACCAGTCGATCGTGCCCTTGTCGGAGCCTCCGAGATCGACCCACGGCGCGAGGTAGGCGATGCGTGTTCGCTTCTCGGACGTCGGCATGCGGGGGCGGCAGTATAGGTGCGGATGCCCTGCGCGGTGGTGGGCGATCCGACCCCCGGCGGACCGCTACAGTCAACCGCCATGACGCCAGCGGACGTCGATCCCAGCGACCGCGCGCGGGCTCTGGAGGCCGCGCTTGCGGAGGCCAACGCCGAGCGCACGGAGCTGTGGGACGAGCGCAACCGCCGGGTGGCCGCGGAGGCGGAGCTCGCCTCGACCCGCAAGCAGATCGCGATGATGGAGGCGTCCCCGTCGTGGCGCGTCACCGCACCGCTGCGCCAGGTCAAGGCGAAGGTCGTCCGCGTCCGCACGCTCGCGAAGACGGCGCAGGCCAGGCTCCGCGGCGGATGACGCGCGTCGTCACCGTCGCGATCCCCGTCTACAACGGGGCGCGGTACCTCGACGAGGTGCTCACCGCGGTGCGCGGCCAGCAGGTCGACCGCGAGGTGGAGCTACTCATCGTCGACTCGGGCTCGACCGACGGCTCGCTCGAGATCGCCGAGCGCTACGGCGCGACGATCCACCGGATCGACAAGTCGGAGTTCTCGCACGGCGGCACGCGCAACCGGATGGTGCAGATGGCGCGCGGCGAGCACGTCGCGTTCCTCACCCAGGACGCCACGCCGGCGACCGACCGCTGGCTCGCCTCGCTGCTGGCGGGCTTCGACGCCGCGCCGGACGTCGCGGCGGTGTTCGGCCCGCACGATCCGCGGCCGGACGCGAGCCACATGATCAAGTGCGAGATGGAGCGCCACTTCGCGACGTGGGGCGACGGCGGCCGCGAGCTCGACGTCCAGCGCCTCGACCGCTCGCCCGAGGGCATCGCCGCGTACCGCGCGTTCCCTGGCAGGTGGACCTTCCTCTCGGACGTCAACTGCTGCATCGCCCGGTGGGCGTGGGAGCAGGTCCACTACCGCGAGGTGCCGTACGCGGAGGACCAGCTGCTGGGCCGCGAGCTCGTCGAAGCCGGGTTCGCGAAGGTCTACCAGCCCGAGGCGGCGGTCGTCCATTCGCACGACTACCCGCCGGTGCAGTTCCTCCAGCGGTACTTCGACGAGTTCCGCTCGCTCCGCGAGGTGCTCGGCTTCGTGCAGCCCTGGGGCCCGAAGATGACGCTGTGGGACGTCCGCGGGCTCGTCGGCGCGGACAAGCGCTGGCTGCGCGCGCGGGGCGTCCGCGGCTTGGCGCTCGTGGGCCCGCTCGCGGTCTCGGCCCGCCACCACGCCATCCGCATGCTCGGCGCGATCGTCGGCACGCGCGCCGACAAGCTGCCGGCGCCGGCGCGCAAGCGGCTGTCGCTCGAGGGCCGCGGGACGTTCGTCCCCTACGACGTGCCCGACAGCGCGCTGCTGCAGGACAGCGGGACGCCGGCCGGCGTCAAGCCCGCCCTGGTCACGCCCGGCTGGACGTGGGAGTTCGTACGTCGCTCGTACCCGGCGCGGCCGATCGCGCTGGAGCCTCACGCGGGCGACGCGAGCGGCCCGATGACGATCGCCTGGGTGGTGCCGCCGTGGAAGATCGGCTCGGGCGGCCACACGACGATCTTCCGCCTGATCCAGCAGATGGAGGCGCGCGGCCACCGGTGCTCCATCCACCACTTCGACCCGTTCGGGATGGATCCGCGCCCCGCACACCAGCTGCGGTGGGAGATCCGCAACCACTTCATCCCGGTCGAGGCGCAGGTCTTCAAGGGCTTCGACGACTTCGCGGGCGCCGACGTGTGCCTCGCCACGAACTGGTGGACCGCCTTCCCGGTGCGCGACCTGCCCGGCTGCAAGGAGAAGGTCTACCTCGTCCAAGACGACGAGCCGCAGTTCTACGCGACGTCGGCCGAGTCCATCTGGGCCACCGAGACCTACCGGATGGGCTACCGCTGCCTGGCCTTCACGCCGTGGATGGCGGACATCCTGCGCGACGACTATGGGCTCGAGGCGCGCTACTTCGAGTGCGGCACCGACCTCGACACGTACACCTTCGGCGGCCCGGAGCCGCGTGAGGACGGCGTCGTCGCGGTCTACGCGCGCAGGGAGACCGACCGCCGCGCCGTCGACCTGGCGCTCGCGGGGCTGGCCACGCTGTTCGAGCGGCGGCCCGGCATCCGCCCGGTGCTGTTCGGCTCGAACACGCAGCCGGTCGTGCCGATCCCTGCGCAGAACCTCGGCGTCCAGCCGCCACGCGAGCTGGCGAAGCTCTACCACCGCGCCAGCGCCGGCATCGTCTTCTCGCTCACGACGCACTCCCTCGTGGCGCAGGAGATGATGGCGGCGGGCCTCCCGCTCGTGGAGCTCAACGGTGTCAACGTCACGTCCGAGCTCGGCGAGCCGGGCGACCGCGCGATGCTCGTCGACCCGCGGCCCGACGCGATCGCCGACGCGCTGGAGCGCATCCTCGACGATCCGCAGGCGGCCGCCGCGATGGCGCGCCGCGCGCGGGCGTTCGTCGAGGAGCGCACGTGGAAGCGCGCGGGCGACCAGGTCGAGGACGCGCTGAAGGCGTTCCTGGCGGACCCGCGCCGCCCTTCCGTGCCGGCGCCGGCGCGAGCGGGCGACTAGCGGCGCCGCGGGGCGGGCAGCGTCGTCCCTCCGTCGCGCGAGTAGCGCGCGGTGTCGCCGCGATCCTGCGGCAGCGCGCCGCGCTCGGCCAGCAGCGCCACGACCAGGGCCGCCGACTCCGCGGGCGTCTGCCGCGAGGTGTCGACCCGCAGGTGCGGCGCGGTGGGCGGCTCGAAGGGCGCCGAGACGCCGGTGAAGTGCTCCAGCTCCCCTTCGCGCGCCCGTCGGTACATCCCCTTGACATCGCGCGCCTCGCAGACCTCCAGCGGGGCGTCGACGTGGATCTCCAGGTACGCGCTGCCGAGCACGGCGCGAGCCAGGTCACGCGAGGTCCGGTAGGGCGTCACCACGGCGACCAGCGGCACGACCCCCTGCGCCAGGAGCCGGCGCGCGGCGATTGCGACGCGTCGTGCCTGCTCGGTCCGGTCGGCCGGGGAGAACCCCAGGTCCGCGGACGACGTGCGGCGGAGCCGGTCCCCGTCGAGGATCTGCACCCGCTGCCCTTGCGCGGCGAGCGCCTCGCCCACGAGCAGGGCGATCGTCGTCTTCCCAGAGCACGGCAGCCCCGAGAACCAGGGCGCCAGCAGTCCGCCTCCCATCCCATCTGGAGCGTACCGTCCGCAATCAGGACGCGGCGAGCGCGCAGGCGCCATCCCGCAAGCGCAGCACCGTGAGGTCCTGGCTGCTCTCGACGACGCCCTCGCGATGCAGCGCGACCGACCACCGCGGCGTGGCGTGCGCCGCGAGCCAGGAGTGCGTCATGAAGCTCCAGCCCCAGTCCTCGCGCACGATCCCGTGATCGCCGCCGTGCGCGGCGAAGACGTCGTGGTAGGCGACGCCCTCGGCGACCAGCTCGACGGCCGTCTCGTGCACGTCCTCGAGGCGCCACAGGCGGTGGCGGCCCACGTGCGACAGGGTCGCCCAGCCCTGGGTCGTCAGCAGGAGCCGGCCGCCGGGGCGGATGACGCGCGCCATCTCGTCGAGCCAGCGCAGCGCGGCGTCGTGCCGGAAGTGCGACCAGACGGAGATCGCGTAGACGACGTCGAAGCTGCCGTCCGCGTAGGGCAGCGGCGGCTCGTGATCGCTCTGCGCGAACGTGGCCATCGGGAGGTGCTCGGTCGCCCAACCCACCGCGTCCGCGAGCGGGTCGCAACCGTGCCACGCGAGCTGGGGATGGACCGCGGCGAGCACGCGCACGACGCGCCCGGACGAGCAGCCGAAGTCCAGCGCCGCGCCATCCGCAGGGACGCCGCCGGTGTCCTCCAGCGCGGCGGTCACGAGGTCGGCGTAGTAGGTCGAGCCGCCGGTCGCCCACGGCTCGGCGCCGAGGACGTGGACGCCGTCGGGCGGCATCGCCCGGAGCAGGCCGGTGCGCTCCTCGACCTCCGGGCCGCCCGCGTGCAGGGCGAGCCCGATCTCGAGGCGGCGGCGATCGGCGGGCGACGCGCCGGCGAGCATCGGCCCGGTCGTCTCGTCCTGGCGCGCGCGCACGCGCGCCAGGTCGTCGGGGATGAGCCGCGCGTGCAGCACGTCGGTGACCGGCGTCCCGCACTCCGAGCCCGCCTCCGGGTGCCGGAGGAGGGCGTCGAGCCAGGGCTCGAGCAGCGCGCGCTCACGTGGTGGGGGCGTCCGGCCCTGGGTCAGTCCGTGCAGCAGGTGGGCGACGGGGTTCCCGCGTCGCCGCCTGGGCAGCGATTCGAGCATCGGGCCAGCATCCAAGCAGGTCCCGGAGCGCAGAGCCGGGTGTTCTAGGGTGGCGCGGGTGCAATTGCGGTCCCATCTCGTGCGACTCGTCACGTGCGCGCGCCGAGGACGCCTGCCATGGAGCTGACGGACAAGGTCACGCTCCTCACGGCGTGGGTGATCGTCCCGGCGCTGATCGCGCTCGCGTCGGGCGGCCTCGGCCTCCTCGTCGCCCGCGCCGCCCGGCTGCCGCTCGGGGCCCTCACGCTGCCGGCCGGCTTCCTCACCGGCGTCGTCGTCATCATGCTGCCGATCCAGCTCGGGCTGCCCGCGGTCGCGGCGACGGTCCTGTGCGCCGCGATCGCCGTCGTGGGCTACGGGCTGGAGCTGCGCGAGCCGGGCCGCGCCCTGCTGCGTCGCCCGCCGGCGTCGGCCACGGTCGCCGGCCTCTCGGGCCTCGCCGCCTACGCGATCGGGATGGCGCCGGTGGTGCTCAGCGGGCGGTCGGTGGTCCTCGGGTACATCCTCAACAACGACCCGAGCGTCCACATCGCGACGACCGAGCTGCTCGTCGACCAGGGCGACGAGCCCAAGGACCTCACCGCGTCGTCGTACGACTGGGTCAGCGGCCAGTTCGGCAACGGGTACCCGCTCGGCAGCTACGCCTGGCCCGTCTTCGGACGCGTGCTTGGGTCGATCGACGCGTTCCACATCTGGGCGCCGATCGGCGCGGTCGCCGCGGCGATGGTCGCGCTGACGACCTTCGCCATCCTCCGCGAGTTCGGGATGCGCCCGGCGCTGGCCGGCATCGCGGGCGCGACCATCGCCTCCGGCTTCCTGCCCTTCTCGTACCTCCTGCAGGGCGGCGCGAAGGAGATCGAGCTCATCGTCGGCGTCTACGCGACCGTCGCGTTGCTCGTGCTCGCCGCCCGCCACCGGCTCGACGCCCGCGCGCTCGTGCCCGCGGCGCTCACCGCGTGCGGCGTCGCGTACGTCTTCGGCGGCGGCGTCGCGGCGTGGCTCGGCCCGGCGGGGCTCGTGTTCGCGATCGCCGTCCTCGTCCGCGCGCCCGACCGCGACGCGCGCGTGCGCATCGGCCTCGCGCTCGCCTCCGCGCTCGGCCTGGCGCTGCTCCTCGCGCTCCCGTCCATCCTCGACACGATCAAGCTCGTCCCGGGCAACCGCGCCCTCAACGACCCGAACGAGACCGGCAACCTCCTCGGCCCCGTCCCGTGGATCGAGGCGTTCAACGTCTGGTGGGGAACGGACTACCGGTTCGAGAAGCCGATCGAGGAGTGGCCGACGTACCTGTACGTCGGCGTGGCCGCCGCGCTCGGCATCGCGGGCCTGGTCGCGGCCATCCGCCGGCGCGAGCTCGGCGTGCCGCTCGCGTTCGTGGCCGGCGCCGGCGGCGCGCTGCTCATCGCGCCGCGCTACCCGATCTACCTCGACGCCAAGGCCTACGTCGCGCTCGCCCCGGCGCTCGGCATCGCGACCGCGGCCGGCATCGCGTGGCTCACGGACGCCGCGCGACCGGGCCTCCAGCGGGCCGGCACGGTCCTCGGCGTGCTCTTCGTCGCGGGCGTCTTCGTGTCGGTCGTGTTCGTCCACCGCGGCGCGTGGCTCACGCCGAAGGAGCGCTTCTCCGAGCTCATCCAGATCGACGAGCGGCTCGGCGGCGCCGACACGCCGGTGCTCCTGCACGACCGCGAGCAGTACGGCTACACCCTCCTGCGCGACCACAAGCCATGGGAGTCGTGGGGCAACTGGCAGCCCGACGACGGCCTGCGGCCGGGAGCGGAGCGCGCGCTGCCGCACACGCCGGACCTCGACGACTACCGCGACGACTTCCTGGCGCGGTTCCCCGCGATCGTCGAGCGCAAGCGGCCGGCCGGCAGCCGCCCGCCCGGCAACTACGCCGTCGCCTTCGAGACCCCGCACTACCGCGTGTGGCGGCGCACCGGCCCGCCGCCGGCCAAGCACATCCCGCTGCCAACGACGCACAGCGGCGCGGCGGAGGCGCTGAGCTGCCGCAGCGACGAGGGCCGCGAGATCCTGCGCGCGGCGCGCGGCGCGACGACCGTCCGGGCCGCCCTCGGCGTCGAGCACGTCGAGCTGTCGTGGCCGGCCGGCTGGCAGTGGGTCGGCGGGATGGTCATCGGCTCGCACATGCGCGGCTTCCAGCTGCGCTCGGAGGGCTTCGGCGTCGCGGCCGAGCGGCTCGAGCCGGGCGAGTACGAGGTGTGGGCCCAGGGCAGCTTCGGCCCGGGCCTGCGCGTGTACTACCGCGACAAGATCGTCGGCGAGGCGTTCGGCGACTACGGGCTGCCCAGCCAGTGGCAGCGGGTCGGCACCGTGCGCGTCCGCGGGGAGGACCAGGAGTTCCTCATGTACGGCCTGCACCGCCGCTCCTGGCAGCCCGGCAGCGCGCAGCAGGACATCACCGGACCGGTCGCGTTCGTCCCGGCCGACTCGCGCGCCGGCGAGATCATCGAGCTGCCGGCGAGCCGCGTCCGCGAGCTCTGCGGCCAGCCGCTCGACTGGGTCGAGGTCCTGTGATCCGACGGCTGCGGCGCGTCCCGCCCCAGCTGGCCGCGCTGCTCGCCGTCGCGGGGATCCTGTGCACCGCCTGGGCGGTGCTGCTGCCGCCGTTCCAGACCCCGGACGCCAACTCGCACTTCGCGTACCTGCAGTCGCTCGCCGAGCGGGGTGAGCTGCCGGGCGACGAGGAGCGCAAGTTCATGTCGACCGAGCAGAACACCGCCGCCGACACGGCCAACGCGGACCAGACCGCGGCGCGCTCGGTCACCAAGCCCGAGTGGAGCGCGGCCGCCCAGGAGCGGTGGAGCACGGAGGTCGAGCCGGAGCTCCCGGCCAGCGCGCGCGAGGACGGCGGCGGCCCGAACCCGGCGGCGACCAACCCGCCGCTCTACTACCTGTACGCGGTCGTCCCGTACACGGTGGGCCGGGTCAGCGACGTGTTCGGCACCGAGATCGCCGCGCGACTCGGATCGGTGCTCTGCTTCCTCGTCACCGTCCTCGCGACGTGGCTCCTGGCCGGCGAGGTCTTCCGCCGCGACCGGCTGCTGCAGACCGCCGCGACGGGCGTCGTGACGCTCCTGCCGATGGTCGCCTTCATGTCGTCGGCGGTGAGCCCCGACACGCTGATGTACGCGCTGTGGACGCTCGCCCTGTGGCTCGGCGTCAAGGTGCTCCGGGCGGGCCCGAGCCCCGGCGTGGTCGCCGCGCTCGCGGGCGTGACCGGGCTCGCGATCGTCACCAAGGCGACGAGCTACGCGCTGCTCCCCGCGGTGGTCGTGGCGATCGTCCTGGCGATCCGGCACCTGCCGCGCCGGCGCATGACCGTGCTCGCGGGCGCGGCCCTGCTCGCGCTGGTGGCGACCGTCGGCGTGTGGTTCGTGGCGGCCGGCCTGCTCGACCGGCCGGCGGCGGCGCAGGTGAGCGCGACGGGCTCGCAGTCGGGCGCGCTCGACGTGCGCGAGCTGATCAGCTACGTGTGGCAGTACTACCTGCCCCGGCTGCCGTTCATGAACGACGCGACGTCCGGCGCGTGGCCGCCGCCCGCGTACGACGTGTGGGTCACCCAGGGCTGGGGCGCGTTCGGCTGGCTCGAGGTCGAGTTCCCCGGCTGGCTGTACCTCCTCCTGTTCGTCCTCAGCTCCGGCGTGATCGTGGCCGCCGCCGTCGCGCTGAGGCGCCGGCGCGCCGTGCTCTCCGCGCCCGTCCTGGTCTTCCTCGGGCTCGCGGGCATCGGCCTCGTCGCCGGCCTCCACTGGGCCGAGTACCGGTCGGCCTCCGCGGGCTCCGGCGCGATCAACCAGGGGCGCTACCTCTTCCCCGTCGTCGCGCTCGCCGGCCTGACCGCCGCGCAGGCCCTGACCGTCGTGCGCCCGGAGCGCCGGCAGGCGTGGATGGCCGGGGGCGCCGCGACCCTCCTGGCGCTCCACCTGCTCGCCTTCGGCCTCGTCGCAGTGAGGTTCTATGCGTAGCGGCGCGGCGCGCGTGTTCACCGCCGTCCTGGCCGTCGGCGTCGTGGTCCTGCTCATCGTGGCGGCGACGAGCCGGACCGACCTCGCCTTCACGCTGGGCGTCGACCCCTGGCGCCCGGTCGCCGACCTCGGGCCGGGCGACGAGGTCTGCCAGACGCCGATCGACGTGCCGGCGGATTTCGAGCAGGTCGCCTTCTTCCCCTCGCACGGCGGTGCCGCCAGCGCGCTGACGGTGCGGATCGAGGACTCGCGAAGCGGGCGCGAGCTCTCCCGCTCGCAGCCGGTGCGCGACTACGCGTCCAACCGGCTGGTCGCGGTCGACGTGCCGCGCGTCGAGGAGGGGCAGCGGGTCGCGGTGTGCATCCGCAACACCGGGCGGCTCGGGGCGGCGATCGTCGGCAACCACCCGCTCTCGACGCGTCCGAACACCGCCGAGGTCGACGGCAAGCCGATCGACGCCGACATCGTCCTGGAGTTCCGCCGCGCCGAGTCGGTCAGCCGCCTCGCGCAGGTCGGCGAGATCGTCGCGCGAGCCGGCCGGTTCAAGGGCTGGGTGGGCGCGTGGGCCGTGTGGCTCGCCGGCGTGCTGGTGCTCGTCGCGGTGCCCGCGCTCCTGCTGCGCGTCCTGCGGACGCCGATCGCGCCCGCGACCCCCGGGCCGAGCCCGCTCCCTGCGCAGGAGCCGCCGGCGCAGCTGGACGCCGGCGACGACCCGGACCGCTAGGCCACGCCGGCGCGCGCGTACGCGGCGAGCATGCCGTCGGCGCAGCGCTCCCACGTGAAGTGCGCGACGCGCTCGCGCCCGAGGCGGACGAGCTCGGCGGCGCGCTCCGGATCGGTGAGCAGCCGCCGCATCGCCGCGGTGATCGCCGCGGTGTCGTGCGGGTCGAACGGCTCGGCCGCGTCGCCGGCGACCTCGGGCAGCGACGTCGCGGTCGAGACCGCCAGCGGCCGGTCACGCGCCATCGCCTCCAGCACGGGCAGGCCGAAGCCCTCGTGCAGCGACGGGTACACGCAGCAGCGGGCGAGCGCGTAGAGGCCCTCGAGGTCCTCGGCCGTCACCCAGCCGGTGAGCACGACGCGGTCGCCCACGCCCGCGGCGGCCGCCCGCCCGCGCAGCCGCTCCTGCTCCAGGCCGCTGTGGCCGGCGAGCACGAGGCGCACGTCCGGGACGTCGAGCGCGGCGAACGCGTCGATCAGCCGGTCGAGGTTCTTGTGCGCGAGCGCGGCGGAGACGCAGAGCACGACCGGCGCGTCGCCGAGCCCGAACCGCTCGCGCAGCTCCGGCTCGGGCGTCAGGTGCTCCGGCCGCCGCATCCCGAACCCGAGGTGGACGACGTCCACGCGGTCGGCGGGGACGCGCAGGCGCTCCACGACGTCGCGCTTGACGGCGTGGGAGATCGCGACGACGCGCGTGGAGTGGCGCGCGCCGGGTCCGACGAGCGCCTTGAGGCCCAGCCGGGCGGCGGTCGGGAACGTGTCGGGGTAGTGCTCGTAGATGAGGTCGAGCACGGTCGCGACGCTCGGCCCCGCGACGACCGGCGGCGACGTCGTGCCGAGCGAGTGCAGCACGTCGACGCGGTCGCGCCGGGCCGCGGCGGGCAGCAGCGTCAGCTCAGCGGCGGCGCGCAGCGGCTTGTTGCGGGCCGAGACCGGCAGCTCGCGCACGCGGACGTTCGCGGGCCAGCCCTCGGCGCGCAGCGACGGCGCGGCCTCGCGCCCGCAGTAGGCCAGCCACTCGACCTCGGGGCGCCGGCGCGCGAGCGCGTCGACGAGGCGCCGCGCGAAGATCTCGCTGCCGCCGACCTCGCCCGGGACGAGGTACAGCAGGTTCAGGCCGACGCGACGCACGGCCCCCAAACCTAGCGTCGAGCAGGCGCGGCCTAAGCTGGGCCGCCGTGTCTCGCTCGCTGCCCCCCATCGCGGTCGTCGTCGTCGCCCACGACAGCGCCGCCGAGCTGCCCACGACGCTCGGCGCGCTGGCCGAGCAGCTCGGCCCGGACGACGAGGTCGTCGTCGTCGACAACGCCTCGAGCGACGGCAGCGCGGACGCCGCGCGCCAGGCCCTCCCCTCCGCGACCGTCGTCGAGACCGGCGCGAACCTCGGCTTCGCGACCGGCTGCCACCGCGGCGTCGCGGCCTCCACCGCGCCGCTGGTCCTGCTCCTCAACCCCGACTGCGCTCCCGCGCCCGGCTGCCTCGACGCGCTGCGCGAGGCCGCGACCTCGCAGCCCGGCTGGGACGCGTGGCAGGCGCTCGTGACGCTGCCCGGCGGCACGACCGTCAACAGCGCCGGCAACGTCGTCCACTACCTCGGCTTCGGCTGGGCGGGCGGGCTCGACGAGCCGGTCGCCGACGTACCGCCGGCGCCGGCCGAGATCGGCTTCGGCTCGGGCGCCGCGCTCGTCGTGCGGCGCGCCGCATGGGAGCGCGTCGGCGGGTTCGACGAGCGCTACTTCATGTACGGCGAGGACCTCGACCTGTCGCTGCGGCTGCGGCTCTCGGGCGGCGGCATCGGGCTCGTGCCGGCGGCGCGCGTCGAGCACGAGTACGAGTTCACCAAGGGCGACTACAAGTGGTTCTACCTGGAGCGCAACCGGCTGTGGACCGTCCTCGGCGTCTACCCCCGCCCGTTGCTGCTCGCCCTCGCGCCCGCGCTGCTCGCGTTCGAGCTGGCCCTCCTGCCGGCCGCGTGGCGCGGCGGCTGGCTGCGGGCGAAGCTGCGCGCGCAGGCGGCCGTGCTGCGCGAGCTGGGGCCGATCCTGCGCCGCCGGCGCGCGATCCAGCGCTCTGCCACCGTGTCGCCGCGCGCGTTCGCCGCGCACCTGGACGCCGGGCTCGACTCGCCCAACCTGGCGGCGGCGCAGGCGCTGCCCGGCGCGAGCACCGCGCTCGGGGCCTACTGGCGCCTGGTCCTGCGCACGCTGCGCTGACGCTCAGCCGCTGACGTACTCGTCGCTGCGCTGCTGCTCGGCGCGTGCCTGCTCGGCGGCTTCGAGGTCGTCGATGCGCTGCTGCATGAGGCTCACCCGTTGGGCCAGCACCTTGCTCTGCTCGGCCAATCGCGAGATGACGAGCGAGAAGTGCAGCAGCATGATCAGCACGAAGCCGAACGCCACGGCGAACAGCGCCGACGGCGCGTAGTAGATCCCGACGCCCTCGGCCAGCTCCTCGAGCAGGTGCTTCCAGACCGACAGGCCGAGGAGCACGATCATCGAGAACATCCACAGCAGCGCGTAGCGCTCCATGAGGCGCCGGCGGCGGACGAGCTCGAAGACCGTGAGGAAGAGGGCGAGCGACGCGAGGATCGCGACGATCTGGATGCGGGTCTCCATCAGATCGAGTGCTCCGCGGTGACGGGGGCGGGGCTGCCAGGCTCGACCGCGGGACGCGCCCGCAGGAGGCCGACGAAGATCGCGAGCAGCACCTTGATCATGTAGTAGACCGACTTGGTCGCGTTGATCGACGAGACGCCGGACGTGCGCGGCCGCATGCGGACCGGCACCTCCTCGCTGCGCAGCCGATGGTGGTGCAGCAGCAGGACGGCCTCGACCTCCGGGTAGTCGTGCGGGTAGTCGCGCGCGAACAGCGCGATGCCGCTGCGGTCGGTCATCCGCAGGCCCGAGGTGGGATCGGTGACCGGGCGGCCGACGACCATCGACAGGACCTTCCCGAAGATGCGGATGCCCAGCCGCCGTGAGGCGGACGAGCGGTAGCCCTCGCCGTCGTCGTCGAGGAAGCGCGAGCCCGTGACCATGTTCAGCCGCGGGTCGGCGTGCAGATGGTCGAGCAGCACCGGCAGGCTGCGCGCGTCGTGCTGACCGTCGCCGTCGACCTGCACGGCGACGTCGTAGTCGTTCTCGAGCGCGTAGACGTAGCCGGCCTGGACCGCGCCGCCGATGCCGACGTTGAACGGGAGCCGCAGGACGGCGACGCCGGCGTCCTTGGCGATGTCCGCGGTCTGGTCGGTCGAGCCGTCGTCGATCACGACCACGTCGAACGACGGCGCGTGCTGGCGCAGGTCGGCGATGGTGTCGGCGATGGCCCCGGCCTCGTTGTACGCGGGGACGATGGCGAGGTGCTTGCTCATGCGGTCAGAGGTGGCAACGGAAGGAGGGAAGGATAGTTGCGGCCCTTCGCACGGCGTTCGGGGCACACGGATCGCCCAGCCCGTGCCGCTAGGGTGCGCGGCCCATGCCGAAGTCTGCGCTCATCACCGGGATCACCGGGCAGGACGGCTCCTACCTGGCCGAGCTCCTGCTCGAACAGGGCTACGAGGTGCACGGGATGGTGCGCCGCTCGTCCACGGAGAAGTTCGACCGCATCGAGCACCTGCGCGACAGGATCACCCTGCACCAGGGCGACCTGCTCGACCAGCGCTCGCTCGTCGACGCCCTCAAGGCGTCCAAGCCCGACGAGATCTACAACCTCGCCGCCATGTCGTTCGTCGCCGTCTCGTGGATCCAGCCCACGCTGACCGCCGAGTTCACGGGCGTCGGCGTCACGCGGATGCTCGAGGCGATGCGCGAGGTCTGCCCCGAGGCGCGCTTCTACCAGGCGTCGTCGTCGGAGATGTTCGGCAAGGTGCTCCAGGTCCCACAGACCGAGGAGACGCCGTTCTACCCCCGCTCGCCGTACGGCGTGGCGAAGGCGTACGGCCACTTCATCACGGTCAACTACCGCGAGTCGTACGACCTGCACGCCACGAGCGGCATCCTCTTCAACCACGAGAGCCCGCGCCGCGGCCTGGAGTTCGTGACGCGCAAGATCACGTGGCATGCCGCGGCGATCAAGCTCGGCCAGCTCGACAAGATCAAGCTCGGCAACCTCGACGCCCAGCGCGACTGGGGCTACGCCAAGGACTACGTCGAGGCGATGTGGCTGATGCTCCAGCAGGACAAGGCCGAGGACTACGTCATCGCGACCGGCCAGACGCACACGGTCCGCGAGTGCGTGGAGGTCGCGTTCGACCAGGCCGGCCTGCCGAACTGGGAGCAGTACGTCGAGATCGACCCGGCGTTCGTGCGCCCGGCGGAGGTCGACCTGCTGATCGGCTCGCCCGAGAAGGCCAAGCGCGACCTCGGCTGGGAGCCGAAGACGAGCTTCGAGGAGCTCATCCGCCTGATGGTCGACGCCGACCTCGAGCTGCTCTCCGGCGCCTCCCACGCGCAGGCCGCGCGCGGCGCGCAGGACGCTCCCGCCTGAGCGGCCGCTGAGCTGACCAGCGCCGGCGGGGCAAGTTCCGCGCCGGCGCTGCGTTGTGGCGGTCGAGATGAGCGATCGCTACGACACCGTGGTCGTGGGCGCCGGGTTCGCCGGCGCCATCATGGCCGAGCGCCTGACCAACGACCTCGGCCAGCGCGTGCTGGTCGTCGACCGGCGCGACCACGTCGCGGGCAACGCCTACGACCACCTCGACGAGCACGGAGTGCTCGTCCACCGGTACGGGCCGCACATCTTCCACACGAACGCCGAGACGGTCGTGGACTACCTGTCGCGCTTCACCGAGTGGCGGCCGTACGAGCACCGCGTGCTGGCGCGGGTCGGCGGGCGCCTGTTCCCGGTCCCCATCAACCGCACGACCCTCAACGCGCTGTACGGGCTGGAGCTGCACACCGACGCGCAGGCCGAGGCGTTCTACGCGTCCCGGCGAGAGCCGCGGCGCCTGCTCAAGACCTCCGAGGACGCGGTCGTCGCGAAGGTCGGCCGCGAGCTGTACGAGCTGTTCTTCCGCGGCTACACCCGCAAGCAGTGGGAACGCGACCCGTCCGAGCTGCACGCGTCGGTCTGCGCGCGCATCCCGACGCGGACGTCCACCGACGACCGCTACTTCGGCGACGCGTTCCAGCAGATGCCCAAGCACGGCTACACCGCGATGTTCGACGCGATCCTGGAGGGGATCGAGGTGCGGACGTCGACCGCGTGGGCCGACGTGCGCGACGAGGTCGCCTACGACCACGTCGTGTGGACGGGGCCGGTCGACGAGCTGTTCGGCCACCGGTTCGGCCGGCTCCCGTACCGCTCGCTGGAGTTCGAGGCGCGAACCGTCGAGACGCCGGGCGGCGGGCTCGTGCAGCCGGTGGCGACGATCAACGAGCCCGACGCGGACGTGCCGTACACCCGCACGACCGAGTACCGCCACCTCACCGGCCAGGTCCACGAGCGCTCGACGCTGCACGTCGAGCACCCGCGCAGCGAGGGCGACCCGTACTACCCGGTGCCGACCGAGGAGGCGCGGGCGCTGTACAAGCGCTACGCCGCGCTGGCGGCGGCGACGCCCGACGTGACGTTCGTCGGCCGGCTGGCCCGCTACCAGTACCTCAACATGGACCAGGTCGTCGGCCAGGCGCTGGCCACGTACGCGCGGCTGGCAGGATCGGTCCGGGCCGGCGCGAAGACCGCCGGTGCCGTGCAGCAATAGAGCCGGGGCGGCTTGCGCCGCCCCGGCCAGCGGTCGCCTGTCCTCACGAAAGGCGCGAGAGAAGGCGAGAGACCCGACTGTGGCCGGTCGCTGCCCACCGATCAAGAGGCGTCAAGCGCGCTCAGCGGATGTACGACCGTCCCCAGGCGTGGAGTGCGCCAGGCGCCGTGCGCGTGGGAGGTCGGTGACGGCTTCGGCGCGGCGCCTTCAGGGCGTCGCGAGCGCCTTCTCGACCGCCGCGAGGAGCCGCTCGGGCGACTGCCGCGCGAGGCGCACCGGGGCGTGGCCGTCGCGGGTGAGGATCAGGTGCGCGTCCGGGCCCGCGCCCGCCTCCTCGGCCAGCGCGTCGGCGCGGGCGATGGCGGCGGCCACGCGGGACGAGCCGGCGTCGCGGCGCACGCGGGCGCGGTCGAGCCGCGGCACGCGCGTGAGCGCCTCGTCGAGCAGCTCGTCGTCCACGTAGCCGGGCGAGCCGTCGGCCAGTGCCGCGACGAGCGGCCACAGCCGGTCCTGCAGGCCCGCGGCCTGGGCGGAGCGGGCGACGAGCGCGGCGTCGCCGTCCTCGGGCGCGAGCCCCTCGACGTCGCGCGACGTCGTGCGCAGCTCGAGCTTCAGCCGCCCGCTGGGCAGCAGCTCCCGCGTCAGCGCGGGGAGCGCCGCCGCGATGCCGCGCGAGGGGACGTCGAGCGAGCCGAACACGGTGAGCGTGGCGGGCGCGTCGGCGCGGCCGAGCGTGATGCCGTCCTGCGGGAGCCGGTCGATCGCGGTGATGACCGTGCGCAGATCGCTCGGGGCCTCGGCCTCGGCGGGCCGGTTCGACGAGCCCAGCAGCGAGAGCAGGAGCAGGACGACGAGCGCGAGGACGCCGCCGCCCGCGGCGACCACGACGGTCCGCGAGCGGGTCTCGACCTCGGTCCAGTGGCGGGTGTCCGGCGCGCGCAGCAGCATCGGGACACCCTTCGGCGTTTGGCGCGTTCGACCTTAGCCCTGACCGATCACTGCCTCGGCGGACGTACGAGCGGCGGGGCGCCGCTCAGGGGGCGCTGGTGCCCTGCCGGCCGTAGCTGTCGGAGAGCCGGACGACGTCGTCCAGGTGCGGCGTCGAGACCTCGAGCACCTGCGCGTCCTCGACCGCCTCGATGGTGTGGATCTCGCCGGGGAGGTTGCGCCACTGCGCGCCGGCGGCGACCGGCGTCTCGGTCAGCGCGTCGGCGCTCGCGCCCTTGAACAGGAGCAGGCGGCCGCTCAGGACGTAGCTCGTCTCGTCCTTGCGCTCGTGGTACTGCACCGACAGGCGGTGGCCGGCCTTCACGTGCAGGATCTTGCCGACGTAGTCGTCCGTCCACGCCCACCAGAGCTCGTGGCCCCACGGCTTGTCGACGCGGACCGGGATGTCCTCGCGCGTCACGTTCATCAAGTGGACCGTAGCCAGGCCGCCTGGCGCAGGGCTAGTCTGGGCGGCTATGCCCACGTCTCTCGTGACCGGGGGCGCCGGCTTCCTGGGCTCCCACCTGTGCGACGCGCTCCTCGAGCGCGGCCATCGCGTGATCTGCGTGGACAACCTGGAGACCGGCACCCTGGCGAACGTCGCGCACATCCGGCGGCCGGAGTTCACCCTCCTCAACGTCGACATCATCGAGCCGTACTTCGTCGACGAGCCGGTGGACTTCGTCTACCACCTCGCGTCGCCGGCCTCGCCGATCGACTACCTGCGCATCCCGCTGCACACGCTGAAGGTGGGCTCGTACGGCACGCACCACACGCTGGGGCTGGCCAAGAAGCACCGCGCGCGGTTCCTCATCGCCTCCACGTCCGAGGTGTACGGCGACCCGCAGGTCCACCCGCAGCCCGAGACGTACTGGGGTCACGTCAACCCGATCGGCCCGCGCGGCGTCTACGACGAGGCGAAGCGGTACGCCGAGGCGCTCACGATGGCCTACCACCGGGCGCAGGGCGTGGACACCGCGATCATGCGGATCTTCAACACGTACGGCCCGCGGATGCGTCCGCACGACGGCCGCGCGATCCCGACCTTCCTGCGCCAGGCGCTGACCGACCAGAACATCACGGTGTTCGGCGACGGCTCGCAGACGCGGTCGTTCTGCTTCGTCAGCGACCTGATCGACGGCATGATCCGGCTCGCCGAGTCGGGCTACCACGCGCCGGTCAACATCGGCAACCCGAACGAGTTCACGCTGCTGGAGCTGGCCGAGACGGTGATCGAGATCACCGGCTCGAAGTCGCAGATCGTGCACGAGGCGCTGCCGACCGACGACCCGCAGGTCCGCCAGCCGAACATCTCGCTGGCCAAGGAGATCCTCGGCTGGGAGCCGCAGGTGCAGCTCCGCGAGGGCCTGCAGCGGACGATCGACCAGGCCGGGGCCGAGCAGCTCATCGGCGCGGGCGCGTAGCCCGCCCCGCGCCGGTCCGGCGCGCCCCAGGGAGTTGAGACTCCACGTACGTTCCTGGACGGGTGTTCTATAGCCGTCCTCTGAACGGACATGTTCTGATGAGCGGTGACACCGCGTCGCTCGGTGCCGATGGCCGCACTGCCTGCGGCCACGTCGCCCTGCCCGGAGAACCCAGGAGGCCCCGCAGTGAGGAAGACCATCGTCGCCTGCGCCGTCACGGCGCTTGTCGCCAGCGCCGGATCAGCGACCGCCGCGTCGCTCATCACGAGCGCCGAGATCAAGGACGGCACGATCCAGAACCGCGACATCGCCAAGAACACCGTGTCGCTCAACCGCCTTTCGCCGGGCCTGCAGCGCGCGATCCGGCGCGCCACCGGCGTCCAGCAGACGGCCGCGTCCCAGAACGCCCCCGTCGCCGGCCCTGCGGGCGCGGCCGGCGCGAAGGGCGACACCGGCGCGGCCGGCAAGGACGGCACGAACGGCGTCGACGGCAAGAACGGCAAGGACGGCGTCAATGGCGAGGACGGCGCCGACGGCCTGGACGGCGCGCCCGGCGCCCCCGGCGCCCCGGGCGCCCCGGGCGCCCCGGGCACCCCGGGCGCTCCCGGCCAGAACGGCGACGGCAGCACGACCGTGAAGGTCTCGTCGATCACCGCGCCGTGGGCCCCGGGCCTCACGCGCGACACGGGCACTGGCACGTTCGAGAACGGCGCGTTCCGGCTGCACACCCCGCTCGGGAGCACCGACCCGAAGTTCGCCAAGGTCCAGCTCCTCACCACGGCCCTCGCCGGCCGCAAGCTCAGCGACATCACCGAGCTGAGCTACCGGACGTTCAAGCACGACACGGCACCCGGCGTCGAGATGGTGCTCCCGGCGATCAACATCCGCGTCGACTACACGGGCGACGGCAAGGCCGACTCGTACCTGGTCTTCGAGCCGTACCAGGACCAGGGGAACGCCGCGGTCAAGCAGGGCCAGTGGCAGACCTGGGACGCCGTGCGCGGCGGGGAGGCCAAGTGGTGGTTCAGCGCTCCGCCGGCCGGCTTCGAGTGCACTCAGAACGACGACTGCACGTGGGACGACATCGAGGCTCAGCTGCCTGACGCGACCATCGCCGAGGGGGACGTCGCGGGCGGCGACAAGCCGGGGTCCTTCGGTATCAACCAGGGCAGCAACAACATCGGCGCCGACACGTCCGTCGACTGGCTGACCGTGCGCATCGGCGGCACGCACGAGCGGTACGACTTCGGCTAGTCCGGAGCGTCTGACGAACGTCGTGCGAGCGGCCCGCTTCGGCGGGCCGTTCGCCGTTCAACGGATGTCCTATGGCGCCGCGACGGCGCGGGGGCGGAGGCTTGCGCCAACCATGATCCCCCTGCATCTGCGCACGACGACGATCCACGTCACCGAGCAGCAGGCCGAGCGGCTCGTGGCCGCCGCGGCGGCGACGTGGCTGCCGGGCGTGCGGGCGCTGCTGCTCACCCCGCGGGCAAGCGAGCACGAGGCGCTCGCGGTCCTCGCGTGAGCGGGTCCGGCGACCCCGAGGACGGCGACGGCAGGCCGACCGCGAGCACGGTCAGCAGCCAGGCCAGCCCGAGCGCGTAGCCGGCGATCACGTCGCTCGGCCAGTGCGCGCCGCTCGCCACGCGCGCCGGGCCCATCGCGACGACCACCAGCAGCGTGAGCAGCGCCACCGGCCAGCGGCCCTGGCGCCACAGCAGGAACGTCGCGAAGCCGTAGACCGCGGTCGCGTACGCGGTGTGGCCCGACGGCAGGGAACCGTAGGCGTCCGGGTAGTACTGGAGCGTCAGCGGCGACGGCCCGAACACGAGCTTGAGCGCGGTCGACGCGACCACCACCGCGGACGCGGCGCAGGCCATCGCCGCGTAGCGCAGGCCGGCGGTCACCCACGCGTAGAGCGCGAGCAGCGACACCGTCACGACCGCGACCCACGGCAGCCCGAGGTGGCCGATCTCGTCCCCGAGCCGCTGCAGCCGGTACGTGCGCGGGTGGTCGAACAGCCACTTGGCGAACCGGTCGCCCGGCACCCAGCCGTGGATCTCGACGATCACCTGCAGCGCGACGACCGCGAGCGCCAGGACGGCCGCGACCGCGGTCGCCGCACGCGGGCTCCAGCCCGGCGGCGCGGGGAGCGGACGCGGCCCGCGGCTCACGCCGCCGCCGGCGCTCGCCCGTACGCGTCGATCTGCCCCAGCGTCACCACGCGCAGGTCCTCGCCGGCGGCGTACGCCCGCGCCCAGGCGACGATCGCCCGGAGCCCGTCGTCGAGGTCCCACCCCGGCCGCCAGCCCAGCTCCGCGCGCGCCTTCGCCGAGTCGAGCCGCAGCGTCGGCGCCTCGGGCGGGTGCTCGCCCGGCTGCGGGGCGATCTGGACGCCGCCGTCCCACAGCTCGCCGATCCGCTCGACGAGGGCCTGCACCGGCAGCTCGTCCCCGGGCGCGGGGCCGAAGTTCCACCCGCCGGCGAACGCGTCGGGCTCCGCGAAGACGGCCTCGGCGAGCAGCAGGTAGCCGGCGAGCGGGTTGAGGACGTGCTGCCACGGCCGCACCGCGCCCGGGTTGCGCAGCTCCACCGGCCGCCCGGCGAGCGCCGCCGCGAGGATGTCCGGCACGAGCCGGTCCGCGCCCCAGTCGCCGCCGCCGATCACGTTGCCGGCGCGGCCGGTCGCGAGCGGCAGCCCGTACGAGTCGCGGTACGCCGCGCACACGAGCTCCGCCGCCGCCTTCGACGCGGAGTACGGGTCGTCACCGCCCAGCGGGTCGGTCTCCGGGTGCGCGCCCGGCCCCGGCGCGTAGCACTTGTCCGACGTCACCACGACGACGCTGCGCACCGCGTCGCCGAGCTCGCGCACCGCGTCGAGCACGTGCGCCGTCCCCGTCACGTTGACGTCGAACGTCTCGGCCGGCGCGGCGAACGAGCGGCGCACGATCGGCTGCGCGGCGAGGTGGAGCACGACCTCGGGCCGCGCCTCCCGCACCGCCGCAGCCACGCCCGCGGCGTCGCGGACATCGCATCGGACGTCATGCAAGTTCTCGTGCACGCGGGCAAGCTCGTACAGCGACGGCGACGTCGGAACCGCGTCCGAGAGGCCGGTCACCTCGGCGCCGAGCGCCTGCAGCCAGAGCGCCATCCAGCTGCCCTTGAAACCGGTGTGACCGGTCAGGACGACCCTCCGGCCGTTCCAGAAGCTCGCGTCCACGCGTTTGCCGTCCGCCATCTCGGGCTATGCTAGGCGGCGCAGCGCACGCCCCACCCCGCGCGCGCTCACCCGGGTCGCCCATCGTTTTCGAGCAAGGACGCGACTTTCCCGGCGCCCGCCCGTTGAGAGCGCTGGGAGCCCCTCTCCGACGGGGCGCCCTCACCAACACATGAACCAGCCGCTGTTCGACATCGTCCGCGCACCTGCTCCCGCTCCCAGCAGCGTCGCGCCCCGCCCCGAGACCGCCGAGGTCCTCGGCGTGCCGCTCGCGCTCACCGACTACGAGCGCACCATGGACTGGATGGACTCCACCGTCACGACGCGCGAGAAGGTCTCGGTCAGCGCCGCCGCGGTGCACCTCGTCATGGTCGCCCAGGAGGATCCCGCCACCCGCGCCGCCGTCGACGCGACGACGCTCATCGTCCCCGACGGGCAGCCGCTCGTGTGGTCGCTGCGCGCGCTCGGCCACGAGGCGACCCGCGTCTACGGCCCCGACCTGATGGCCAAGTACTGCGAGCGCTCGGCCGGCACCGGCGTGCGCATGTACCTGTACGGCGGCCGCAACCAGGGCGCGCTCGTGGAGCTGGCGCTGCGCCTGCGCCGCCGCTTCCCCGGCCTGCAGATCGTCGGCGGCTACTCGCCCCCGTTCCGCCCCCTCACCGAGGACGAGCAGGACTGGGTCGTCGAGGACATCAACCGCTCGAAGGCGGACGTCGTCTGGTGCGGCATCGGCCAGCCCAAGCAGGAGATCTGGATGCACGAGTACCGCGACCGCCTGGACGCTCCCGTCCTGGTCGGCGTGGGCGCGGCGTTCGACTTCCATGCCGGGCTCGTCCCGCAGGCGCCGTCGTGGATGCAGGGCGTCGGGCTGGAGTGGCTCTACCGCCTCCTGCAGGAGCCGCGCCGCCTCTGGAAGCGGTACCTCAAGTACAACCCGCGCTTCGTCGCGGACTTCGCGCGGCAGTACGCCGCGCAGCGCCGCCGCTAGCCTCGGGCGCATGGATCGCGACGTCTCGGTCATCGGCCTCGGCCGCGTCGGCCTCCCGCTCGCGATGTCGTTCGCCGACCGCGGCCTGAGCGTCGTCGGCGTCGACGTCGACACCACCCGGCTCGACGCGGTCCGCGCGGGCCGGATGCCCTTCGAGGAGACCGACGGCGCGACCGTCATGGAGCGCGTCCACGCCTCCGGCCGCCTCGAGGTCACCGATCGCGTCGCGGAGGCCGCCCGCGCCAAGCAGATCGTCATCACGCTCGGCACGCCGTCGTTCTCGCACATCGAGATCGACATGAGCCAGATCCGCTCGGTGCTCGACGACCTGCTCCCGCACCTGGAGCCGGGCCACTCGCTCATCCTGCGCTCGACGATCGCGCCGAACACGACCGAGTTCGTGGCGGGCTACCTCGCCAAGAAGCGCGGCTTCGAGATCGGCACCGACGTCTTCGTCTCGCACGCGCCCGAGCGCATCGCCGCCGGCCAGTTCTTCGCGGAGATCGACTCGCTCCCGCAGATCGTCGGCGGCATCGGCGAGCGCTCCGGCGAGGTGTGCGCGGCGCTGTTCGACGTCTTCGAGGCGCCGGTCGTGCAGACCACGGCCGTGCAGGCCGAGCTCGCCAAGATCTGGGCGAACATCCTGCGCTACGCGACGTTCTCGCTGCCCAACCTGCTGATGATGGACTGCGAGCAGTACGGCGCGAACGTCTTCGAGGTCATCGAGCTGATCAACCGCGACTACCCCCGCGGCGGCATCAAGATGCCGGGCTTCACCGCCGGCACGTGCCTGCGCAAGGACTTCACCTTCAGCGAGGAGCGGTCGAACGCGCCCGGCATGCTGCTCGCCGTCTCGCGCGTCAACGAGTCGGTCCCCCTCTTCCTCGTCCAGGGCCTCAAGCGCCGCGTCGGCTCGCTCAGCGGCCGCAAGGTCGCGGTCCTCGGGCTCGCCTTCAAGGCCGACACCGACGACGAGCGCGACTCGCTCTCGCACAAGCTCGTCCGGCTGCTCGAGCGCGAGCTGGCCGACGTCGCCATCCACGACCCGCTCGTCCCGACGCCGACGCAGTCCTTCGAGGACGCGGTCTCCGGCGCGGACGCGGTCGTCGTCGCCACCAATCACACCGCGTTCTGCGGCCCGGACAACCTGCGCGAGATCCTTCGCCTGGCCGGCGACGACGCGCTCATCGTCGACCCCTGGAACTGCTTCGGCATCGCGCAGGTCTTCGCCTACGCCGGCGAGGCGGCCGCGCTCGCCGGGACGGAGGCCACCACCGCATGACCCGTGTTCTCGTGACCGGCGGTGCCGGCACCATCGGCACCGCCGTCGTCCGCCGCCTGCTCGCGGACTCCGCGTGGGACGTCCGCGTCAGCGACCAGCGCACCGCCCCGCAGTGGATGCAGGAGCAGTGCGAGGTCCACACCGGCGACCTGCGCGACGCGGCCGTCGCGCGCGAGGCGATGCAGGGCTGCTCGCACGTCATCCACCTCGCGGCGATCGTCGGCGGCATCGGCAACTTCCACAAGCTGCCGTTCACGCTGACGGAGATGAACAACGGCCTCTACAACGGGGTCTTCCGCGCCGCGATCGACGTCGGCACGGAGCGGTTCGTCTACGTCTCCAGCTCGATGGTCTTCGAGCGCGCGACCGTCTACCCGACGCCCGAGTCGTACATCCGCGACACGCCGATCCCCGACAGCGCGTACGGCTACTCCAAGCTCACCGGCGAGATCTGCTGCCGCGCCGCGCACGACGAGTTCGGCCTGCCCTACACGATCTGCCGCCCGTTCAACGCGTACGGCCCCGGCGAGATGCCGGAGGACGAGCCGGGCATCGCGCACATGGTCCCGGACGTCATCAAGAAGGTCCTGGCCGGCCAGAAGCCGCTGCAGATCTTCGGCGACGGAACGCAGACGCGCACGATCACCCACATCGACGACATCGCCGACGGCATCGTCACGGCGATGGCGTCGCCGGCGGGGCTCAACGAGGACTTCAACGTCTCGGCGGGCGACGAGATGACGGTCGCCGAGATCGCCCGCGTCATCTGGGAGGAGTGCGGCGAGGACCCGGCGGAGTTCGCGCTCGAGCACCTGCCGACGTTCAAGGTCGACGTCGTGCGGCGCTGGCCGGACGTGAGCAAGGCCAAGGAGCTGCTCGGCTGGGAGGCGAAGATCGGGGTCCGCGAGGGCATCCGGCAGACCGTCGACTGGCTGCGCGAGGTCGCTCCCAGCAACCGCTGAGGCCCGCCGTCTAGGCTCACGGCCATGCGTTGCCTCGTGACCGGCGGTGCCGGGTTCATCGGATCGAACCTCGTCGACGCCCTCCTCGACCGCGGCGACGAGGTCGTCGTCCTCGACGACCTCTCCAGCGGCAAGGAGTCGAACCTCGCCGGCGCGCTGGAGCGCGGCGCGACGCTCGAGATCGGCGACATCCGCGACGCGGACCAGGTCCAGCGCATCATCGGCGCGGCGAAGCCGGAGGTCGTCTTCCACCTCGCCGCGCAGATCGACGTGCGGGTCTCGATGGCGCGCCCGGGCTTCGACGCGCGCACCAACGTCGAGGGCACCGTCAACGTCCTGGAGGCCGCCCGCCAGGCCGGCGCGCGCCGGGTCGTGTTCTCCTCCACCGGCGGCGCGATGTACGGCGACACCGACGTCGTGCCGACGCCCGAGACCGTCCCGCCGCTCCCCGAGTCCGGCTACGGGCAGTCGAAGTTCTGCGCGGAGAACTACCTCGGCCTGTTCTCCCGCGCGTACGGGCTCTCCGGCGTCTCGCTGCGGTTCGGCAACGTCTACGGCCCGCGGCAGGACCCGCACGGCGAGGCCGGCGTCATCGCGATCTTCGCCGGCAAGTACTTCGAGGGCGGCCGTCCCAAGGTGTTCGGCGACGGCACCCAGACGCGCGACTACATCTTCGTCGGCGACCTGGTGGACGCGATCGTCGCGGCGGGCGACAGCGACGTCGAGGGCGCGATCAACATCGGCACTGCGGAGGAGACCTCCGTGCTCGAGGTCATCGACGCCTTCCGCGCGTCGGGGCTGGCCGACAATCCGTTCGAGCCGGAGTTCGCGCCCGCGCGCCTCGGCGAGCTGGAGCGCAGCTGCCTCGCCGTCGACAAGGCCGCCGAGGTGCTCGGCTGGCGGTCGTCGACCGACGTCCGCGAGGGCATCGCGAAGACGCTCGCCTGGGCCAAGCCCGTCGACGCGTGAGCGCCCGCCGGGTCCTCGTCACCGGCATCACCGGCCAGGACGGGTCGTACCTGGCCGAGCAGCTCCTGGCCGCTGGCCACCACGTGATCGGCGTGGTGCGGCCGCCGCTCGACCGTCCGCTGACCGGCCTCGAGGCGGTGCGCGATCAGCTCGAGCTCGTCCCGGGCGACCTGGCCGACGCGGCCGCGCTGGGCGAGGCCGTGCGCGCCGCGCGGCCCGACGACGTCTACCACCTCGCCGCGCCGACGTTCGTGCCCGCGTCGTGGGACGCGCCGCAGACGACGATGGCCGAGATCGCGGAGGCGACCGCCGCGGTGCTCGTCGCCGCGCGGGATACGGACGCGCGGGTGCTGACCGTCTCGTCGCCGGAGATCTTCGGGGACGCGGGCGGCGAGTCGCCCCAGCGCGAGGGCTCGCCGAAGCTGCCGCGCTCGCCGTACGGCGTCGCCAAGCTCGCGGCGCACGAGCTGGTTCGGGTGCTGCGCGACGGCGCGCAGCTGCACGGTGTCACCGCGATCACGTACAACCACGAGTCGCCGCGCCGGCCCGAGCGGTTCGTGACGCGGAAGATCACGCGCGCCGCGGCGGCGATCAGCCTGGGGGTCGAGTCCGAGGTCGCGCTCGGCTCGCTCGATGCGCGGCGCGACTGGACGCACGCGCGCGACGTGGTCGCCGGGATGGTGCTCGCGCTGGAGCACGACGCGCCGGGCGACTACGTGCTGGCCAGCGGGGAGGCGCGGACGGTGCGGGAGTTCGTCGCCGCGGCGTTCGGCGCGGTCGGTCTGGACCCCGACGCGCACGTGCGGGTCGACCCCGCGTTCGTCCGCCCGCCCGAGCCGACGGTGCTCGTGGGCGATCCCTCCCATGCCCGCAAGGTGCTCGGGTGGCGGCCGACGATCCCGTTCGAGGATCTGGTGGCCGAGATGGTGCAGGCGGACCTCGCCGCGCTGCGCACCGCGGCGAGCTGAAGGGATCTCAGCCGTTCGTCCAGGCGAGATCGGTCGACCGTCCAGAACCCTGGGCGTCCCTGTTGAGCCCTCGCGCAGCCCGCCGATCGGTTGGGCGTGCGCCGGATCCCCTCCCTTCACGTCTTCCCCGCTGTCGCCGTCGCCGCGGCGTCCCTGGCCCTCCCGTTCCTGAGCAAGGACGGCGAGCGCTACACCGCCGCCGACACCAGCGCGATCACCGTGAAGGCGAAGGCGGCCTCCGCCAGTCCGGACCAGCAGTTCCCGGTCGGCGGGTCGGCGATCCAGTCGGCCAAGCAGGTCGCGGCCGCGTTCTGGGGCGCCGACGCGTGCGCCGGCAACGTCCAGATGGCGTGGGTCCCGATGGATCCGGGCACGAACGCGACGGCCTCGTGGCGCAACCCGACCGACGCGTGGAACAACGCGGGCGCCAACTTCGACTGCAAGATCGACATCAACGTCCACGCGGCGTACGACTTCGCGAAGCTCTGCACGGTCCTCACCCACGAGCTCGGCCACCTGAACGGCCAGCAGCACGTCGAGGCGCCGGGCCAGCTCATGTCCGCGTACTACACGGACCCGATCCCGCAGTGCACGGCGGCCGACCCGAACCCGCCGGTCCAGGAGCCGGTGGAGGAGCTCGAGCCGGAGAGCGACGTCGCCTCGACGACGCAGAGCAGCGCCGCGAAGAAGCAGCAGCTGCGCAAGACCGCCGCGAAGAAGAGCACGAAGAAGGCGACGAAGGCCGCCAAGCGCCGCTGCGTCGTCCGCTTCAAGGCCGGCAAGCGCGTCAAGCGCTGCGCGACGGTCAAGGCGACCGCCAAGCGCGCGTCGAAGAAGCCGGCGAAGCGCAGCTAGCGCGCGTAGGCCGCCGCCAGCAGCGGCGCCACGACGTCCGGAGCCGCGTGCGCGCGAATCCGGGCGAGCCCGCCGGCGGCGAGGTCCTCGCGGCCGCGGGTGCGCAGGATCGTCTCCGCCAGCGCGTCCGCGTCGCCGGGCGGCGCGAGCTGCTCGGGCGGGAGCAGCTCGTCGAGCGCGCCCATGCTCGTCGCCGCGACCGGCAGGCCCGCCGCCATCGCCTCGGCCGCGGCCAGTCCGAACGTCTCCGCCGAACGCGACGGGACGACCGCGACGCTCGCCCGCGCCCGCAGCTCCGCCAGCCGCGCCGCGTCGACCCGGCCCGCGAACGTCACGTCGGCGCCCTCCGCGCGCGCCCGCAGCTCGCCCTCCAGCGGCCCGTCGCCGCAGATCACCAGCGGGACGCCCGCGCGGCGGCACGCGTCGATCGCGGTGTCGATGCCCTTCTCGGGCGCCAGCCGCGACGCGATCAGCGCCGGGCCGCGGGGATCGAACGCCGGCGCGTCCGCGAAGGTGCGCACGACGTGCGGGATCACGCGGACGTCGGCGGGCAGCGGCGCGCCCAGCTCGCGCAGGCGGCGCGCGGCGAACGCGCTCGGGACGACGGCGACGTCGGCGTTCGCCGCCATCCGCTCCTGCCACAGCGCGAGCGACGTCGCGTAGACGGCGCCCTCGGCGCGCGACCCGCGGCAGTTGAGACGCAACCCTGGGCGTGTGTCGCGTCCGTGACATCTGATGCAATCTGCGCCGTGGGTGAAGCACGTCCCCACCGCACAGACCAAGCGGTAGTTGTGGAGGTGCAGCACGGTGCGGGCGCCCGTCGCACGGGCGGCGGCGAGCGCCCGCCACCCGAACGCCGGCAGCAGGTTGTGGGCATGGACCACGTCCGCGCCGCGCTCGCGCACCATCGCCGCCACCGCAGCCGCGTCGAGGCCGCCGCGGAGGAGGCCCAGCGCCGCGCGCGCCGCGCCCAGCTCGGCCGAGTCCCGCGTCAGGAGCGTGGTGGTTCGGCCCAGCCTTTCGGCCGCGAGCCACTGCAGATCCTCCAAGACCCGCTCCTCTCCGCCGGTCGTGCGGTACGCGTTGTGCAGGAAGAGGATCATCTGGGTACATGATGGTCTGCACATCTGCCCGGAGGATCGTGCGGCAACGAGATGACGACGCTGATGATCATCGGGCTGATCGTGCTGGGGTGGCTCATCCTGGCAGGCATGACGTGGGCGCTCTGCGTGATGGCAGCGCGCGGTGACGCGGCGCTGAGGCGCGGGCCGGACCGGACCGGCCGCACGCGGTCGGCTCGCTCGTCGCGGGCCGCGGACACCGCGAAGCCGCCGCGCGCCTCCGCCGCCTGAGGCCCGACCCCCAATATCCTCGCGGGCCCGTGCCCGCTCCCGTCTCCGTGGTCGTGCCGACCCGCCAGCGCGCGGCCTACCTCGCGGTCGCGCTCCGCTCGATCGCCCCGCAGGTCGCCGCCTGCGGGGGCGAGCTGGTCGTCGTCGAGGACGGCGACGACGGGGGCGCGACCCGCGCGGCGGCCGAGGCCTGCGGCGCGCGCTACGTCGCCAACGCGCGCACGCCGGGGCTCAACGGCGCGCGCAACACCGGCGTCGACGTGACGACCGGTGCGCTGGTCGCGCTGGTCGACGACGACGTCGAGGTGCGCGCCGGGTGGCTCGACGCGCTGCTCGCCGCCGCGGACGCGCACCCGGACGTGGACGCGTTCACCGGCCCGATCATCGCGCGGCTCGAGACCCCGCCCACCCGGCCGTACCGCTTCTGCGGGCGCGAGGGCGCGCCGATCACGACGTTCGACCGCGGGCCGGAGGAGCAGGAGGTCGAGCACGCGTGGGGCGCGAACCTCGCCGTCCGCCGCTCCGCGTTCGACCGCATCGGCGGGTTCGACGAGGGCCACCCGACCGGCGCGGGCGACGAGGAGGAGTGGGAGCGGCGGCTGCGCGCCGCGGGCGGCCGCATCCTCTACGTGCCCGGCGCGGCGCTCGACCACCGGCGCGACGCCGCCGACGCGCGCATCGGCGCGCTGGCGCGGGCGGCGCGGGTGCGGGGCCGCTCGGCGCGGCGGTTCGACGCCACGTCCGGCCGCGCGCCGGGCCTCGGCCACGAGCTGCGGGTGCTCGCCGGCTGCGTGCTGCACGGCCCGCTGCGCCGGTGCGCGAACGGGCCGATCCTCGCCGCGCACGCGCTCGGCCGGGTCGAGGAGGCGCTGAACCCCGGCCCGGACCCGACCGCGGACGACTTCCTCAGCGGCCGCAGCGGCCACGTCGCCGGGCGGCGCGGACAGCTCCTGCGGGCGCTCGACGCCGTGCTCGACCGTGCGTGGCGGCGCGGGACGCCGCGGGGCGCGCAGCGGCGCGTGCTCGTGCTGGCGATCGACCGCCCGGGCAGCCACTTCGCCGCCGCGCGCGCGGAGCTCGAGCGCTCGCGCCACCACGTCGAGGTCGCGGTGACCGGGCCGGGCGAGCGCGGCAAGTTCCAGAACCTCAACGCGCTGCTCGAGGGCCGCGACCTCGCCGCGTACGACTGGGTCCTCGTGATCGACGACGACGTCGTGCTGCCGCGCCGCTTCCTCGACCGCTTCCTGGCCCGCGCCGAGCGCCACGGGCTGCGGCTCGCGCAGCCCGCCCACCGCCTCGCGAGCCACACGGGGTGGAGCGTCACGCGGCGGCGCCCGGCCAGCGTCGCGCGCGAGACCGCGTTCGTCGAGATCGGTCCGGTGACCGCGTTCCACCGCGACACGTTCGGCACGCTACTGCCGTTCCCCGACCTGCGGATGGGCTGGGGCCTGGATGTGCACTGGGCGGCCGTCGCGCACGAGCGCGGCTGGCCGATCGGGGTCGTCGACGCGACGCCGATGCTCCACGCCGTCCCGCCGGCCGCGACGTACCCGCGCGACGCCGCGATCGCCGAGGCGCGCGCGTTCCTGGCCGACCGGCCGTACCTGCCGCGCGACGCGGCCGACCGGACGCTGCGGACGCACAGGTAGGGCCGCGTGCGGGCGGTCGTCGTCACCGAGTTCTACCCGCGGGCGGAGGACCCCGTCCTCGGCGTCTGGGCGCACCAGCAGGCGGTCGCGACGCGGGCCGCGGGCGTGGAGCTGGAGGTCGTCGTGCTCCACCGCGTCGTCCCCGCCAAGCGCGACGTCGCGGGCGGGCCGCGTCAGGCGGCCGCGTCGCTGGCGGCCAAGCTGCGCCAGCCGCGCGGGGTCGAGCTCGACGGCGTGCCCGTGCACTACGCGCCGTTCGTCTCGCCGCCGCGCACGCAGAGCTACGGCGCGTGGGGCTGGTGGGCGGCGCCGACGCTGCGGCGCGCGCTCCGCCGGCTGGAGCCGTTCGACGTGCTCCACGCGCACAACGCGGTGCCGGCGGGCGACGCGGTGCGACGGCTCGGGCGCCCCGAGCCGCTGCTCGTCAGCGTCCACGGCGGCGACGTCTTCCACACCGCCGAGCGCTCGCTCAACGTCACGCACACGTTCGCCGCCGCGGATCTCGTGCTGGCCAACAGCGAGGGCATCGCGCGCCGCAGCCGCGGCCTCGGCGCCGCGCGCGTGCGCGTCCTGCGGCTCGGCACAGAGCTGCCGCCCGTGCCCGCCGCGCACACCGGGCCGCCGCGGCTCGTCACGGTCGCGCACCTCGTCGCGCGCAAGCGCCACGCCGCCGTGCTCGACGTGCTGCCCGACCTGCCGGGCGTCACGTACGAGGTGATCGGCGACGGGCCGGAGCGGGCGGCGCTGGAGGAGCGGGCGCGCGCGCTCGGCGTGGCAGACCGCGTGGTCTTCCGCGGCCAGCTCCCCAACGCCGAGGCGCGGGCGCGGCTGCTGGACTGCTCGGCGCTCGTCCTCCCCTCGACCGACGAGGCGTTCGGCGTCGCCTACGTCGAGGCGATGGCCACCGGGCTGCCCGCCGTCGGGCTGCGCGACGAGCCGGGCCCGCGGGAGATCGCCGGGTGCGGCCCGGGCATGGTCCTCGTCGACCGCGACGAGCCCGGCTCGCTGCGCGCGGGCATCGAGCGCGCGCTCGCCGAACCGGCCCGTCTGGGCGCCGCCGCGCGGGCGACCGTGCAGGCGCACTTCACCTGGGAGCGGTGCGGCCGGGCCACCGCGAGCGCCTACGCGGACGCCCTCTCCCGCTACCCTCGGTAGGAGCGGCTCGCCCGTCGTCCGGGCTTCCCGTGTGTCACATCGGGCGGAGGTAGGACGCAACTTCCGCCGCCTCCCGCCGTTGTGATCCCTCGGACGCGCAGCCGCGCCCGTCCTCGTCCAACCCGACCCGGAGAGTCCCGACATGCGCAGAGCACTTCTCACCGTCCTGCTCGCCCTCGCCGCGCTGCCGGCGACCGCCGCCGCGAGCGTGACGTCGGTGTACGAGGACTGCCAGGACGGCCGGCTGGACGACCAGCACTCCGCCAGCGACCTGCGCGAGGCGCTGTCGGACATCCCCGTCGACCTCGACGAGTACACGAACTGCCGCGAGATCATCCGCAGCGCCCAGCACGGCGTGCGCGGGCCGGGCGGCTCCGGGCCGACGCAGAACGAGAGCGGCAAGCAGGGCTACGGCCCGGTCCTCATGGGCCAGGGCGGCCTGCCCGTCGGCGCCGAGAAGCGCCCGTTCAACCCGCGCGACCTCGCCCAGCCGGACGAGATCCAGGAGATCGACAGCATCACCGCCGGCGGCGACGTCAACCCGCTCGCCGCGCAGCAGAAGGTCGATGCCGAGAAGGCGGGCAACGCGCCGGCGCGCACCAGCGGCGCCGACCTGCCGACCACGCTGATCGTCGTCCTCGTCCTCGCGGCGGCGGCGTTCCTCGCCCCCGTCATCGCGCGGATCAGGAGCCTTGTCGTCCATCGCGACGCCTAGCCCGCCGGCGCCCGGCTCTCCGGAGCCGGACAGCAGCCTCCCCGTTCCCGCGCCGCCGGGCCGGACGCCGGCCCGGCGGTCCCGCGTTCCCCGCCTGCCCGAGCGCGGCCGGCCCAGCCCGTCGCTGCTCGCGTTCGCGGGGGTGGCGGGCATCCTGCTGCTCACGACGTTCGCGCAGCGGGCCGGCAACGCGCTGGGACCCAAGACGCTCGTCGAGATCGTGCTCATCGTGCTCGGCGGCGCGGTCGTCGCGACCGCGCTGGTGCGCGCGCGGCGGCCGTTCGAGACCCCGGGCCTGATCGCGATCGTCCTGTTCGGCCTGCTCGCGGCGCTGACGGCGCTGTCGATCGGCTGGGCGGTCAACCCGTCCGACGGCTGGCTCACCGCCAACCGCCTGTTCTCCTACACGGCCGTCTTCGCGGGCGCCGCGGCGCTGGCGCGGCTGCGGCCCGCGGTCGTGCCGTCGGTCGTCGGCGCGATCGCCTTCTCGCTCACGATCGTCTGCGGCTACGGCCTGCTGACGAAGGCGCTGCCCGGGCAGCTGCAGGAGTTCGAGCTCTTCGCCCGCCTGCGCGAGCCGTTCGGGTACTGGAACGCCGTCGGGCTCGCGGGCGTGCTGGCGCTGCCGCCGCTGCTGTGGCTCGGCGCACGGCGCGACGGCGCGCCTGCGCTCAACGCGCTCGCGGCGCCCGCGATCAGCCTCTGCCTCGCGGCGACGCTGATGGCGTACTCGCGCGGCGCGCTGGTCGCGGCCGCGATCGGGCTCGCGGTCTGGTTCGCACTCGTGCCGCTGCGCCTGCGCGGCGTGACCGTGCTGGCGATCGGCGGCGTCGGCGGAGCGCTGATCGCGGTGTGGAGCTTCGGGCAGGACGCGCTGACGACCGATCGCGCGCCGCTCGACGAGCGCACGCCGGCGGGCACCGAGCTGCTGATCCTCACGCTCGCGGTGATCCTGCTCGTCTACGTCGTCGCGCTCGCGGCGTCGTTCGTCGCCGAGGTGCGAGACGTCCACGCGCTGAGCCGCAAGCGCATCGGCGCGGTGCTCGTCGTGCTCGCCGCCTGCCTGCCGTTCGCGGCCGCGGGCGCGCTCGCGATGACCGACGCCGGCCTGAAGGGGAGCATCGAGAACGCGCTCGGCTCGCTCACCGACACCGAGGCGGTCGGGCCCGCGAACGACCCCGGGCGGCTGATCGACACCGGCAGCGTGCGCGGCCGCTACTGGCAGCAGGCGTTCAAGGTGTGGGAGAGCGAGCCGGTGCTCGGCACCGGCGCAGGCGGCTACAGCACCGGCCGACTGCGCTACCGCGAGGACCTGCTGGACGTGCGCCACGCGCACGGCTACATCCCCGAGACGATGGCCGAGCTGGGGCTCGTCGGGCTCGTCCTGAGCTTCCTCGTGCTCGGCGCGTGGGGCGTGGCCGGGTGGCAGGCGATCCGCGCCGCGATGCGCCGGCGCTCGACCGCCGAGCTGGCCGCGCTGGGGACGCTCGTCTCCGTCGCGGTGACGTTCGGCGCGCACTCGATGATCGACTTCACGTGGGCGGTGCCCGGCGTGGCGCTCGTCGCGCTGGTCGCGGCGGGGTGGATCGCGGGGCGCGGGACGCTGCCCGTGGAGCTGCCCGCCCCGGCGGCGCCTGCGGCCGGGCCGGAGCCGGCGACTGCCGTGGCGGTGGCGGAGTCGCCCTCCCGGAGCCGGTTCGGCGCGCTGCGCACCCCGCGCGCGGTGGCCGCCGGCGGCGTCGTCGCGCTCGTCGCCGTCGCCGCGTGGTCGGTGTGGCAGCCGATGTGGTCGCAGAAGGCCAGCGACGCGTCGATCACGGCGCTGAGCGACGGCAACCTGGAGGAGGCGCGCCGCCAGGCCGACCTCGCCCGCGACCGCAACCCGCTGTCGATCGAGCCGCTGCTCGACATCGCCGCCATCGAGGGCCGTGCCCGGCGCCCGCGCGAGGCCGAGCAGGCGCTGATCGAGGCGACGCGGGTGCAGCCGCAGAACTGGCTGCCGTGGCAGCGCCTGGCGGACCTGCGGCTGTTCGACCTCGACGACCCGCAGGGCGCCGTCAACGCGTCACGGGTCGCGCTGTACCTCAACCCGCGCTCGTGGGACGTCGTGCAGCGGTTCATCGACGCCCGCCGCCGCGCGGCAGAAGCCGCGGCCGGCAAGTGAGCGCCGCCAGGGCCGACACGCCGGTCCTGGTCGTCACCAGCGACGTCCCCGAGGACCGCGTCGCGCCGTTCCGCGCGCTGCACGCGCGGCGCCCGATCGTCGTCGCCCGCTTCGGCGGCACGCGGCGCCACGCGGGGGCGAGCGCCGCCGACCCGGGCGTGCCGGTGCTCGACCTCGAGCAGCGCGCCGTCCACGCCGAGGCCGCGAGCGGGCGGTACACGGCGGTCGTCGCGGGCACCGTCGGCCGGATCGCGCTGCCTGCCGCGTACCTCGGCGCGCGGCGGGCCGGGGTGCCGTTCGTGCTGTGGTCGGCGCTGTGGTCGCAGCCGCACGTCGCGAGCCTGCCGCTGATGCTCTGGCTCTACCGCCACGCGGACGCCGTCGCCGCCTACGGCGAGCACGTCGCCGCCTACGCCGCCGCGCGCGGTGCGCGGGAGATCCACCTCGCCCCGCAGGCCGTCGACCCCGCGTTCTGGTCCGTCCGCGACACCGCCGCGGCGGAGGCCGCCGCCGGCCCATCCGCGGAGGCCGCCCCCTCCCACCCCCTCCGCGCCCTCTACGTGGGCCGGGTCGAGGAGGAGAAGGGCATCGGCGTCCTGCTCGACGCGTGGCGCCGCACCGGCCTCGCCGCGGACGGCGCGACGCTGACCGTCGTCGGGCCTGGCGCGCTGCCGCAGGCCGAGGCCGGCGTCGACGCGCGCGGGCCGCTGCCCTCTGAGGGCGTGCGGGCCGCGATGGGCGCCGCCGACGTGCTCGTCGTCCCCTCGATCGCCACGCGGGCGTTCCGCGAGCCGTGGGCGCTGGTCGTCAACGAGGCGATGCACCAGGGCCTCCCCGTCATCGCCACCGACGCAGTCGGCGCAGCGGCCGGCGGGCTCGTCCGCCACGAGCGCAACGGGCTGATCGTCCCGCAGCGCGACCCCGAGGCCCTGGCCGGGGCGCTGCGCCGCCTCGCCGCCGACCCGCCGCTGCGCGCCGCGCTGGGCGCCGCGGCCGCGCGCGACGTGGCGGCCTTCACTCCCGAGGCGTGGGCCGCGGGGATGGACGCCGCGATCGCCGCCGCCCTGCGCTGACCCTCAGCGCGCGACCGCGTGCAGGTGGCCGTGGCGCCGCGTGATCGTCAGGTCGGTGAAGCCGGCGTCGTCGAGCACCATCGCGAGCGTCCGCTTCGTGAAGAACCGCAGGTGGTCGGCGTACGGCCACACGTGCTCCTCGAACGCGCGCGGCCGCAGCGCGAGCTTCAGCAGCAGCCGGCGCGGATGGTCGGGGGTCGTGAGGAGCAGCGTGCCGCCGGGCCGGACGACGCGGCGCAGCTCGGTGGCGAACGCGCCGACGTCGTGGACGTGCTCGATCACCTCGCCGGCCCACGCGGCGTCGGCCTCGCCGTCGGCCAGCGGGAGCGGCGCGCCGGCCTCGGCGCGGCGGACGTCGGCGAGCTGGGGGAACCGCGCGCGCAGGCGCCGCAGCGGCTCGTCCACCACGTCGACCGCGATCGGCCGCGCACCCGCCTCGGCCAGCGCCGCGGAGAACACGCCCTCGCCGCATCCGACGTCGAGCACTCGCTGCCCCGGCGCGACGTGCGCGAGCAGGAAGTCGCGGCGCTCCGCGAGCAGCTCCGGCTCGGCACCCTCGGGCACGGCGTCCCACACGGCGTCGAGGTAGTCCGACATCGGTGGGACGTCTACCGCGCCGCGGCGACCGGCTCGGGCTCGGGCTCGTCGGCCGGCGGCGGCTCCGCCGGCGCCTCCTGGGTCCGCGCACGCAGCAGCCGGTGCACGCCGCCGTACCGCACCGCGCCGATGATCAGGCCGGCGATCGTGATCGGGACCATGAGCACGAACCGCAGCAGGATCAGGTACGACAGCGCCGCCTTGGAGGACTCGTCCAGCGCCTTCGCGCCGATCAGCACCGCGGTGTCCATCGTGCCTGCGTAGCCCGGCCCGGACGGGATCATCACGAGCATGCTCGCCAGCGCGAGGACGTAGAACGCGCCGACGAGCCCAAGCCCGAGGCCGGCCGCGACGCTCGTCAGCCACCACACGCCGCCTTCCAGCGTCCACACGACGACCGTGAGCACGAGCACCTCGGCCCCGTGCCGGCCCTTGAGGTTGGCCGTCGCGGCCAGCATCGGGCGGACGAACTCGATGACGCGCCGCAGGACGCCGCGGAGGTGGAGCACCGCCGCCACCGCCACGCCGAGCGCCGCGAGCCCGCCGAGGATCAGCGCCGCCGTCCCGGCCCGGTCGCCGAGCACGTCGGTGCCGGCGCCGCTGAGCGCGCCGTAGGCCAGCGCGAGGAAGAGCACGCCGAGCACGAGCACGTCGCACAACCGCTCGGCGACGAGCGTCCCGACGACCGTGCGGTTGTCGGTCTGCGCGCGCGGCGTGAGCAGCGCCACGCGGAGCACGTCGCCGGCGCGCGCCGGGAGCACGTTGTTGCCCAGGTAGCCGACCGCGATCAGCCCGTACGTGTCGGCGCGGTGCGGCTTGGCGCCGTTCTCCAGCAGGAGGATCTGCCACCGCTCGCCGCGGACCGCGCACGCGAGGAAGTACAGGACGACCGCCCCGGCCAGCGCGGCGAGGTGCGGCGCGTCGGTGGGGAGCTCGGGCGCCTCCTGCTTGGAGGCCCACCAGACGATCCCGGCCAGCGACGCGACGGAGACGAGCGCGCCGGCGAGGCCGGCGAGCCGCCGGCGACCGGCGCGCGGAGCTCGAGCGGTCGACACCGCGGACAGGGTACGGCGCGCGCGCCGCGCGAGGGCCCGTCAGCTCGCGCGGCGCGGCGTGGCTCAGACCTCCCGGCGCGTGGAGGTCGTGGAGGCCGCCGGGCGCTCCGGCGCGTGGTCGGGGTCGCGGTCCACCGTGCGGTCGCGGTCCCGGTCGCGCTCGAACCGCGCCGGGACGCGCTGGTGCGCCTCGGTCGGCTGCTCGGCGCGCTCGCGGCGCACCGCCGCCTCGCGCTCCTCGATCCGCTCGCGCTCCGCGATCGCGGCCCGCTCCTCCGCCTCGTGGTCCCGGCGGCGACGGCCGACGCGCGGCAGCAGCGCGACGAGGGCCAGCACGCCCGCGGCGATCGCCCAGGCGGTCGCGGTGCCGGCGTTGGCGGCGAAGATGCCGAGCGCGTCGCTGCCGTCGGCGACCCACAGCAGCGCGCAGGCGCCGAGGACGAACGCGACGATCAGCGACACGGTCTTCGCGCCCCAGTGCATCGGCGCGGCGCCGAGGAGCAGCGCGCCCGAGCCGGCCCACAGGACGCTCGTCCAGCCGTTCGCCTCCATCCCGAGGAAGGTGTCGCCGTTGACGGTGCCGCGGAACGGATCCGCGGTGAAGTCGTCGGCGCCGCTGAGGTACGAGGCGACCCCGAGGACGATCATCGCCAGGCCGAGGATCCCGGCCGGGGCCTTGGCGAGCGAGACGCCGTCCCGCCTTCGTGCTCTGGACATGCAGAGGTGGTTCCCGTCAACCCACGCTCGTCAATCAGCGATTGGCGGGTAGCCCGTCGCGCGTGACCGAACGGCGCCTCACGTTCGTCTACCGCGCGCCGAGCGAGGACGCGGCCCGCGCGCTCGCCCGCCACCTGGCGTGGGAGACGAGCTACGACGTGCACGTCCTCGGCCCGGGCACGGAGGACGACCGGTGGCGGGTCGCCGGGGCGACGAAGCCGACCGACGCGGACCAGCGCGCGGTCGAGGAGTGGGTCGACTGGCTGGTCGAGGCCGGTGCGGGGCTCGACTGCGAGCTGGAGCGGTGGGGCGCCCAGCCCGCCCCGGGCCGGCCCTGACGCCGCGCGTGCGAGGCTGGGAGGCGATGCCGTACACCGGACGCGAGATCCACCTGGCCGCCCGCCCCGTCGGCGAGCCGAAGCTGACCGACTTCCGCACGGTCGAGACGACGACGCCCGAGCCCGAGGAGGGCGAGGTCGTCGTGCGCAACCTCGTCATGTCGGTCGACCCGTACATGCGCGGGCGGATGAACGACGCGAAGTCCTACGTGCCGCCGTTCCAGCTCGACCAGCCGCTCGCGGGCGGCGCGGTCGGCGAGGTCGTCGCGTCGCGGGCCGACGGCTTCGCGGCCGGTGACGTCGTGCTCCACCAGCTCGGCTGGCGCGAGTACGCGCGGCTGGACGCGCGGCACGCGACGAAGGTCGACACCGCGATCGCGCCGCCGTCGGCGTACGTCGGGGTGCTCGGGATGCCGGGGCTGACCGCGTACGTCGGGCTCCTCGACATCGCGGCGCTGCGCGAGGGCGACGTCGTGTTCGTGAGCGGCGCGGCCGGCGCGGTCGGCTCGCTCGCGGGGCAGATCGCCAAGCAGCGCGGCCACACGGTCATCGGCTCGGCCGGCTCGCCCGAGAAGGTGCGCCACGTGGTGGAGGAGCTGGGCTTCGACGCGGCGTTCGACTACCACGACAGCCCGGTGGCCGAGCAGCTCCGCGCCGCCGCGCCGGACGGCATCGACGTCTACTTCGACAACGTCGGCGGCGAGCACCTCGAGGCGGCGATCGGGTCGCTCAACACGTACGGCCGCGTCGCGCTGTGCGGCGCGATCTCGGTCTACAACGCGACCGCGCCCGCGCCCGGGCCGCGCAACCTGTTCCTCGCCGTGGGCAAGCGCCTGACGCTGCGCGGCTTCATCGTCAGCGACCACGCGGACCGCCACGCGGCGTTCGCCGAGGAGGTCGGCGGCTACCTGCGCGACGGCCGGATCGTCGCGCGCGAGACGCTGGTCGACGGCGGCGTCGAGGCCGCGCCGCAGGCGTTCATCGACCTCCTGCGCGGCACGAACACCGGCAAGATGGTCGTGCGGATCGCGTGAGCGCGAGCCCGCTGGCCGAGTGGCGGACCTGCCCGCGGTGCGGGTCGCCGCTCGAGCTCCACGACGCGACCGACGACGTCCACGTCACGTGCGCGGCCTGTGGGTTCGTCCACTACGACAACCCCGCGCCGGCGACGGTGCTGATGATCCTGAACGACCGCGACGAGCTGCTGCTCATCCGCCGCGCGGTCGCGCCGTACGCGGGGGAATGGGACACGCCGGGCGGCTTCCTCGTCCCGGGCGAGTCGGCCGAGGACTGCGCGCGGCGCGAGGCGCGCGAGGAGCTCGGCGCCGACGTCGTCGACCTCCGCCCGTTCGGCACCTTCCCCTCCCGCTACGGCGACGGCGGCCGGTGGACGATCGGCATCGCGTTCGCCGCCCGCCTGGCGCTCGGCGCGACGATCGCGCTCGATCCCGACGAGTCGCTCGAGTTCGGCTGGTTCCCCCTGGACGCGGTCCCGCGCCTCGCGTTCCCCGACGGCCGCGACGCGCTCGCGGCCTTCCTCGCCGCCCGCACGCGCTAGCCGTCCAGCGCCGCGCGCACGAGCGCGACCGCCGAGGCGCCCGCCGCGTCCATCGCCTCGGTCGTGCGCGCGGCGCGGGAGAGCATGAAGCCGCCCTCCAGCAGCATGATCACCTGCTGGGCGAGCGGGCGGGCACGCTCCTCGGCCACCCCGTGGGCGGTGAACCAGGCGGCGGCGCGGGTGGTCCACAGCTCGAAGACCTCGGCGGTCGCCTCGCGGAGCGGCTCGTTGGTGGACGCGACCTCCAGCGCCACCGTCGCGATCGGGCACGCGTCCGCGTAGTCGGTCTGCTCGAGCGTGGCGGCGCCGCCCGCGAAGAACAGCTCGACGCCCTCGACCGGGTCGTCCGCCGCGTCCATGAAGAGCGGGAAGAGCTCCCAGTACATCGCGCCCGCGGAGCGCACGACCTCCGCGCCCAGCTGCTCCTTGCCGCCCGGGAAGTGGTGGTAGATCGAGCCGAACGGCGCGTTGGCCGCCGCGACGATCTGCTTGAGGCCGGTGCCGGTGTAGCCGTGACGGCGGAAGAGCTCCGCCGTGGCTTCCAGGATCCGGTCGCGGGTGTCGGTTGCCACGAGAAGAGTGTACGGTGCAGGACGAGTAGAGCGATCTATCTAGTCCGACGGAGACGGAGGCACCAGCCATGCGACAGGTCGAGACGAGCGCGGGGACGATCGAGGTCCAGGACACCGGCGGCGACGGGCCGGTCGTGGTGCTCCTCCACGGACTGCTGATGGACCACACCGTCTACCGGGACGTGGTCGCGGACCTGCGCGCCGACCACCGGTGCGTCGTGCCGAACCTGCCGCTCGGCAGCCACCGCATCCCGATGCACCCCGACGCGGACCTCTCGATGCACGGCCTCGCGCGCATCGTCGCCGACGTCCTCCAGCAGCTCGACCTCCGCGACGTCGTGCTCGTCGGCAACGACCACGGCCTCTGCCAGCCCTTCGCCGCCCGCCACGGCGAGCGCGTCGGCCGGCTCGTGATCACCTCGCAGGAGGCGTTCGACAACATCCCGCCCGGGCTCCCCGGGAGGTTCGTCAAGCTCGCGACCAAGCTCCCCGGCGGCATCACGCAGGCCGCCTACGCCATCCGCATCCGCCCGCTCCAGCGCCTCCCGATGGCGTTCGGGTGGATGACGAACGCGACGATCCCGAAGGACCTCGCGCACCACTGGACCGCGAGCACGTTGAAGGACCCCCGCGTCCGCCGCGACCTGCTCAAGTACGCGACGTCGGACTACGACGGCGTCCTGGTCGAGGCGGCGGAGGAGCTGCGCGCGTTCACCAAGCCGACGCTCGTCGCGTGGTCGGCGGACGACAAGGTCATGCCGCCGGAGCACGGCCTCCGCCTCGCGCAGATGATCCCGAACGCGCGCCACACGGAGGTGGCGAACGCGCGCACGCTGGTCCCGCTGGACCAGCCGGCCGTGTTGGCGCGGCTGATCCGGGACTTCGCGGCCGAGGCCGCGGGCTACGACGACGCGAACAGCGAGCGCGCCGCGGCGATCACCACGTCCGGGCGGTCCTCCGGCAGGAAGTGACCGGCGCCCTTGACGATCTCGAGCCCCGGCGCGAACTTGCACACCGGGTCGCGGTCGCCGCCGATGAAGCGCATCGGCACGTCCGGCCGCTCGCGGGGCGTGCTGAGCAGCGGCAGCGCCTCCTTGGTGGTGAACGTCCGGTAGTAGCCCACGGTCGCGCGCCGGCGCGCCGGCTCGCGCAGCCGCTCGACGTACGGCGTCACGTCGTCGCCGCGCAGGCCGCTGATCCGCAGCAGGAAGCCCGCGAGCTGCGGCACGTACCGCTCGGCGCCCGGCGCGGAGAGGATCGGCATGTGGGTGAAGCCGAGCGCCTGGCGCGGATCCATCCCGCGCTCGAACAGCTGCGGCACCGACAGGATCAGCGCCGCGGAGACGCGCTCGGGCGCCTTGACGGCCATCAGCTGGGCGGTCACCGCGCCCCAGTCGTGGCCGATCACCGGGACGCGCTCCAGCCCCAGCTCGTCGAGCAGGCCGAGCACGTCGTCGGCCAGCCGCTGCTTGGAGTAGTCGCCCTCGGGCGCGTCGGTCCACCCGAGCCCGCGCAGGTCGGGCGCGATCACGCGCCACGTCGTCGCCAGCGACGGGATCACCTTCCGCCACATCCACCAGTGCTGCGGCCAGCCGTGGAGGAGCAGGAGCGGCGGCGCGCTCTCGGCGCCCGCCTCGGCCACGTGCATGCGCAGCCCGTCCACGTCCACGTGGCGGTGCGTCACGCCTTCAAGTTCGATCAACGCTTCTCGATCTTCCCGGGAGGTACCTGGACGTCGGCACCGTACTCGGGATGGTCCTCGCACAGCTCCTTGAGCCGGTCGAGCGACCAGCGGTTGCGCCCCCGGACGAGCAGATGGGTGAGCGGCTGGAAGACGAACGCGGTGAGCGTGTCGCCCGGGTCCTCGCGCATCGTCACGCGGGTGCCGCCGTCGCCGTCGGGCTCCAGCGTCATGTCCACGACCGCCGTCCCGAAGAGCGGCCGCGCCTTCGCCCACAGGATGAGCTTGCGCGGCTGGTCGACCTCCAGCACCTGCGTGTGGTCGTTGATCTGGAGCGGCCCGATGCCCACGTTGTGGTGGAACCGCGTGCCCGCCGCCGGGAACCCCGGATCCGAGCCGCGCATGTAGCGCGAGCCCACGACCCAGTAGCCGTAGGACCGCCAGTCCGCGAGCACCGCGAAGACGCGCTCGGGCGGCACGTCGAAGTGCGCTTCGTTGATCGCCACGCTAGGTGGTACGTACCCAGTGGCGAGAGGGATCGTCACCGTTTCCCCGCGGTTCCGAACGGACAGGCCGTCCGACATGCCCGACGCGGTCGTCATCGGCTCTGGCCCGAACGGGCTCGTGGCCGCCAACCAGCTCGCCGACGCGGGCTGGTCGGTCGCGGTGCTGGAGGCGCAGCCCGACCCCGGCGGCGCCGTCCGAAGCGGCGAGCTGACGCTGCCCGGCTTCGTCCACGACCGCTTCAGCTCGTTCTACCCGCTGGCCGCGGCGTCACCGGCGATCCGCGCGCTCGGGCTGGAGGAGCACGGCCTGCGCTGGCGCCGCGCGCCGTACGCCGTCGGCCACCCGCGCCGCGACGGCAGCGCCGCGTACGTCGCGCCGTCGCTCGACGAGACGTGCGCGCACCTCGACACGTTCGCGCCCGGCGACGGGGAGGCCTGGCGCGCGCTGATGGAGCGGTGGGCGAAGGTCGGCCCCGAGCTGCTGCGCGCGTTCTTCACGCCCTTCCCGCCGGTACGCGCCGGCGCGCGGATGGCACGGGCGCTGGGCGGCTACCGCGAGCTGCTCGACTTCGCCCGGTTCGGCATGCTGCCGATCCGCCGGTGGGCCGACGAGGAGGTGCGCGGCGACGGGGCCGCGCGCCTGCTGGCCGGCAACGCGCTGCATGCCGACTTCGCGCCCGAGCAGCCCGGGAGCGCGATGTTCGGGTGGGTGCTGTGCGGGCTGGCGCAGACCGCCGGCTACCCGGTGCCCGAAGGCGGGAGCGGCGCGCTCACCCAGGCGATGGTGCGGCGGCTGGAGGCGCGGGGCGGCACGGTCACGTGCGGGAAGCGGGTGGCGGAGGTCGTCGTGCGCGGCGGCCGGGCGGTCGGCGTCCGGACGGCGACCGGCGACGTGGTGGACGCGCGCCGGGCGGTGCTGGCCGACGTGGGCGCACCGCAGCTCTACCTCGACCTGCTCGACCGCGCGCACGTCCCGCCACCGGTCCTGCGCGCGCTGGAGCGGTTCGAGTACGGCTTCGCGACGTTCAAGGTCGACTACGCGCTCGACGGCCCGATCCCGTGGCTCAACGACGACATGCGCGGCGCGGGGACCGTCCACGTCGCCGAGGGGATCGACGCGCTGACCCGTGCGGTGACGCAGATCGTCCTCCGCCAGGTCCCAGCCGAGCCGTTCCTCGTCGCCGGCCAGTACGCCGCCGCCGACCCGACGCGGATGCCGCCCGGCAAGGAGGTCTTCTGGGCCTACACGCACGTGCCGCGGCGTCCCGAGGGCGACGCGGGACCCGACGACCTGCGGGGCGACTGGACGGACGCGCGGGAGCGCGAGACGTTCGCCGACCGCCTCACCGCGCAGGTGGAAGCGGTGGCGCCGGGGTTCGCGGATCGCGTGCTCGCCCGGCACGTCACGACGCCGCAGGACTTCGAGGCGCAGGACGCCAACCTCGTCGGCAGCGACCTCAACGGCGGCACCGCGCAGCTGCACCAGGAGCTGATGTTCCGCCCGATCCCCGGCCTCGGCCGCCCCGAGACGCCGGTCGCGGGCCTCTACCTCGCGTCGGCGTCCGCCTACCCGAGCGGCGGCGTGCACGGCGCGTGCGGGGCGAACGCGGCCCGGGCGGCGCTGCGCTCCACCCGCGGGACGCAGCGGGCGATGGCGCGCGCGACGGCGCGGTGGAGCGGCAAGCCGTCGTGAGGACGCCGGGCCCCTCGGGTACGTGACAGGCATGTCCGAGCGCACCATCGACGAGCAGCTGACCAAGCACCTCACGGACGTGCACTCGATCGAGGTCCAGGCCCTGGAGCAGATGCGCTTCGCCCCGCGCATCGCTGGCCACCCCGACCTGAGCCGCATCTTCGTCGAGCACCTGGACGAGACCCGGCGCCACGAGCAGATGGTCGCCGCCGAGCTCGACCGCCGCCACGCGTCGCCCTCCCTGCTGAAGGACGTCGCCGGCCGTGTCGGCGGCTGGGGGATGGTGCTCTTCGCCGCCGTCAACCCCGACACGCCCGGCAAGCTCGCGTTCCACGCCCATTCGTACGAGCACATGGAGCTGGCCGCGTACGAGCTGCTGCGCCGCATCGCCGAGCGCGCGGGCGACACGTCGGTCCGCGACATGGCGGTCGCGATCGCCGGGCAGGAGCGCGCGATGGCCGACCGGATCGCCGAGCGGTGGGACCTCGCCGTCGAGGCCTCGCTGGCCGAGAAGAGCGCCGACGACCTCGACAAGGAGGTCGTCAAGTACCTGCGCGACGCGCACGCGCTGGAGGGCCAGGCGCGGCAGCTGCTCGAGTCCGGGCCCGCGATCGCCGAGCTCGACGCGCTGGCGGCGATCTTCCGCTCCCACCTGGAGGAGACGAAGGAGCACCAGCGGCTGGTCGACGAGCGCCTGCACGCGCTCGGCTCGGCGCCCTCGCGCTTCCAGTCCGGCGCGCTGCGCCTGGGTGCGCTCAACATCGGCACGTTCTTCAAGCTCCAGCCCGACACGCCGGCGAAGCTCGCGGGCTTCGCGTACGCGTTCGAGGCGCTGGAGGTCGGCTGCTACGAGCTGCTGCGGCGGGTTGCCGAGCGCGCGGGCGACACCGAGACCGCGACGATGGCCGAGGGCATCCTGCGGGAGGAGCAGGCGACCGCCGAGCGCATCACCGGCACGTGGGACGCGGCGGTCGACGCCGCGCTGGTGCAGCAGGGCGTCACGGCGTAGCGATCACGAGCCGCAGCGAGGAGCGGACGTCCTCGTCCAGCGCGCGCAGGTGGCCGTGCTCGCGGTCCCACGCGCCGGAGGCGAGGTCGGCGGCGAGGCGCGCGACGATCCGCTCTTCCTCCCCTTGCGGGAGCATCGTCCACATCGACTGCGCGGCCCGCACCGCCGGGTCGAGCAGCGCCTCCGGCCGGTTCCAGAACGCCTGGAAGAAGCCGTCGGTGCAGTCCGCGGGCGTCGGGATCGTCTCGACGCGCACGTCGCCGCCGAGCGCGTCGGCGATCGCGGCGATGGACGGGAAGCGGCGCCGCTCGATCGCGAAGCCGGCGGCCAGGTGGTCCTGCTGCCAGGCGGGCGCGTCGTCGAGGTCGAACGTGAAGACGACGACCGGCCCGCGCGCGACCCGGCGCAGCTCGCGCAGCCCCGCCGCCGGCGGCTCCCAGTGGTGGATCGTGATGGACGCCATCGCCGCGTCGAAGCCGTCGTCGTCGAAGGGCAGTGCCTCGGCGCGCGCGTCGAGGCAGGGCGCGGCGCCGGGCGGGCGCTGGGCGCGCATCGTCGCGCTCGGCTCCACCGCGAGGACGTAGCGGTCCTCAGGCTCGTAGGAGCCGGCGCCCGCGCCGACGTTGAGCACCGTCCGCGCGTCGCCCAGCGCGGCGTGGATGCGCGCGGCTATGCGCGGATCGGGGCGGCGGTGGGCGGAATATCCCCGCCCGTGCTGCTCGTAGTCGACTCGCGGCGAAGCCATCTGCGCAGCCTACCTTGCGCGGGCAGCCAGCCGGTCGGGGGACGACCTCCGGTGGACAGCCATGAGCCGGCGAGGATGAGCAGCATCCCGGCCACCGCGCTTGCGGTCAGCGACTCGTCGAGCAGCGTGACGCCGAGCGCCACCGCCACCGCCGGGTTGATGTACGTGATGACCGACGCGCGGCTCGGGCCGACCTCGGCGATGAGCGTGAACCACAGGAGGAACGCGAGCGCGCTGCACACCACGCCGAGCACCGCCAGCGCCGCGAGCGCGTCGCCGTCCGGCGTCGTCGCGGGGACGTTCACCGCCGCCGCGGGCGCGAGCATGATCGCGGCGAGGAGGAACGACACGGCGACCGGGCCGGTCGGGTCGCCGTCCGACAGGTGGCGCTTGATCACCAGCGGGCCGATCGCGTAGCCGACCGTCGCGAGCAGGATCGCCAGCGCGCCGACGAGCTCGTCCGTCGAGCCGGACACGTCGACGCCGAACAGCAGCACGACGCCGCCGAGCCCGACGAACAGGCCGGCGAGGCGCGCGCCGTACACGCGCTCCTCGTGGTCGACCCAGATCGCGAGGATGGCGATCGTCAGCGGCAGCGCGGCGATGATGATCGCCGCGAGCGACGAGTCGACGTGCTGCTCGCCGTACGCGATGAGCGGGAACGGCAGGACGATCTCGGTGAACGCGAAGAGCGTCAGCGGCCTCAGCTTGGCCCGCAGGCCGCGCAGCGCCCCGCGGTGCACCGCGAGCGGCAGGAGGATCAGCGCCGCGAGCGCGACGCGGACGAAGCTGAGGAAGACCGGCGGCACGCCGCCGTCGACCGCGACCTTGATGAAGAGGTACGGCATCCCCCACACGACCGAGACGGCCGCGAAGACGATCCACCCCTTGCGGCTCAGTACGCCCCCCGCTTCATCAGGACCGCCGGGATGGTCTTGACGAGGATCGTGAGGTCGAGGAACGGCGACCAGCGCTCGAGGTAGAGGAAGTCGAGCCGGACCAGGTCGTCGAAGTCGAGGTCCGAGCGGCCCGAGACCTGCCACAGCCCGGTGATGCCGGGCAGCACGAGGTAGCGCTTCTTGTGCCAGCTCTCGAGGCGCTCGAAGTCGCGCAGCGGGAGCGGGCGCGGGCCGACGAGCGACATCTCGCCCTTGAGGACGTTGAGCAGCTGCGGCAGCTCGTCGAGCGAGTACCGGCGCAGCAGCCGCCCGATCGGCGTCACGCGCGGGTCGTCCTTGATCTTGAAGATCGCGCCGCTCGCCTCGTTGAGCGACTCGAGGTCGGCCTGCCGCTGGTCGGCGTCGCGGTACATCGTGCGGAACTTCATGCACGCGAAGGGCGCGCCGCCGATGCCGGGCCGGACCGAGCGGTAGAGGACGGGCCCGCGCGACGTGAAGCGGATCGCCAGCGCCATGCCCGCGAGCACCGGGCTGAGCAGGAGGAGCAGGAACGACGCGACGACGACGTCGAACGTCCGCTTCATCGCGAAGTCGACGCCCTCGAAGACCGGCGGCTTGAGCTCGAACAGCGGCACCGACTGGCCGGGCACGAACTCCGCGCGGTGGATCAGGATCTCCATCGTCGACGGCGCGACGTGGACGCGCACGCCGCGCTGGTGGCACGCGTCGACGAGCTCGACGGCCTCCTGCTGCGGGAACGCGGGGTCGGCGATGATGACCTCGTCGACGCGGTTGCGCTCGACGATGCGGCCGATGTCCTCCAGCGAGCCGAGCGAACGCAGGCCGTTGTCCGGCCGCGGCGTGAGCGAGATGAAGCCGACGACGTTGATCGGGCCCTGCGACTCGCCGAGCGCGTGGGCGACCGCCTCGATGTGCTCGCCGGTGCCGACGAGCATCGCCCGGCGCTGGTAGCCGGCGGCCTTCAGGACGACGTACGCGGCGCGGTCGAACGCGTAGCGCAGGCCGCTCACGTACAGCACCGCGAAGACGAGCGAGCCGTAGAAGAGGTAGTAGCTGGAGAACTCCTGGCCTGTCAGCAGCGCGTAGCCGAGCGCGACGAGCATCACCTGGAACAGGCCCGCGACGATGCGCGTCAGGCCGGGCCGCGCGGAGCGGCGCGCGTAGAGGTCCGAGCGCGCGAAGAGCAGCGCGGTGATGAGGAAGGTGAACGCGACGAGCTCGCGCGTCTGGTCGAAGACCTCACGCGAGTTGAAGTCCCCGAGGACCCCGTCCTTGAGGGCCAGCGCCGTGAAGATCGCGCCGAAGACCGCGAGGAAGTCCAGCACCAGCAGCGCGCCGATGCGGGCGCCCGCGCGCGCCGTGTCCATCCGCAGCAGGAAGGAGAGGACGGGGGGCCGCTTGCGACGGACGTCCTTGTCCGGAAGGTGCACCAGCTCTGCCGTCTCGGGCCTCTCTTGAGCGCGGGTCTTCACTGGTGCGGAGGTCGGCATGTACCCGGCCCTAACGGGCCAGTCTGACGGAAGGTGCGCAGTTTCGCGGCGAGCTACCGCGCGCGTGCGGCCTTCAGCGCCTTCTTCGGGACGACGTCGATGACGACGAAACGCCCGTCCGGGAGCTTCTCAGCGTAGCCCGCGTTCGCAAGCTTCTTGAGGACCGCCGGGCACTTCTTGCAGCGGGGGCGGTCCTGGCAGCACTTCTTCTTGGGCTTGACGGGCTTCCCGACCTTCGGCACGTTCGGGCACCCTAACGCATTCCGACCGCACCAGTCGGTTTAGGCGCGTTCGGCCGCCCCTGCCGGTAGGTTCTGGCCATGCCTTCCCCCGACCTCACCGCGCTCCTGAACGAGCAGATCGGCCACGAGTTCGCCGCGCAGAACCAGTACATCGCGATCGCCGTGCACTTCGACGCGGAGACCCTGCCGCGGCTGCGCGACTACTTCTACCGGCAGGCGGTCGAGGAGCGGAACCACGGGATGATGCTCGTGCAGTACCTGCTCGACTCGGGCGAGACGCCGCGCATCCCCGCGGTCGTCGCGCCGCAGGTGGAGTTCGGCGACATCGTCGAGCCGGTCGCGCTCGCGCTCGCGCAGGAGCAGCGGGTGACCGAGCAGTTCAACGTCCTCTCCGCGCAGGCGCGCAAGGACAACGACTTCATCTCCGAGCAGTTCCTCAACTGGTTCCTCAAGGAGCAGGTCGAGGAGATGTCGTCGATGTCGGACCTGCTGACGACGGTCAAGCGCGCGAAGGAGAACCCGCTGTGGGTCGAGGAGTACCTCGGCCGCGAGGGCATCGGCGAGGAGGCCGAGGACCCCACGGCGCCCGAGGCCGCGGGCGGCGCGCTCTAGCCCCTCAGCCGCTTCCGCAGCGTCCGCGAGTCGTCGGGGCGGCGGAGCGTGACCTTCGCCGCGTCGAGGTGCTCGAGGTGCGCCTGCGCGAACTTGCGCGACGTCTGCAGGGCGTCGCGCAGCCGGGCGAGGGTGACCGCGCCCTCGGCCTCGGCGATCTCCACGACGCGGCGCTCGACCTCCTGCAGCGCGTTGGGGTGCGCCCACATCGTCTTGCCGAGCCGCACCGCGCGGCCGTGGGCGGCGAGGGCCGGGAGGTGGCGCGCGTCGACGCCGAGCGCGGACTCGAGCGGCGGTTCGTGGCCGGCCTCGCGCAGCCGCTGCTCGAGCGCGAGTGCCTCCGGGGAGAGCGGCGCGGGGGCCTCCGGAGCGCCGCCGCCGCGCAGCTCGGCCACACCGCCCGCCGCCGCCGCGCGCGACTTCCTCGCCCGCGGGTCCACCACGACGCCGCCGCCCAGCGTGTCCGGCGGCGCGATCGAGCGCACGACCACGCGGTCGCCGGCGCGCGCGAGGAGCGGCTGCTCGAGCCGCAGCTGCCAGACGCCGTCGCCGCGGTCGGCCAGGCGGCCGGGCGCCTCGCGGGTGCCGTGGTGGACCTGCACGCGCTGGCCGTGCGTCGCGTCGCGCAGGACCAGGCGCGCGTCGAGGACGTAGGACGGCGCGATGCCCGCGCCGGGTGCCGCGAGGACGTCCCCGCGCGCGACGTCCCGCACCGCGACGCCCGTCAGGTTGACCGCGACGCGCCGCCCCGCCGCCGCGCGCTCGACCGGCGCGTCGTGCACCTGCACGCCGCGCACCCGCGCCCGCAACGTCTCCCCCGCACGCAGCACCTCCAGCTCGTCGCCGCGGCCGATCGTGCCCGACCACAGCGTCCCGGTCACGACGGTGCCCGCGCCGCGGATGGTGAACGCGCGGTCGACGTGGAGGACCGGGACGTCCCCACGCTCGCCACGCCCGGCGACCCGCGCCGCCGCGCGCTCCAGCGCCGCCGCGACGTCCGCGATCCCGTCACCGGTCCGCGCGGACGTCGGCACGATCTCGACGCGGTCTCCCAGCAGCTCGCGCGTCGCGCTCCGCACGCGCTCCACGTCCGCGCCCGCGACGTCGGTCTTCGTGATCGCCACGACGCCCTCCCGCACGTCGAGCGCGCGCAGCACCGCGACGTGCTCGCGCGTCTGCGGCATCACGCCGTCGTCCGCGGCCACGACGAGCAGGAACAGGTCCACCCCCGTCGCGCCCGCGACCATCGTCCGCACGAACCGCTCGTGGCCCGGCACGTCCACGACGCTCAGCCGGCGCCCGCCTGGCAGCGCGAGCGGCGCGTAGCCGAGTTCGATGGAGATGCCGCGCTCGCGCTCCTGCGGCAACCGGTCGGTGTCGACGCCGGTCAGCGCGCGGACGAGCGCGGTCTTGCCGTGGTCGATGTGGCCGGCCGTGCCCAGGACGAGGCCGCGGCCGTCATCCACGCCGCGCCGCCTCCACCGCCGCGGCCACCAGCTCGACCTCGTCGTCGGCCAGCGTGCGCGGGTCGAGCAGGAGCCGGCCCTCGTGCACGCGCCCGAGCACCGCGGGCGTGCCGTGGCGCAGCGGCGTTGCCAGCGCCTCGTCCAGCGCGACCGCCGGTCCGGGCAGCTCCAGCAGCGGCAGCGCACCGCCGCCCACCTTCGCGACGGCGCCCACGAGCTCCCCGCCGGTCAGCTCCGCCAGCCGCGCGGCGCGCGGCGCCGGGTCCTCGCACAGCATCCGCAGCACCGGGATCTCGCGCACGGCGACGGCCGGCTCGCGGTACAGCGCCAGCGTCGCCTCGAGCGCCGCCAGCGAGAGCTTGTCGATCCGCACCGCGCGGGCGAGCGGGTGAACACGGCACGCGTCGACCGCCTCGCGCGTCCCCACGAGCAGCCCCGCCTGCGGGCCGCCGAGCAGCTTGTCGCCGCTGAAGCACACCAGCGCCGCGCCGGCCGCGACGGACGCGCGCACCGCCGGCTCGTCCGCCAGCACGTCCAACTCGGCGAGGTTGCCGCTGCCGACGTCGTCGATCACCGGGACGCCGAGCGTGCACAGCGACGCGACGCTCACCTCCTCGACGAACCCGAGCGTGCGGAAGTTCGACGGGTGGGCGCGCAGCAGCGCGCCGGTGTCGGGTCCGATCGCGGTGGCGTAGTCGCGCAGCCGCGTACGGTTCGTCGTGCCGACCTCGACCAGCCGCGCGCCCGCCTGCGCGACGACCTCGGGGATGCGGAACGCGCCGCCGATCTCGATCGCCTGCCCGCGGGAGACGACGACCTCGCGGCCGGGGCCGGCCAGGGCGGCCACGCTGAGCAGCACCGCGGCGGCGCAGTTGTTGACGGCCAACGCGGCCTCCGCGCCGGTCAGCTCGCAGAGCAGCGCGGCGACGTGGTCCTGCCGCGAGCCGCGCCGCCCGTCGGCCAGCGACAGCTCCAGGTTCGACGAGCCCTCCGCGACCCGCGCGACGGCCTCCCGCGCGGCCTCGGCGAGCGGCGCGCGGCCGAGGTTCGTGTGGACGACGACGCCGGTGGCGTTGAGGACGCGCCGCAGCGAGGGCGCGAGGCGCTCGCGGGCCCGGCGCGCCAGGTCGGCCTCGTCCTCCGCGCCGCGCAGGATCTCCGCCCGGCGCTCCTCGATCACCGCCCGCGCGGCGCTGACAGACCCCACCTCCGCGGCGAGCCGGTCGACCGCGGGCAGAGCTCTCAGGAGGGCACGCTGCCGAGAACCCACTCGCCCTCTTCCCGCTTCCAGATCGGGGCGCGGGCCTTCGCCTCGTCGATGATCTCGCGCCCGCCGGCGAACGCCTCGCCGCGGTGCGGCGCGGACACCGCGATGACGATCGACGGCTCGCTGAGCGGCACCTCGCCGATGCGGTGCTCGACCGCGGCGGCGCACAGCCCGTGGCGCTCGACGGCGGCCTCGGCGATCTTGCGCAGCGACTCGAGCGCCATCTCCTCGTACGCCTCGTAGTCGAGCTTCGGCACGTCGCGGGTGACGCCCTGGAACGTCACGACGGCGCCCGCGCGCGGGTCGCGGACGAGCGCGCTGATCGCGTCGACCGACAGCTCCTCGGAGCGGATCGCCACGTGCACCTGCGCCGCGCCGCCGGACACCGGGGGGATGAGCGCCAGCTCGTCGCCCGCATGCAGCACGACCGCGTCGTCGGCGTACTCGCGGTTGACGGCCATGACGACCGGAAGACCGGTGGTGAGCTCCTCGACGGCGGCCAGCGCGTCGCGGACGGCGGCGCCCTCCGGGAGGTCGAGCTCGAGCTCGCGGCGGCCCGCGCGCTCGCGGAGCTGGGCGAAGAGACGGACGGTCACCTGCATGCGCCTTGATCGTCGCACGTCTTCCCCGAGGGTTTAGATTCCGCGGCCGATGGCCCGGATCCTGGTGGAGCGGGAGCAGCCGCTGGCGGCGTTGCGCGCGGCGCTCGACGAGGCGCGTGCCGGGCACGGCGGGGTCGCGCTCGTCACCGGCGTGCCGGGGCTGGGCACGACGGCGCTGCTCGACGAGGCGGTGCGGCAGGCGTCCGGGCTGCGGGTCCTGCGCGCGTGCGGGCACGAGCTGGAGCAGTCGTTCGCCTACGGGGTCGCCACCCAGCTGCTCGGCGACGTCGTGACCGGCGCGCCCGCGCGCGAACGGGCGCACCTGCTCGGGCTCGTCTGCGACCTGGCCGACGCCGGGCCGCTCGCGCTGGTGGTCGACGACGCCCACTGGGCCGACGAGGCGAGCCTGGGCTGGCTCGCGGACCTGGCCGAGCGGATCGCGGACCTGCCGGTCGCGCTCCTGCTGGGCGCCCGCGATGGAGCGACCGACGAAGGGCTCGCCGCGATCGCGGCGCACGCCCGGACGGCGATCGCGCTCACGCCGTTGAGCGACGCCGGAGTCCGGACCGTGGCCGGCGCGGGCGCGGAGCCTGCGTTCGCCGACGCGTGCGCCGAGGTGAGCGGCGGCAACCCGTTCCTCCTGCACGACCTGCTCGACGAGCTGCGCCGCCGGGAGCTGCCGCCGACGGCCGTGCAGGTGCGGGCGGTCAGCCCGGAGCGCGTGACGCGGCGGATGGAGGCGCGCCTGACGCACCTCGGCGATGCCGCGCGGGCGTGCGCGCAGGCGCTCGCGATCCTCGAGACGGCCTCGCGCGAGGCGGTCGCCGCGCTGGCGGGGCTGGAGCGGGAGGACGCGGAGGCGGCGTTGGACGCGCTCGCCCGCGTGAAGCTCATCACCGGCGACGAGGCCGCGCGGTTCACCCATCCTCTGCTGCGCGCGGCGGTCGCGGCGGGGATCGGCCCCGCGACGACCGCCCGGCTGCACGCGCGGGCCGCGGTCCAGCTGGAGGCGGCGGGCGCGGCGGCGGAGCGGGTCGCGCAGCACGTGGTCGCCAGCGGCGGTGGGAGCGCGGAGGACGTGGCGCGGCTGCGGCGCGCGGCGCAGGAGGCGGCGGCGCGGGGCGTCCCGGCCGAGGCGGCGCGGCTCCTGCGGCACGCGCTGGCGCTGCCGGGCGCGCCGTCGTCGTGCCCGGAGGGCGTGGCGCTGCGGGCGGAGCTGGGCCGGGCGGCGGTCGCGGCGGGCGCGCCGGACGGGCCGGCGCTGCTGGCGGAGGCGTCGGACGCGGCGGCGGCCGGCGGCGATCCCGCGCAGGCCGTCGAGCTGGCCATCGCGGCCGCGCGGCGGCTGCTGCTCGGCGGCGGGACGAGCGCGGCGGCGGAGCTGCTGGAGCGGCGGCTCGCGGACGGGCTGCCGCCGGAGCTGGACCGCGAGGTGCGGATCGTGCTGCTCGGCGCGGTGCACATGGATCCCGCGCTGGCGGGACGCATCCCCGAGACCGCGGAGGACCTGCTCCCGGCGGGCAGACCGCCGCGGACGCACGCCGAGCACGTCCTGCTCGCGGCGTCCGCGCTCACCCGCTGCGTGACGCTGACCGGGACGGCGGAGGACACGCTGCGGCTGGCCCGGCTGGCGTGGGCCGGCGGGCGGCTGCTGGAGGAGGAGGGACCCGAGGGGGCGACGGTCACGTACGTGACGGGCGTGCTCGCGGCGGGCGGCGCGCTGGCCGAGGACGAGCGCATCGCGGACGCGCTGCTGGCCGCCGCGCGCGCCCGCGGGTCGGTCGTCGGGGCGGCCGCCGCGTCGTACGTGCGGTCGGTGCCGCGGCTGTTCGCGGGCGACCTCGTGGGCGCGCTGGCGGACGCCGAGGCGGCGCTGGAGGTGCCGGGGCACGCGTTCGTCGCGGCGGCGATGCTCGTGGTGACGCGGGCGCGGATCGAGCAGGACGACGCCGGGCCGGCGGCGACGATGCTGGCGGGCTTCGACCCGGACGACCCGGCGTTCCCGCCGCTGATGCGGTCCGCGTGGTGGAGCGCGGTCGCGCGGCTGCGGCTCCAGACCGGCGACGCCGCGGGCGCGCTCGAGGCGGCGCAGACCGTGCGAGAGCTGGCAGGGCCCGTGTTCCTCCCCTACCTCGGCGACCACCGGCTGCTGGCGGCGGAGGCGCTGACGCGGCTCGACCGCATCGACGAGGCCGAGCGGCTCGCGCTGGAGGAGCTCGAGCAGCAGCGCGCGTGGGGCGCGCCCGGGCGGATCGGCGCGGCGCTGACGACGCTCGCGCTCGTGCGCGGCGACGACGTGGGGCTGCTCGACGAGGCGGTTGCGGCGCTCGCGCGCTCGGAGGACCGCCTCGACCACGTCGCGGCCCTCGTCGCGCTGGGCTCGGCGCGGCTGGCCACGGGCGACGGCGCCGACCCCGAACCGCCGCTGCGCGAGGCGCTCACCACCGCGCGCCGCCTCGGCGCCCGCCGCCTCGAACGGCTCGCTCGCCACACCCTCGTCGCGGCCGGCCACCCGATCCCCGCACCCCCGATGTCCGAGTCCCTCACCCCGTCCGAGCGCCGCGTCTGCGAGCTCGCCGCCCTCGGCCTCGACGACCGCGAGATCGCCCAGGCCCTCTTCGTCACGGTCACCGCCGTCCGCGCCGACCTCCGCACGGCCCTCGAGAAGCTCGGCGTCCCCGACCGCGCGGCGCTCCACCAAGCCCTCCGCGCCGCCTAGGGGCGAACCTCTCCTACGCGGTCTCTCCGGCCCGCGTGAAGTCCCTCGAGGAGATCGTCTACGAGATCGCCCGCGAGGCGCTCGCCGACCAGGAGCGCCGGATCGCTGGCACGCGCCTCCGGACCGGCACGCTCGTCGCCGCGCACGCGCTCGTGGCGTCGTTCCTCGGCTCCGCCGCCCTGCGCGAGAGCGGGCTCACCGTCGCTGCATGGGGCGCGCTGGCCGTCTTGGCAGCAGCGCTCGCCCTCGCCGCCGTCGTCCTGTGGCCGTGGGACGTGCAGTTCGCGCTCCCTGCCTCGCGGGTGTACGCGCGTGTCGCGTGCCCACCGGCGACCACGGAACACGACGAGGGCGCTTGGCTGCTCACCGTCGCACGGCTCTATGAGCAGGCCGAGCAGTGGAACGCGCCGACGCTCGCGCTCACCGGCCGGTGCAGCGGCGGCATCGCGCTGCTGCTCGTTGCCCAGACCCTGTTCTGGCTGGCGGGGCTCGGGTAGGCTGACAAACATGTCCACGCAAAGAACGCGCATGGATGAGATCGAGTTCACCCGCGAGGAGCTCGACGAGCTGCTTCTCCTCGAGACGGGCGAGACGCGCGGCGACCGGCGCCGGCGGCGTGAGGCGCGCCGGGCGAAGTGGCGCGCGCGGTTGCGGCGCGTGCTCCTCCTCGGGCGCTGACGGCGGCGCGTCGTCAGGGCGCCTGAGCGTAGGCTTCCGCACATGGCGACCGAGCCCAAGGCTGCCGAGGAAGGACTCACCGTCGCACCGATCGTCGGCAAGGACGATCCGCGCCGGTTCACCGACTCCGGCATCGAGATCAAGAAGCTGTACACCGCCGACGACGTCCCGGGCGACCTGGGGGAGCGGCTCGGGGAGCCGGGCGAGTACCCGTACACGCGCGGGCCGCACCGCGAGATGTACCGCAAGCAGACGTGGACGATGCGGCAGTACGCCGGCTACGCCACGGCGCGTGAGTCCAACGAGCGCTACAAGTACCTGCTGTCGAAGGGGTCGACGGGCCTCTCCATGGCGTTCGACCTGCCGACGCAGCTCGGCCTGGACTCCGACGACCCGCGCTGCCTGGGCGAGGTCGGCCGGACCGGCGTCGCGATCGACACGATCGACGACATGCGCGCGGCCTTCGACGGCATCCCGCTCGACGAGGTCTCGACCTCGATGACGATCAACGCGCCCGCGACCGTCCTGCTGCTGCTCTACCAGCTGGTCGGCGAGGAGCAGGGCGTGCCGTCCGAGAAGCTCCGCGGGACGACGCAGAACGACATCCTCAAGGAGTACATCGCGCGCGGGAACTTCATCTACCCGCCCGAAGGCGCGATGCGGCTCACGACGGACCTCTTCGCGTACTGCAAGGAGAACGTCCCGAAGTGGAACACGATCTCCATCTCGGGCTACCACTTCCGTGAGAAGGGCTGCAGCGCCGTCCAGGAGGTCGCGTTCACGCTCTCGAACGGCATCGCCTACGTGCAGGCGGCGATCGACGCGGGCCTGAAGGTCGACGACTTCGCGCCCCGCCTGGCGTTCTTCTTCAACGGCCACAACAACGTCTTCCAGGAGGTCGCGAAGTTCCGCGCCGCCCGGCGGATGTGGGCGAAGATCATGAAGGAGCGCTTCGGGGCGGAGAACCCGAAGTCGATGATGCTGCGCTTCCACACGCAGACCGGCGGCGTGACGCTCACCGCGCAGCAGCCGGTGAACAACATCGTCCGCGTCGCGCTGCAGGGCTTCGCGGCCACGGCCGGCGGCACGCAGTCGCTCCACACGAACGGCTTCGACGAGGCGCTCGCGCTCCCGACGGAGAACGCGGCCCGGATCGCGCTGCGCACCCAGCAGATCCTCGCGCACGAGTCGGGCGTGACCGACACGGTCGACCCGTTCGCCGGCTCGTACTTCGTCGAGGGCCTGACGGACGAGATCGAGGCGCGCGCGACGGAGGTCATCGCCAAGGTCGACGAGCTCGGCGGCTCGGTCGAGGCGATCGAGTTCATCATGAAGGAGATCGACGAGTCGGCCTGGGGCTACCAGGAGCGCTACCGGCTCGAGCAGGACGTCGTGGTCGGCGTCAACCGGTACGTCGAGGACGATCCGGACGTCCCGGACACGCTGAAGGTCGACCCGGCCACCGAGCACGGCCAGGTCGAGCGCCTGAAGCAGTTCAAGGCCGACCGCGACCAGGAGAAGGTCGAGCAGCGCCTGAACGAGATCCGCCGCGCGGCGGAGGGCACCGACAACCTGCTGCCGGTGCTCCGCGAGGCGCTCCGCGACCGCTGCTCGCTCGGCGAGGTCTGCGGCGCGATGAAGGACGTCTTCGGCGCCTACCAGCAGCCGGCGAGCTTCTAGCGTCCCTTGAGGGTGAGGGGGCCGTCGAGCGTGACGGCCTTCCCGCCCTTGGGCGTCACGACGACGCGCAGGGTCACCGGCAGCTTCGCGCCGCGGCGCAGCCGGCTCCTGCCCGTCTTCGTCGCGGCCACCGTCAGCCGTGCGGTGCCCGGCTGCGCGAAGCTGCGCCTGCCGCCCGCCAGGAGCTTCGCGCTCTTCTTGCGCGCGCCCGACGCCTTCGCGGTGCCGGTGTAGAGCCGGAGGGAGACCGTGCCCGCGATCGGGCTCGTGAGCTTCAGCGTCGTGCGCTTGGCGAGGCGCCGCGCACCGAGGGTGGTCAGCTCGGCCTTCGCCGCGGCGAGCAGCCGGCGCGCGGCGCTCTGGGCGGAGACGCTCCCGGCGGCGGTGATCGGGGACCGGACCTCCCACCCGTCGATGGCGGGGAGCGAGGTGACCGCGAACGCGCGGGTCGACTCGGCGCAGTTGCCCGCGGTGTCGCACTGTCGGACGACCGCCGTGTAGTGGCCTTCGCCCAGCGCGACGGGGACGCGCGCGCTGAAGCGGCCGCGCTCGACCGGCACCCCGAACGTCGCGACCGGCGCGCCGCCGTGCAGGACGGTGACGCTCACGGCGCCTTCGTCGCGCGGCCCGGTGGCGGCGGCGCCGCCGACGAACGGCTGGGGGATCGTCGCGTCGCTCGACGGTGACTCGAGCACGAGCCCCTGCGGCGCGACGCCGTCGGAGAGCGCGTCCGCCGACGTGCTCGCGCGGTTCCCGAGGTGGTCGGTCGCGGTCGCGCGGAAGGTGTAGGTGCCGCCCTCGGCCAGCGTCGGCGCGTCGGCGGGGTAGGTGAAGGTGAACGTGCCGTCGCCGGCGACCTGCGCCGGGCCGGTCGCGACGATGCCGCCCGCGCCGTCGAGCACGTCGACCGCGACCGTCACGCGGGCGCCGGAGCTCGCGTCAGCGGTCCGCCCCGCGACGCCGGGCCGTGCGCCCGCGAACGTGCCGGGCGCCGTCAGCGCGACGACGGGCCCCTCGGCGTCGACGGTGGCGGCGGACGTGGTGGTCGCCGCGTTGCCGGCGGCGTCGGTCGCGGTGACGCGCAGCGTCGTCCCGGCGCCGTGGCGCAGGGCGGGCGCGCTGTCGGGGTACGCGACGGTCCAGCGGCCGTCGGCGTCGGCGTGCGCTGACGCGGAGCCGAGCACGCTCCCGTCGGCGTCCAGCACCTCGACCTTCGCGGTGATGCGCTCGGGCGCGCTACCCGCATCGGCGACGACGCCGCTCACGCGGGGCCGCGCGCCGACCAGCCCGCCGGCGTCATCGACGCTGACGGCAGGCGCGGTGGCGTCGAGCTTGTCGTCCTGCAGCGCGACGACGTCCTCGGCGGCCAGCGGCGCGCCGTACAGGCGCACACGCTTGACGCCGCCGGCGCTGCCGTCGTACCAGTCGTCGCGGAAGAGCCGGATCGTGCTGCCGGTGGCCAGGCCGGTCGTGTCGGCGTAGGTCAGCACCGGGGCGCCCTCGACGTACGCGGTCAGCGTTCCGGCCGCGTCGCGGGTGACCACGACCTGGCGCCACGTCCCGGCGGGGACCACCGCGCCCGACGACGCGGCGACGTCGGCGCCGCCGCGGACGACCACGAGCCGGCCGTCGCGGACGTAGATGCCGTCGTCGCTGCGGCCGGAGGAGAAGTCGATCAGGCGCCGCTTGCCGCTCACCGTCGTCATGCGCACGAGCGCGACGAGGGTGTACGAGGCCGGCGCGGCCGCGTTGAGCTGCACGCCGCTGTACTGGCGGACGCTGCGGAACCGGCGGCCGGCGTCGGTGCCCCACCCGTTCCCGCCTCCGGAGTCGCCCATGGTGGCGGCGCCGCGCGAGGCGGTGTACGTCGCGTTCAGGTCGAACGCGGCGACCGGCGCGGGCGGCGCGGCGAGGGCGGGAGCGGGGACGGCCACCGCCGCGGCGGCGAAGCCGAGCGCGGCGGCGGGGACGCGAAGATCGAGCGGGGGACGGCGCACGTCCCCGTTCGTCGGACGTTCAGCGCACTGCTTGACGGTGCAACGACCGCCGGTGTCAGGCGGCCGACCGCCTCCGGCGCGGCTCCGGCTGGCCCATCCCCAGCAGCTTCACGCCGGACGACGTGAGCGGGCCCGCGATGGCCGCGTTGGCGAGCAGGACGACGCCCTCGCGCGTACGCGGGTTGATCGCCGCGAACGAGGCCGAGCCACCCGTCCCGCCGTTGTGCCAGAGCAGCGGGCCGCGGCGCTGCCAGCCCAGCGCGGGCTCCTCCGCGTCCAGCTCCGCGGCGAGGAACCGCAGCTGGTCGGCGACCGTCGAGCGCAGCGCGCCGGCGCCGAGGAACTGCGGCATCGTCCACGGCGGCACCTCGCGCCCGCGCGCGTGCGGGGTGGCCAGCCGCGGCGCCGGGTCCAGGCCCGTGTCCTCCATCCCGAGCGGCGCGCAGATGCGCGACGCGATGAGGTCCTCCCACGGCGCGCCGGCCCGCGCCGCGAGGGCCTGGCCGAGCAGCGCGGCGCCGAGGTTCGAGTAGCGGCGCCGCCGCCACGGCCGCGAGCGCACGCGCGCGACGGCCCGCTGCATCGTCGCGAGGTCGATGCTCGCGTACGGGTCGGCCTTGTCGGTGCTCGCGCGCAGGATCGGGATCGACAGGCGCGGCAGCCCGGCGCGGTGGGTCGCCAGCTGCTCCAGCGTGATCCCGCCGGGAACCTGCCACGGCGCGGGCAGGCAGTCGGCGAGCCGGTCGCTCCGGGAGACGACGCGCTCGGCTTCGAGCGCCTGGAGCAGGCGCGTGTTGTAGACCTTCGTCAGCGACCCGAGCTCGTACGCCCAGGCGGCGTCGGCGTCTCCGTGGGTGGTGACCTCCGTGCCGGCGGCACCGAGCCGGCCGGCGACGATCCCGCCTCCGCGGGTCTTGGCTGCGAGGCGATCGAGGGCGTCGTCATGCACGGGAAGGAGTGTCGTCGATGGGCCCCGAAGACCGTCCGCGATGCCCGAAGCCGCACGCACGCTTGTGAAGTCGCCCCCGGAGCTCTGGGCGGAGATCTCCGACCCCGACGCGCTGGCGCGCCATCTCGGCGCGTTCGGTGAGATCCGCATCACCCGGCTCGAGCCTGAGACCACCGTCGCCTGGGAGGGCACCCGCGCACGCGGCACGGTCGGTCTCGAGCCTGCCGGCTGGGGGACGAAGGTCACGGTCATCGCCGAGGAGATCGACGCCCCCGAGCTTCCCGAGGACAGGACGACCGCTACGGCGGACGCGCCCGAGCTGGCGCCTCCGCCCGTCCACCCCACCCCCGCGACGGAGCCCGGCGGGAACGCCGGCTCGGACGTCGCGGACCCCTCCGACGCGCTGCCTCGCAGCGGCGTCCGCGGCCTCTTCGCCCGCCTGCTCAGGCGGCGCGAGGAGGCCGTGGAGGACGGGGCGCCCGACGCTGCCGCGGAGCCGCAGCCGGAGCCGGCCGCCGAGCCCGCGCCCGCGCCGGTCGCGGAGGCCGTCCCCGAGGTCGAACCGGAGGTCGTCGACCAGCGCGGCGCCGACGAGGTGCTCGACGACATGCTCGCCAGCCTCGGCTCGGCGCGCCACCGCCCCTTCTCGCGCGGCTGAGCCGCTAACGCTTCGCCGTCACCTGCCGCTCGGCGCGCACGCCCCCGAGCGTGACGCGCACGCGCACGGCGAGCCGCCGCTTGCCGCGCAGCCGCGTGCGGCCGGCCTTCGTCGCCTTCAGCGCCACGTTGCCGCCGCGGGCCCGGCCCTGCGCGAGCAGGATCTTGCCGCGCCGGTCGTAGACCGCGACGACCGTGCCGGCGGGTGCGGACAGCGCGAGCTCGACCGTGCGCCCGGCCGCCAGCGGGCCGAGCCTCAGGCCGCGCACGGCGGGGCCGAGGAGCGAGCCGGCGGTCGGCTGCGGGAGAACGGGCGCGGTGCCGCGCGGGACCGCGGGGGCCGTCGCCGGGCCCGCCGGAGGGGCGGCCGGGGGCGCGGGCGGGCCCGGAGCGCCGGGGTCGACCGGCTCCTCACCGCCGCGCGGCTCCTCCTCACCCGGATCCGTCACCGGGTCCGGCCCGATCCGCAGCGCGCGCCGCGCGGTCTGGCACTGGTTGACGCGGTCGCAGTGCTCGGCGACCAGCGTGTACTCGCCGTCCTCGAACGGCAGCGCGACCTCCTCGCCCGCCTCCTCGTCCCAGACGAGGCGCTGGACCTCGCCGCCCCACGCGCCCTGGGCGTCGACCGAGAGCTCGGCGCGCGCGACGTCGTCGTCCTCGTCCGGGTCGCATGGCGTCGAGGCCGGGCACACGCGGAGGAACACCTGGTCCCCGTCGCCCACCCCGCGGTGGACCGTGCCTGCGACGAACGGCGTGCGGTCGGGGGTCGACGCGGCGGGCGCGGTGAACGCGAGGCCGGTCGGGCCGGTCGTGTCGGCGACGAGCGCGATCCGGTCGGTGCGCTCGTGGCCGAGCGCGTCTCGGGAGCGGACGGCGAGGTCGTAGGCCGCACCGTCGACCAGGGCCGGCCACGGCCCGGCGTGGAAGCCGGTCTGGATCGCCTCGAACCCGAGCGACCAGGCGTTGCCCGCCGACGCGACCGGGGCGGTGACGGGGCTCCCGTCGCGCTCCAGCCACGTGTCGATCGCGAGCGGCCCGGTGCCGTCGTCGGTCACGGTCCCACTCACCTCGGTCTGCGGCCCGACCGGCACGACCCCTTCGACCGGGAACGGCAGCGACACCCGCGCCGCGCCGGTCACCGCGTCGTCGCGCGGGCTCAGCGCCGCGACCGCCGCCGGGCCCGCCGCGTCGCGGAACGCGCGCAGCCGCGCCACCGACGCGGTCACGTCGGGCGTCCCGAGCAGGCGGTAGCGATACCGGTAGCCGTCGGCCTGCGTGCTGCCCTCGAGCTGCAGCCGGCGGGCGTTGACGTCGTCGACCGTGCCCTGCGGCGCGCCGTCGACGTACCAGCGCACCAGGCCGGCGAAGTCGCGCTCGAGCACGAGGTGCGCCCACGCGCCCTCGGTGACGGTCGCGGGCGTGGTGGCGGTCGGCGCGTGGACGGTCACGCCGTCGTCGACCACCACGTGGCCGCCGTCGAGGTAGAGACCCGGCCCGCCGCTCCCGGCGCTGGTCAGCGCCACGAGCCGGACACGCCCGGCGGCGTCGCCGACGTCCTCCAACCGCAGCAGGACGCTGATCGCGTAGCTCGACCGCGACGCGTCGAACCGGTCGAGCGCGACCGCGAGCTGCTGGCCCGGGCCGAACCGCGCGACCGGCCGCGTCGCGGCGCCGACCTGCGCGGCGGCGAAGGTGCCGTCGCTGACGAGCGGCGGGAGCGACTCCGGGTCGTACGCGGCGGACGCGGCGAGCGACCCCGCGAGATCCCAGACGGCGTAGACCTCGGCCGCCGCGGAAGCGGCCGCCGGGACGGCGGCCACCCCCGCGGCGACGCTCAGGAGGGCGAGGGCGAGACGGCGGGCTCCGGGCATGGACCGGAACCTAGGTCCGGTCCGCCCGGCCCACATCGGGGTTTCCCCCGGCGTGCGCCCCGCTCAGGGACGCCGGGGCGTGCCTACTTGGTGGCGCGCTTGAGCGTGATCTTCTGGTCGGTGGCGACCGGCTTGCCGCCCTTGGGCGTGAAGACGACGCGGACCGTGACGGTCAGGCGCTTCTTGCCCTTGGTGATGGCCTTGGCGCGCTTGGTCGGCTTGACCTTGACGGTGCCGTTGCCGGCCTTGGCGAACGTCCTCTCGCCGGAGGCGATCAGGTTCTTCGGCGCCTTCGCCGTCTTGGCGGCCTTCTTCTTCTTGGCCGCGGCCGCGTAGGCGACGACCTTCTTCGGCGCCGCGCCGCTGAACTGCTGGATCTGCAGCGTGCCGGGGCTAGTGACGGTCACCGGGACGGTCTGCGGCTTGGTGACGCCGGCGACGCCGCCCTTGACGAGGTTCTGGATCGTCGTCTGGAGGAGCCGCTTGGCGATCTCCTTCGGGGTGACGATCGTCGCCGGGACGGTCGGGGTGACCGGCGCGGCGACCGGCGCGGCGGGCACGGCGGGCGCGGGCGGGCACAGCTGCGAGGCACGCCGCTCGACGAACGTGGTGACCATCACCGTGTTCGGGTCGTTGAACTCGCCGGTCTTGCGGACCTCGGTCGTCGAGACGAGGTAGTCGGCCGGGAGGGCGCGCGACCAGGTGCCGGCGAACGTGCCGTCGCCCTGGGCGGTCAGGTCGCCGTACACGTACTCGGAGTCCGAGTAGCGGTCGGTCACGACCTCCGGGTAGGCCGAGACGTCCGCGATCTCGGCGGTGCCGTTGCGCGTGCCGGTGAACGTCGTGCTGCCGCCGCAGGTGACGAGCGCGGGACGACCGTTGTACGTCGTCTCGGCGATGACCGCCTTGGTGTTGGCGTTGAGCACCTGGACGACGTCGCCGGCAGCGACGTCGAACTCGCTCCACCACTCGAAGTCCGGCCGGGCCGTGCCGACCACGACGCCACCGCGGAGGACCTGGACCGTCGCGGCGACGTCCGTGTTGTAGACGTTGATGCTGTTGCCCGAGTTGGCGGCGGTGGGCACGCCGTCGTAGATGCCGATCGCCGTGTAGGCCGAGGCGGCGGGGGCGGCGACGGCGGTCGCGGCCAGGGCGGCCGTGACGGCGAGGCCGGTCTTGCGGAGGTTCATGGGCGCTCCATGCGGGTGGGGAACCCGGTCTGGTCCATCAGACCGGATGTCGGACGATCACCGTGATCGGCAGTCGGTGCGGTGTTCTGTATCCCTCTGGACGTCTCTCGTCCGGTCGCAGACCGCCAGGTCGCGCCCGCTTCCGCCTTCGAGCCGGTCGCGGCCCGCGGCGCCGTTCATGCGGTCCGGTCCGCCGGCTCCGTAGAGCCGGTCGGCGCCCGCTCCGCCGTTGAGGACGTCCGCGTGGCGGCCGCCGACGAGCCGGTCGTCGCCGGCCTCGCCGTGGAGCCGGTCGCGGCCGCCGCCCCCGATCACGAGGTCGTCGCCGGCGCCCGCGTAGATCACGTCCGCGTCGCTCGTCCCATACAGGACGTCGTCGCCGTCGGTGCCGCGGATGACGTTCGTCGCCGCGCCGCCGCGCTCGACCCCGTCGGGGATCATGCCGGTGATCGAGCGGGGCGGCCCGTTCGGGACCAGCGGCGGGAGCTGCGACACGAGTCCGGGACCGGTCCCGACGTGGTCGGCGGCCTCGCCCGCGGGCACGGCGGCGACCAGCGCGAGCGCCACGGCGACGCCGGGCAGCACGCGCCTCATCCCGCGCCCACCGTGGCCGCCGGGCTGGTGCGGGCGCCCACCCGCAGGCGCAGCGCGGCGCCGCGCGCGAGGCGGATGCGGTGCTCGGCCGGGCCGGGCCGGGCGCCGCGCAGGGTGGCCAGCGGCGTCCACGATCCGGCGTGCCGGCGCTCGACGACGACGGACGCGCCCGCCGCCTCGGCGGGCAGGTCGCTCCACAGCAGCACCTCTCGCGGGCCGATGCGGTCGGCGGTGAGCGGGAACGCGAACGCGCGCGCGAACGGCTTGGCGGGGCCGGGCACGCCGGACGGCAGCCGGTGCGTGAGCCCGGCGGGCCGCTCACGGCCGTCGAGCCGCACGGCCGGGTCGGTCACGAAGTGCCAGAGGACGAGCTCGGCGCCCGCGCGCCACAGCCGGTGCAGCCCGCGCGAGACGTACCGCGCCTGGTCGGCCGCGGGCACGCGCGGCGCGGCGCCGCTCTCCCAGTTCAGCTCGGTGATCCACAGCCGCTCGCTGCTGCCGGACGCGACGCCGCCCTGGCGCCGCGCGGCCGCGACGGCGCGCTGGACCTTCCCGACGTCGGCGATCGCGAAGTCGAGCCGCGAGCGCGCGCGGCGGTCCGGGTCGCCGACCGACAGCGGGTGGAGCGCGATCGCGTCGAACCGCGGCGGGTCAGTGCACGGGATGCCGCGCGTCGACGGCGGCGGCTCGAGGCAGAGGAACGCGTGCCAGAAGCGCGTCGGCGCGGTACGGCCGGTGCCGTCGCGGGACTCGCCGACGGGCGCGACGCCGGCGGTGCCGACCTGCGCGCCGGGCTGCGCGGTGTGGACGGCGTCGGTGAACGCGGTCTGCATGCGCCGGTACCAGAGGGCCGCGAAGGGCTCCCACCTCCTGCCGCGCGCGACCCACTGCGGCTGCAGGTAGTTCGGCAGGTTCGGCTCGTTCCAGGGCTGGAAGCGGCGCACGCGCGGCAGCGTCGCGCCGGGGACCTTGGGATCGGGGTACGTCCCGTCGTAGCGGCGGGCGAGCGCGGCGCCGAAGTCCGCCAGCGCGCGCGGGTCGGGCGCCCACGTCCCGCCGGCGGCGAACCGCCAGCGGCCCGGCAACTCGGCCCACGCGGGCGCGGCGAGGACGTAGAGGAGCGGGTCGAGGCCCTGCGCGACGGCGCGCTTGACGTTGGCGTCGATCGCGTCGAGCCGGTACGCGGGGTGCGCGGGATCGCGCAGGTCGCCGGCCGGGCGCGTGCGGCCGTGGATGTAGCCGCGCCAGTGGACCGGGAGCCGCGCGACCGTGCCGCCGAGCCCGCGCACGACCTGCAGCGCGGCGGGCGGCACGAGCGGGTTGGGGTCGTAGCCGAGCCGCGCGTCGGAGACGCCGCGCTCCCAGGCGGAGACGGGCGTGGCGGCGGCGCCGGCCGTGGCCGGCGCCGCGGCGAGCGCAGCGAGGAGCACGGCGGCGAGGAGCGACAGGCGGCGGGGCACGTCCCCACGCTTGTCGGCACCTCGCCGCCGCGGTGAAGCGGCGCTACCGCTTCAGCGTCAGGCGGCGATCCTCCGCGACCGGCGTGCCGCCGCCGGCCGGGGTGAAGGTCGTCCGCACGGTCACGCGCACCGAGCGCTTGCCGCGCACGAGGCGCTTGGCCCGCTTGGTCGGCGTGACCTTCACCGTCGCCGCGCCCGCGCGCTTGACGGTCGCCGTGCCGCTGGCGATCGCGTTGGCCGGGAGCTTCGCGGCCTTGGCCTTCTTCTTCCGCGCGGCGCTCGCGTACGCGGTGACCTTCTTCGGCGCCGAGCCGGCGAAGACCACGACCTGCACCTGCCCCGGCGTGCTGGTGCCGGCGCTGACCGACCACGGCTTGAGCAGGCTCTTCAGCCCGCCGCGCTCCAGCACCGACACGGCGGACGCGAGGAACGCGGGCGCCGCCGGCACGGTCGGCAGGACGTTCGGGCGCACGGGCGGCAGGCCGGTCTGACCCGCCGGGCGCTGGAGCTCGCCGTGGACCGGCGGGTACAGCACCGTCCCCACGCCCCGGGCGACGCGGAAGCCCTGCGTCGTGGTGCCGCAGTTGCCGACCGCGTCGCATTGGGCGACCTCGGCCACGTAGTCGCCGTCGGCGAGCGGCGGCAGCGTCTGGTCGAGATCGAAGTCGTAGAGCACCGCGCTCCAGCGGCCGCCCACGACGTCGCCGATGCCGAGCCCGGCGAAGCGGTCGAGCGCGGTCTCGTCGAACGGGTCGGGCGCCGTCGTGCCGCGCCAGAGCGTCACCCACACGACCGCCTCGTCGCGCGCAGCGGTGCCGCCGGTGCCCGTGAGGACTGGGGTGCCGGACGTGCCGGGTGCGTCGACCCCGGGCACCGGCGCGGTGGCGTCGATGCGGATCGGCAGGGAGCCGGTCGTCGCGTTGCCGCGGCGGTCGGTCGCCGTGGCGCAGATGGCGTAGGCGCCGCCGTCGTGCAGGCCGCCGACCTCGGGGTACTCCTCGAACCAGGTCGTCGCGGTGAGCGCGTCGTAGCCCGGGAACACGCCGCCCGCCACGTCGGTCCCGCTCGCGAGCACCGTGCCCGCGCACGTGCCGGCGCGGACGCTCCAGTCGACGACGAGCGGCCCGGTGCCGTCGTCGTCGGCCTCGCCGGCCACCTCGGGCGCGGCCATCCACCGCTCGCCGCCGTAGTCGACGGTGTACGTGTCGTCGATCTCGACGCGGGCAGGCGCGGCGGTGTCGGCCACGGCCGCGGTCGCGGCGTCGAGCTCCTCGGTGCTCAGCGCACCGTCCCACGTGCGCACGCGCGCGACCCGCGCCGCGCCCGCGCCGGGGCCGAGGAGCCGGACGTGCGCGCCGAACGTCGAGGGCGCGGCGCCCGCGACGGTCGCCGAGTCGCCCTGGCGGTCGATCCGCACGCTGCCGGCGAGCGAGCGGCTGACGACGACCGACTGCCACGCGCCGTCGGCGACCGGGCCGACCTGGGTGAACGTCGCGCCCGGCGCGTTCCACCAGCCCAGCACGCCGTCGCGGACGACGACCCCGGAGCCCGACACGCCCGCGTCGAACGAGAGCACCGGCACGTTGTCACCGGACGCGACGTCGTTCGGATCGGCGTCGTCGAGCCGGAAGCTCACGGCGATCGCGTACCGCTCGGGCGACTCGAGCCCGTGGCCGGGGACGGTCAGGCCCTGGCCGGCAGCGAGGTCCGCCACGCCCTTGCGCGGCGCCGCGATGCTCGGCTCCTGCACGAAGGACGGGGCGCCGCCGACAGGCGCGAGCGCGAGGTCGGGCGCGGGCAGGTCCCAGTCGAGCGGGACGGCGTAGGAGGCCGTCAGGTCGGCGTCGAGGTCGTACGACGTCGCGAGCGTGCCGGCGGTCGCCGGAGCCGACGCGCCGAGCGTCAGCGCGAGGGTCGCCGCGCCGAGCAGGGACGCTCGTCGCAGCCGCGGGGGCAGGATCAAGGCAAGCACCTCCGTGGTGCCAGGGAAAGAGGTCTCAGGCAGGCGCGTCCGTGCGCCGCCCGCGGGAGCCTAGAGCAGCGATCCCTGTCCAACCGCCGGATCCGTACGACCGTCCAGGTGGGTCCGGAGCCGCCGGAGCCCGCCTCCCGGTAGGTTCCACCGCTCCATGAGCCCGAAGACCCCACGCCAGAAGAACCCTGAGACGTTCGAGGAGAAGGTCGCACAGCTCCAGGAGCTGCGCGAGGCGGCCGTCCACTCGGCGCCCGAGGCGGAGAAGAAGCAGCACGACAAGGGCAAGTACACGGCCCGCGAGCGCATCGAGAAGCTCCTCGATCCTGGGACGTTCCAGGAGCTCGACACCTTCGTGCGCCATCGCACCTCCGACTTCGGGATGGACAAGAACCGTCCCTGGGGCGACGCGGTCGTCACCGGCCACGGCCTCATCGACGGGCGCCGCGTCGCGGTGTTCTCGCAGGACTTCACGGTCTTCGGCGGCTCGCTCGGCGAGGTCATGGGCGAGAAGATCGTCAAGGTCATGGACTTCGCCGCCAAGGTCGGGTGCCCGGTCATCGGCATCAACGACTCGGGCGGCGCGCGCATCCAGGAGGGCGTCGTCTCGCTCGGCGCCTACGGCGACGTCTTCGTGCGCAACGTCAAGTGCTCGGGCGTGATCCCGCAGATCTCGCTGATCATGGGCCCGTGCGCCGGCGGCGCGGTCTACTCCCCCGCGATCACCGACTTCATCATGATGGTGAAGGAGACGTCGCACATGTTCATCACCGGGCCTGACGTCATCAAGACGGTCACCGGTGAGGAGGTCGGGTTCGAGGAGCTCGGCGGCGCGATCTCGCACAACCAGAAGTCGGGCGTCGCCCACTTCGCCGCCGACGACGAGGACGCGTGCCTCGAGGACGCGCGGTACCTCTTCAGCTTCCTGCCGCAGAACAACCTCGAGCAGGTCCCGCGGGTGCTCCCGACCGACGACCCGCAGCGGATGGACGAGGAGCTCGACGGGCTCGTCCCGGCCGACCCGCAGAAGCCGTACGACATGCGCGACGTGATCCGCCACATCGTCGACGACGGCGAGTTCCTCGAGGTCCAGGAGCTCTTCGCGCCGAACATCGTCTGCGGCTTCTCTCGCCTGGACGGCTACGCGGTCGGCGTCGTCGGCAACCAGCCGCGCCAGATGGCCGGCGTGCTCGACATCGACGCGTCCGAGAAGGCCGCGCGGTTCATCCGCACCTGCGACGCGTTCAACATCCCCATCTTCACGCTCGTGGACGTGCCGGGCTTCCTGCCGGGCACCAAGCAGGAGTGGGGCGGCATCATCCGCCACGGCGCCAAGCTCCTCTACGCCTACACGGAGGCGACCGTCCCGAAGGTCACGGTCATCACCCGCAAGGCGTACGGCGGCGCGTACGACGTCATGGGCTCCAAGCACCTCCTCGCGGACATGAACTTCGCGTGGCCGACCGCGGAGATCGCGGTCATGGGCCCCGAGGGCGCGGTCAACATCATCTACCGCAAGGACCTCGCGTCGTCGCCGACGCCGGACGAGCGGCGCGCCAAGCTGATCGAGGACTACAAGGCGCGGTTCGCCAACCCCTACACGGCGGCCGAGCGCGGCTACGTCGACGACGTGATCATCCCGTCGCAGACGCGCCCGAAGGTCATCGACGCGTTCGCCGCGCTGCAGACCAAGCGCGAGCCGGGCCCCAAGCGCAAGCACGGCAACATCCCGCTGTAATCGCCCAGGGGCGATTCCAGCCGGGAGTGTCCGCCCAGGGGGCGGAACTCCCCGCTCTAGGTGCCAAGTGCCGCATGCGGCGCGACCGTTCGGGTACGGTCGCGCCGCTGTGCGTCGAACTGTCCCCGCCGCCTGCGCCGTCGCCGCCTGCCTCCTCACCGGGGCCGCGCCTGCCGCGCACGCCTTCACCCTCGCCGAGCCCTCCGCCGCGCCGGTCTCCGCCGCCGCCGGGGCCAACAGCGACTTCCGCGTCCACGTCGCGCCCCGCGACGGGCAGATCAAGGACCTCGTCCTCCACCTGCCGCCCGGCCTCGTCGGCGACCCGCAGGCGACGCCGAAGTGCACGATCGCCCAGTTCGAGGGGACCGGATGCCCGGAGGCGACGATCGTCGGCGCCAGCACGACGGCCGTGCAGCTCGGGCCGATCGGCCAGACCGCGAACGGGACGATCTACAACCTCGCCCCGCGCGGGAGCGAGCCGGCGCGGCTCGGCATCCGGATCGTCCCGCCGATCGGCGGCCCGATCCGACTGGAGTCGGTGGTGTCGTCGCGGCCCGACGGCGGGCTCGACTCGACGCTGACGAACCTCCCGCGCCAGGTCTCCGGCCTCGACGTCACGATCACCGCGCTCGACGTCGTGCTGCGCGGGAAGGTGAGCGGCGGCAAGGCGTTCATGCGCAACCCGACGTCGTGCGCCCCGGCCGAGACGGGGTTCGACGCACGCTCCTACGCGGGCGAGGCGGCGTCGGCGCGGGCGTCGTTCACCCCGACGGCCTGCGAGGCGGTGCCCTTCGCCCCGGTGTTCACCGCGGAGGTCGGCGCGCCCGGCCAGACCAAGGCGCGCGGCAAGCCGCCGGTCACCACCGTCGTGGCGCAGGGCGCCGGCGAGGCGGGCGTCAAGAGCGTGGCGGTCACGCTTCCCAAGGTGCTGGCGGTGCCGCTGGCGGCGGTCGGCCGCGCATGCCTGGAGGCCACGTTCGCCGCCGGTCAGTGCCCGGCGTCCGCGCGGATCGGCGAGGCGACCGCGGTCACGCCGCTGCTGACCGAGCCGCTGCGCGGGCCGGTGTCGTTCGTCGCCGGGAGCGACCCGCTGCCGGGGCTGGCGCTCGAGCTCCGCGGGCCGCTCGCGCTGACGCTGCGCGGCGCCAACACGCTGAGCCCCGCGGGCCAGGTGACGACGTTCAGCGGGATCCCCGACGTGCCGCTCGACCGGTTCGAGCTGCGGTTCGCCGGCGGCCCCGAGGGTCTCCTGACGCTGTCACGCGACGTCTGCGCCGGGCCGGCGCCGCGGTTCGCGGCGACGTTCACCGCGCACAGCGGCGCGAGCAGGACCGTGACCGTCCCGGCGACGCTCGTGGGCTGCGAGCCGCTCGTCACCGCCACCCTCGTGCGCTCCAAGCGGCTCCGCCCGGCGGTGCGCGTGCGGATCGACGCCGGGGAGCGCCGGGTGCGCCGCGTGCGCGTCACGCTCCCGCGGTCGCTGACCGTCGTCACCGGCCAGGTCCGGCGCATCCGCGTGACCGGCAGCGGCGCGACCAGGACGACGATTCAGCGGCGCGGACGGGTCTTCGACCTCGCCGTGCCGAGCGCGGCGGGCGCCCGGAACCTCGCGCTCGCGCTGCCGAGCGGCTCCGTCAGGATGCGGCGCGGCGCGGAGCTGCCGCGGGTCACCGCCGTGGTCACCGACGTCGAGGGCGGCGTCACGACCGCGTCCGTCCGGGCGAAGGCCCAGGCGCCTCCGCCCGGGCCGGCGGGCCGTTAGCCTGCCGCGTCCCATGTCCGCCGACGACGCCCATGCCCCGAAGTTCGTCCGGAAGCTCCGCGCCCAGCGCGAGCGCCATCTCGAGCGCTCCAAGCCGATGCGGCTGGTCTTCGTGGTCGTCGGCTTCACGGTGCTGCTCGCGGGCCTGGCGATGCTCGTCACGCCCGGCCCGGCGTTCGTGATCATCCCGATCGGCCTCGCGATCCTGTCGCTCGAGTTCGTGTGGGCCGAGCGGCTGCTGGAGCGCTCGCTGCTGGAGGCCGAGAAGGCGAAGGCCAAGGCCGCTGAGACCTCGCGCACGCAGCGCATCCTCGTCGGCCTGGCCACCGCGGCCGGGGTCGCGGCGGTCGTGGTCTGGGCGGTGTGGGGCGACATCCCGCTCCTCCCCGTGTGACCGGTTCGTCAACGGGGAGTGACAGCGGGTGCGCGCGGGCGTAGGTTGCCCGCGCGATGCAGACCACCCGCCGTCAGCTCCTCGGCCGTGCCGCGCTCGGCGCCGCGGCCGCCGTCGTCGCCCCGCAGGCGCTCCTCCTCCCCGCCAACGCGCAGACGCGCCGCATGCTGCGGGGCGGGCGGTTCAGCGACGGGATCATCTCCGCCGACCCCACCACCACCGGCGTCAACCTGTGGACGCGCGTCGACGACGTCGAAGGCGCCGGGCGGGTGCTGCTCGAGGTCGCCCGCGACGACGACTTCCGCCGCGTCGTCTCGCGCAAGGAGATCCCGACGACCGCCGGCGTCAACCACGCCGTCAAGGCGCAGGTGCAGGGCCTCAAGGCCCACACGGAGTACTTCTACCGCTTCGCCACCGCGACGCAGGACTCGCAGGTCGGCCGCTTCCGCACCGCCGCGCCCGCCGACTCCAACGAGCCGGTGAAGTTCGCCTACTTCTCCTGCCAGGACTGGACGCACGGCTTCTACAACGCGCACGAGGTGATGGCCGAGGAGGACCTCGACTTCATCGTCTGCCTCGGCGACTACGTCTACGCGGAGACGTACCACTCCAAGCGGGGCGGGACCGGCGTCCGCGACGACCGCATCGGCCGCCAGTCGCGCGACGACTCCCACGAGCTGGAGGCGGTCACGCTCGCCGACTACCGCGCGAAGTGGTCGCTGTACCGCTCCGACCCGGCGCTCCGCGCGCTGCACCGCCGCTTCCCGATGGTCTACGTCCCGGACGACCACGAGGTCCAGGACAACTACGCGGGCGCCGAGCGGGACGGCGGGCTGGCCCCGGCCAAGCAGTACAGCGCCAGGCGCAAGGCGGCCGCGCGCAAGGCGTTCTACGAGGCCAACCCGCGCTTCGCGGCGGCCAGCGGCCAGCGCCTCTACCGCTCGCTGAAGTTCGGCAAGACGGTCGAGCTGTTCATCACCGACCAGCGCACGTACCGCGCCGACCAGCCCTGCGACGACGCCGTCGCGCCTGCGTGCTCGGAGCTGCCGCAGGCCCGCCCGTTCCTCGGCCGCGCCCAGATGGGCTGGCTCAAGAACGGCCTGTCGAAGTCGCGGGCGAGCTGGAAGGTCATCGCCAACGAGGTGATGGTGATGCCGACCAAGGTCCTCGGCGACTCCTACGTCCAGTTCGACAGCTGGCAGGGCTACCCGCAGGAGCGCGAGGAGCTCCTGCAGCACATCAAGGCGGGCGTCGAGGACGTCGTGTTCGTCACCGGCGACATCCACACGTTCATCGCCGGCGACGTGCGCACCGCGGCGGGCGAGAACGTCGCGCTGGAGTTCGTGGGCGGCTCGATGACGTCGATCGGCTTCGGGGAGAGCGACCTGCCCGCGGGCAACGGCCAGGTCATCAAGGGCAACGACCAGAACCCGAACACGCCGCAGGTCCTGATCGACACGCTCCGCGGCATCAACCCGTGGGTCGACCAGGCCGACTTCGACCACCACGGCTACGGGCTGGTCGAGGCCAAGCCGGACGGGATGACGTCGAGCTTCGTGCGGCTCGAGACGGTCAAGCGCCGCTCCCGCAAGACGCTCGCGCCGAAGGGCTTCACCTGGGAGGTCGCGCGCGGGCAGACGTCGATCAAGGGCGTCAACGGGCCGCCTGCCGCGTGAGCGACGCGTAGACACGGTGTCAACGGCATGTTGCGCGAGCCACTACGCTCGCGCACATGTCCCACCGCAAGCTGGGCGCGGCGCTGCTCGCCGCCTGCGCCCTCGCGCCCGTCGTCCCGGCCGCGGCCCAGGCGCAGTCCAAGCCGTCGAAGACGGCCCGCGACGTCACCGTGATGACGCGCAACCTCTACCTCGGCGCGGACCTGATCCCGCTCGCGACGCAGCCCGATGTCCCGAGCTTCGAGCAGGCCGCCGCCCAGCGCTTCCAGACGGTCCAGACGAACGCGTTCGCCACGCGCGTCAAGCCGCTCGCCGCCGAGATCCGCAAGACCAAGCCGGACCTCATCGGCATCCAGGAGGCCGCGACCTGGCGGCGCTCGCCGGACGGCGTGAAGGACGGCAACGCGACGGTCGCGAGCCAGACCGTCTACGACTCGCTCGCGCTGCTGCAGGCCGAGCTGAAGCGGATCGGGCAGTCGTACAAGGTCGTCGCCAAGCGCCCGTGGTTCGACTACGAGGCGCCGACCGCGCTCGGGTTCGACGTGCGGCTCACCCAGTACGACGCGATCCTCGCGAAGACCGGCAAGAGCGTGAAGGTCAAGACCGGCCGGACGTTCACCGATGGCTTCGCCGACACGTTCGACGTCCCCACCCAGGTCGGCGTCGCCAAGTCGCCGCGGGGCTACGTGGGCGTCGACGCGAAGGTCGGCGGCAAGAGCTTCCGGTTCGTCACGACGCACCTCGAGGCGTACTCGCCCGAGATCGCGAACAAGCAGATGACGCAGCTGCTCAACACGGGGCTGAAGTCGAAGAAGACGACGTCGATCCTCGTCGGCGACTTCAACTCGGACCCGAAGAGCGCCGCCACCGACGACCGCGGCGCGGAGCGGACCCCGAACGCCTACGCGACCGCGCTGAAGGCGGGCTTCGAGAACCCGCTGAAGCGCCGCGAGACGTGCTGCTTCGCCGAGGACCTGCGCTCGACGAGCGAGAAGCTCGACTCGTGGATCGACCACATCGTCGTGCGCCCGGACGCGCGCGTGATCAAGTCGTCGATCGTCGGCGCGTCGTCGTCCGAGCGGACCGGCGGCCTGTGGCCGTCGGACCACGCGGGCATCGTCGCCACGCTGCGGCTGAAGTAGCCGCGCGCCGGGAGCGCGGCCCGCTCAGCCGGAGACGGCGGCGGGCTGCGGCTCCCCGGCGAGAACGAGGTCCAGCAGGCCGGGGAAGCGCGCCTCGAGATCGTCGCGGCGCAGCGTGAGCAGGAGCTTGCGCCCCTCCGGCCGCTGCCGGATGACGCCGGCCTCGCGCAGGACCCGCCAGTGGGTCGTCAGCGTCGAGCGCGCGATCTCCGGCAGCACCGCGGCGCACAGGCGCTCCTCGCCGTCCGCCAGCTCGCGGACGACCTCCAGCCGCACCGGATGGCCGAGCGCGGCGAGCACGTCCACCAGCTCGATCTCGCTCCGGTCGGGGTGGCGCGGCGTCCTGGGCACGGGCTCATTGTACGCGATGTTCGTACTTGCGCCGAGACCTATGTACGATTATCCCGAACAATCGAACGGAGATCGTCGTGACCCACCCTCCCGGCCGCCGCGGCCACCTCGGCATCGCCCTCGCGCTCCTGGCGTTCGCCCAGCTGATCATCGCCCTCGACTACAACATCGTCTTCGTCGCGCTGCCCGAGATCGGGACGCAGCTCGGCTTCGGCGAGCAGACGCTGCAATGGGTCGTGAGCGCGTACGCCGTCGCGTTCGGCGGCTTCCTGCTCCTCGGCGGTCGTGCCGCGGACCTGCTCGGGCGGCGGCGCATGTTCCTCCTCGCGCTCGGCCTGTACGGCATCGCGTCGCTGGCCGGCGGCCTGGCGTCGTCGCCCGGCCTGCTCGTCGCGGCGCGGGCGGTGCAGGGGATCGGGGGCGCGCTGCTCTTCCCGGCCACGCTGTCCCTGCTGACCACGACGTTCGCGGAGGGGCCCGAGCGCAACCGCGCGCTGGCGATCTGGGGCGGCGCGGGGGCGAGCGGCCTGACGCTCGGCTCGCTGCTCGGCGGCGCGCTGACCGACGCGTGGGGCTGGGAGGCCGTCTTCTTCGTCAACGTGCCGCTCGCCGCCGTCGTGATCGCCGGCGCGCTGGCTTTCCTGCCGCGCGACGAGGCCCGCGTCCGCGTCCGCGCGTTCGACCTGCCCGGCGCGCTGACCGCGACCGCCGGCATCAGCCTCGTCGTCGTCGCGCTCGTGCAGGGCCCCGACACGGGCTGGACCTCCGGCACCGTGCTGGGCGCGGGCGCCGCCGGCCTCGCGCTGGTCGGGCTCTTCCTCGCCATCGAGGCACGCAGCCGCGACGCGCTCATGCCGCTGCGGCTGCTGGCCAACCGCAGCCCGCGCTCGGCGATGGCGATCACGTTCGTCTTCATGGGGACCCTGGGGGCGCTGCCGTACTTCCTCACCCTGCACTTCCAGGCCGTGCGCGGGATGGAGCCGCTCGAGAGCGGGCTGGCCTTCCTCCTCCCGTCGCTGGCGATCGCGACGGGCACGCAGCTCGGCGAGCGCCTCGTGCGGCGAGCGCCGCTGTGGTCGGTGGTCACCGGCGGCTTCGTCGTCGCGGCGGCCGGGACGCTCCTGCTGTCGGTCACGATGACCGCCGACGCGTCCTACGCGGCGCTCGTCCCGGGCCTCGCGGTCATGGGCGTCGGCCAGGGCGTCGTGTGGACGGCGATGTGGATCGCCGCGGCCGAGGGCGTGCGGCGGGAGGAGCAGGGCGTGGCCTCCGGCATGGCGTCGACCGCCCAGCAGGTCGGCGGCGCGGTGGGCCTCGCGCTGCTCATCGTGATCGCGAACGCGGGTCTCGACGGCGCGGCCGGTGAGGCCGCGCGCCAGGCGACGAGCGACGGCCTGCGGTCGGCGACGCTGGTCGCCGCGGCGGCGATGGTCCTCGGCGTCCTCGCCGGGCTGGCCCTGCGCCGGCCGGCGAACGCCACGGCCGACGGGCTGGTGCCCGCCGTGGCGAACGACCGGGTGAGCTAGAGCCGGATCGTCTGGGCCTCGACGCGCCCCTCGCGGTGCGCGTCGAGAGCCGCCCGGGCGATCGCCAGGTCCTGGATCGCCAGGCCGGTCGAGTCGAACAGCGTGACCGCCTCGGCGTCGCGGCGGCCCGGGCGGTCGCCGGTGAGGACCGCGGCGAGGTCGGTCACGTCCGCCTGGGTGATGCGGCCGGCCTCGACGGCGCCGGTCAGCTCGCCGCCGTGCGACGCCTGCGCCCACTCGTCGCAGAAGAGCTGCGCGGCGACGACCGCGTCGACCGTCGCCTCGGCCTTCCCGCTCCCGTCCGCACCGAGCATGTTGAGGTGCAGGCCGGGGTGGAGGTCGGCCGCGTGGACGACCGGCTCGGCGCCCGGCGTCACGCACGTGACGACGTCCTGCGCGAGCGCCTCCTCGCGCGTGCCGACCTGCCAGCCGAGCTCGTCGGCGAGCCGCGCCGCCGCGTCCGGTCGCGGGTCGAAGCAGACGCCCGGGCCGAAGCCGGCCGCCGCCAGACAGCGGGCCGCGTAGGAGCCGTTGAGCCCGCAGCCGATGAGGCCGGTGCTCCTGCCCGCGGCCAGCGCGCTCGCCGCCACCGCCGCCGCGGCGCCCGTGCGCAGCGCCGTCACGGCGCCCGCGTCGAGCAGCGCCACCGGCTCGCTCGTCGTCGCGTCCGAGACCACGAGCAGCCCGATCACCGTCGGCAGCCCGCGCCCCGGGTTGGTGGGGAACGAGCTGATCCACTTGAGGATCGCCAGTCCGTCCCCGCGTGCGGGCATCGCCCGGAAGTCCCCGTTCGGCGGGCTTTGGAGGTAGACCTTCGCCGGCATCACCCACTCCCCGCGCCGGTGCTTGACGAACGCGTCGCGCACCGCGTCGATCGCGGCCGCGGGGGTGACCGCGGCGAGGACCGCGTCGTGGTCGAGGACGGGGAGCTCGGGCATCGCCTCCGCACTCTGCCACGCTGCGGCGCGTGATCGAGGTCTCGCATCTCGCCAAGCGCTTCCGCGGGCGCACCGCGGTCGAGGACGTGTCGTTCACCGTCCCGGCGGGAAGCGTCTGCGCGCTGCTCGGGCCGAACGGCGCGGGGAAGACGACGACGCTGCGCTGCCTCGTCGGCCTCGCGCGCGCGGACGCGGGGAGCGTGAGCATCGCCGGCGACGTCCCCGGCGCCGTGCTCGATGGCTTCGGGCTGCACCCCGCGCGGACCGGCCGCGACCACCTCCGCATGCTCGCCGCCGCGCTTCCGTCGCCCGCCCCGCTCCCGCCGCTGCTCGAGCGCGTCGGCCTCGCCGCCGAGGACGCCGACCGCCCCGCGGGCGAGTACTCGCTCGGGATGGCGCGCCGGCTCACGCTCGCCGCGGCGCTCCTCTCCGCTCCGCGCGTGCTCGTGCTCGACGAGCCGGAGAACGGCCTGGATCCGCAGGGCGTCCGCTGGCTGCGCGATCTCCTGCGCGAGCACGCGGACGGCGGCGGCGCCGTGCTCGTCTCCACCCACGCGCTGGCCGAGGTCGCGCTGGTCGCCGACCGCGCGGTGATCCTGCACCGCGGCCGGGTCGCCGCCACGCTCACCGACCTCGCCGGGCTCGAGGAGCGTTACCTCGAGGCCACAGCGCCGTGATCCGCGCCGAGGTCCTCGCGCTCCGCACGACCCCGACCGCGATGCGGCTCTTCGCGCTGGCGCTCGCCGTCGCGCTCTTCCTCACCGTCTCGTACGTCGGCATCCGCGACATCGAGCACCTCCCGCGCGGCGACGCCGAGCGCGGCGTCGAGACCGCGGTGACCGGCGCGTTCGTCCTCTTCTTCGCCGGCCTCGTGCTGGCGACCGCGCCGTTCCGCCACGGCGTCGCCCCGCAGCTCGCGCTGCTCGCGCGGTCCCGCACCGCGCCGTTCGTCGCGCGCGCCGTGACGCTGGCCGGGTTCGGCGCGCTGGCCGGCCTCGTCATCGCCGCGGCCTCCACCGTCACGGTCCTGGTCATCGTCGGCGCCGGCGGCGGGCCGTCCCCGCCGGCGGGGATCGTCGCGCGCGTGCTCGTCACGGTCCCCGTGTACGCCGCGCTTGCCTGTGCGGCCGGCGCGGGCCTGGGCACGGCGCTGCGCTCGCAGCCCGCCGCGCTCGCCGCCGGCTTCGGCCTCGCGCTCGTCCTCGACCCGGTCCTCTCTGCCATCTCCGAGGTCGCCGCCGCCTACGGCCCCGCCGGCGCGGCCGCGGCGCTGGTCGGCATCGACGACCCTGACGCCCCGCCCACGCTCGCCGCGCTCGCGGTCCTCCTCGCGTACACCGCGCTCACGCTCGTCGCCGGCGCGCTCGCCACCGCGCGGCGCGACCTCTGACGACGCGGACGGGTAGCCTCCCCGCGCGATGCCGAACCGCCGCCCCAAGCTCGAGATCGTCGCCCCCGGCGCCAGCCCCGAGGAGGCCGCCGCCGTGGTGGCCGCGCTGGAGCGGTTCATGCGCGAGACCGCGCCAGTCGTCGCTCCGGTGGACGAGAAGCCAAACCCCTGGTATCGCGCGGGTTTGCTCGAGTCGATCGACCGGGAACCGCCGCAGAACTGGTAATTCCCTAAAGCCAAGCGGTTTTCACGTGTATCCTTCCGGGCTCCGCTCTCTGGACCCGGAACGCAAGGAGACACCAGCCGCATGGCTACCGACACGACCAAGGGACGGAAGGGCTCCCTCGCGAACCCCGAGGTCGTCGAGGACGTCCCCGGGCACATCATCCCGATCATCGAGCAGGAGTTCGACGACTTCGTCAACGAGGCGGAGAAGTTCCTCGGTGGCGAGACGCCCGAGCCCGAGTTCATCGGCTTCCGCCTGAAGCAGGGCGTCTACGGGCAGCGTCAGCCCGACGTCCAGATGGTCCGCGTCAAGCTCCCGTTCGGCGGCATCACGCCGGACCAGATGGACACCTTCGCGAGCGTGGTCGAGAAGTACGCGCCGCTCAACAAGGGCCACGTCACGACGCGGCAGAACATCCAGCTGCACCACATCCCGCTGCGCGAGATGGCCAAGCTGATCCGCGAGATCAGCGCCTCCGGCCTCTCGTCGCGCGAGGGCTGCGGCAACACCGTCCGCAACGTCACCGCCGACCCGTGGTCGGGCGTGTGCGAGGAGCTGTTCGACCCGACGCCGTACGTCGGCGCGTACGTCCGCTACTTCGTGCGCCACCCCACGACGCAGCTGATGCCGCGCAAGATCAAGACCGCGTTCGTCGGCGACGCCGACAGCGACCGCGCGCTCACCGGCATCCACGACATCGCGTTCATCGCCCGCGAGCGCGACGGCGTCAAGGGCTTCGAGGTCCGCGTCGGCGGCGGCACGTCGATCATGCCGCGCATCGCCCCGACGCTCTACGACTTCGTCGAGGCCGACAACGGCGACTACATGAAGATCGCCGAGGCGGTCTTCCGCATCTTCGACCGCCAGGACTGGCTCCGCGTCAACCGCGCCCGCGCGCGCATCAAGGTCTTCGTCGACAAGTTCGGCATCGACGAGCTGCGCCGCCAGGTCGACGAGGAGCTCCAGCTCGACTGGGTCAACGAGCGCGACTTCACGCCGGACCTCTTCCTCCACGACGAGGAGGCCTCACTCGCGACGCCGCGCGACGACTACGCGCCGGCGCCGGAGGGCGACAAGCGGTTCGACCAGTTCCTGGCCGAGAACGTCAAGGACCAGATCCAGGCCGGCTACCAGACGGTCCACATCCACATCCCGCGCGGCGACCTGACGCCCGAGCAGTTCCGCGGGATCGCCCAGATCATGCGCGACTACTGCTCCGGCTACGCGCGCATGACCGTGCACCAGAACATGGTGCTGCGCTGGGTGCCCAAGGAGGCCGTGTACGAGGTCTACACCAAGCTCGGCGAGCTGGGCCTGAACCAGCCGGGCGCGGACAAGATCAACGACGTCGTCAGCTGCCCGGGCACCGACTCGTGCAAGCTCGGGATCGTCTCCTCGATGGGCCTCAACGCGGCGATCCGCGAGAAGCTCGCCGAGATGGACATCACGGACCCGCTCACCCGGCAGGTCCACATCAAGATGTCCGGCTGCCCCAACGGGTGCTCCCAGCACCACATCGCGAACATCGGGTTCTACGGCGCGTCGATCAAGGTCGGCGAGCACACGATCCCCGCGTACGTCGCGCACATCGCCGGCACGTTCGACAAGGGCCCGATCGCCTACGGCCAGCGGCTGAAGGTGCGCCTGCCCTCCAAGCGCGTCCCGGACGCCGTCGAGCGGTGGCTGCGCTGGTACGAGGCCGAGCGCCTCGAGGGCGAGGACTTCAACGGCTTCGCCGGCCGCGTCGGCACCACCGCGTTCGAGGACAAGGTCCGCGACCTCGCGATGCCGGTCGACTTCACGATCGAGAACATGAACACCTTCATCGACTGGTCGAAGAAGGTGCCGTTCCAGGTGCAGCGCGGCGAGGGCGAGTGCGCGATCTGATCGACACCCTGCGCGAGGCGGCAGAGCGTCACGGCGACAAGCTCGTGATGCTCTGCTCCTTCCAGAAGGAGGAGTCGGTGATCCTCCACGAGCTCGTCAAGGTCGCACCCCAGACGCGCGTCGTGACGATCGACACCGGCGTCCTCTTCCCGGAGACGCTCCAGGCGTGGCGCGCGTTCGAGCAGCACTACGACCTGAAGATCGAGGTCGAGGACGCGAAGGGTCCGTGGACGGGCCCGGACAACTGCTGCTCGGTCGAGAAGGTCGCCGCGCTGGAGCGCGCGCTGGACGGCGCGACGGGCTGGGTCACCGGCATCCGCCGCGAGCAGTCGCCCACGCGCGCCGACGCCCAGCTCGTGGAGCAGGACGCAAAGCGCGGGATCTGGAAGTACAACCCGCTCGCGACGTGGACCGAGAAGGACGTGTGGCGGTACATCGGCGAGCACGCGCTGCCATACCACCCGCTCCACGACCAGGGCTACTCGTCGATCGGGTGCGCGACCTGCACGCAGCCGGGCTCCGGCCGCGAGGGCCGCTGGGCCGGCACCGAGAAGCTCGAGTGCGGCCTGCACGTCGAGCAGGTCTCACCGAGCTGAGCTGAGCGGAGCGGCGTGGACCCCCTCGTCATCGTCTTCGGCCTCGGCGTCGGGATCCTCATCGGCCTGACCGGGATCGGCGGCGGCTCGCTGATGACGCCGCTGCTGATCGTGTTCGGCGGCTACTCGCCGACGGTCGCGATCGGCACCGACCTCGCGTACGGCGCGATCACGAAGACGCTCGGCGGCTGGCGCGTGCTCAAGCAGGGTGCGGTCGACCTGAAGCTGTCGGTCTGGCTCGCGGTCGGCTCGCTGCCCGGCGCGCTGCTGGGCGTGTGGGCGCTGCACCGGCTCGAGCAGGCGCACGGCGACGACTTCGAGCCGTGGCTGCTCGGCGCGGTCGCGGGCGCGCTGCTGATCGCGTCCACCGCGATCCTCTACCGCGCGCTCTTCCAGCCCGGCGCGCGGGCCCAGGAGGTCGACTCCGCGCACCTCGACGCCGGCCGCAAGGTGCTGACGGTGAGCGTCGGGCTCGTGCTCGGCTTCCTGCTCGGCCTCACGTCGGTCGGCAGCGGCGCGCTCGTCGGCCTCGCGCTCATCCTCCTCTTCAAGCTGACGCCGCGCCGGGTCGTCGGCACCGACGTCTTCCACGCCGCCGCGCTGATGTGGACGGCGGCGATCGCCCACCTCTTCAGCGGCAACATCGACTTCGGCCTGATGGGGACGATCCTCATCGGCTCGATGCCCGGCGTGTGGATCGGCACGGCGCTGCTCCCACGCGTCCCGACCGACGGCCTGCGCCCCGCGCTCGGGGCCGTGCTGCTCGGCGCCGCGCTCGGCGTCCTCAAGAAGGCCGGCGTCGAGGTGCCCGTCGCGGCCATCGTCGGCGCGCCGCTCGCCGTCGGCGCGCTCGCCTTCCTCCTGCACCGCCAGCGCTCGCGCACCGCTTCGCCGGCCGCCGAGCCGCCGGCGCCCGAACCGTCCACCCCCGACCCCGCGGCCCGCGAGGTCGCCGTCGCCACCCGATGACCTACGAGCTCCCTCACCTAGACGCCCTCGAGAGCGAGGCGATCCACGTCATGCGTGAGGTCGCCGCGACGTTCGAGCGTCCCGTGCTGCTGTTCAGCGGCGGCAAGGACTCGGTCGTCCTGCTCCGCATCGCCGAGAAGGCCTTCCGCCCCGGCAAGTTCCCGTTCCCGATGCTCCAGGTCGCGACCGGCCACGAGTTCCCCGAGGTCACCGACTTCGTGCACCGGCGCATCACCGAGCTGGGCGAGCGGCTGATCGTCGCCAAGGTGCAGGACTCGATCGACGCCGGCCGCGTGGTCGAGGAGACCGGCAAGGGCGCGTCGCGCAACCGCCTCCAGACCGTGACGCTGCTCGACGCGATCACCGAGCACGGGTTCGACGCGGCGTTCGGCGGCGCGCGCCGCGACGAGGAGCGCGCCCGCGCGAAGGAGCGCATCCTCTCGTTCCGCGACGAGCTGGGCCAGTGGGACCCCAAGAACCAGCGCCCGGAGATCTGGAACCTCTACAACGGGCGCATCAAGCCAGGCGAGCACGTGCGCGTGTTCCCGATCTCGAACTGGACCGAGCTCGACGTGTGGGAGTACATCGCCCGCGAGCGGCTCGAGCTGCCGTCGATCTACTTCGCGCACGAGCGCGAGGTGTTCCGCCGCGACGGGATGCTCTACGCGGCGTCCGAGCACGTCGAGGCCGACGAGGAGCGCTTCACGACCTCGGTCCGCTACCGCACGGTCGGCGACATGGTCGTCACCGGCGCGGTCCAGTCCACCGCCACCACGCTCGAGGCCGTCGTGGCCGAGATCGCGGCCACCCGGATCACCGAGCGCGGCGAGACGCGCGCGGACGACCGCGTGACCGAGGCGGCCATGGAGGACCGCAAGCGCGAGGGCTACTTCTAGTGCCGGGGTCGAACGGGAACGGCAACGGGCACAGCTCCGGCGTGCCCGCGGGGACGCCCGCCCGCGAGGCGTCCGGCGAGCTGCTGCGCTTCGCCACGGCGGGGTCGGTGGACGACGGCAAGTCGACGCTGATCGGCCGCCTGCTCTACGACACGAAGGCGATCTTCGAGGACCAGCTCGACCAGGTCGCGCGCGCGTCCGAGCGCCGCCACGGCGCGAACGGCGCGGCGACGCCCGACCTCGCGCTGCTCACCGACGGCCTGCGCGCCGAGCGCGAGCAGGGCATCACGATCGACGTCGCGTACCGCTACTTCTCGACGCCCAAGCGCTCGTTCATCATCGCCGACACGCCCGGGCACGTCCGCTACACGCGGAACATGGTCACCGGCGCGTCCACGGCGGACCTCGCGCTGGTGCTGGTCGACGCCCGCAACGGCGTGGTGGAGCAGTCGCGCCGCCACGCGTTCATCGCCTCGCTCCTGCGCATCCCGCACATCGTCGTGGTCGTCAACAAGATGGACCTCGTCGGGTGGGAGCAGGCCGCGTTCGACCGCGTGGTCGCGGACTTCACGGAGTTCGCCGCGAAGCTCGACGTCGCCGACACGACGTTCATCCCCGTCAGCGCGCTGCAGGGCGACAACGTCGTCGACCGCAGCGAGAACATGCCGTGGTACGACGGCCCGACGCTCCTGCACCACCTCGAGCACGTGCACATCGCGTCGGACCGCAACTACCGCGACGCGCGCTTCCCGGTGCAGTGGGTCGTCCGGCCCGGCAGCGCCGACGACCCGCGCTTTCACGACTACCGCGGCTACGCCGGCCAGGTCGCCGGCGGCGTGCTGCGGCCGGGTGACGACGTGGTCGTGCTGCCGTCGGGCGCGCGGACGACGATCGCGGGCATCGACACGTTCGACGGCCCGGTCGAGGAGGCGTTCCCGCCGATGTCGGTGACGCTCCGGCTCGCCGACGACCTCGACGTCTCGCGCGGCGACATGATCTGCCGGCCCGGCAACCGGCCGCTGCTGGAGCGGCGCGTCGAGGCGGAGATCTGCTGGATGGCCGAGACGCCGTCCGACCCGCGCGGGCGCTACCTGCTCAAGCACACGACGCAGACCACGCGCGCCGTGGTCGAGTCGCTGCGCCACCGCATCGACGTCACGACGCTCCACCGCGACCCGTCGATCGACCACCTCGAGCTCAACGACATCGGCCGCGTCACGATCCGCACCGCGGCGCCGATCGCGTTCGACCCGTACGCGCGCAGCCGCACGACCGGCGCGTTCATCCTCGTCGACGAGGCCACGAACGACACGGTCGCGGCGGGCATGCTGCTCGGCGCCGCGAGCGACGCGACCGACGCGGCCGGCGGCGGGAAGCTCTCGCGCGAGGAGCGCTGGGCGCGGCTGGGCGTCCGCGGTGCGACCGTGTGGCTGACCGGCGCGGACGCGGCCGAGGCGGCGACCGCGCTGGAGGGCCGGCTGGTCGACGCGGGCACCCCCGCGCTCGAGCTGGAGCCCGCGCGGGCGACCGTGGCGGCGACGCTCGCGGAGGCGGGCGTGATCGCCATCGTGGCGGGCGGCGACGGGCTGGAGGCGGTGCGCGCCGCGCATGCCGACGCGGGCCTGGAGCTGCACGAGGTCGCGGTCGACGACGTCGCGGCCACGGTCGAGCGCACCGCCGCGCAGCTCGCGCGCCGCTAGCCCGCGGCGCGCGCCGGGTAGGGGCGGTGCGCATGCCGCGCGCCGCCCTCCTCGCCCTCGCCGCCGCCGGCCTGCTCGCCTCCGGGTGCGGCGACGACGGCGGGCAGGAGCGCGAGCCGTACCCGCGCGACGCGTCCCAGCGCGTGCCCGTCCTGGAGACCGCGACGCCGCTGGGCGTCGCGGTGCCGTGGGCCGTGGCACAGGACGACGCGGAGCTGCGGCGCGGGGTCGAGCGGGGGTTCGCGTCGGTGACGCCGGAGAACGAGCTGAAGTTCGACGTGGTCCACCCCGAGGAGGACGCGTACGACTTCGCGCTCGCGGACGCGTTCGTGGCGTGGGCGCGCGGGGCGGGCAAGCGGATCCGCGGGCACACGCTCGTGTGGCACCAGCAGCTGCCCTCGTGGCTCGGCGATCGCGAGTGGACGCGGCCGGAGCTCGAGCGCGTGCTGACCGACCACGTCCGGACGGTCGTCGGCCGCTACCGCGGGCGGATCGACACCTGGGACGTCGTCAACGAGCCCTTCACCGGGAGCGGCGGCTGGCGGACCGGCGAGGGCGCGCCGTGGCTGGGGACGCTCGGGCCGGCGTACGTCGAGCTCGCGCTCCGCACCGCCCGCGTGGCCGACCCCGACGCGCGGCTCTTCGTCAACGAGCTGGCCGCCGAGCACGGCGGGCCGAAGCTCGAAGCGCTGCTGAAGCTCGTCCGCGACCTCAAGGCGCGCGGGGTGCCGCTCGACGGCGTCGGCCTCCAGGCGCACCTGACGACGCGCGACCCGCCGCCGCGCGACGTCCTGCGGCGCACGATCCGCCGCCTCGCCGCGCTGGACGTGGACGTCGAGATCACCGAGCTGGACGTCGCGATCGAGGGCGGCGCGGGAGAGGACGAGCAGGCGGCGGTCTACCTCGACGTCGCCGCGGCGTGCACGGCAGTGCCGCGCTGCCGCCGCATCACGGTCTGGGGCCTGTCGGACCGCGACTCGTGGCTCGGGCCCGAGAAGCGGGCGCTCCCGCTCGACGCGGACCTGCACACCAAGCGCGCGTGGTCGACGCTCACCCGTCCGCTGTGACCGCGGTCAGCACGCGCAGCACCTGCTCCATCGTCGGGCGGTCGGCGGCGGCCGGGCTCAGCGTCGCGTCGATCAGCGCCGCGAGGTCGCGGTGGAGCCGGCGGTGCAGCCGCACGGGCTCGGCCCGGTGGTGGAGCTGCGGGCTCCGTTCCAAGTGGTGGTCGAACGGGTTGAGCCCCGTCGCCGCCTCGTAGAGCACCGTGCCCAGGCCCCACACGTCGGTCGCGGGGAGGACCTCGTCGCCGCGCGCCTGCTCGGGCGCCATGTTGCACCACGTCCCGCGCCCCCGGCGGTGCGGCCCGGGCGGCGCCGCGAGCGAGAGGTCGAGCAGCTTCGCGCGGCCGGCCTCGGCGACCGCGTTCGACGGCTTGACGTCGAGGTGGAGCACGCCCTCACCGTGCAGGTAGCGCAGCGCCCCGCCGAGGTGGAGGCCGAGGTGGGCGATCTCGCGGGCGCCGAGGCGGCGCGTGTCCGCCAGCCGGTCGAAGAGGTGGCCGAGCGTCTCGCCGCCGACGGTCTCCAGCACGATCGCGGGCCGCTCGCCGTCGTGCACCTCGTAGCCGCGCACGATGCCGGGATGCGCGAGCCGCACCAGCAGCCGCCCCTCGCGGAGCAGGTCGTCGCGCAGCGCCGGGTCGGCGCGCCGGTCGGGGCGGACGGTCTTGACGATCACCGGGCACGCGCGGCGGGCGCACCACGCGTCGTAGACGTCGAGCGCGTTGGAGCGGTTGAGGTGGGCGCGGACGCGGACCCCTGGCGCGAGCTCCCGCCCCGCGGCGAACGGCCTCACGCGGCCGCCGCCTCGCCCGCGACGATGCGCCCGCCCGCGATCCGCACGACGCGGTCGGCACGCGCGAGCACCGCCGGGTCGTGCGAGACGAGCACGACCGTGCGGCCCTCCATCAGCCGCGCGAGCGGCCCGAGCACCGCGTCGCGGGAGGCGGCGTCGAGCCCGGTCGTCGGCTCGTCGAGCACGAGCACCGGCGTGTCGCGGACGAGCGCCCGCGCGATCGCCAACCGCTGGCGCTGGCCGCCCGAGAGCCGCCGCCCGCGCTGGCCGACGCGGGTGTCGAGCCCGTCCGGCAGCGCCGCCACGAGCTCCGCGGCGCCCGCCGCGTCCAGCGCCGCCGCGACCTGCGCGTCGGTCGCGTCCGGGCGGCCGTAGGCGACGACCTCGCGCACGCTCGCGTCCGGCAGCAGCGTCTCCTGGAGCAGCAGCCCGACGTGGTCGCGCACCGACGCCTGCGTCACGGCGCGCACGTCGGTGCCGTCGAGCAGCACCGCGCCCGCCTCGGCGTCGTCGAACCGCAGCAGCAGGCGCGCGAGCGTCGACTTGCCCGCGCCGCTCGGCCCGGCGAGCGCGACGACCTCGCCCGGCCGGATGTCGAGCGACACGTCCTGGAGCACCGGCTCGGCCGCGCCCGGGTAGCGGTAGGTGACGCCGCGCAGCGCCACCGCGCCCGCGCCGCCGGCCGGCAGGGGGCGGGCGTCCGGCGCGTCGACCACGCGGGGCTGCTCGGCCAGCAGCTCCACCACGCGCTCGGCGCCGGCCGCCGCGGTGAAGACCGTGTTCGCCAGCCGCCCCAGCTCGCGCACCGGGGAGTACATCTGCGCGAGGTAGGCGAGGAAGACGAGCAGCCCGCCGAGCGTCAGCTCGCCCTCGGTCAGCAGGTAGGTCCCGAACGCGACGACGATCAGCACGCCGGCCAGCTCGAGCAGGTCGACGAGCGGCGCGAACAGGCCGCGGATGCGGATCGCGGCGAGCTCGGCCTCCATGATCGAGCGGTTCTCGGTGCGGAAGCGCGCGACCTCGTCGTCCTCGCGGTTGAGCGCGCGGACGAGCGCGGCGTTGGCGAGCGACTCCTCGGCCACCGACGCGAGCGAGCCGCTGCGGCGCCGCTTCTCGCGCGCGGCGCCCTTGGACAGCCGCGTGAACACGCGCGCGACCGCGAAGAAGAGCGGCAGCACGACGAGCGCCGCCAGCGCGAGCTTCCACGACAGCAGGAAGAGCGCACCGCCGAACAGCACGATCCGCGCGACCGCCGCGATGCCCTCGCCGATGCCGGCGAGCAGGAACGACTCGATCGCCTGCACGTCGCCGGTGAGCCGCGTGACGAGGTCGCCCATCCGGCGCCGGTCGAGCGCGCCGACGTCGAGCGTGTGCAGGTGCGCGAAGAGCTGCGCGCGCACGTCGAGGAGGAACCGCTCCCCGACCCACGCGGCGAGGTAGTCGTCGCCGAACGAGAGGACGGCGGAGAGGAGCGTCAGGCCGAGGTAGGCGCCCGCGATCCACACGAGCGGCGCGAGCTCCTGCGGCACGAGCACGTCGTCGACGACGAGCTTGAAGAGGTAGATCTCGACCGCCTCGAGCGCCGGGACGGCGACGAGCAGCAGCAGGCCGAGCGCGATGCGGCGCCGGTAGGGCTTCGTGAACGGCCAGAAGCGGCGGGCGAGCGCGGCGGCCTGGACGGGCGGCGCCTGATCCACGAGCTGCGGCCCGCCGGGGGCGGGCACGAGGAGCCGGTGCAGGCGGTCGCGGAGGCGGGAGGTCACGGGGTGGTGCGCGGACGGCCCGCCGCACCGCGCTGGGGGGGGTGGCGGTGCGGCGGGCCTGGTCGTGCTGTGGGATCAGGTGTCGGAGCTGCGGCGACGGCGGCGGCGACGCGGCTTGCGCCGCCGGCGCTTGCCGGTGTTCGTGTCGGAGCTGGCCGCGGCGCGAGCCTTGGCGGGGACCGTGGCGGTGAACTTCATCTGACGGCGCCTCCTTGTGGCGGTCGGACTGGACGGTGGACAAGGTCCCCCGCCGCGATGAGGCGGTCCTGAGGCGCGGATGAGAGCCGTCTCATGCTCCCCTCATCGCGCTCCCATCCCGCGCGCGCACGGTTCCAGGCGTGCCGCTCCGCACCGTCCTCCTCCTCGTCGCCGCCGCCCTCGGGGGCGCCGCCACCGCGTGGATCGTCGCGAGCCTCGTCGCCAGCCCCGCGCGCGAGCCCGTCGCCCCGATCTCGGTCGAGGTCGCGCAGGAGGAGGCACGCACCGCCCGCACCACGCGGACGACCCCGCGGCGACGCGAGCGCGAGGCGCGCGAGGAGCGCGAGGAACGGCGGCCGCGCACCACACGCAAGCGCGCCGCCGAGTTCGCGCCTGCGCCGACCCCGACCACGCGCGCCCCGCAACGTGCGCCGCAGCGCGCGCCCTCCGCGGCGGCACCCTCGCCCTCGCCCTCCTCTCCCGGCCGGGCGTCCTCCCCCGCCCGCGACGACGATGACGACGCCCCCGCGCCAACTCCCGCCCCCGCGCCCCAGCCCGCGCCGCCTCCGCCGCCCGCACCGGCTCCGGCCGCGCCACCCGCCGACGATGATGGTGCGGACGACGACGGTGACGACGACGGCGGAGACGACGACGCGGACGATGACGACGACTGAGGGGCGGCGGTGGCCGCTCGTGCGCGGGGCGCGCACCCGCATCCTCGCGTCCGTCGTCGCGCTGCTGGCGTTCTCGACCGTCGCGTCGGTGCTGATCGCCCGCCAGATCCTCCTCGCGCGCGCGGGCGAGCGGGTGGAGAACGCGCTCGAGCAGGAGGTCGAGGAGTTCCGCCTGCTCGTCGACCAGGGTCAGAACCCGTTCACCGGCCGCCCGTTCGGCACCGACGTCGAGGCGATGCTGGAGGTCTTCCTCGCCCGCAACGTCCCCGCGCAGGGCGAGGACTTCTTCACGTTCCGCGACGGGCGCCCGTTCCAGTCGACCGCGCGGGCGTCCGAGGGCGCGCTCACCCGGGCCGTCGCCCCGCTCGGCACGATCGCCGAGACCACGCGCCGCACGGTCACCACGCCCGCGGGCGACGTGCGCGTGCTCGCGGTGCCGGTCGAGGTCGGCGGCCGCGCCCGCGGCGTCTTCGCCGTCACCACCGCGCTCGGCCAGGAGCGCGACGAGATTGACGAGGCGATGCAGGTCGCGGCTGGCGTCAGCTTCGCCGTCCTGCTCGTCGCCAGCCTCCTCGCCTGGGCCGCCGCCGGCCGCGTGCTCGCCCCGCTGCGCGACCTCGACGACACCGCGCGCGGCATCACCGACACCGACCTCACCCGGCGCATCTCCACGCAGGGCGACGACGAGATCGCGCAGCTCGCGCGCACGTTCAACGCGATGCTCGACCGCCTGGAGGGCGCGTTCGCCTCCCAGCGCGCGTTCGTCAGCGACGCCGGCCACGAGCTGCGGACGCCGATCACGATAATCCGCGGCCACCTGGAGCTGCTCGGCGACGACCCCGAGGAGCGGCGCGAGACCGTCGCGCTGGTCACCGACGAGCTCGACCGGATGAGCCGCTTCGTCGAGGACCTGCTGACGCTGGCCAAGGCCGAGCGGCCCGACTTCCTCGCGCCCGAGGACCTCGACCTCGACGTGCTCACCGAGGAGCTGATGGCGAAGGCGAAGGGCCTGGCGCCGCGCGACTGGCAGCTGGACGGCGTCGGCGCCGCCCGCCTCACCGCCGACCGCCAGCGCCTCACGCAGGCGGTGATGAGCCTCGCCCACAACGCCGTCCAGCACACGCGCGCGGGCGACGTGATCGCGCTCGGGTCGAGCGCCGAGGACGGCGTCGCGCGGCTGTGGGTCCGCGACACCGGCCCCGGCGTCCCGGCCGCCGACCGCGACCGGATCTTCGACCGGTTCGCCCGCGGCGAGCACCGCCGCCGCAGCGACGGCGCGGGGCTCGGCCTCGCGATCGTCAAGGCGATCGCCGAGGCGCACGGCGGCACGGTCGCGCTCGCCCCGTTCGACCGCCACCGTCCCGGCGCCACGTTCACCATCACGCTCCCGCTGGAGGAGGAGGACCGCCCGTGAGCCGCATCCTGATCGCCGAGGACGAGGACCGCCTGGCCGCCTTCCTGGAGAAGGGCCTGCGCGCGAACGGGTTCGTCACGACGACCGCGGCCGACGGCCCGACCGCCCTCGCGCTCGCCCGCGACGACGACTTCGACCTCCTCGTGCTCGATCTCGGGCTGCCCGGCCTCGACGGCATGACCGTGCTCCGCACGATGCGCGCGCAGGGCCACCGGATGCCGGTCGTCATCCTCTCCGCCCGCGACGACGTCGTGGCCGGCCTGGAGCGCGGCGCCGACGACTACGTCATGAAGCCCTTCCGCTTCGAGGAGCTGCTGGCGCGCATCCGCGTCCGGCTGCGCGAGGAGGGCACGACCGAGCAGACCGTGCTCCGCCACGGCGACCTCGCGCTCGACCTGCGCACCCGCCGTGCCGCGATCGGCGACGACCAGCCGGTCGAGCTGAGCGCGCGCGAGTTCACGATGCTGGAGGTCTTCCTCCGCCACCCCGGCCAGGTGATGAGCCGCGAGCAGCTCCTCAGCCACGTCTGGGGCTACGACTTCGACCCGGGATCGAACGTCGTCGACGTCTACGTCGGCTACCTGCGCCGCAAGCTCGGCAAGGACCGGATCGAGACCGTCCGCGGCATGGGGTACGCGCTCACCGGCGACGCGTGAAAGCCCCCTATGTCACTAGGGTTCCGGGCTCATGTTCAAGAAGGTCCTGGTTGCGAACCGCGGCGAGATCGCCATCCGAATCATCCGTGCCCTCGAAGAGCTCGGCGTGCAGTCCGTCGCCGTGTACTCGGAGGCAGACCGCGACGCGCTGCACGTGCGGCGCGCTGACGAGGCCTACCTGCTGGGGCCACCCCCGGCGAACCAGTCGTACCTGAACATCGATCGGCTGATCGAGGTCTGCAAGGAGTCCGGCGCCGAGGCCGTCCACCCCGGCTACGGCTTCCTCGCGGAGAACGCGACGTTCGCCAAGCGGCTGGAGGACGAGGGCATCGTCTGGATCGGCCCGCCCGCGTCGGCGATCGACGCGATGGGCTCGAAGACCAACGCCCGCGACCTCATGAAGAAGGCCGGCGTCCCGATCATCCCGGGCACGACCGAGCCGGTGCCGGACTACGAGACGGCGCTCGAGCTGGCCAAGAAGGAGATCGGCTTCCCGATCGCGGTCAAGGCCGCGGGCGGCGGCGGCGGCAAGGGCTTCCGCGTCGCGCTGGAGGAGAAGGACCTCAAGGACGCCTTCGAGGGCGCCGCGCGCGAGGGCGAGAAGTTCTTCTCGGACCCGACCGTCTACCTCGAGCGCTACCTGCCCGATCCGCGCCACGTCGAGGTCCAGATCATCGCCGACAAGCACGGCAACACGATCCACCTCGGCGAGCGCGACTGCTCGATCCAGCGCCGCCACCAGAAGCTGATCGAGGAGGCCCCGGGCCCGCTCGTGACGCCCGAGATCCGGGAGCGCATCGGCGCGGCGTCCGTGAAGGCCGCCGAGGCCGTGAACTACGTCGGGGCGGGCACGATCGAGGGCCTGCTCGACGGCGACGAGTGGTTCTTCATGGAGATGAACACGCGCGTCCAGGTCGAGCACTGTGTGACCGAGATGGTCACCGGCATCGACATCGTGAAGGAGGGCATCCGCGCCGCCGCCGGCGAGAAGCTCAACTACACGCAGGACGACGTCGTCATCCGCGGCCACGCGATCGAGTGCCGCATCAACGCCGAGGACGCGTCGAAGAACTTCGCGCCGGCGCCGGGCAAGGTCGGCTCGTACAAGGAGCCCACGGGCCCCGGCGTGCGTGTCGACTCGGGCCTGGAGGCGGGCGGCGAGGTCACCCCGATGTACGACCCGATGGTCGCGAAGCTCATCGTCTGGGACGCCGACCGCGAGCAGGCCACGCAGCGCATGCTCCGCGCGCTCAGCGAGTACCAGATCGAGGGCCTGAAGACGCTCATCCCGTTCCACACCGCGCTGCTCGCCACGAAGCAGTGGGCGAACGCGGAGACCGCGCGCGACCTCATCGAGGACAAGAAGTGGCTCAAGACGCTGGCGTTCGAGCCCGCGGCCGCACCGGCTGACGACGACGCCGAGGAGACGGTCGAGCACACGTACGCGGTCGAGGTCTCCGGCCGCAAGTTCGACGTCAAGGTGATCGGGCCGGCGTTCGGTGGCGGTGGGGTCGTGGCGGCGCCCAACGGCGCGGCGGCGGCCGGTGCCAAGCCGCGCCCCAAGCGCGAGCGCAGGTCCGGCGGCGCCGGCGGGGGCGGCGACACGCTCCCGTCCCCGCTGCAGGGCAACGTCTGGAAGGTCCTCGTCAAGCAGGGCGACAAGGTCGAGGAGGGCCAGCTCGTCACGATCATCGAGGCGATGAAGATGGAGAACGAGATCTACGCCCACAAGGCGGGCGTGATCGCGGAGCTGCCCATCCAGGAGGGCGGCTCGGTCTCCACCGGCGACACGATCGCCGTCATCAAGGCCGAGGGCTAGCGCCCACCGCGGAGGTCGGCGAGGCGGCGGAGCGCCGCCGCGCCGGCCATCCCGCCGATGCGGCGGGCCTCCGACAGCGCGACCTCCGCGCCGGAGGGCTCGAAGCGGCGCCGCAGCCGCTCGGCGAGCTCCTCGGCCAGCGCGTCGGCGTCCACGAAGCGCTCGCGCGCGGGGAGGCGGCTCTCCCAGAAGAGCGCCAGCACGCGCTCCTCCTCGCGCAGCTCGGCCAGCCGCCGCTGGCCCACCTTCAGCCGCGCATCGGTGTGCGCGGCGCGCGGCTTGGCGACGAAGACGAGCTCGGCGTCGACCACGTCGCAGAGCCAGCGCGCATCGCCGCCGGCCAGCTCCGCCTCGACCGCGGGCAGCTCGACGTACCCGCCGCGGGCCACGCGTGCCAGCTCGGCGCACACCCCGATCGGGTCGCGCACGTCGGCCAGCGCGGTGCAGACGGCGAAGTCGAACCGCCCGTCGGGGAACGGCCACGGCTCGCGGGAGCAGACGTCGCGCTGCACCCACGTCCGTGGGCCGAAGCGCGCGCCGCCATGCGGCTCGTGCGGCCGCTCGTCGAGCACCCAGTCGGCGCGCTCGAACGCGCCGCGCCGCGCTCCCACCTGGAGCACCTGCGCGTCGTCGGGGACGGTCTCGGCGATCCGGTCGGCGGCCTGCGGGAGCATCGGCCGACAGTGTGGCCGATGCGCGCGGGGCTAGATGCCGAGGCCGCCGGTGATGCGCCACTGGCCGTCGCGCTTGCGCAGCTCGACGACCATCCCGCCCTTGACCGCCTGCACCTCGGCGGTCGCGCCGTCCACCTCGACGCGCTCGAAGCGCAGCGTGTCCGCGCGCCGGGCGACCCTGCGCTCCTCGGCCCCGCGCGTGCGGGCCGTGCGCTCCATCGCCTCCGCGCACGAGCCGACCCCCAGCTCGGGCGCCTCCTCCTGCACGTAGGCGCGCCAGGCACGGCGCATCTCGACGCCGAGCGCCCGGCAGGCCTCCCGGCCGTCGCCCTTCGCCCCGGCGACGAGGTACGTCCGCACGGTGCTCTCGACGGCCCGCACGTCCGCGCGCGCGGCGTCCGCGGCCTCCGTGTCGACGACGTCCCCCGTGCACCCGCCGAGCGCCGCGGCGAGGGCGAGAGCGGTGATCGTGGTGGGGAGGCGCATCCACGTCCCGTTTCGGCACGGGACGTGCGGTTCCCCAAGCGCCGCCGTGTAGCGTGCGGACGCATGGACTACGAGGCTCTCCGCGGCGCCCTCCAACACGCGGTGCCGTTCAACACGCACGTCGGCCTCGAGATCGCGGAGGTCGGCGAGGGCGTCGGCGTCGTCCGGCTCCCGGACCGCAGCGAGACGCGCAACCACGTCGGCTCCCAGCACGCGGGCGCGCTGTTCGCGGCGGGCGAGGCCGCCTCGGGCGCGGCGTTCGTCGGCACGTTCGCGCAGCGCCTGGGCGACATCACACCGCTCGCCCAGGACGCGACGATCAAGTACCGCAAGCTCGCGCAGGGCACGATCACCGCCCGGGGCGAGCTGTCCCAGTCGGGCGGCGAGCTGCTGGCGACGCTCGACGACGCCGGCGAGGTGCGGTTCTGCGTGGACGTCGTCCTCAGCAACGCCCACGGCGACTGCGTCGCCGAGATGTCCGTCAACTGGAACGTCCGGACGAAGTCGTGAGCGCGCCCGTCGTCTGGCGCGCGGCCCACCACGAGGCCGAGGTGGTCGGCGAGCTGCTGATCGGCTTCCGCAACCACCTGAAGCTCGACTGGCCCTCCGACAACGCCTTCCTGGCCGGCGTCGACAAGCTCATCGAAGACCCGAACACGGCTTACCTGCTCGCCGCGCCTGACGCCGACAGCCCGCCGCAGGGCGTCGCGCAGGTGCGCTTCCGCTACGGCATCTGGTGGGCCGCCACCGACTGCGAGCTGGAGGACCTCTTCGTCCGCGCCGAGGCGCGCGGCCAGGGCCTGGGCAGGGCGCTCGTGCAGGGCGTGATCGACCTCGCGCGCGAGCGCGGGTGCCGCCGCGTGCAGCTCGACGTCAACGAGGACAACCCGGCGCTCGAGCTGTACCGCTCGTTCGGGTTCGACGCCCAGGACGACCGCTACGGCGGCCGCAACCTCCTCGCCCGGCTGCGGCTCGAGGAGCGATGACCGCCGCCGAGCTCCTCCAGCGGCTCATCCGCTTCGACACGCAGAACCCGCCGGGCAACGAGCGGGCGTGCGTGCAGTTCGTGGACGAGCTGCTCCGCGAGGCGGGGCTCGAGACGACGATCGTCGCCAAGACGCCCGAGCGCCCGTCGCTCGTCGCGCGCCTGCCCGGCGCCGGCGCCGCGCCGCCGCTGCTCCTCCAGGGCCACGTCGACGTCGTCACCGTGCAGGGCCAGCAGTGGTCGCGCGACCCGTTCGGCGGCGAGCTGGTCGACGGGTGGATCTGGGGCCGCGGCGCGCTCGACATGAAGGGCGGCGTCGCGATGATGGTCCACGCCGTGCTGCGGGCCGCGCGCGAGGGGCTCCGGCCGGGCGGCGACATCGTGCTCGCGGTGCTCAGCGACGAGGAGCAGGGCGGCGTCGTCGGGGCGCAGCACCTCGTCACCGAGCGGCCCGACCTGCTCGACGGCGTCCGCTACGCGATCGGCGAGTTCGGCGGGTTCACGCAGGAGATCGCGGGCAAGCGGTTCGCGCCGATACAGGTCGCCGAGAAGCAGGTCTGCGGCGTCCGGGCGACGTTCCGCGGGCCGGCCGGCCACGGCTCGATGCCGATCCGCGGCGGCGCGATGGCGCAGCTGGCCGCGTTCCTGCGCACGGTCGACCGCATGCGCCTGCCGGTGCACGTCACGCCGGTGGTGGAGCGGATGGTGCGGACGATCGCCGGCGAGCTGCCGCGTCCGGGCGCGGTCGTGCTGGAGCGGCTGCTGGATCCGCGCACCGCGCCGGCGACGCTGCGGCTGCTGGGCGAGCGGGCGAAGCTCTTCGTCCCCATGCTCCACAACACGGTCAGTCCGACCGTGCTCCACGGCAGCGAGAGCCGCAACGTCATCCCCGCGGAGGTCCGTGTGGAGCTCGACGGGCGCGTGCTGCCCGGCTTCGGCCCCGACGACCTGCTGGGCGAGCTGCGGGCGCTGGCCGGCGACGGCGTGGAGCTGGAGGTCCTGCGCGCCGAGCCCGGCCCGCCCGCGCCCGACTTCGGCCTCTTCGAGCTGCTCGGCGACGTGCTCCGCGACGCGGATCCCGAGGTCACGCCGATCCCGATGCTCCTGCCTGCGATCACCGACGCGCGCCACTTCGGCCGCCTCGGCATCCAGGGCTACGGCTTCACGCCGCTCCAGGTCCCCACCGACTTCGACTTCAGCGCCCGCATCCACGCCGCCGATGAGCGCGTGCCCGCCGCCGCGGTCGACTGGGGCGCCGACCGCCTCCACGCGGTCCTGGTCCGTTACGGGCGCTAGCTCACGCCGGCGGGCGGGCCATGATCTCGACCCGGTGACCGCCGGGCCCGCGGACGAACGCCCGCGGCGCGCCCCAGTGCTCGGCGCGCGCGTCGGGCGCGAAGCCGGCGTCGGCCAGCCGCCCGAACGTCGCGTCGTAGTCGTCGACGACGACCGCCACGTGACCCTCGGGCGGCGCGACCGGATCGTCGGTCAGCAGCAGGTGGACCTGCGTCCCGCGCCGCTCCACCCACCGCGCGAGCTCGCGCAGCGACGCCGAGGGCGGCTCGACCTCCACGAAGCCGAGCAGCCCCCAGAACCGCACGCACGCGTCGGCGTCTCGCTCGGTGACCTCCAGCGAGACGTGCTGGATCACGCCCCGGGCCGCTCCGGCGACGAGCTGACGTCGCTCGGCTGCTGCGCGAGCGGGTCGCCCGCCGGCTGGGCCGCAGGCAGCGCGGCGCCGTAGTCGTCGCCTGGCACCGGCCCGCCCTCGCCCTTCCACGCCTTGTTGAGCTCGCTCTGCGCGTACGCGTTGTACGCCGGGCTGACGACGAGCAGCAGCACGAGCGCCAGCCAGCCGTTGAGCACGGCGGTCTGGCCCGCGAGGCGCTGCGCCTGCTGGACGCGCCGGGTCATCCGGTAGAGCGCGACGATCGGCGGGATGAAGAGGAGGACCCAACCGATCAGGAAGGCGAGCAGGGTCATGACGGGCGACTGACCGAGGTCGTGCCCCTTCGACTTGCCGTACTCGCTGAGGTCCTTCGCGATGACGTACAGCCAGTACAGGCTGTAGATGCCGAACGTGAAGAAGCTCCACAGGCCCACCCACAGGGGCCCGCGGACCTTGATGTCACGGGACGTGCCCGCCGGATGGAACGTGTCGCCATAGGCCATGGGCGGGACCCTATACCGGCGCGCGGCGACTGCGTGAGGATCGTTGCGAAGGCAACGACGAGCGCTTACGCGCCGACCCGCTCCACGTTCGCGGCGTGGATCGCGCGCTGCGCCTCGTCGGAGCGGGCGAGCGGGGGCTTGCCGCCCGGCAGCGCCTCCAGGTACGCCACGTCCTCGCGCAGGATCGCGAGCGCACGCACGGAGTCGAGCACCGCGCCGTGGCCCGGCACGACGTGGTCGGCCTGCTCCACCAGCGGCTCGAGCCGCCGCAGCGTCGCCAGGTACGCGTCGCGCGAGCCGGTCTCGCTCAGCATCGGGATCTCGACCGGCGAGAGGTAGTCGCCGACGACGAGCACGCGCGCCCACGGAAGCCAGACGGCCATGCCGTCGGCGGTGTGGCCCTCGGTCGGGTGGAGCTCCATCTCGTGCTCGCCGATGCCGAGGTAGCCGGGCACCGGGATGGCCTGGATCTGCCCCAGCGCCAGCGGCTTCTCGCGCTCGACGTAGTGCTCGGCGTCGAACGTGCGCAGCCCGCGCGCGGCCTCGCCCGGCTTGCCGGTCAGCCGCGCCGCGGTGGTCTCGGCGCAGCCCAGCGCCGCCCCGTCGAAGGCGAGGCGGCCGAGCAGGTGGTCCCAGTCGCCGTGGGTGGCGAGCAGGCCGGAGAGCGGGAAGCCGGTCTGCTCCAGCAGCGACGGGAGCACGTCGAGCTCGTCCGGGAAGACCGGGGAGTCGATCACGAACCCCTCGCTCCCGTGGCGGACGATCGTGCAGGTCGTCTGGTAGACCCGGCTCGTCGCCACGAGGACGTCCTCGTGGATGGCGACGACCTTCACGGCAGCCTCAGGCTGCGCCGAGGAGCTTCGCGGCCTCGAGGAGGTTCGGGACCTCGGCGTCCGGCTTCTTGCGCCCGGCGAGCTCCTCGCCGCTGCGGTTGACCCAGACGACCGGGATCTTCTCCTTCAGGCACGTCTCGACGTCGTGGTAGTGCGACGACGCGACGTGGACCCAGCCCTTCTTGCCGCCGATGCGGCGGGCGAACTCCTTGAAGTGCGCCGGGTCGGGCTTGTAGGAGCGCACCTGCTGGGCGGTGACGACGAGCTCGTAGTCGTGCGGGATGTGCCGCCGCGTCTGGCCGAGCAGCTTGTCGTCGATGTTCGAGATGAGGCCCGTCTTGTACTTCTTGACGAACTTCTTCAGCTGCGGGTTGGCCTCGCGGAACGCCGGCCAGCGCTGCAGCGAATCCGGGAGGAACCCGGAGCGGGAGGGCTCGAGCTGCCACTCCATCCGCTTGGCCATCTCGACCGCCGTGCGCCGCAGGACCTCGGCGTACAGCTCGTACGAACCGCCCTCGACCTCGCGCGAGATCTCGTGGAACAGCGGGACGACCTGATCCTTCTCCAGGGAGAAGCCGTCACGGGCGGCCTCCTTGACGAAGGCGTCCAGGACGCCCTTCTCCCAATCGATCAGGGTCCCGTAGACGTCGAAGGTGACCCACTCGATGTTCTTGGGAAGCGCCATAGGGTCGGGAATTCTATGAAGTGACGAGCGATACCCACCCGACGCGTGTTCGGTAGCGTCCCGCACTTCCTATGGACCTACTCGAGTACCAGGGCAAGCAGCTCTTCGCGCGCCATGGCGTCCCGGTCCCCAAGGGTCTTCCCGCGAAGTCGGTCGACGAGGCGGTCAAGGCCGCCGACGAGATCGGCTACCCGTGCGTCGTCAAGGCGCAGGTGAAGATCGGTGGACGCGGCAAGGCCGGCGGTATCAAGGTCGCGAAGGACCGAAACGAAGCAACGCAGCATGCCGAGGCGATCCTCGGCATGGACATCCGCGGGTTCACGGTCCACGAGGTGTGGATCGAGGCCGCGAGCGAGATCGACGAGGAGTACTACGCGTCGATCGTGTTCGACCGCAGCGCCAAGGCGCCGCTGTTCATGCTCTCCACGCAGGGCGGCATGGACATCGAGGAGGTCGCCGCGCGCGACCCGAAGGCGATCGCCCGGCTCCACGTCGACCCGCTCCTGGGCTTCCAGGACTTCCACGGGCGCAAGCTCGCGTTCGAGGCGGGCGTGGCGGCGGACGTGGTGCGCCCGGTCGGCGCGCTGCTCGCCAAGCTCTACGACGCGTTCGTGGGCGAGGACGCGATGCTCGTCGAGGTCAACCCGCTGATCGTCACGAAGGACCGCAGCGTCGCGGCCCTGGACGCGAAGGTCACGCTCGACGGGAACGCCGCGTACCGGCACCCGCACCACGCGGACCTGATCGACACGGCGTCCGAGGACCCGCAGGAGGCGATGGCGCGCGAGCGCGGCCTCACGTACGTGAAGCTCGACGGCGACATCGGCATCCTCGGCAACGGCGCCGGGCTCGTCATGTCGACGCTCGACGTGGTCGCGCAGGCCGGCGGCTCCCCCGCGAACTTCCTGGACGCGGGCGGCGGCTCGAAGGCCGAGGCCATCACCAGCGCGGTCGAGGTCATCCTCTCGAACGAGAAGGTCAAGGCCGTCCTGTTCAACATCTTCGGCGGCATCACGCGCTGCGACGAGGTCGCCCGCGGCCTGATCGCGGCGTTCGAGCAGATCAAGCCGACGGTGCCGTTCGTCGTCCGCCTCGACGGCACGAACGACGTCGAGGGCCGGCAGATCCTCGCCGACGCGAACCTGCCGAACGTGACCCCGGCCAAGACGATGGACGAGGCGGCGCGGCTGGTCGTCGAGCTGGCCAAGGGAGGTTCCGCGTGAGCATCGTCGTCGGCAAGGACACGAAGCTCGTCACGTCCGGCATCACCGGCCGTGAGGGCACGTTCCACACGCTGAACAACAAGCGCTACGGCACCGACGTCGTCGCCGGCGTCACGCCGGGCAAGGGCGGCCAGGACGTCGAGGGCATCCCGGTGTTCAACACGTTCGCGGACGCGGTCGAGAAGGCCGGCGCGAACACCGCGATGATCTTCGTGCCGCCGCGCTTCGCGGCGGACTCGGTGCTCGAGGCCGCGGACGCGGGCATCGACACGATCATCACGATCACCGAGGGCATCCCCGCCCACGACGAGCTGCGGGTCTACGACTACCTCGAGTCGCTCGACCGCGACATCACGCACATCGGGCCGAACTGCCCGGGCGTCCTGTCGCCGGGCAAGGCGAACGTGGGCATCATCCCGGCCGCCTTCTTCAAGGAGGGCAACGTCGGCGTGGTCTCGCGCTCCGGCACGCTGACCTACCAGATCGGCAACGAGCTGGCCCAGCGCGGGTTCGGCAACTCGTCGATCGTCGGCATCGGCGGCGACCCGGTCCCGGGCTCCTCGTTCATCGACATCATCGCGAAGTTCGAGGCCGACCCCGAGACCGAGCTCATCGTCATGAGCGGCGAGATCGGCGGCTCGGCGGAGGAGGAGGCGGCGGCCTACATCGCCGACAACGTCTCCAAGCCCGTCGTCGCGTACATCGCGGGCTTCACGGCGCCTCCCGGCAAGACGATGGGCCACGCCGGCGCCATCGTGTCGGGCTCGCAGGGCACCGCGCAGGCGAAGGCCGAGGCGCTCGAGTCGAAGGGCGTCCGCGTCGGCCGCACCCCGACGCAGGTCGCCGAGATCGCCGTGGAGATCCTGGGCGGCTAGCCCGTAGGCAAAGGCGTTTTCGCCAGTCCTTGTGCGGGGGCGCACATGCGTTCGTAGAACGTTCGTCCACCTGCTTCCCCCGCGCTTGAGCCCCGGTTAGTGTCGCCGCAGCGCACAGGCAAGTGCGCCAAAGCTGAGGCGACGGTAGTCCGGCATCTCCGGGACGGGCGCCGAGCCGAAGACATCGACCGCCGGGCCCTCGGGTCCGGCGGTCGTGTTTCGTGGGTCACACGGCAGGGGTCGGACCGCCGGCGGCGAACGCCGGGCGTGTGACGGACGACGACGTCGACGAGGCCCTCGCGCGGCTCGAGCGCCAGCTGGACGCGCTCCAGGCCGAGCTGCACGCCACGCCGGCGCCGGCGCCGCCGCCGCGCGCGCCGCGGCCTCCGCGCCCGGCCGCGCGCGTCGAGCCCATGGAGCAGTTCGGGGTCGAGCTGCGCCGCCTCGCGCACGAGCTCGTCGCCGCGTACGACCGCGTGCTCGACCACGAGCGCCGCCGCGCCGGCGGCCGGACGATCACGCTCGAGTCCGACACCGACCTCCACGCGCTCGCCGACCTCGAACGCGCGCTCAGCGGCAGCCCGGACGTCGCCGACGTCGCCCTGCACGCGTACGCGGGCGGGCGCGCGCAGCTCACGGTCGAGTTCGAACCCCGCGCCTGATCGCGACGGACGGCACGCGACCTCTAGAGTTGGGCGCCATGGCATCCGGCGACCTCATCTCCTTCGCGCGCGGGGCTCCGAGCCTCGACATCGTCGACGTCGACGGCCTCAAGGAGGCCGCCGTCAAGGCCTTCGAGTCCGATCCCGCCGGCACGACGGCGTACGGGACGAGCGTCGGCTACGTCCCGCTGCGCAAGTGGATCGCCGAGCAGCACGGCGTCGCGCCGGAGAACGTGATCGTCACCAACGGCTCGATGCAGGCCGACGCGTTCCTCTTCGACGCGCTGGTACAGCCCGGCGACACGGTCATCACCGAGCGCCCGACGTACGACCGCACGCTCCTCGGCCTGAAGGAGCGCGGCGCGAACATCGAGATGATCTCGATCGACCCCGAGGGCATCGTGGTCGACGAGCTGGAGGAGCGGCTGAAGGCCGGCCTGCGCCCGAAGCTCGCGCACATCATCCCGAACTTCCAGAACCCGGCCGGCTACACGCTCACGCTGGAGCGCCGCGAGAAGCTCCTCGCGCTCGCCGCCGAGTACGACTTCGTGGTCTTCGAGGACGACCCGTACGTCCACATCCGCTTCGCCGGCGAGCCGCTGCCGACGATGCTCTCGATGGACACGAGCAACGAGCGCGTCGTCTACGCCTCGTCGTTCTCCAAGACCGTCTGCCCCGGCATCCGCGTCGGCTACCTCGTCGGGCCGGCCGACCTCATCGCGACGATCACCAAGCGCGCGACGAACACGTACATCTCGCCGAACATGGTCGCCGAGTCGATCGTCTACCAGCTCTGCGCGAGCGGGCGGATCGACAGCGCGATCAAGACGGTGAAGGAGGCGCTGGCCGAGCGCGTCGAGACGCTCGCCGCCGCCCTGCGCCGCGAGCTGCCGGACGCGAGGTTCACCCCGCCGGAGGGCGGCTACTTCATGTGGGTCGAGCTGCCCGAGGGCACCGACGTGGACCAGCTGTTCGCCGACGCCGCCGAGCGCGGCGTGGCCATCGTGAAGGGCACCGACTTCCTCCTGGAGGGCGGCAAGAACAGCTTCCGGATCGCCTACTCCGGCGTCACGGCCGCGCAGATCGACGAGGGCGTCAAGCGCCTCGCCGACGCCTACGCCCAGCAGCAGCAGACGGCGACCGCCTGACGATCACGGTGACCTGAACCAGCCATGACCACCGTGATCGCCGGGTTCGCGCTCGGCTTCGCGGTGGCGGCCGGGTTCGGGCCCATCTCCGTCCTCGCGCTGACCTCGGGTCTGCGCCACGGCTTCGCACCAGCGTTCGGCGTCGGCCTCGGCGCCGCGCTGGTCGACGGCCTCTACGCGCTGCTCGCCGCGCTCGGCCTCGCCGCGCTCGTCCCCGGCGACGAGCTCCAGCTCGTCGGCGGCGCGGCGCTGCTCTTCATCGCGTGGAAGATGGTCCACGCCGCGGGCGGGAACGGCCTCGCGCTGCAGACGTTCCGCCGCGGCCTCGGCGTCAGCTTCGCCGCAACGCTCGCCAACCCGCTGACGATCGTCTCGTGGGCGGCCGCGTTCACCGCGGTGGTGCCGGGGCTCGGCATCGGCCGCACGGAGACGCTCACGATCCTGCCGCTCGGCGTCTTCTTCGGCACGCTCACGTACTTCTCGCTCCTCGCCACCGGCTCGACCCTGCTCGGCCGCCGCCTCACGCCCGGCGCGCTGCGCGCGGTCAGCACCGTCGCGGGCGTCCTCATCGGCGCGTTCGGCGCGCTCTTCCTGGTCCGCGGCGGGCTCGCGATCTTCTAGGAACCGGCGCATCGCCGCGCGGCGCGTGGTGTCATCCCGCCCATGGGGTCGAGGAGGCGTGCCGCAGGGTGGGTCGCCGCAGCGCTGGCTGCCGCGACGGTGACGACGGGCGCCGCCGGCGCCGGGGCCGCGCACGCGCAGGCGCCGCCGCAGCAGGAGCCCGTGGTCGGCGTGCCGGACATCACGGCGCTGCTGCCGGGCCGGGTCGAGACGATGCTCGATCCCGCGTTCGCGACCCAGGTCGTCGCCAACGCGCTCGTCGACCAGACGGTCGTGCTGCCGCTCCCGGTCGACGTCGTCAAGCCCGAGCTGGCGCTCCCCACCGCGCCGGTCGCCACCGGCCCGCGGACGTCCCCGCTCCCGCGCCGCACCGTCGACCTCGACGGCGTGACGTACCAGTGGCAGGGCCGCACGAAGACCGTGCGCGACTTCGTCCGCTCCACCGAGACCGACGTGGTCGCGTTCGTCCACCGCGGACGGATCGCCGACGACCTGTACGCCAACGGGTGGGACGCCGAGACGCGCCACCAGCCGTGGTCGGTGACGAAGTCGTTCGTCTCCGCGCTGGTCGGGATCGCGGTCGGCGAGCGGAAGGTCCGCTCGATCGAGGAGCCGATCGAGACGTACGTCCCGGCGCTGCGCGGGACGGCGTGGGAGGGCACGACGATCCGCAACGTCCTCGAGATGGAGTCCGGCATCCACTGGGACGAGGGCACGCCGGTGCTCGCGGCGAACACGCAGGTCCAGCAGTGGGTCCAGCTGGCGCTCGACCTCCACACCGGCGGCGCGCTCGGCCAGACGCGCGACGAGTTCCTCGCGTCGCTGCCGCGCGTGGCGCCGCAGGGCACGAAGTTCTCCTACAACAGCGGCAACACGCAGGTGCTGGCGTGGATGCTGGAGGAGGTCTACGGCGCCCCGTTCAACGAGATCATCTCCACGAAGCTGTGGAAGCCGGCGGGCATGGCGGGCGACGCGCGGGTGATGACCGACCGGCTCGGCGACGCGGTCGCGTCGCAGGGCCTCTACGCGCGCGTGTTCGACCTCGCGCGGTTCGGCGAGCTGTTCCGCAACGGCGGCCGGACGCCGGACGGGCGGCAGGTCGTGCCGGCGCGGTGGGTGCGCGAGTCGACGACGATGACCACCGTCTCCGGCGGCCAGTACGCCTACCAGTGGTGGGCGGGCGCGACGCCGGGCTCGTACGAGGCGTCCGGCTTCCAGGGGCAGAAGATCTCCGTCACCCCGGACGCGTGCCTGACCGGGGTGCGGCTCAGCCACACGCTGGGCGGCGACCTGCGGCCGGGCGACGGCGACCCCGCCGACCCGGCGTCGTACGGCTTCGCGGTCGAGATGGGCGGCGCGGAGTGGAGCGCCGTCCACCAGGCCGTCGCGCGGCACCTCGGCGGGTGCCGCGGCCGGCCCGGCCGGCGCTAGCGCCTAGCGGCCGTAGCGGTCCTTGGCGAGGATGAGCTGCTCCGGCGGCGGAGCGGTGCGCGGCGGCGGCGACGGGTCGGCGCGGACGGTGATCGTCTGCGCGACCGACGGCGTCGTGGAGATGCGATCCTCGCCGACCGCGATGACGACGTGCTCGCCGTCGCTCTCGGCCAGCGTGCCCTCCATGCCGGGCTCGAAGCCCGCCTGCATCAGCTCGTGGAGCAGGTCCTCGGCCTCGTTCTCGAAGCGCAGCACCCGGACCTTCGCGCCCACCGCGACGTCGGCGAGCGGCACGCCCTCGGCGCGCGCGCCCGGGGTGATCGGGTGCCCGTGCGGGCACGTCTTGGCGTCGCCGATCGCGATCCGCATGCGCTCCTCGAGCACCGGTGACATCGCGTGCTCCAGGCGCTCGGCCTCCTCGTGCACCTCGTCCCACGGAATGCCGAGGACGTCGGTGAGGAAGCGCTCGACCAGCCGGTGGCGGCTGACGATCGACTCGGCGTGCTCGCGCCCGGAGTCGGTGAACGAGATCAGCTTGTCCGCGCCGCGCGTGATGTACCCGTCGCGCTCGAGGCGACCGATCATCTCGTGCACGGTCGGAGCGGACAGCTGGCGCGCGCGGGCGACGTTGGCGCCGGTCATCGGCAGCCCCGCCTCGTAGAGCCAGAACAGCGTCTCGAGGTACTCCTCTTCGGCCAGGGTGGCGTGCTCGCGCGACATGTCTGCACCCTACCGCCCGCGGCTACGCTGATGGCCCCCATGGGTCTCGTCCTCAACCCGCCTGTTCCCCCGCAGCTCGCCCGCTCCCGCGCCCGCCTCCCGGAAGGCGACGGATGGGCCTACGAGCCGAAGTGGGACGGCTTCCGCGCCATCGCGTTCGTGGACGGCAAGGACGTGTTCCTGCAGTCCCGCAACGGCCGTCCGCTGCGCCGCTACTTCCCCGAGCTGCAGTTCCCCGAGGGCCGCTACGTCCTCGACGGTGAGATCGTCATCTTCGGCGAGAACGGCATCCAGCTCTTCGACGCGCTCGGCCAGCGCATCCATCCCGCCAAGTCGCGGATCGACATGCTCGCCGAGCAGACGCCCGCGAAGTTCATCGCGTTCGACCTGCTCGCCGACGGCGAGGAGAAGCTGCTGGAGCTGCCGTTCGAGCAGCGCCGGCGGCGGCTGGAGGCGCGCGTCGAGGCGCCGGTCGACCTCACGCCGTGGACGGCCGACCCCGAGGAGGCCGAGCCGTGGCTGCGCGGCGCCGAGGGCGTCATCGCCAAGGAGCTCGGCGCGCCGTACCGGCCCGGCGAGCGCACGGGCATGGTGAAGATCAAGCGCGTGCGCACGATCGACGCCGTGGTGTTCGGCTGGCGGCCGGGCAAGGCGGAGAACACCGTCGGCTCGCTCATCCTCGCGCTGTACGGGGAGGACGGGGAGCCGCACGTCGTCGGCCACACGAGCGGGTTCAACGCGCAGGAGAAGCGCGACCTCGTCGCCAAGCTCCAGCCGTACGAGACCGGCGACCACGGCACGGGCGGCCCTTCACGCTGGGCGAACGATCGCGACCTCGAGTGGCGGGCGCTGCGCCCCGAGCTCGTCGTCGAGGTCACGTTCGACCACGTGAGCGACGGGCGCATCCGGCACGGGGCGAAGATCCAGCGCTGGCGCGAGGACAAGGACCCGCGCGAGTGCTCGCTGACGCAGCTCGACCAGTAGCCCTGCCGGAGGCGTAGGTAGGGGTACCCGTACCCCCTGATGGGGGCATCCCTCGGAAGATCAGGGGGACATCCCCGATGTGACGGGACGCGCCAGGACGCATGATCTGCCCATGACCGATGCACAGCATCGAGCGCAGGCGGAGACGGGGTCACGCGTCCACCGCATGCAGTCGCATCTTTGAAGCCTCACAACACCTGGCGGAGCGCCGTGACCTGCGATGCGCTCCGCTTCCTCCCCCCTCAGCAGCCGCTGATCCACTCGAGACACCGGAAAGGTGTCTGAAGCCCGGTCGGTCCGGGTAAGCGCCCTTCGCACCGGCGGTAGGGGCCACCGACGGGGAGGAACGACGTGCGCAGGGGGAAGATGGCCGGCGCCGCGATGGCGTCGCTGGCGCTCGCGGGCGCGAGCGCGGGACCGGCGTGGGGGAACCATCCGGCCGACGCGGGCGAGCTGGGCCCGCCGACACCGGCGGTCGGGGGCGCCGCGGTGGAGGAGCCCGCGAACGGCGGCCGGTTCTCCGAGCCGTTCCAGGAGCCGACGATCGCGGGCCGGCTGGAGAACGCGACCTGCATCACCGACGCGCAGAACGTGACGATCTGCAAGCCGGCGGCGGGCAGCGTGACGCTGCTTGAGAGCGGCAAGGTCCTGTACTGGAACGCGCTGGAGGGCACCGAACGCATCCAGGCGACGATCCTGGCCGAGTACGGCGAGGTCGCGCTCAACGACCAGTCGCGCACGCTCGACCTCAGCGGCTCGACCCCGGCGTGGGGCTTCCCGCGGGTCAACGACGGCGGCGCGAACCCGGAGGGCTACGAGCCCGAGCCGCTCATCCCGGGGTTGGTGCAGAACGAGGAGACCGAGAACGACGGGGCCCTCTTCTGCTCGGACCTGAGCTTCCTCCCGGACGGCCGCGTCCTGGCCACCGGCGGGACCGCGTACTACTCCGAGCCGGGCGTGCCCGGGACCGATCTCGGGGTCGCCGAGCTGGAGGGCCTGCGCAACGCGCGGATCTACGACCCGGAGACCGACCGGTGGGAGCAGACGGGCTCCATGCGGCGCGGGCGCTGGTACCCGACGGTGGTCGGGCTGGAGAACGGCGACCAGCTCGTCGCGAGCGGTGTGCAGAAGCTCCTCAAGCCGGTCTACCCGACGCATCCGCAGGACTCGCTGCGCAACGTGACGCAGACCGAGACGTACGACGTCGAGTCCGGCACGTGGTCGGACAACGGCCAGGCCGCGCAGCACTCGATGCCGCTCTACCCGCGGCTCCACCTGCTGCCCAACGGCAACGTCCTCTTCAACACCAACGGCCAGGCGTTCAACCCGTTCGGCTACGCCTACGACGAGCTGGGCTGGAACGTCGCCTCGACCTACAACCCGCGCACGAGGACGTGGCGGCCGCTCGGCATCCCGGGCCTGGAGGGCGCGGGGATCGACCCGTCGAAGCTCGACACGGCGACGCTGACCGAGGCGGTCCGCGACGTGACGAAGCTCGGCATCCCCGGCGGCGGGCCGGGCGCGACGCTCCCCGGCTTCCGCGGCTCGACCTTCAGCGTGATGCTGCCGCTGCGGCCCGGCGCGGACGGCCGCTACCGGCACGCGGACATCCTCACCGCGGGTGGCGTGCTGAACCCGCCGTCGCCGGGCTCGTACCTGCCGACGAGCGACAGCCGCATCTCGCGCTTCACCGTGGACGGCGACCGCGAGACGATGTCGACCCGCCCGACCGGCGACCTCAACCAGCCGCGCTGGTACACGCAGGGCACGCTGCTGCCGACCGGCGAGGTGCTCGCGACGTCCGGTGGGACGCGCGATGCGGTCGACGCGCCGGGCACCGACCACCCGGTGCAGCAGGCCGAGCTGTTCGACCCGGAGACCGAGACCTGGAAGCCGCTCGCGTCGGGCAAGCGGCCCCGCACCTACCACAACACCGCGCTGCTGCTGGCCGACGGCCGGGTCCTGGTCGGCGGGCACGCGCCGCTGACGACGCTCTACCTGCGGCACGTGACGCTGCCCGGCGGCTTCGCGCCGAACCGCCGCGATCCCACGCTGGAGATCTACGAGCCGCCGTACCTCTTCCGCGGCGCGCGCCCGGTGATCACGGGCGTCGGCGGGACGCCGCGCTACGGGGAGACGCTGGACGTGACCGTCGAGGGGAGCGCCGAGGAGATCGCGAGCGTCGTGCTCGTCCGGAACGGCACGGTGACGCACGTCGTGGACGCCGACCAGCGCAACGTCGAGCTGCAGGTCGTGCGCCGCGCGGGCTCGACGCTGACCGTGCGCGTCCCCGCGCAGCAGGCGGTGGCGCCGCCCGGGCCGTACCTGCTGTTCGTCAACCGGTCGACGCGCGACGGGCTGGTGCCCTCGGTGGCGCAGCAGGTGCGCTTGGGCTGAGCCGGGACGCCGTCGGGGTCCGCCGGGGCCCCGACGGCCGCCGTGCGGGGTCATGCCCGATGCCGCTCCTGCGGCCGGCGGCCGAGCATGGCCGCACGATGACACGACGACTTCTCCTGGCCACGATGCTCCTGTTGTGCGCCGCTCCCGCCTCCGCCGACGCGTTCACCATCAAGGAGCGCACGTTCCGCGTCGAGATCACCGCCATCCACGACGTGATGTGGTCCTTCAAGTCCGACACCTTCAACCAGCGCTGCAAGGGCTGGACGGAGGGATCGGGCACGCAGGTCACCGGGATGTCGACCGGGCGCCCGATGACGTACCGGGGCCGCGAGGTGGTCGGCGAGATCCCCAAGAAGTACGAGCGCATGGCGCGCTACTCGCTGCTCGGGCCGATGAAGCCGGCCAAGTGGCGTGCGACGGTCGAGCGCCAGACGGACTGGCGGACGCACGGCATCGCGATCACCCCCGAGTGCACGGGGTGCGGGCCGCTGAGCGAGTACGGGCCGTGCAAGGACGTGATGCCGCCGATCCAGGCGCTCCAGCGGTGCGGGCGCAAGGCGATCGAGCGGCCGGCCGCGTCGCTCGCCTACCAGCCCTTGCAGGACACGGAAGCGCCCGAGGTCGTGACCCTGGCCGACGTGCTCCAGGTCGAGCTGACCGCGCCGACCGCGGGCCTGTACGCCTACTGCGGCCCCGAGGAGGGCGACATCCAGCGCCCCGACCCGCTGCCGCTCGCCGTCCCGCGGGCCCAGGCACGGAAGATGTGGCGGCTGCCCGTCGGGCGCAAGCTGACGCTGAAGGCGAGCGACCAGGCCGGGACGGTCGTCAAGCCCGGCGCGAACGCGTCGCTGGAGCGGTGCACGCCGAAGACGCTCGTCGGGCTCGGCTACCGCGAGTGCGCGACGACCCAGGCGACGATCGAGGTGACGCGCACGCGCTGACCCCGCGGTTCCGGGGGGTTCCCCGATGTGCGCGGCGAGCCGCGATCGCAGGATGCCGGCCATGCTTCGCTCCCGCTCGCTGCTCGCCGCGCTCCTGCTGCTCGCGGCCGCCGCACCGTTCCTCCTCGCGCCCGCGCACGCGCGCGCGGCCGACACCGTGAAGATGACGTTCAAGGTCCAGGTGACCGGCATCCACGTCGTCGACTGGGTCGACAAGCCCTCGATCGCCGGGGAGCGGTGCAAGGCGTGGTCGACCGGCTCGGGCACGCAGACCACCGGGTTCTCGACCAAGCGCCCGATCACCTACACCGGCATGAAGGTCGTCGGCAAGCTGCCGAAGGTCATGCGCTCGATGCCGCGCCTCACGCTGCTCGGCTTCGGCAAGACGTCGGACTTCAGGGCGACCGTCGAGCGCAAGGGCACGTGGCAGGACCACGTCGTGCCGCCGACCCGCGAGTGCACGCCGTGCGGCCCGCTGAGCGAGTACGGCGAGTGCGGGACGGAGCAGCAGCCGCCTCCGCGCGCGCTCCAGTGCGGCCGCCGCGACGTCAAGGCCGCGGGCGCCAACCTGCTGTACGTGGCCAAGGGCGACGACTCCGCCGGCGCGGTCGCTCTCACCGACGCCCTGCGCGTCGACCTGAGCGCCTCGTCCGACGGACTCTTCCCCAACTGCGCGCCGGAGCTCGAGGACGGTGGCGGGCGGGACCTCCACACGCCGGACTTCGCCGAGGTCTCGTTCGTGGGGTCCAAGGCCAAGCGGCTGGCGAACATGAAGGTCGGCCAGAAGATCCGCCTCAACGACTCCCAGGAGGCCGGGTTCGTGTCCGAGGACAGCGTGCCGAGCCGCGAGCTCGACACGTGCAGCGACGCGACGCTGCAGGGCTTCGGCTACCGCGAGTGCGCCGTGACGGACGTGACGGTGGAGGTCCGCCGGGTCCGCTAGCTTCGCGCGCCTCATGCCGCCGCTGCTCGTCGCCGCCTCCGCCCTGGGCTCGCTCCGCGCGCCCGAGGTCGCGGCGGCGCTCGGGCGCGGCGTCGAGCGCGCCGGGTTGGAGCCGCCGGACCTGCTGCCGCTCGCCGGCGGCGGCGCCGGGACGCGCGAGGTGCTGCTGCTCGGCCTCGGCGGGGAGGTCGTGGGCGAGGTCGCGCTGCTGGAGGGCGGCGGGACCGCGCTGGTCGAGGCGGTGCCGGGGGATCCGGTGGCGACGGCGGAGCGGATCGCCGCGGGCGTCGCGCTCGGGCCTGCGGTCGTGCTGCTTGCGGCGGACGTCGCCGGCGGCCCCGACCCGGCCCTCGCCGTCACGGCGTTGACCGACCACGGCGGCCTGCGCGGCGCGCGCCTCGTGGTGCTCTGCGCGGGCCGGCGCAACCTCGTGCCGTTCGAGCACACAGGCGGCGGACTGGCGGGCGCGCTGGCCGACGGGGTCGGCGCGCGGCTGGAGCACGGCCCTTCGTTCGTCCTCGACGCGCTCGAAGTGCGCGAGCGGATGCGGGCGTCGCGGGCGCTGCTCCTGGCCTGCGACCGGCTCAGCTCGGCCACCCTCGCGGGCGACGTGACCGGCGACCTCGCCGTCGACGCGCGTCAGGACGGCGTCCCCGCCCACGCGGTCTGCCGCGAGAACGCGCTGCGGCCGTTCGACCAGCGCATCCTCGACCTCCAACGCGTCCTCGAGGCGTCCTCGCCCGCGGAACTCGAGGCCGCGGGCGAGCACCTCGCGCTTAACCTCTAACTGAGGCCGGGAACGAGCTGGGGCGCCCACGAGGGCGCCCCAGTCACGTCCGTGGTGCGCGCCGCGGTGGCCGGCGCCGCACGTCAGGTTCGGGAGTCGATCAGTCTCCGGCGTTCGCGCGGACGTTCGAGGCGTCGGTCAGCTGCGCGTTGCCGTTCAGGATCGCCGTGTTCTTGCCGGCGGCGGACGGGAAGCCCTCCTTCAGGTTCACGGCCGCGTTGATGAGCGGGCGGAAGAGGAGCGGGCCGCAGCCCGAGGCGCCCGGCACCGAGAACGAGTTGTCGACGAGCCGGAACCCGGTGAACTGGAGGACCGGCTGCCCGCTCGGCGGGAAGCCGAGCGTACCGGGCGTTCCACTGATCGGGGTGTTCGGGGCGGGCGGGGCGGTCGTGCCCGTCGTCAGGTTGAGCCGCACCGGGTTCGAAGTCGACCCGATGTAGCAGTTGTCACCGAGGAACGGGTTATCGAGCTTGATCCGCACGGGCAGCGACAGCGCCGTTCCGTTGCGCTCGAGGTACCGGTTCAGATCGATGCCGACCGGACCGACCAGCTCCGCGGTCGCGGTGACACCGTTGACGGAGTTGACCGCAGCCTCGAACAGCTCGATGAGCAAGCCGTTCCAGCCGGGCTGCGGGTCGAACAGGCCGGTCAGACCGCCCGGAACCGTCAGCTTGGTCGGAGACAGCGTCGGCGCCCCAACCGCGTTGCGGAAGGTCTGCGTGCCGCCAGCGTTCTCGACGATGCCGCCCTGGAGCACGATCTTCTTGTTGATCGGCACGTCGGCGTTGCCGAGCTTGAACTGACCGGAGAGCGTCTCCGAGTAGAAGCAGATCGAGACCGAAGGGTCAGCACGGGGACAGTGCTTGAAGACCGCGTAGTCGCCGGTCGGGTCGGCCGCCATCGCGCTCGGGGCGAGCACCGCGGTCGCGGCCGTCGCGGCCGCACCGGCCACGAGCGCGCTCTTGATGCCGGTGCGATGCCGGCGCTTGCGGAACAGCTGCATGTTGCCCTCTCCTCCTTGAACGTCCTTGCCACTGCCATGGGCCGGAGCACGCAGACTCGGCAGGGCAGGACCGCCCCGCTCGCACATCGTCGCTCCACCTCGACTCTCCGTGCGCACGCCTTGCGCCGTGCGCACGAGCTGCCGTCTTCGTCTCAGACCCACCGATGACGCGTCGTGGATGCGTGCCGCACTGCTGCGAACGCGCCACCCGCGTCGCAGCAATCAAACACACAAGCGGCTTCGTGTGTCAAGCATTTTTCGAGAGGCTTTTCAGAAACGCCCATGCCGCCTATGAGACTAGAATCCGGCGTCTCGGCGAGAGTGTGCCGTTGCATCCTCCGGTCAACCGCGCGAGACAACGGACCTCTCCCTGCCCGAGCCACCGTCGAGCGGGCGGGACGCGACCGCCGTAGTCGATCCCGCCCCGCCTGCCACACAGCGGCGCCCCCACGAGGGATGAGGTGGAGGCGCCCGAGATAACGCTAGAGAACTTGCACGTTAAGGAGCAAGTGAGCGGCGTGTGCGACAGAGTCGCGGTGGACCCCAGAATGCGGTCAGTTGACGAGCCGGACGTTGTACGCGGCGGTCAGCGCGTTGTTGTCGTGGTCATGGCCGAGCACGAGCAGCGCGGTCAGGTTCCCCTCGGCAGGGCACGGGAACCCGCTTGCGGACGTCATCGGCGCACCGGAGAACGCCACGGTGGAGCCCGAGATGTCGCCGGCGATCCCTCCCGTGAAGGCGCAGGAAGCGTTGGCGCCGAGCACCGGGTCGATGCAGACGGTGGCCGTGAAGCCGTCGAACCCGAACGTCGGTGGGTTCGTGTCGGCGTCGGCCCAGGCGTTCGCCGTTCCCGTGTCCACGACGACCGGACCCGCGGCGCCGGTGCAGTTCACGAGGGAGAAGAAGGCGCTGTTCTCCGTGCACCCACCGAGCGCGATCGACTCGACCTCGCCCTCGACGTCGTCGTTGAACCGGTCCGGATCGGTCGGCGAGCCAGGGTTGTCCGTGACCCTGCCCCGGGCGGTCCCGGACGTGCAGGAGATGTCGCCGAGGTCGGTCTCGAGCAGCACGTCGGTCCCGGGCGCCAGCGCTGCCACGACGAGCCCGCTCTCGGGGACCGTCGACCAGAGCTGTGGGCTCGTCGGCTGGTTGCTCCAGTACTGGACCGTGTCAGCCGATGCGACGGGCGCGAGGCCCACGACGGCGACGGCAGCGACGAGGATGAGGCGGAGGCCATGTCTGGGCACGTGGAAGTCCCTTCTCGCTGTACGGGCAGGCGGTGCGACGGACGCCGGGCCGCTGCGACGCACCAGGCCGTAGCGCGATTAGACACGAGCACGGCTCCATGACCAAGCGATTCGCTCCGCAGTGCGGCGCGAGCGCCGCGGTGACCGAGGACGGGCCGGTCGCTCCGGATCTCGGTCGGAGGATCGTGGGAGCTTCCGCGAAGCGCCGGCACCTCCACGCCCGCGTAACCGGTGCGGGCGGCGGGACTACCTTCCCTCCGATGCCGCAACCGCGCCGATCCCTCTACCTGCCGATCCCCGGACGGCGGGCGATCGTGCTCGGAGCGGGGTCGTTCGGCACCGCCGTCGCCGTGCTGCTCGCGCGTGGCGGGCTGCGGACGACGCTGCAGGCGCGGACCGAGGAGCAGGCGCGGCGGCTGGTCGACGACGGGGAGAACGCCGCGTACCTGCCGGGGGTCGAGCTGCCGCGGGAGCTGCGGATCGAGGACACGAGCGCGGGGCTCGCGCGCGCGGACTTCGTGTTCCTCGGCGTGCCGTCGCGAGGGCTGGACGAGGTGATCGCCGAGCTGGAGGCGAACGGGCTGCCGAAGGTCGCCGCGGTCGTCTCGATGGCGAAGGGGCTCGTGCCGCCGGACGGGCGCGCGCCGAGCGTGCTCCTCCGTGACCTGCTCGGCGCCGACCGCGTCGCCGTCGTCGGGGGTCCCGCGCATGCGCGCGAGATGGTGCACGAGGGCGCCGGGCTCGTCGCCGCGTCGTCCAACGAGCCGCTGGCCGACGCGATCGCGCAGGTCTTCCTCAAGGCGGGCGTCGTGTGCGAGACGTCGACCGACCCCGTCGGCGTCGAGCTGGCGGGCGCCGCGAAGAACGCCGCCGCGCTGGCCGCGGGCGCGACCGAGGCGCAGGGGCTCAACGCCGCCGGCGCCGCGGCGGGCCACATCTTCGCCGAGGTCTGGGCGCTGGCCGCTCAGAACGGCGCGCAGCCCGAGTCGATGATCGGCCTCGCGGGCACGGGCGACCTCGTCGCGACCGCGCTCGCGCCCCAGTCGCGCAACCGGCGCGCGGGCGAGCTGCTCGCGCAAGGCGTGCCGTCCGAGGAGATCCCCGAGCGGATCGGCCAGGCGGTCGAGGCGCTCGAGTCCGTCCCGCTGCTGAGCGCCGCGATCCAGGAGGCCGGCGTCCACGCGCCCGTCACCACCGGGCTGACGCGGCTGATCAGCGGCGAGCTGCCGCTCGACGACTGGGTCGAGCTCGTGCGGACGACGGTGCCGGTGCCCGCGCGACGGCGCGTCGTCGTCCGCCCGCGCCCCGGGTTCTTCCGCCGCCAGGGCCAGAAGTGGCGCGCGTGGCGCTCCGGCCGCGCCGGCGACGACCCTGCCGCGGCCTAGCGGCCCGGGGCCGAGCGCCGCTCGGCCAGCTCCGTCACGACCGCCTCGTACACCCCACCGCCGTGCCCGGCCTCGGCGACGCGCACGTTGCGCGGCAGCGAGCCGACGAGCAGCGGGTCGCGATCCAGCGCGTTCGCCACCAGCCACATCGTCCCGACCGCCTCGGCGGCCGTGAGGTCCTCGCGCGAGTCGCCGCAGGCGATGCACTCCTCCGGCGCGTAGCCCCGGACGCGCATGTGGCGCGCCACCGCCCGCCCCTTCGACACGCCCCGCGGGAGGAGGTGGAACGCCCGCATGCCCGGCCGGTCGATCCCGCCGTTGTCGACCAGCCGCAGCTCGTCGTGCCCGTGCTCCTGCAGCAGCGCGTCGGCCACCGACGCGTCGATGTCGCCGCGGAACAGGTGCGAGACGTCGCGGTTCAGGTGCCAGGGGTCGTGGTACTCGAACACCGCGTCGGCGAACCGCTCCAGCAGCAGCTCCGGCGCGCCGGTCGCGGCGACCTGCTCGTTCACCGTCCCGCGACCTTCGTCGGGGAAGTACGGCTCGGTCATCCACTCGATGTCCGGTCCGTCGACCACCGCCGCGCCCGCCTCGAAGATGTACGAGCGGCAGCCGAGCAGGCGCGCGTCCTCCATCACCTGCGCCCGCCGGCGGCCGGACATGATCACGACCTCGACGTCCGCGCGCAGGCACGTCTCGATCGCGCGGAAGGCCAGGTTCGACACCTTGCCGTCGCCGTCGTGCAGGATCGAGGCGCCGCGTCCGAGCAGCGTGTTGTCGAGATCCACGTAGAGCGCTTTGAGCCGGGCCATGAGCGGCGCCTACCCTAGTCGTCAGGTGGCCGTCCAGTCGCGTGAGATCGAGCCGTGGACCGACCTGCTCGCGTCCGGGCGGGCGGACGAGCGCCTGGTGCGCGAGGCGCAGGAGCACGACCGGCCGCCGGTGCTCGAGCCCGTGCCGTTCGACCTGCACCCGAAGGTCCGCGACGCGCTCGCGACGATGGGCATCGACGCGCTCTACACGCACCAGGTCGAGGCCTTCAAGGCGGCCGCCGCGGGCGACTTCATCGTCACGACCGGCACGGCGTCGGGGAAGTCGATGTGCTTCAACCTGCCGACCCTGCACCACCTCGTGTCGGATCCCTCGGCGCGGGCGCTGTACCTCTACCCGACGAAGGCCCTCGCGCAGGACCAGGCGCGAGCGCTGAACCGGTTCGGGCTCACGCGGGAGATCCGCCCCGCGATCTACGACGGCGACGCCTCGCGCGAGGAGCGCACCGCCGCCCGCCGCCGCGCGAACGTCGTGCTGACGAACCCGGACATGCTCCACGTCGGCATCCTGCCGCGGCACGACCTGTGGCGCGACTTCCTGCACCGGCTGGACATCGTCGTGGTCGACGAGGCGCACGTGTACCGCGGGGTCTTCGGCTCGCACGTCGGCAACGTGCTGCGGCGGCTGCGGAGGTTCAGCCCGCGGGCGAAGTTCCTCATGGCGAGCGCGACGATCGCCAACCCGCAGGAGCTGGCCGAGCGGCTCACCGGCCTCGACGACATCGCGCTGGTGGAGAACGACGGCTCGCCCAAGGCACGCCGCCGCATCGCGATGTGGAACCCGCCGCTGGTGGACGAGGCGCTCGGCGTCCGGCGCAGCGCGCTGACCGAGGCCGCCGACATCCTCGTCCGGCTGGTCAAGGAGGGCGCGCGGACGATCTGCTTCATCAAGTCGCGCAAGGCGGTCGAGCTGACGGCCAAGCTCGTCGCCGACCGGCTGCGCGACGCCGAGCCGCACCTGGCGAACACGGTCGCGCCCTACCGCGCCGGCTACACCGCGCAGCAGCGGCGCGAGCTCGAGCAGCGGCTGGTCGACGGCGACCTGCGCGCGGTCATCACCACCGACGCGCTGGAGCTGGGCATCGACATCGGCGCGCTCGACGCGTGCGTCGTCGTGACGTTCCCCGGCACGGTCGCCTCGCTGCGCCAGATGTGGGGCCGCGCGGGCCGCCGCGGCCGCGGGCTCGCGGTGTACATCGCGGGCGAGGACGCGCTCGACCAGTTCTTCTGCCGCCACCCCGACGAGTTCCTCGACCGGCCGGTGGAGTCGGCGATCCTCGACCACGAGTCCGAGCAGATCCACCTCCAGCACCTGCTGTGCGCCGCGCACGAGGCGCCGATCACCGGCGAGGACGCGCAGGAGCTGGGGCCGAACGTCCTCACGCACGCGCGCACGCTCGAGGCGATGGGCGAGCTGCGCGAGACGCGCTCGGGCGCGTACGTCCTGGCGCAGCCCGAGGACTACCCGGCGTCGCGCGTCTCGCTGCGCTCCGCCTCGCCCGACTCGTTCGCGGTGGTCGACGTCGCGCAGGGCGAGGTGCTGGGGAACGTCGAGGCCGCGCGCGCGTTCTCGACCGTCCACCAGGGCGCGGTGTACCTCCACATGGGGCGCTCGTACGAGGTGGTCGAGCTCGACCTGGACATGCGCCGCGCGCTCGTCAAGCCGTTCAGCGACGGCTGGTACACGCAGCCCAAGAAGGAGACCGACACGTGGATCGAGCAGCTGCTCGACCAGCGCGAGGTCATGGGCGTGAAGCTGTCGTTCGGGAAGGTGAGCGTCACGGAGACCGTGCTCGCCTACCAGCGCAAGTCGCTGCCCGACCACGAGGTGATGGACCTCCAGGCGCTCGACCTGCCGCAGACGACGTTCTCCACCCAGGCGCTGTGGTACGAGCTGCCGGCTTCGATCGTCGTCGACGAGTTCCCCCGCGACCAGCTGCTCGGCGCGCTCCACGCGGCCGAGCACTCGCAGATCGCGGTGCTCCCGCTGCTGGCGATGTGCGACCGGTGGGACATCGGCGGCCTGTCGACCAACGCGCACCCGCAGACCGGCGTGCCGACGATCTTCATCTACGACGGCCACCCCGGCGGCGTGGGCATCACGCGCCAGGGGTTCCTCAACTTCGACCTGCTCGTGGGCGACGCCCACCGGCTGGTGAGCGAGTGCCCGTGCGAGTCCGGCTGCCCGTCGTGCGTGCAGTCGCCCAAGTGCGGCAACCTCAACGAGCCGCTGGCCAAGGCGGCGTCCGCGGAGCTGATGCACCGGATGTTGCAGCGCCTCCGCACGGACTCGGACGCCTGAACCTCCACGCAGGCTGCACGGGTCGAGGCGCCGACGCGCCAGATCCGACGGTAGGGACCAGATGGGCCAGCGACGCTCCTCGCTCCTACTTGCACTCGTGATGGGCTACGCCTTTACCATCTGGGCGCCGCCCGTCGCACCGGCTCTCGGTGCGACGGGAGGCGCCTCGGCCGACGCCGCGGACGGCGGCCCGTACGACACGGGCGCGATGACCTACGGCGCGCCGACCAAGCAGCAGCCGGTGGCACGCACGTTCAAGGTCACGCCGGGCACCGTCACCGAGGGCGGGAGGGCGAAGCTGAAGCTGCACGTGGTCGAGCGGGGCGTCAAGCGCGTCAGCGTGCGCGTCGCCGCGATCGAGCGCGGGACGGGGCGCGTGGGCGCGAACGTCGCGCTGGGCACCGTCCGGACCGGCAGGACCGTCACGCTGGCCTGGCCCGCCGGGAAGCTGCCGAGCGCCGGCAAGTACGTCGTCCGCCTGCACGTCCGCGATCCGCAGGGGGCCACGCTCGCACGCGCCGGCTCCGCGACCGGCAAGTCCAGCCTCGTCGTGCGGCCCCGACCGCGCCCGGAGATCTCGCAGCCGGAGCCGCAGGCGCAGCCTACGCCCGGCGCCACCCCGCTTGCCACCGTGATCGCCGGTGGGATCTTCCCGGTGCAGGGCCCGTACACGTGGGGCGGCAAGGACGCGGCCTTCGGCGCGGGCCGTACCGGCCACACGCACGAGGGTCAGGACCTGCCCGCCGACGCGGGGACGCCGGTGGTCGCGCCGGTCGCCGGCACCGTCGCGTACACCGACTACCAGGCCGGCGGCGCGGGCTACTACGTCGTGCTGAACACCGACGACGGGCGCGCGATGTTCTTCGCGCACTGCCAGGCCAACAGCACGCTCGTGACGCCGGGCCTGCGCGTCGCGGCCGGCCAGCAGCTGTGCGGCGTCGGCTCGACCGGCGCGTCCAGCGGCCCGCACCTGCACTTCGAGCTGTGGCTCGGCGGGTGGCGCGACCGCGGCGGGACCGTGATCGATCCCCTGCCGCAGCTACGCGCCTGGGCCGGGCTGGCCTAGCGCCTCAGTCGAGCGCCAGCGGGACGACCCGCGCGGCGAGCACGTCGACGAGGCCCTGGTCGGTGACCTTCAGGTCGGGGATCACCGACAGGGCCAGGAAGCTGAGCGTCATGAAGGGCGTGGCCGAGGTCACGCCCTGCTCGGCCAGCAGCGCCTCGAGCTCCACCAGCTTCGCCGCCACGCGCTCGACCGGCTCGTCGGCGAGGAGGCCCGCGACCGGGAGCGGCTGCTCGCCGATCACCGCGCCGTCGCGGGCGACGACGACGCCGCCGCCCAGCTCGGTCAGCCGCTCGACGCACGCGAGCATCGACGCGTCGTCGACGCCGCACACGACGACGTTGTGCGCGTCGTGCGCGACGGTGGACGCGAACGCGCCGTCGGTCAGCGCGAACCCGCGCACGAGCCCGACGCCGACGTTGCCGCTGCCGTGGTGGCGCTCGACGACCGCGAGCTTGGCCAGGTCGCGCGCCGGGTCCGCGACGACCACGCCGTCCTCGACCTTCGGCTCCGCCTCGCCGGCGCCGGTGATGAGCTGGCCGTGGACGAGGTCGACGACGCGCACGCGGCCGTCCGCCGCGCCGAGGCTGAGGTCCGCCGCGGTGACCGGCGCGGGCCGGACGGTGCCGGTCGTCCACGCCGGCGCAGGCGCATGGTCGAACGGCTCCGCCACGCCGTCGCGCGCGACGACCCGCCCCGCGCGCAGGACGAGCGACGGGCGCAGCGTCTTCAGGTCATCGAGCAGGAGCAGGTCGGCGTGGTAGCCGGGCGCGATCGCGCCGAGGTCCTCGATCCGGTGCGCCCGCGCGGCGTGCAGCGTCGCCATCACGAGCGCGTCCTCGACCGGCACGCCCGCCGCGACCGCGCGCGCCGCCATGCCGCCGATGTGGCCCTCGTCGACCAGCGTCGTCGGCTCGCGGTCGTCGGTGCAGAACGCGGTGTGGTCGGGGCCGTGCCGCAGCACCAGCTCGATGCCCGCGTCGAGGTTGCGGGCGTTCGACGCCTCGCGGATCAGCACCCACATGCCGCGCCGGCGCTTCTCCAGCATCTCCTCCGGCGTGATCGCCTCGTGGTCGGAGCGGATCCCGGCCGCGGCGTACGCGTCGAGCAGCGCGCCCACGACCGCCGGCGCGTGGCCGTCCACGTGCGTGGCGCCGGCGAGCGCGACACGCTCCAGCACGTCCGCCTCCCCCGCGATGACGCCCGGGAAGTTCATCATCTCCGCGACGCCCAGCGCGCGGTCGCGCTCCAGCACCGCGGCCATGTCGGCCGCGGTCAGCTCCGTCTTCGCGGTCTCCAGCGGGGAGGCCGGCACGCACGAGGGCGCCATCACGTAGACGCGCAGCGGCAGGTCGGCGGTGGCGTCGAGCAGCCAGTGCACCCCGTCGACGCCGAGCACGTTCGCCAGCTCGTGCGGGTCGGTGACGATGCCGGTCGTGCCGAGCGGGACGATGGCGCGCGCGAACTCGGCCGGGACGAGCTTGGAGGACTCGATGTGGACGTGCGCGTCGATGAAGCCGGGCACGAGCCAGCGGCCGCTGCCGTCGATCGTCTCGCGCGCGCCCGCGTATGAGTCGCCGACGCCGGCGATCCGCCCCTCGGCGATCGCGACGTCGCCCTCGAGCCACTCGCGCGTGAACGCGGAGAACACGCGCGCGCCGGTGATGACGACGTCAGGCTCCGCATCGCCGCGCGCGACGGCGATGAGGCGTGCGCGGCTCACGCTTCGCTCTTGCCGCCGCCCACCGGCGGGTCGGCGCTCCACGGGAACGTGATCCACTTGTCGGTGCGCCGCCACACGTAGTCGCACTTGACGACCGACTGCGGCTTCTCGTAGAGCACCGCGGTGCGGACCTGCGCGACCTTGCCGGCGCAGAACTCCTGCACGACCTTGAGCGTGCCGCCGGTGTCGGCGACGTCGTCCACGATCAGCACGCGCTCGGCCGTCACGTCGACCAGCTCGGGGACCGGCGGGAGGATGAGCGGGACCTCCAGGCGCTGGTCGACGTCGGTGTAGAACTCGACGTTGATCGTGAACGTGTTCTTGACGCCCAGCGCGTAGCCGAGCGCCCCGCCCGGCAGCAACCCGCCGCGGGCGATCGCGAGGATGATGTCCGGCCGGTAGCCGTCGGCGTGGACCGTCTCGGCCAGCGACCGTGCGGCCGACCCGAGCTCGTCCCACTGCATGCGCTCGCGCTCAGGGAGAGCGGCCTCCGGCGCCGCCTCGGTCCGCGGGGCGTCCATCGTTCGAGGGTACCCGGGCCGGACCGCATAGGATGCAGGGCAACGGTGGCCCGCGATCTCGTCATCGTCGGCGGAGGCATCACCGGACTGAGCCTCGCCGTCCACGCCGCCCTCCGCGGGCTAGACACGACGTTGGTCGAGGCCGGCCCCATCGGTGGTGTCGCCACGCAGCGGTCGACCGGCCTGGTCCACACGCACCGGCGCGACCAGCTCGCGGCGCAGCTCGCGCTCCGCGGGCTGCAGCACTTCGAGACGTTCGAGGAGCGCTACGGCGGGCCCAGCGGGTTCGTGAAGACCGGGTTCGCCTACGTGCCGTCACTGGACGAGGTGGGCGACGGGTCGTTCCGCGCGCGCGTGCGGATGCTCAAGGCGGTCGGCGTCGAGACCGAGGTGATGACCGCGGCGGAGATGGAGGAGATCGACCCGGCCATCGAACTCGGCATCGCCGACACCGTCGCGTACGAGGCGCGGTCGGGATACGCGGATCCGGAGCTGACCGCGATGACGCTGCGGAACGCCGGCGAGCGCGCGGGCGTCACGTTCATCGACCACACGCAGGTCGTCGGGCTGCTCATCGGCGCGATCCGGACGATGCCCGGCTCCCCCCACTTCAACCCGGCCGCGGTGCGCGGCGTGAAGCTCTCGACCGGCGACACGCTGCTCGCGGAGAAGACCGTGGTCTGCGCCGGCGCGTGGTCGCGCGGGATCGCAGCGGAGAGCGGGCTCGACCTGCAGGTCCGGTCGGCGGCGGTGCCGATGGCGGCGCTCGCGCGGCGGACCGCGACGCACCTGACGGTCGTCGACGCGGGGCTGGGGATCGCGTTCCGCCCCGAGGCCGAGGACTCGACGCTGCTGTGGCGGCGTGGCGAGGACGCGCAGGAGCCGGTCGAGTCGCCGGACGCGGAGCTGCCGGAGCTGAGCGGCGACGCGGCGGTGGAGCTGCACGAGCGGCTCGAGCAGCGGATGCCGGTCGCGGGCGGGACGGAGCTGCTCGGCTCGATTACGTCGCTGCTCGACGTCACGCCGGACGGGCTGCCGCTCATCGGCCCGACGTTCGTGCCCGGGCTGTGGGTGAACTGCGGCTGGAGCGGGACCGGCTTCGAGAGCGCGACGGCCGCGGCCGACTCGCTGGCCACGTGGCTGCGCGTGGGGCGGCGGCCGCCGGAGCTGGCGCCGTTCTCGCCGTCGCGCGAGCTGGGCCCGGCGACGCCGTTCGGGCAGCGCGCGCTCGGCAGCGGCGCCTGACGCTCCCGCGACTCGGCACGTCCGCGTTCGGTCGTTCGTCCGACCGCGCTGCTCCACGCGCGAAGGGCCGTCGATGGCCCGGGCATGGAGCATCGCCTGACGACCGACCTCAGCGCGCGCCGGCGGCACGCCGTGCGGGCCGGGCTGTGGGCGCTGCACGTCGCGGTTGCCGTCGTCGCGCTGACCACGGTCACCGGGCTGGGCATCGACGCGGTCGGCGGGACCGTCGCCGCGATCACGTACCCGATCGGCGCCGCGCTGATCGCCGCGCGGGTGTTCGGGATGCGCGACGGGCGCCGCGGCTGGTCCCTCGTCGCGCTCGGCATCGGCCTGTGCATGGTCGGCCAGCTCGTGTGGGCGCTGTTCCTCGACGGCCGCACCGATCCGTCGAGCGCTTCGCTGGCCGACGCGTTCTGGCTCTCGCTCCAGCCGTGCGTCGCCGCGGGGCTGTTCCTGCTCTCGCGCCCGGAGCGGCGGGTGCCCGCGGGCGTCCGGCTCGACGGCCTGATCGCGGCGCTGGGCGTCTGCGCGGTCGGCGCGCTGATCGTCTTCGAGCCCGTCGCCGCGGAGGCACCGGGCGGCACGCTCAACCGCCTCGTCGCGTTCGCCTACCCGATCGGCGACGTGCTGCTGCTCGCGGTCACGGTCGGCGTGCTCGCCGTGCGCGGGTGGCGGGTCGACCGGCTGTGGGCGCTGATCGGCGCCGGCGTCGTCGGCGTGATGCTCGCCGACGTGCTGTTCCTGCTCGAGGTCAACACCGGGCGGACCGACCGCTCGATGCTCGTCACGCTCCTGTGGCTCGTCGGCCTGACGCTGGTGGCGCACGCGGCGTGGACGCGCCCGGCGCCCGTGCCGGTGGACGACGCGGGCGGGCGGCTGCTGGCCGTGCCGTCGCTCTTCGCGCTCGCCGCGCTCGGCCTGCTGTTCGCGGATCACTTCGGCGGCGTCGCGGCGCCGGTCTTCGCGTTCGCGATCGCCACGCTCGTCGCGGTGCTCGCGCGGGCGGGGATCGCGTACGCCGAGCTGCGGACGCTGGCCGACCGGCGGCGCGAGGCGCTGACCGACGACCTCACCGGGCTCGCGAACCGGCGCGCGCTGAGGCGGACGCTGGAGCGGCTGCTAGGGGATGGCCGCCCGGTCGCGCTCCTGCTCGTCGACCTCGACCACTTCAAGGAGCTCAACGACACGCTCGGCCACACCGCGGGCGACCTCGTGCTGCGCGGCGTCGGGCCGCGGATCCGTTCGGTGCTCGGGCCCGACGACCTGCTGGCGCGGCTCGGCGGAGACGAGTTCGGCGTCGTGCTCACCGGCGTCGACGAGGGCGAGGCGATGCTCGTCGCGCAGCGCGTGCGGCGGGCGATCGCGGAGCCGTTCGAGGTGCAGGGCATGCTGCTGCGCGGCGCCGCCAGCATCGGGATCGCGCTGACGCCCCAGCACGGGACGACGGCCGAGGCGGTGCTCGCGCGCGCCGACGTGGCGATGTACCAGGCCAAGCGGCTGCGGACCGGTGAGCAGGTCTACACGTTCGAGGCCGACACGCACTCGCGGGACGCGCTGGCGCTCGCGGGGGAGCTGCCGAGCGCGATCGCGAGCGGCCAGATCGAGGCGTTCTTCCAGCCGCAGGCCGACGCGGCCACCGGGCGGATCGTCGGGGTCGAGGCGCTCGTGCGCTGGCGCCACCCCGAGCGCGGCCTGCTCGCGCCGGCGGCGTTCGTGCCGCTCGCCGAGCAGACCGGCGTCGGCCGCGCCCTGACGCGGTGCGTGCTGGAGCAGGCGCTGGCGGCGGTCGCCGAGTGGCGCGCGTCGGGCGACGCGCCCGGCCTGCGGGTGAGCGTCAACACGACCGTCGCCGATCTCCTCGACACGTCCTTCCCGGGCGAGGTCGCGGCCGCGCTCGACGCCCACGGCGTGCCCGCCGACGCGCTCATGCTCGAGGTGACGGAGAGCTCGATCCTCTCCGACCGCGAGCGCATCGACGCGGTCCTCGCCGCGCTGCGCGCGCAGGGCTGCCGCCTCTCGCTCGACGACTTCGGCACGGGCTACTCGTCGCTCGCGCACCTCAAGGAGCTCGACGTCGACGAGATCAAGATCGACCGCTCGTTCGTCCTGCCCATGGGCACCGACCGCACCGCCTCCGCGATCGTCGAGGCCACGCTCGCGCTCGCGAACCGCCTCGGCGTGACTGCGACGGCCGAGGGCGTGGAGGACGACGCGACGTGGGAGCTGCTGCTCGCCGCGGGCGCCGATGTGGTCCAGGGTTACCGGCTGAGCAAGCCGATCCCGGCCGCCGACGTGACGCCCCTCCTCAGCTCGCCGCCGGGTCGCTACCCTGTTGCGGCCTCGGCGAGATAGCTCAGTTGGTAGAGCACACGACTGAAAATCGTGGTGTCCCCGGTTCGAGTCCGGGTCTCGCCATCGCCTGAAGCCCCGCCTCCGCGGGGCTTCGCTCGTTCTAGAGGCCCATCGGCGGCAGATCGGCGCGGAACGCGGGCTTGTCGCCCGTGAGGACGTGGACGGTCACGGCGCCCACGAGCTCGCAGAACGCGGCCGGTCGGGCGCGGCGGGAGAAGAGCGGCGCGCAGTAGAGCCAGGCGGCGTACTCGGACTGCAGGTCGAACCCCAGCCCGAGCGCCGCGTGGCCCAGCACGTCGTGCACCGCGCGCAGGTGGTCGACCGCGGTGTCGGAGAGCAGCGGGTGCGGCGCGTCGGCGGCCGCCGCGCGCAGGCGCATCGTCTCGTGGGTGCGCAGCTCGCGGCACAGGTCGGCGGCGTCGGCGTACGGCTCCTCCACGGTGTCGACGAGCGTGACCTGCACGCCGAGGCCGCCGCGTGGACGCGGGGCGGCGATCGCCTCCGCCAACACCGCGGCCTCCCGCGACAGCGCGGCGTACGCGGCGACGACCTCGCTCGCGCTCGCCGCGGGCGGGCCGGTGTACCAGTCGGCGACGCGCTCGGCCCGCCTGCGGGTGAGGAAGCCGACCGACCGCAGACCGCGGACCGACGGGAGCGGGCTGGTGGCGAGGCGGGCGACGAGGCGCTGTGCGGGCCACCACTCGGGCAGCACCTCGGTGGGCGGGGCAGGAACGGCGGCGGGGGAGATCGTGAGCGGCTGCATGCCACGTCAGACCGCGGGCGCGCCGCCGTTCGTGACACCGCCTGCGTCACAGCACGGTCGGCGCGTACTCCAGCAGCTGCAGGCGGCCGTCGAACGTGCGGCTCTCGACCAGCTCGAGCTTGGCGTCCGGGTACCCGTCGTAGATCCGCTCCCGCCCCGTGCGCCCGGTGATGACCGGGAAGACGACCACGCGGAACCGGTCGACGAGCCCGGCGCTCAGGAGCGCGCGGCACAGCGTGAGGCTGCCGAGCGTGCGCAGCGGCCGGTCCTCCTGCGCCTTCAACGCGCGCACCGCCTCGACCGCGTCGCCGGTCACCAGGCGGGTGTTCGGCCAGTCCAGCGGCTCGCTCAGCGTGCTGGAGAAGACGACCTTCGGCATGTCGCCCAGGGCATCGGAGCCCGGCTCGCCTCCGGCGGCCATCGCGAACATCAACCGGTACGTGTTCGCGCCCATGAGCGTCGTGTGCTGCGCCTCGGCCGGCTCTCCCAGCCACGCCAGGTACTCGGGTCCTTCCATGCCCCAGAAGCCGGGCCACCCCTCCGCGGCCCCGTAGCCGTCGAGCGAGGTGATGTAGTCGATCATCAGGTCAGCCATGGGCGCATCGCACCAGAGCCCCTGCGCGGTCGCAATGGGTCTGACTGCGCCCATTGCGCCATCCGCCACGTTCGGCTTCGATGTATCGGAGCGGAACGTATGCGGCTCAAGCCTGGCTCGTACCTCATCCTCGGGATGCTCGACAGCGGCGTCTCGACCGGCTACGCGATCAAGCGCGCGGTCGATCGAAGCACCCGGTTCTTCTGGGCGGCCTCGTTCGCGCAGGTCTACCCGGAGCTGGCCGCGCTCGAGGAGGGCGGCTACGTCGTCGGCACCGACGAGCCGCACGGCGCGCGGGCGCGCAGGACCTACCGGCTGACCGACAAGGGCCGGGACGCGCTCGACTCCTGGCTGCGCAGCGAGCGGGTGCCGGACTTCGAGCAGCGCGACGAGGGGCTGCTCCGCCTCTTCTTCGCCGACGCGCTGCCGCCCGAGGACGCGCTCGCCCTGGTCGCGCGCCTCCGGGCCCGCGCCGAGGAGCGGGACCGCGCGTTCCAGGCCGAGATCCTCCCGCGGGCGCGGCGAGCGCCCGGCAGCTTCCGGCTCGCGGTCGCCCGCGAGGGCGCCGACTACTTCGCGTGGCGCGCGGCGTGGTTCCGCCGGCTGGAGGCCGAGCTGGCGGCGAACCTCGGGCTCGACGAGCCGTGACCGCCGTCAGCGCCTGACGCGGTAGCGGAGGTGGGTGACGCCGCCTTCGCCTTCGAGCACCCGGGTGCGCTCGAGGTCGATCTGCTCGGCGGCGAGGTGGTCGAACAACCGGCGCCCCTGCCCGAACAGCACCGGCACGACGTGGAGCTCGAGCTCGTCGAGCTCCCCGGCGGCGAGCGCCTGCTGCGCGGTCGCGGCGCCGTGGACGAGCACGTTCTTCTCGCCCGCCGCCTCGCGTGCCCGCCGCATGGCGGTCGCCACGTCGCTCACGTAGGTCACCTGCGGCCACGCCCCGACGTCGATCTGCGGCGCGCTGCGGCTGAAGACGAAGATCGGCACCCCGCCGTGGTGGTCGCCGCCCCAGCCTCCGGCCCACTCGAACGTCCGCCGCCCGGCGACGACCGCACCGGTCGCCATGAACTCGTCGACGACCTCGCCGTTGACGCCGCCGGAGACGAGCCCGGGCACGCCGTGCGCGCCCGGCCCCACGCCGGTCAACGCCCAGTCGTGCAGGCGCCCGCCGCCGTCGCCGAGGCCGTTGTCCGGCCCCTCGTTCGGGCCGGCGATGAAGCCGTCGAGCGTCATCGACATGTAGAGGACGGTGGCGGCCATCAGCGGCTCCTCTCCGCTCGCGCGGTCACGGGTTCGCGCGCCATCCTGCCCGAGCGTGCGAGCCGTCGCACCACGGCTTGTCGGCGGAGAGACCGCAGCGGCACAGGTACGCCGTGTCGGCGATGGGGCTGGGCGCGCCGCCGGGGCCCGCGATCTCCAGCGGACCGGTGACCTGGTACGGGCCGTCCGGCAGCGGGATGAGCTGCGCGGTCGCGGGCGCGGTGTCGTGTCGGTGCGGGGTGTCGGCCATGTGGTCGGGTCCTCCGGTTCGCGAACCTCCGTCCTGACGGATCGCACCAGAGCAGCCGCCACGGGACAACGGGGTCCACCGCACCGGTCGGCGCAGACCGGTCAGCCGGCGGTGGCGGCGAGGACGCAGGCGTGCTGCGTGCCGACCTGCGCGACCACGGGCTCCGCGGGCACGAAGCCGTGCGCGCGGAGGGTGGCGGCGAGCTCCTCGGCGAAGTCGCCCGGCGCGTCCGCGGAGCGCCACGACGGTGCTTGGTTGGCGAGCGCGAGCCGACCGCCGGGCGCGAGCAGCGCACGCGTGCGCGGGAGGAACGCGTCGGCGCGGCGCCAGAAGTCCGCGACGTGGAACGCGAAGACCGTGTCGAACGGCGCGGCGCCGTCGAGGTCCGCCGTCAGGTAGTCGCCGCCGAGGATCCGCGCGCGCCCGGCGTTGCGCGCGCCCGCCGCCGCGACCATCTTCGGCGACCGGTCGAGCCCGGTCACTTCCGCACCCGCGTCGCACATCAGCGTCACCGCGACCCCGTGCCCGCACCCGACCTCGAGCACCCGTTCGCCCGGCCGCACGCCCAGCACCCCGACCGCCCACGTCTGCCGCTCCGATGCCCTCATGGCGCCGCGTTCTACCGCGGCGCCACGCCGGCGTCAGCTCACACGTCGAACGCGATCAAACGACCACGCTCTCCGGCCCGCGGACCTTCCGCACCACCCCCGCCGCCTCCATCCGCGCGAGCGGGTCGTGGGCGGCGAGGTCCGCGAACGTGAGGCCCGTGAGCGCCTCGACGCGCGCGACCGGGACCTGGAAGGTCTCGTAGGCGGCGTAGGAGAACTCGGCGGGCTCGGCCTCCAGCCCGCGGATGAGCTCCTCCTGCGACAGCAGGTAGGCGGTGGCCGAGAGCGTGCTGTCGCGCTTGACCATCGCCACCACCTTCCAGAACTGGCGCGGGAGCTGCACGCCCCGGTACTCGTCGTCGTCGGGCGCGAAGGCCGGGCCGGTGAAGACCGTCACCTTCAGGTCGCGGTTCTGCGCGTTCTCCAGCACGTAGTCCTCCAGCCCCGCCCAGGTCGTCTGGTTCTGGTTGAAGTCCTTGTGCTGGGGCGTGCAGTTCGTGAAGTGGAACGTGTCGTTGTTCGCCCGCAGCGCGTCGGCGGGCGTCGGGCCCCACGCGGGGTCGAGCCGCCGGACGAGGTGGCCGCGGTCGAGGTCGTTGCGGGCGTAGACCTCCTCGCCGACCTGCTGGTCCTCCGGGATGCGCCGGTCGAAGAACCACTTGTCGCGGTCGCGGCGCAGGCGGTGCTCCTGGTTGCCGTCGATGTTCACCGCCGTCCACAGCGCGAGGCGGCGGCCCTTGTGCATCGCGACGCTGAAGTGCTCGTAGCGCAGCTCTTCCCCGGCGATGCCGTTGAGCGACGGGTCGGCGGTCGGCGGCGGGATCGGGACGCCGAGGAAGAGCGGGTCGTAGCCCGGGCGCAGCTCGAGGCCCGGCGCGATCGTCACGGCCTCCTCGGCGGCCGGCGGGGTGGCGGTCCCCGCGCGTGTCTCGCCCACCCGCACCGTGATCTCGACCGGGACCGTGATGCTGACGTCGCGGGCGGCGACCGCCGACGCGACCGGCGTGGACGACGACACCGGCCCCGCGGGCAGCGCGACGCCGGTCCGTGCCGCCTCGGCCCCGCCGCCCAGTTCGGCCAGCAGCGCCTGCGCCTCCGCGGAGAGCCGCGGCGCCTGCTCGCGCACGAACGCCACGATGCGGCTGATGCGGATGCCCTCGTTGAGGAACCCGCCCGCCTCGACCTCGCGCGGCACCGGCGTGCTCGCGTGGTGGAGCGCGACGATCTCCCACTGGTCGTTGAACACCGGCGAGCCCGACGAGCCCGGCTCGGTGTCGGCCTCGTAGTGGAGGAAGAGCTCGAGCCGGTCGACGATCCGGTTCTCGCGCAACGCGATCCGCTTCTTCTCGCCGCCCGGGTGCTGCGCGATCGTCACGAACTCCCCGATCACCGCCTTGCCCTCGGCACCGCTGAGCGGGTTGTGCCCGAACTCCGCCACCGCATCCGGCGCGCCGGCCACCGCACACAGCGCGAAGTCGCGCTCCTCGTCGGCGATGAAGAGCCGCGCCGGGTCGAGCGCGAACATCCGCGGCGGGTTCGGCATCGGCCGGTCGAGGAAGTCCTGGAAGTCGAACTCGATCTGCGACGCGCCCGCGGTCGGCGCGTCGCCGAGGACGTGGTGGTTGGTGAGCACCAGCGACGGGGTGACGAGCGAGCCGGTGCCGAACCCCGCGACGTCGCCCGTGATCGCGTCGCGCACGTGGACGCGGCAGACCGCGCGCTGCGCTCGCAGGCCCAGCTCCAGCCAGCGCGGATCGACGTAGTCGGTCGTCCCGACGATCTTCTCCAGCAGCTTGACGCCTTCGGTGCCGGGCGGCGGGACGGTCGGCACCGACGGCATCAGGCGGGCGACGCGGGCCAGCCGCAGGTCGATCCGCTCCGGCGCCTCGGCGGCCGCGATGCCGCCCTCCTCCAGGCGCGCGATGCTGTCGCGACGCGCCTCCTCCCGCTCCGAGAAGCGCTGCCTCGCAGCGTCGTTCTGGTGGTCCTCCGCGCGCGCGAGCGTCGCCATGACGGCCTCCCTACCGCAGCTCGACTGGTACGCCCCGACCCTCCCAGACCCCGCGGGCGTGTGCAGGGCACGGGAGGTTCGCGGGGGTTCAGGCCGTCTTGGTGCGCACGAACGCCTCGATCCCGTCGAGCACGCGCGCGAGGCCGAACTCGAACGCGTGCTCGGGGTTCGACGCCGCCCGGTGCGCCTCGCCCGCCGCCTGGCCGACGCGCGAGGCCAGCGGCCACTGGTCGTCGGGGCCCATGACGCGCGGGAGGATGGGGGCGCGGGCGGCCCACCACTGCTCGTCGGTGATGCCCGTGTGCTTCTCCAGCTCGGCCGACTCGACCGCGCCGCGCACCGCGCTGCTGACGAACCCGAGCACGAGCGTCAGCACCGCGTCCATCTCGACGTCATCGAGCCCGATGCCCTCGACCGCGTGCAGCTCCGCCTCGTACTTGTCGGTCACGCCCGGGCCCAGCGGCGGCCGGGTGGCGGCGATCTGCAGGAGCCACGGGTGGCGGAGGTGGAGCGCGCGGTTCTCGCGCGCGACGTGCTCGAGCTTCGCGCGCCAGCCGCCCTCCACGTCCGCCGGGCCGCGGACCTCCGCGAGCGCCGCGTCGCACATGAGGTCGAGCAGCTCCGGCTTGCCCGGGACGTGCGTGTAGAGCGACATCGTCCCGACCCCGAGCTGCTCGGCCACGCGCCGCATCGCGAGCGCGCCGAGCCCCTCCGCATCGGCCACCTCGATCGCCGCGGCGACGATCTGGTCAGCGGTCAGTGACGACTTACGACCGCGCTTGGGCCGGGCCTCGCCCGCTGGCGCAGGCGTGCGCCCACGCCAGAGCAGCGCGAGCGTCTTCGCGGGGTCGCCGGTGCCGGTGAACTCAGGGGCCATGTATTTCCGTATGTTGTACGGTATTGCGTACGGCAAGGCGCGCGGAGGGCGCGCGCCGCCAGCGAATCTAAAGGGGATCGGCATGCAACGGACGACGCCTGCGGTCGTCGCGGAGGGACTGCGGAAGCGGTTCGGGGAGCACGAGGCGCTGGCCGGCCTCGACCTCGAGGTCACGCCCGGGACGGTGCAGGGGCTGCTCGGCCCGAACGGCGCCGGGAAGACCACGGCGGTGCGGATCCTCGCCACGCTGCTCGACGCCGACGGCGGCCGGGCGGAGGTCGCGGGGATCGACGTCGCGCGCGACCCGGTGAAGGCGCGCGAGCGGCTCGGGCTCGTGGGCCAGCAGGCCGCGCTCGACGAGGCGCTGAGCGGGCGCCAGAACCTGCTCCTCTTCGGCCGGCTCTTCCACCTGAGCGGCGCGGAGGCGGCGCGGCGGGCGGACGAGCTGCTGGAGCAGTTCGGCCTGACCGACACCGGCAAGCGGCCGGTGTCCAAGTTCAGCGGCGGCATGCGGCGGCGGCTCGACCTCGCCGCGTCGTTGATCCTCGCGCCCGAGGTGCTCTTCCTCGACGAGCCGACGACGGGGCTGGACCCGCGCTCGCGCAGCGAGGTCTGGGCGGCGATCCGGGCGCTGGTCGACGGCGGCACGAGCGTGCTGCTGACGACGCAGTACCTGGAGGAGGCCGACCAGCTCGCGGACCGCATCGCGCTGATCGACCACGGGCGGAGCGTCGCGGAGGGCACGCCGGCGGAGCTCAAGGCGCGGCTCGGCGGCGACCGGATCGACGTCGTGGTGCGCGAGGACGGCGAGGTGGCGCGCGCCCGCGAGGCGCTCGCGCGAGTGGGCTCCGGGCCGCCGGAGGTCGACGAGGACGCGCGCCGGATCAGCGTGCCCGTCCGCGCCGGCGACGGCGTGGCGGCGCTGACCGGCGCCGTCCGCGGGCTCGATGACGCGGGTGTCGTGCCCGAGGACGTCGCGCTGCGCCGGCCGACGCTCGACGAGGTGTTCCTGAGCCTGACCGGAGGGGTGGCCGCATGACCCGTTGGACGATCCTCGACGCGCGCACGATGACGCTGCGGGCCGCCTGGCAGTGGGCGCGGCAGCCCGGCGCGGTCGCCGTGACGCTGCTCTTCCCGGTGCTGACGCTCTTCCTCTTCGGCGCGCTGTTCGGCGGCCAGATGGAGGTGCCGCCGGGCGCGGACTACGACGAGCTGCTGCTCCCGGGCATGCTCGCGCTGGGCGTCGCGTTCGGCGTGGAGGCGACGATGATCGCGATCGTCACCGACGCGTCGAAGGGCGTGACCGACCGGTTCCGCTCGATGCCGATCGCACCGTCGGCGGTGGTCGCGGGGCGGGCGGCCGCCGACCTGCTGCAGTCGCTCGCCGGCCTCCTGGTCCTGCTGCTGGCGGGCCTCGCGCTCGGCTGGCGCTGGCACGAGGGGCTGGGGAACGCGGTCGCCGCGCTCGGCCTCCTCCTGCTGCTGCGCCTCGCGTTCGTGTGGATCGGCGTCTACCTCGGCCTCGTCGCGGGCTCGCCCGAGGCCGTCGTCGCGATCCAGATCCTCGTCTGGCCGATCGGCTTCCTCTCCAGCGTCTTCGTCTCCCCCGACTCGATGCCGGCGGTGCTCGGGACGCTCGCGGAGTGGAACCCGCTCTCCTCCACCGCGGCGGCGGTCCGCGACCTCTTCGGCAACCCCGGGTGGGAGGGGACGTCCTGGGCGGCCGACCACGCGCTCCTCCTCGCGATCGCCTGGCCGCTCGTCCTGATCGCGGTCTTCCTGCCGCTCTCGATCCGCCGGTATCAGGCGCTTCGCCGCTGACGAGAGACGGGGCCCGCCACCGACGGAGGCAGCAGCGCGCTCCGGCGCTACGGCGTGGCGCGCACGAGGCCCGCATCGTGGTCGTGGACGGCACACGGTTTCGAAGCCGATCCTTGTCCGGATCGGCGAGGAGCCGGGGGCCGTCCACGGCCGCGAGGCGCCCCTCGTGCGTGTCGCGACAGCGTCGGGGCGCGCTGCTGACTTGTTATGTCGCACAGAGTCGCTACTGTTCCGGCCGCCGAATCACTCCTGGTCCGCCGGGGGTGAACGGGGGACCCAGTCGTATGGGGCGAATCGACTTCGCAAGAGGTCGTAGCGCACTGCGCGAGCCCGTCAGCTCACCTCGTAGGCACCCAACCAGTTGTGACTTCCTACGAGACGACACACCGTGCCCGTGGCTGCCGCGCACTCGCGCTGGCGGCGCTGAGCCTGCTGACCGCGCTGGTGGCCCTCCCGGCCGCTGCCCAGGCGGACCAGGTGGCGACCGGCGGCGGCGCGGCGTACGAGGAGCCGGCGGTCGCGGCGCTCAAGTGCGGCACCGGCGACGCCACGTCGTGCCCGCGCGGGCACGTGCTGCGGCTGAGCGGCGAGGGCCTCGCGGCGACGCGCAGCGTCGTCTTCCTCGGCGGCAAGGGCGCGCGGGACGACCGCCGCGCGACGCCGACCGAGAAGAGCCCGCACCGCGTCATCGTCAAGGTGCCGACGTCCGCGAAGAGCGGCCCGATCCGCATCATCGCGGCGACCGGCGGCTTCACCGGCCCGTCGCTCAAGGTGCTCCCGACCCGCAAGGCACGCGCGGTGGTCACGCCCGCGTCGCTCCCGGCGGCCGGCAGCGGCATCTTCCCGGTGCAGGGCGAGCACGATTTCGGCACGTTCGTCAACACCTTCGGCGGCGGCCGCGGCCATCAGGGCCAGGACGTGCTCGCCGACTGCGGCACCCCGCTCGTCGCGGCGCTCGGCGGCACGGTGCAGATGAACAAGTTCCAGTCGAACGCCGGCAACTACATCGTCATCCAGGCCGCGGACGGGACCAGCCAGGCGTACATGCACCTGCAGGAGCCGTCGCCGCTGCAGAAGGGCGAGCCGGTCCTCGCGGGCCAGCCGATCGGCGTCGTCGGGCAGACCGGCCGCGCCAGCGCCTGCCACCTGCACTTCGAGTTCTGGACCGCGCCCGGCTGGTACGAGGGCGGCGAGCCGATCGACCCGCTGCCGATGCTGAAGTCGTGGGCGAGCGCGGGCACGACCGTCACCGCGGCCTCGAAGACGGCCGCCCCGGCCGCGGCCGCCTCCGGCGGCGCCTCCGCCCGCTAGTCCTTCTTCCCGGAGCCTGGCTCGGCCATCTTGCCGTGCAGCGCCGCCTTGGCGCTGTCGGGCAGGAAGCGCGAGCCGCGACCCTGCAGCTTGGTCTGCAGCGACGCCGAGACGACGCGCTCGTCGCCGTTCATGAGCGCCTCGAAGCCGTCGCGGGCCACGTCGGCCGGGTCGTCCTTCGGGCCGGTGCCGATCCGCGTGTCCTCCAGGTCGGCGCGCTCGAAGAACTCCGTGTCGGTCGGACCCGGCTGCAGCGAGGTGACGGTGACGCCGGTGTCCTTGAGCTCGTGCCGCAGCGCGAGCGCGAACGACTGCACGAACGACTTGGACGCGTTGTAGACCGCTTGGAACGACCCCGGCATGGTCGCGGCGATCGAGGAGGTGATCAGGATGCGGCCCTGCCCGCGGACGACCATGTCGCCGACGACGTGCTTGGCGAGGTGGACCACGCTGCGGACGTTGAGGTCGACGAGCTGCAGCTCCCGCTCGAGCGGCGTCTCGGCGAAGCGTCCGCCGGAGCCGATGCCGGCGTTGAGGGCGATCGCGTCGAGCGGCCGGCCGTCGGCCTGGATGCGCCCGTACAGCTCGTCCACGCCGTCGTCGGTCGCGAGGTCGACCTGCAGCGCGTCGACGCGCGCGCCGAGCTCCTCGATCTCCTGCGCCGCGCGCGTGAGCTCGGCGTCCTCCGCCGCGACGATCAGGTCGAAGCCGTTGGTGGCGAACTGCTTGGCGAGCTCGAAGCCGATGCCGCTCGACGCGCCGGTGACGACCGCGAGCGGGCGGGTGGGGGAAGCCTCCATGGAAGGGGGCTTCCCGCCACCTGCCGGCCCTACTCCGCCAGCCGCCCCGTCGCCGCCGGGGACCAGCCGGCGCCGCCGTAGCGGGAGGCGCGGATCGTCACGGTGACCCGCTCGTCCTCCGGCAGGTCGTCGACGCGCAGCGCGCGCACGTGGCCGGGCGCGGCGAGGTCGAGCGTCTTGCCGCCCGCCGTGACCCGCACCGCGAAGCGCTCGACGAACGCCCCGCCGGTGCGCCACGTGATGCGCGTCTGCCCGTTGGCGAGCCGCTTGACCTGCACCGCGCGCGGCTGCGCGGTGCCGAGCCGGGCGCCGCGGCCGTCCGACCAGCGCATCCCCGCCGCGAGCGTCGCCGTCGCGGCCTTGCCCTCGGTGCCGGACGCGGTGCGGCCGACGAGCGAGACGCGCACGGTGTCGCCCGCGGTGACGTCCGGGACGATGATGCGGCGGCGCTTGCCCGCGGCGACGTAGACCTGGCGGCGGGTGCCGTTGACGCGCGCCTCGAGCTGCCAGTCCGCGGGGCGGATGCCGGTGAGCGAGCGCCAGTGCGCGACGACCTGGCCCTCGCCGCGCTCGATGCGCAGCTCCCGCGGCCGGTCGGGCGCCGCGGGCGGCGGCGCGGTGTAGCGGCCGACGACCTTGGGCTCGGCGGGCAGGCCGCTCGTCACCAGCGTGCCCTGGATCGTGCGCCGGCCCGCGGCGCCGCCCTGGGGCGAGAAGCGCAGCGCGCCGCGCGACCTCGCGGTGAGGATCAGCTCCTGGCCGGCGCCGACGCCCTCCTCGGCGAGCAGCAGCTTCTGCCCGCGCTCGAGCTTCGGCGTCACGCTCCAGCGCAGCACGCGCGCGTGGCCCTCGCCGGTCACCCGCGCGGTGATCCTGCGCTGCTTCGACGGCAGCGCCATGGCCACCGCGCGCACGTCGCTGGAGCCCTGCTGGCGCAGCACGTACAGCCGGCCCGCCGGCGGCTTCTTCCACAGGATCTGCGTCCGCCGGTGCTTGACGTCGTGGCGCACCATCATCCGCGGCGTCAGCGTGTCCTTGCCGTCGCCGGGCGTCGCGAGCACCGTCCGCCCGCGCGCGTCCACGATCCGCAGCCGCGGCGCGCCGCGCCGGCCGTCGACGGTCAGCAGCGCCTTCGCCGTCCCGCGGGGGATCACGAGCTCGTGCCCGCGCCGCGACGCCGCCGCCCGCGCGGTCGCCCCACGGAAGCGCAGCGCCCGCTCGTCCAGCCGTCCGAACACCGTCGAGCCCGAGGCGGTGGCCGCGGTCGCCGCGCCGCCGTCGTTCGGGATGGCGGGCGCGTCGGCCGGCCGCGCCTCGCGGTACGGGTCCAGGTCGCAGCCCCAGAAGGCCTCGATCGACTCGCCCCAGCGCGCGCCGAGGCCGCCGCCGAGGTTGATCACCGGCACCTCGCCGCACGCCGCGATGCCGCGCGTGGACAGCGTCGCGTGCGCGCCGATGAGCGCCACGCGGCGGCCGTCGAGCTTCACGCCGACCTCCGCGTCGCCGTCGACGTTGAACGCGTTCGCTGTCACCCACCCGCGGATGCCCGCCTCGACGTAGCCGACCTCGAAGTCCGCGTCGATGCCGCCACCCATCTCGAAGAACCCGTTGGACGAGAACTGGATGAACGAGTCGGCGATCGGGAAGTCGAGCAGCCGCGTCCGGCCCGTCAGCTGGAAGAGCGTGTAGTTCGCGTCCGGGCTCGGGAACTTCACGCGGAAGTCGCCGTAGAGCCCGACGATGTACATGCCCTTGATGCGCGGGCCGGCGCTGAGCGTGATGCCGCCCGTGAGGTCGACCGGGTCGACGGCCACGCCGGCGCGGATGCCCTGGAGGAAGATGAACTTCGCGATCGGCCGGTTGATGCCCTCGACGCCCGCGAAGATCCGCTTGAAGCGGTTGTGCTGGACCTCGACCTCCGCCCGCACGTCGAGCCGCGTGGGCGACGGGATGCGCATCGTCGCGCCGCCGCCCCACAGCTCCTGCTGGCGGTTGTAGACGAAGTACAGCTCGCCGAGACCGAGCTTCTTCGAGAGGAAGACCTGGCCCACGTCGACGCGCAGCTCGTCGAGCACCACGCCCTGCGTCGGCGTCGCGCGGATCTGCGCCTTGCCGGTGATGCCGTCGAGCACGCTCGGCAGGCCGACGTCGAGCTTCACGACCGTCTCGCCCTCGGACGGGAACGTCACGGTCGCCGACCCCTTCAGGGGGAAGTCGAACAGCGCGCTGCCGGTCGGGGTGCGGATCGTGAACCCGCTTCCCTCCTCCGGCTTGTACGGCAGCGTCACGTCGAGCACGTCGAGCGACAGCGGCAGGTTGATGCCGGTGCCCTCGGCGGTGATCGCGGCGGGCGCGTTGGACTGGAGCGTCCCCTGCGACGGGTCGAGCGCGAGCGCCCACGCCTGGCGCGGGTCGTTGTACTGCGCCACGGCCGCGGTGCAGTCCGTGCTCGTGCAGTCGGGGAACTCGCGCCGCACGGCGGTGGAGCCGCGCGCGCCGGTGATGATCAGGCCGCCGAGCGAGAGCCGGCCCTTGCCGATGTACAGCGGCCCGGCGTTCGGGCGCTGGATCGTCGCGATGCAGCCGCGCAGCTTGACCGGGCCGTACCCGACCTCGCGGAACGCGGTCGCCCCGTCGCAGCCGGCGAGGGCGTCGAGGAACGAGCGCACGCGGATCGTGTGCTCGGCGATCGCCTGGTTGCCGTACGTGTCGGTGACCCGCACGCGCATGACCTTGTCGCCCGCGGCCTTGAACGTCGCGGTGACGCGCGGCTCGCCGCCGGTCGGCGTCTCGAACGTCCCGTCGAGGTCCAGGTCCCACTCGAACCGGACCGCCGGGTCGAGGTTCTGCCCCACCGAGCCGGTCGCGTCGAGCGTGCCGCTCACCGACACGCCGTTGAGCGTCAGCTCCTTCGGCCCGGTCAGCTTGGCGAGCGGCGCCTTCGTCGGCTCGGGGTGGACGTCGAGCCGCAGCGCCGCCGAGACCGCGGTCGCGCGGTACTTGTCGGTGACCTTCACGCGGACGTCGAGCGGGCCGGCCGCCGGCGGGCGGAACGTGACCTGCAGCTGGTCGCCCGTCGCGTGCTCGAACGTGCCGTCGCCGTCGAGGTCCCAGGCGTAGCTCAACGGGCCGTGGCCCGGCTTGGCCGCGCTGCCGAACGCCGACAGCGTGATCGCCCGGTTCGCGAACACCGGCTTGTCCGGCGCGGGCTCCTGCCGCGCGATGACCGCCGCGGGGGCGTTGGCGTCGGTGGCGCCGGGCGCGACGAGCACGGTCTGCACGGCCGGGTTGGAGGAGCTGCTGGGCGTCGCGCGGCGGTCCTCCACGACGACGCGCGCCTCGTACGCGCCCGAGCCCGCGTAGACGTGCTCCACCCGCGCCGTGTCGGTCGTCTGCGTGGCGCCGTCGCCGAAGTCCCAGTGGAAGCGCACGTCGGACGGGCTCGTGCCGACCTGGCCCTGCGGCGTGCCGTCGACGTCGACGTAGCGGCTGGTGGATGCGTCGAACGTCACCGCGGCCCCGGACGTCGCGCCGCCGCCCGGCTCCGTGACGACGAGCGCGGCCAGCGGCGGCTGCTCGTTGGCCCGGCGCACGTTGAGCGCGAGCGTCGCGGTGGCGCGCCGTCCGCCCGCGTCGGTCGCGCGCACGCGGACGGGGTACGCCGGGTTCGGGGCGGCGACCGTGACGCCGGTGCGCAGCTGCGCGCCGCTCACCCACTCCTCGGTCGCGTTCCCGTCGACGTCCCACTCCCACGTCAGCGCCTGGTGGCCGCTGCCGGCGACGACGCCCTCGAGGTCGAACGGGTTGCCGGCGACGACCTTCGCCACCGGCTTGATCGACACGTCGCCGGCGGGCGCGCGGACGACCTGGATCGTGCGCGTCGCGGTCGTCGTGTCCGTGCCGTCGCTGACGTCGACCCGCACCGTCCAGGTGCCAGGCGCGGTGAAGACCGGCACGAGCTTGCTCGTCTGCGTGCCGCCCAGCCCGGGCAGCGTCGGGGTGACCGACCAGCTGTAGCTGAGGACCGCACCCGGGTCGGCGTCGCTCGCGGTCGCCTTCAGCGGCACCTCGACCGGCTGGCCGCCGACGATCGCGAACGTCCCGTCGCTGCCCTGCGCGGGCGGCGTGCCGTCGAACTCGATGTCCGCGGTCGGCGCGGCGTTGACGATCGTCACGTCCGCGTGGTCGGACGCCCACGTGCCCTCCGCGGTGTCGACCGTCAGGTACGCGCGGAACGACTGGTCGAACCTCCTCGTGAGGCCCGCGCCGGTGGGGCACGGGTCGAGGCGGAACGGGTTGCCGCCGAGGAAGCAGCGCAGCGTCCCGCCGCTCGTCCCGGCGGTGGAGAACGTGACGTCGTCCGCGCGCGTCGCCGCGCTGGGCGTCGCGGTGAGCTGCGCGGTCGGCGGGTTCGGCCCGGCGAAGGCGGTGCGGTCGGGGTAGACGTACGCGCCGTACTGCGGGTTGGAGAACGCGCCCGCCCCGCTGCCCGGCGCCTGGCAGCCCGAGGCAAGCGCGGTGCCGTCCGGGCTGAAGCCCGCGAGGTACGGCACGTGGTCGACCTCCGCCGGCGGGAAGATCTCGCCCGGGCTCGAGATCGTGTGGAAGCGCAGCTCGAACAGCGCCTGGCCGCTGCGCGACGTGCCCTGGATCTCCTCGAGCGCGGCGTCGAGCGCGACGGTCACGCGCCGCGCGCCGTCAACGCCCGCCGTGAGCGGCAGGTCGACCGTGATGACGTCCTCCGGGTCGACGAGCGGCGTGCCCCCGAGCGTCGTCGAGGTGGCGACCGGCAGGCACGCGCGGGCGCCGAACGTGGCGTCGAGGTCCCACTGGCGCAGGTTGCGCGCGATCTTGACGCGGACCTTCGTGCTGTCGCCGGCGACGCGCTCGGTGAGCACCATCGCCATCGGGCTCTTGCGCGAGCCGTGCGGCCACAGGTAGGTGACGGTGCTCAGCGCGGTCGTGCTCTGGAAGTCGAGCGTGAGGTCCGCCGGGTAGAGCGCGACGTCGAGGTTGGTCGAGCTGGGCGTGACCGCGTCCCCGGCGTACGCGAGGTGCTCGCGCTGCTCGAGCGCGACGCGGCGCAGGTCGGCGTTGCCCGACGGGTTGTCGGCCGGGTCCTCCTCGATCGACCTGCCGTTGATCGAGTCGCCCGGGACGACCCGGTCGGTGGCGTCGGCGAACCGGATCGGCCAGCCCGCGTTGCCCGCCCCGCAGCGACCCGCGCCGCCGGCCGCGGTGGGGATCGCGTCCCGCTGCGTGCCGCCGGCCGCCGCCGCGTCGTCCACGAGCAGGGTCACCAGGCGCGGCGCGTACCGCATCAGGCCGGCCCCGACGGTCGCGGTGAGCTGCGTGACGTCGACGGCGATGCGCGCCGGGTTGGAGCCGTCGGCCGTCGTGTTGCCGCCGAACAGCCGCTTGGCCGGGTCGGTCGGGAGGACGAGGCACGCCGCGGTCGTGCCGGAGCCGCGCAGGTCGTAGACGTCGTACGGCTGGCTGTCGCCACCGGACGTGTTGGTGATGCGGACGCGCGTGCGGACGCCGATCTCGGGCACGCCGTCGCGGTCGAAGTCGAGCGCCGTCAGCGCCTCCCGGCCCGGGCTGAGCTCGGAGAAGTAGCGCAGCCGCACGTACGCGACCGGCGACGAGGTGCGCTCGAACCCGTACGCGTGCGCGAGCAGGTCACCGGCGGTCTCGCCGTCGCTCGTGGTGACCGGAGGCTCCTGGTCGCCCTCGCGCGCCTGCACGACGCCGTCGGCCGAGTCCCAGCTGCCGAACTGCGCCTGGGCCTGCGCAGGCAGCGCGACGCAGACCGCCGCCGTGATCGCGAGCAGGGCGGCGTACGCCCGGCATCCGTGCCGTGTCATCGCCGGGAGCTTTACCGGATACCTGCGTGTTGCGCCACCCCGGAAGTTCCCCTGGTGACGCGACGTTGCCGTATCGGTCCGCCACACTGGAGCGCATGAGCGACCTGTCCCGCCGTCCGGGCGCCCGCCCGACCCGCCGCCAGCGCGAGAAGCGCGCCTACCGGCTGGCGATGACCAGCGGCACCGCCGCCGCGGTCTTCGTCGTCACCGCGATCCTCGCCATCGCCGGCCTGCTGGGCTGGGGCATCCCGATCCTCGCGCTGATCGTCGCCGCCGTCGCGGGCGTGCTGTTCCGCGGCAGCGTCGGCCGTTAGCCGGCGGCCGGCCGGCGCCCGGTGAGCACGAGGTAGCGCGCGTCGAGCTCGACCGCGGGCGGGCGGTTGTTCGCGCTCGCGAGCAGGCGGTCGAACGACGGGCGCAACGCGGCGCGCTGCGCGGTGTCGAGGCCGATCGGGGCGAGCGCGTCGAAGCACGCGTCGGCGGAGGCGAACGCGAGCGGCACGGTGCGCGTGCGGACCTCCACGTCCTCGAGCACCGGCTCCAGCCGGGCGAGCGCCACGTCGCGCCGGCCCCACTGCGCCGGCGATGGCACGCCCTGCGGCAGCGGCGCGAGCGCCTCGACGAACTCGTCCAGGCGGCCCGGCAGCCCGCGCGGGAGCCAGGCCGCGAGCGCGACCCGGCCGCCGGGACGGCAGACGCGGACGGCCTCGCCGACCGCCCGCAGCGGACGGGGCGCGAGCGCGAGCCCGAACGCCGACACGACGATGTCGAACGTGGCGTCGGCGTAGGGCAGCGCCTACGCGTCGGCCTGCCGCCAGCGGACCGCGCCGCCGCACCGCGCGCGGCCGCGGGCGACCATCGCGTCGGCCAGGTCGCACGCGTCGGTCTGCGCGCCGCGGGCGGCGCAGGCCAGGGCGACGTTGCCGTCGCCCGCGCCCACGTCGAGGACCGCGTCGCCGTCGCGCACCTCCGCGGCGTCCGCGAGCACGTCGGCGACCGGCGCCAGCGCGGCCAGCAGCGGCAGGTGCGCCGGGGCCTCCCACTCGGCGCGCACGCGGGCGGTCGCGGCAGCGTGGTCGACCGGCACGCGCGAGCGCCGAGTGGGGCCGAGCCGCAGGAGCGCGCGCCGGGACACCGCCTCCTGCCGCTGGGGGACCGGCGGCGGGGGCGGCGGCGCGTACACGTCGCGCAGCGCGGGCTCGGACTCGGGCTGGGGCAGGACGGCGTCGGCGGCCATCGCGGCCGATCGTAGGCGCGCGGCGACGCGCCGGACACGGCCGGTCACGGAACGTTCACCGTCGCGCCCCTCCTGGCCTGGAGGCTGCCCGGGTCGTGTCACCCCCGACTCGAGGAGACTCCCTGTGGCCGTCGACACCACCCGCCGGACGTTCGTGCAGGGCACCGCTGCGGCCGGCACCGCGCTGGCCCTCGGCACGCCGATCTCGGCCTACGCCGCTCGCACCCGCCCCGGCCGGCCGCGCCCGGCTACGGCGACCTGAAGCCGACCCGCGAGCTGGACTCCGGCGTCGAGTACCTCGCGCTGCCGCCCGGCTTCCAGTACCGCGTCATCTCGCGGGCGGGCGACCCGCTGCGCGACGGCAAGCCGACGCCGGGGATCTTCGACGGCATGGCGGCGTTCCGCGGCGCGTGGGGCACGACCGTGCTCATCCGCAACCACGAGAACCGCTCGCGGGCCGGCGAGGTGTCGGTCGAGGTGCCGACCGGCAAGCGCTACGACCCGGACGTCAACGTCCGCGGCGGCAACACGAAGCTCGTGGTCGGCCGCGACCGGCGCGTGAAGGAGGCGTTCGCGGTCCTCGGCGGGACCCACACGAACTGCGCTGGCGGCCAGACGCCGTGGGGCACGTGGATCACGTGCGAGGAGATCTTCAACTACGGCTCGGCCGAGGGCAACGTCACGCCCGGGACCGGCGTGCCGCACGGGTACATCTTCGAGATCCCGGCCGACGCCGACGGCCCGGTCACCCCGCAGCCGGTGCTCGACGCGGGCCGGTTCTCGCACGAGGCGGTCGCGTGGCTCGACGGCGTCCTGTACGAGACCGAGGACCGCGGCAACGCGGCGTTCTACCGGTTCCTCCCGCGCCGGCAGCCGCGCGAGGCGGGGGACCTGGCGACGTTCGGCGGCACGCTCCAGGCGCTGAAGATCGCCAACGCCCCGGGCTTCGACGCCGACGAGGCGACGCCGGGCCAGACGTTCCCGGTCGAGTGGGTGACGATCGAGGAGCCCAACCCGCTGACCGACACCGTGCGCACGGAGGCGCAGGCCAAGGGCGCGGCGATCTTCAACCGCACCGAGGGCGCGTGGACGAGCGGCGGGCGGATCTACTTCGACTGCACGACCGGCGGCAACGCGGGCCTCGGCCAGCTGTGGGAGTACACCCCGCGCGGGCGCGACGGCGGCCTGCTGAAGCTGATCTTCGAGTCGACCGCGGTCGAGGAGCTGGAGAACCCCGACAACCTCGTCGTCGTCCCCGACACCGGTGACGTGTTCCTCCAGGAGGACTCCAACGGCGAGCAGTTCGTCCGCGGCGTCACCCGCAACGGCGAGATCTACGACTTCGCCCAGACGATCCTCAACACCACCGAGTTCTGCGGCGGCTGCTTCAGCCCCGACGGCGACACGTTCTTCCTCAACCAGCAGGGCGACCGGCTCGCCCCCGGCCAGACCCCGCAGACGCAGCCGGACAGCGCCCGCGGGCTGACGTTCGCGATCTGGGGGCCGTTCGGCCGCAAGCGCTGAGCGCACCGCTGGACGCGTCGTCGCCGCCCCGGCGCGCGCTCGCGCGCCGGGGTCGCGCGTGGCGCCGCGCGTGCTCTGAGCCCGTACCCTGCGGCGTTGTGCGCCGCTTCGCCCTGCTCCTCGCCCTGCCCGTGCTCGCGGCGGGCCTCGTCGGGTGCGGCGGCGGCGAGGACGAGCCGCCGAAGGTGCTGCGCGCGGTGCAGCTCGACCTGACCGGCCCACAGGACGCCGCGACCGTGGACGGCGAGTCGGTGCAGGTGAGCGGCAAGGTCTCGCCCGCCGGCGCGCAGGTGACCGTGCTCGGCCGGCAGGTGCCGGTCAGCGGCGGCGCGTTCGCGACCGACGTGGCGCTGGAGGAGGGCGCGAACCTGATCGACGTCGCCGCAGTCGCCGAGGACCGCCGGCCGGTGACCACCGCGCTGCGCGTCGTGCGCGAGGTGCCGGTGACCATCCCCGCCGTCGAGGGCGACGAGCTCGACGGCGCGCGCGGGCGGCTGGAGGCGCTCGGCCTGAAGGTGGAGACCGAGGACGGGGGCGGGCTGTTCGACGACCTCCTGCCCGGCGACACGGGCGTCTGCTCGATCGACCCGCCGGCGGGGACCGAGGTCAAGCCCGGCTCGACCGTGACGCTCCGCGTGGCGCGCGTCTGCTGACGATGGCCGCGCGCGCAGACCTCCCGCCCGCCGTCGCGGCGCTGGTCGAGACCGGCATCCAGCTCGTGCGGCGCGCGCCCAGCGCGCGGATCGCGATCGCGCGACTGGACGGCCTGATCGACCGCGACGCGCTCCCGGACGCGCTGCGCGAGCGGTGGTTCGCTGAGATCGACGCAGCGCGCGAGGCGGTGCTGGAGCCGCTGCCGCGCAAGGTCGTGGAGAGCGAGCTGAAGTCCGCCTGGGGCCGCCCGGCGGGCAAGGTGCTCGACGACCTGGTCGCCGAGCCCGTCGCGGTGACGCCGACCGCGCAGGTCCACCGCGGCGAGCTGGACGACGGCACGGCGGTCGCGATCAAGGTGCGCCGGCCGGGGGTCGAGCGCGCGGTGCGCAACGATCTCGCGCTCCTCGACGTCGTCGCGGCGCCGCTGCGCGCGGCGTTCCCGGGGCTCGACGCGGGGGCGGTGCTGCGCGACCTGCGCGAGCAGGCGCTCGACGAGCTGGACCTCGAGCACGAGGCGTCGACGCTGCGCCGCGTCGGCCGCGCGCTGCGCGGGGTGGACGGCGTGGCGGTGCCAAAGCCGGAGCTGGAGCTGTCGACGCCCGAGGTGCTCGTGACGACGTGGCTGCGCGGCGAGACGCTGGCGAGCGGCGCTCGGCCGGGGGACGCGAGCGGCGCCGCGCGGACGATCGTCGCGGCGTGGCGCGCGGCGGTGCTGGAGGCCGGGCTCGCCCCCTACGACGTGCGCGACACGCACGTGCTCGTCGGCCCGCGGGGGACGCTCGGACTGCTCGGGCTCGGCGTCGCGCGGCCGGTGGAGAAGGCGCGGGCGGAGGCGGGGCTGCGCGGCCTCGCGGCGCTCGCGACCGCGAACGAGGCGGGCTTCGCCGCCGCCACCGCGGACCTCGGCGTCCTCCCTCCCGACCTCGCGCCCGACGCCTTCGCGCTCCTCCACGCCACCGGCGGCGAGCTCGCCGCCGGCACCGCCAGGCTCGACGCGGACGCGCTGCTCGGGGTGCTCGAGCGCGCCCGGCGCGCGACCCCCGACCTCCTGCGCCTGGCGGCCGCGGCGAGCCCGCGGCCGGCCGACCTGACGCTGGCCCGGATGCTGGGCCAGCTCGCCGCCGTCCTCAGCCGCCTGGAGGCGACCGAGGACTGGGCGGCGGTGGCGACGGCCCGCTAGGCCTCGTCGGAGGCGGCCGCGGCGGCGGCCGGGACGCGGAAGCGGTGCACGAGCTGCTCGAGCTCGTCCGCCGTCACCGCGAGCGACTGCGCCGACTCGGCGATCTCCTGCGCGGACGCGCTGGTCTCCTGCGTGGAGGCCGAGACCTCCTGGGCAGACGCCGACGACTGCTCGGCGACGGCGGAGACGCCGGTGACGTCCTCCTCCGCGCGCTGCGCCTCGGCGGCGATCTCGTCGACCGCGCCCGCGATCTCGCTGACGCGCTGCCCCATGTCGTCGATGACGGCGCCGAGCCCGAGGAACGCCTCACGCGTGCGGCGCACGGTGGCGACGCCCTCCTCGGTGCGCTCCGAGGAGCCCTCGACGACCGACACGACGCGGCCGGTCTCGGCCTGGATCTCGCCGACGAGCGACGCGATCTGGCCCGCGGCCTCCTGCGACTCCTCGGCCAGCTTGCGGACCTCCTCGGCCACGACCGCGAAGCCGCGGCCCTGCTCGCCCGCACGCGCGGCCTCGATGGCGGCGTTCAGCGCGAGGAGGTTGGTCTGCTCGGAGATGGCGGTGATGGTGTCGACGATGCCGCCGATGCGCCCGGAGCGCTCGGCCAGGTCGCGGATCGCGCTGCCGACCTCGGCGCCCGACGCGGCGACCTGCTCGATGGCGGTCGCGGCCGCGTCGGCGGCGGCGACGCCGTCCTGCGCGGACTGCTTGGCGTCGTCGGCCGCAGCGGCCGTCTCGCGGGCGACCTCGGCGCTCGCCACGGCGGCGCGGACGGCGCCCTGGACGGCCTCGCGGGTCTGCTCGACCAGGCGCACCTGCTGCTCGGCGCCCTGCGCGACGTCGCCGACGGCGGACGCGATCTCGGTGACCGCGCGGCCGGCCTCGTCGGACGTGTGCGCGACCTGCTGCGACGCGGCGTTGAGCGTGCCGGCGCTCGAGGACATCGCGCCGACGAGCGAGCGCAGGCCGTCGACCATCTTGGCGTGGGCGTGGCCGAGCACGTCGGCGTCGCTGCGCGGCTCCACCGCGATCGTCAGGTCGCCGTCGGCGATCTGCTCGGCGACGCCGGACGCGTCACGCAGGTAGGTCGCGGTCTCGTTGAGCGCGGCACGCGTCTCGACCGGCCCGTCGGCGATCTCCTCGCCGGACACCTCGCCGCGCGCCAGCCCGCGCAGGCGGCCGCTGAGCGTGGCGACATCCCGCGAGATCGTGCGGCTGATGAGGAACGCGATCAGCGCGACGACGAGCACGATGAGCGCGACCTGCCACACGACGGTGACGGTCTCGTCGTGGACGGCCGTGTCGATGTCGTCGACGTAGACGCCGGTGCCGACGACCCAGCCCCACGGCTCGAAGCCGGCGACGTAGGAGAGCTTCGGCACGGGGTTCTCGTCGCCCGGGCGCTCCCACTCGTAGGCGACGAAGCCCTGCCCGTCGGCCTTGACGACGTCGACCATCTCGACGAAGAGCTTCTTGCCGTTCGGGTCCTCGTTGGCGCTGAGGTCCTTGCCCTCCAGCTCGGGCTTCATCGGATGGGCGACCATCTTCGGGCCCATGTCGTTGATCCAGAAGTAGTCGTCCTTGCCGTAGCGCATGGCCTTCACGGCGGCCTTCGCGCCGGCCTGGGCCTCGGCGGTCGTCAGCTCGCCCTTCGCCTCGCGGGCCTGGAAGCCGGCGATGGTGGAACGAGCGACCTGCGTGAGGTTCTCGAGCTTGGCCTTGCGGGCGTCCGTCTCGCGCGGGCGGACGCTGTCGAGGCGCGTCCAGCCGGTGACGATGACGCCGATCGCGGCGAGCGCGACGATGAGCCAGAGCTTGGCCGGGATGGTGAGGGTGCGGAAGCGAGCGGGCATGGCTGCCAGGCGATCGGCCGTGACGCACCTCACGCGGAGCCCTTCTGGCCACCTGACCGAGGATCAGTTCCGTCCCGTTTATGGATCGGGCCGCGTCATCACGAGGTCGATCCGCGGTCGCCCGCGCTCGTCCCGGACGACGTTGAAGACGACCGATCCGCCGAAGGAGCGGCCGTCGGTGCGGTCGACGACGTACCGGCCCGACGCACGGCCGACGTCGCCCGCGTCGACGTCGAGGTCCTCGAGGCGGTACGCCCGCACCGGGATCGTGGCGAACTGCTGTCGGTACTCGGCGACGACCGCCTCCCGACCGCGCTGGCGGCTCGCGGGCAGGACGCGCTCGACGTCGCGGGAGAGCGTCCGGCCGAGCGCGGCGCCGTCCTCCTTCGCGTACGCGGCGGCGAAGCGGTCGGTGACGGTCGTGATCTCGTCGGCGGTCAGCGGGCCGGCGGGCGGCGCGTCGCCGCCGTCGCCCCAGATGGCTGCGGCCGCGATGCCCGCGGCGATCGCGGCGCCGACGACGGCCAAGACGAGCGCGAGCCCCTTGCGGCGGCCGCGGACCTTGACCGCGGGCGGCCGGTCCTCCGGCGGCGGCGCCGGGCGGTCGCGGCTGCGGCGGGGCGGCGCGTCCCCGGCCACGCGGGTCGCGGCGGGCCCGGGCGCCAGGCGCGTGGCCGCGGTCTCGCCCGCGACCCGCGTCGCGTCGTCGGCGACGAGATGGGTCGGGTCGGAGTCGGGCGTGACCCACAGCGTCGCGGCGCCGTTGCGGGCGTGGGGGGCCGCGTCGCCGCGGGCGACGCTCCGCTCCCCCTCGGTCACCGGCTCGCCGCGCGCGGCGGCCAGCGCGGCGCGGCCGAGGTCGCCGGCGGACGGGTAGCGGTGCGCGGGGTCCTTGGCGAGCGCACGGGCGACCACGTTGTCGAGCTCGGGCGGGACGCCGGGGGTCACGGAGGGCTTGGGCGGCTCGTCGCCGAGGTGCGCGAGGAGCGTCGCCGGGACGGTGTCGCGGGGGAACGGCGGCCCGCCGGTGAGCGCGGCGTACAGGACGCAGCCGAGCGCGTAGACGTCCGAGCGCGCGTCGGTCGCCCGGCCCTCGAGCTGCTCGGGCGACGCGTAGTCCGCCGTGCCGAGCCAGCGGCCCTCCTGCGTCAGCTGCGTCGCGGCCTGCGAGGCGAGCCGCGTGAGCCCGAAGTCGCTCAGGTACGCGTGGTCGCCCTCCAGCAGGACGTTGCCCGGCTTGACGTCGCGGTGGACCAGGCCGGCGGCGTGCGCGGCGTCGAGCGCCGACGCGACCTGGGCGACGATCGACGCGGCCTGCCGAGGCGGGAGCGGCCCGTCGCGGCGCAGCAGCTTGTGCAGGTCGGTGCCGCTGACGAACCGCAGGACGAGGTACGCGGTGCCGTCCTCCTCGCCCGCCGCGTAGACCGGGACGATGTTCGGGTGGTCGATCGCGGCGGCCATCTGCGCCTCGCGCTCGAACCGCGCGCGGAACTCGGGGTCGGCGGCGTTCGGGCCGGCGAGGAGCTTGAGCGCGACGGGCCGGCCCAGGCCGAGCTGCGTGGCCCGGTAGACCACGCCCATGCCGCCGCGGCCCACCACACCTTCGATGCGGCAGCCCGCGAACTCGGTTCCCTCGGCCAGCTGGGGCACGGCACCCAGTCTGACGACCCCGCGGATGCGCCTGCGGGCGGCGCCTGTCAGGCGGCGGGGCCGTGCACCACGATGACCGTCGCCTTCGCGCGGTGCAGCACCGCCTGCGAGACGCTGCCGAGCAGCGACCCGATGCGCCCGCGCCCACGCGTGCCCAAGAGGATGAGGTCGCACCGCGCCTCCTCCGCCGCGCGCAGGATCTCGGCCGGCGGATCGCCCATCAGCAGCCGGGTGTCGAGCGACACGTCGTCGGGCAGCTGGGCCTTCGCGTCCCGCAGCACGCCCTCCATCTCGCGGCGGATGTCGTCGGCCAGCTGCTCCCGCGTCACGCCCGCGGTCGGCCCGATCAGCGACGGCGGCTCGGGCGCGACCGCGACCAGGTGCAGCCGCGCGTTGTCGACCTGCGCCACGCGCGCGGCGTGCGCCAGCGCGAGCTCCGCCTCCGGCGACCCGTCGATCGCGACGAGCACCTCGCGGTAGTGCGGTTCCTCCATGCCCTCAATGTGCCACGCGCCGCCCGGCGGGCGCCCCCGGCGACCGGCTAGCGGTTGCCGAAGGTCGCCGCGACCGTCACCCCGCGCGAGGAGCCGGCGGGCGTGCCCTGCGCGACGCCGACGCCGATGCGCCGGAAGGCGGGGTCGAGGAGGATCTCGCGGTGCGGTGGGGAGCGGAGCCAGCCGCGGACGATCGCCGCGGGCGTGCCGCCGGTGCCGCGGCCCCACGCGAGGACCTCGCCCCAGCGGTAGGGCGGCTGCCGGGCGTAGCCGGCGCGGCGGAGGCGGTCGTGCGGGGTCGAGCCGCCGGGCGAGACGTGCGCGAAGTAGCCGCGCGCGACCATGTCGCTGGCGTGCCGCGAGGCCGCCTCGTCGAGGTGCTGCTCGCGCTCGACCGCCGGGCGGTCGCGGAGCGTGCGCTCGTGCGAGACCACGCACGCCACCACCTGCTCGGCCCTTCCTGGTTCGAGCAGATGGCCAGGCGTGGATGCACCTGGACAAGCGGCGATGAGCGCCGCGAGGGCGTGAGCCCGGAACGGAAGAGTCGGCAACGTGGGTCCTCGTGAGCCGGGGGGCGGACGGACGAGCACCCGCGCCTCTCTTCGCGGGCCCTGCACCCATCAGCCTGCCCGTCTCCCAGGAATCCACCACCCCGCAAGACGGAACATGGAGGTTCCGCTCGCGGACCTCTACAGAAGTTGTGCGCCGCGTGTGCGGTCGCTGACCTACTTGATCAGCACGGGCGCGCCCATCGGGACGCGGGGGTACAGATCGACCACGTCGGCGACCCGCATGCGGATGCAGCCGTGGGACGCGCGCGAGCCGATCGACCACTCCTCGGCGGTGCCGTGGATGCCGACCGAGCCGTTGACGCCGAGCCACCGCGCCTTGAGCGGGTTGTTCGGCGCGCCGCCCGGGATGACCTGGCCCTGCAGGCCGCCGGCCCAGTCGCTGTTCGGGACGTGCCACGCCGGGTTGACCTGCTTGCTCTGGATGCGGAACAGGCCGGGCGGCGTGTCGTAGCCGGCGGCGCCGACCGCGATCCCGTACGTCTTCGACAGCTTCAGGCGCTTGAAGAGGCGCAGCTTGTGCGACGCGCGGTCGACCGTGATGACCGTGCCGTACTGCTTGCGCACCTCGTCGGTCGTGACGTCCGGCTGCGTCTTGCGGAGCTTCTGGCGCAGGATGCGGGCGCGCGCCGGGTCGGCGAGCGTCACGGCCAGCCGCCGCGCGAGCTGCACGTCGTTGACGGCGCGGCCGGTCGCCGACGTCGTCAGCTTCATCTTGCGGACGGTGATCTGGACCTTCGCGTCGCGGCCCTTGCGGCCGGTCTTCGCGCGGACGTCCTTCGCCCACTCGCGCAGCGACGCGTTGGAGAACCGCAGCGCGAGCTCGACCTCCTGGTTCGGGCCCTTGTCGCGGCCCGCGTAGTACGCGCGCTTGGCGGTGGTCGCCGCGTCGAACGCGAGCTTCGCGTCGGCCGCCGGGTCGAGCCGGAAGCTCTTGTCCGCGACGACCACGTCGACCGGCGCCAGGAGCGTCGCGCCGACGCCGCCCTGGAGCGTCGCGGTCGCCTGCTCGATCGTCTGGCCGCCGAGGTCCACTCCACCGGCCTTCACGCCCTGCGCGATGACGCGGACGGTCGGCTGCTGCTGCTGCTTGGGCGCGGCCTGCGCGGCGGCAGGCGCGAGGAGGAGGGCGGCGGCGAGGGTGGCGAAGGCGAGAGGACGGCGCAGGGTCATGGCCGGGCGCAGGGTAGACGGCCCAACTGGTTGCGCGCGCAAGGGCGCTGTCAGGCCGCGACGGGCGGCGCAGGCACCCGCGCGGCGACGTCCGCGTCCGGCGCCCCGGTGAGGAACTCGTCCAGCCACCGCCAGGTCGTGCGCTTCGCGGCGCGCCCGGTCAGCACGCCGAGGTGGCCGCCCGGGCCGGTCTCCAGCCGCACCGTCGGCGCGTTGGGGAGCAGCCGCCCGAGGTGGTGGACCGCCGCCTGCGGCGCGAGCACGTCGGCCTCCCCCGCGACGCAGAGCACCGGCACGCGGACGTCCGCGAGGTCGATGTCCTGGTCGGACAGCCGCATGCGGCCGTCGGCGAGGTCGTTGACGCGGAAGAACTGGTGGTACAGCTGGCCGAACGTCCGCCCCGGGTACGCGTGCATCGACGCCATGAAGCGGTCGACCGCCTCGAGCTGCGCGAGGAAGTCGCGGTCGTGCAGCCGGGTGAGGATCGCGATCGGCTTCGTCAGCTCCTTGTCGATCGACGTGAGCTGGAACGCGCGCCGCACGAGCGGCGACGGCGCGCCGCCCAGCGCGCGGTAGAGCTGCGTGACGACCGCCCCGTTGGTGAGGTTCGCCAGCGGCCGGATCGGCGCGATCAGCCGCACGCGGCGGAAGTCGAACGGGCTCGCGACGCAGGCCACCGACCGCACCGGCAACTCGGGCCCGGCGGCGACGGAGAGGATCGACATGATGCCGCCCAGGCACCAGCCGACGACCTGCACGTCCGCGCCGCCGGTGTCCGCGCTGACGTGGCGCAGCGCGGTCGGGATGACGTCCTCGACCCAGTGCTCGAGCCCCAGCTCGCGGTCGGAGAACGCGATCGGCCCGTACTCGACGAGGTACACGGGGTGGCCGGCGTCGAGCAGGTGCTCGGCGAGCGAGTGGCCGCGGCGCAGGTCGAAGCAGAGCGCGGGCGCCGCAAGCGGCGGGACGAGGAGCACCGGCGGGCGATCGGGCGTCACCCCGTCGTTGCGCAGGTACCGGAAGACGGTGCACTGCGGCTCCTCGTGGATGATCCGCGCCGGCGTCGGGCGCAGGTCGGCGAGCCCGCCCCGCAGCAGCTTGTCGAACACGTTCGCGGCCGCGTCGGAGAGCTGGCCGGGAGAGGGCAAGAACGGGGGCATCGGCTGCTGATGAACGATCGTACCCCGTCGAACTGGCGGTGCTGCAACTGGGATGGCGCACGGCGTGAGACGCGGTCGAGACGGTGTCGGCACGGACATCGCGGCGCCCGCCGCGGAGGATCGGCCCATGCCACGCAGATCCCTCTCGCTCGCCGCCCTGACCGCCGCGGCGCTCCTCGCTCCCGCCGCCGCGCACGCCGACACGGTCATCACCGCCGGCCCCGCGACCGGCACGACGACGATCAACCGCACGCCGACCTTCTCGTTCGTCTCCACCACGCTCGGGGCGACCTTCGAGTGCAGCGTCAACGGCGCGCCGTTCGCCGCGTGCACGAGCCCGAAGACCGTCAGCGCGCTGGCCGACGGCCCCAACCAGACGTTCCGCGTCCGCGACGTCAGCTACGGCGTGCCGGACGCGAGCCCGGCGATCCGCACCTTCGCCGTCGACGCCACCGCGCCGGCCGTCACGATCGCCGGCCCGGCGAAGACGATCGACTCCACGCCGACCTTCACGTTCACCGCTCCCGCCGACGGCGGCGCGCCCTACACGTACGTCTGCCGCATCGACGGCGCGACGGCGACGCCGTGCAACGGCGGCACCTACACGGCGCCGGCGCCGGTCTCGCTCGGCGCGCACACGTTCGAGGTCCGCGGCACCGACGGCGCCGGCAACGCCTCCTGGGCGAGCCACGCGTTCTCGCGCGTGCGGATCAAGCTCGACCTGCCGATCGCCGACAAGCCGGCCGATCCCAGCGCCCCTGCGCCGGCCCCGGCCCCGCAGCCCGGGACGACCACGCCGACGACAGCCCCGTCCTCCGAGGTCAAGCCGGTCGCCAAGAAGAAGAAGGCCGCCGCCTGCGCGAAGAAGAAGCGCGCCAAGCGCAAGGCCGCCGGCAGGAAGGCCAAGGTCAAGGCCAGGAAGGCGGCCGCCAAGAAGAAGACCTGCGCGACGAAGAACGCCGCCAAGAAGCGCGCCGTCGCCAAGAAGCCGGGCGCGAAGAAGGGCACGCGCCGCGGGTGAGCAGCGTCAGCGCGGGTGGGCGAGCAGCCACTCGGCCACCCGCGCGCTCGCCGTCCGCAGCTTGCGGAAGTACGTCGCGCGGGAGAGGTGCAGGTCCCACCACGCCGCCTCGTGCGACCCCGCGGCGTCGAGGTAGCCGCGCTTGAGCGCGTCCCGCAGCAGCTGCTCGTCCGGCCCGTCGCCGAACGCGCCCGCGACCGCCTCCTCCAGCGCCGCCCGCACCGACGCGGCGCGCTCGTCGGGCGTCGAGCCGCGGGCCAGCGGCGACGCCGACAGCTCCAGCGGCTGGTCGAGGTTGCGCAGCGCGTCGCGCACGTCGTCGGCGTTGATGGTGCGCGCCAACTCCGGCTCCGGGGCGCCCACGCCGGCCGCGTCGGCACCCGGCACGAGCGCGAGGTCCGGGTCGTCGGGCGGCATCGGGAGCCCGACCTCGCCGTAGATCGCCGCCCGCAGCCCGCCGAGCATCCCGGTCCGCCCATGGTCGAGGATCCAGCACTCGACCGTCCGCTCATAGCCGGTGATGTCGAGCTCCGCCACGTGCTGGGAGCCCGACATCCGCGCGAACGCCACCGCCGCGTCGTTGCCCGGGTCGATCGGCAGGTACGACCAGCGCGGGTTCCCCAGTCCCGAGCGCAGCACCGCCGCGGTGTTCATCAGCGGGATGATCGGGGAGCCGAGGTCGCCCTCGCGCGGCGTCGTCAGGTCGAGCGAGTCGCGCCACACGAGCGCCTGCCCGTGCGGCGAGTGCGCACGGGCGTGGGCGATCCACGCGCCGAGCATCGGGTCCTCCTCGGCGGCCGGCGGCGCGCTGAACGGCGTCACCGCGAAGGCCAGCCCGCACAGCGCGTCCTCGGCGTCGCGGACCACGACGGCACGCTCGGGCGCGGCGCGCAGCAGCTTCTCGGTCGAGGCCCACCACTCGGCCATCGAGGCGTCGCTGACGTCCGGCGCGCGGCGGCGGATCAGCGGCAGCAGCGCGGGCAGGTCGTCGTCGGGGTGGAGCTGGTCGACCCGGTGGCGGATCGAGCCCTCCGCGCCCATCCCCCAGCGCAGCGCCGGGTTCTCCTGCAGGTCGGCGAGGTCGGAGAGCAGGCGCGTCTCGCCGCGCACCGCGCGCACGTAGAAGTGGTCGGCCAGCCGCCGGCGCAGCTCACGCTCGTGCTCGGGCCGGCGCCGCTTGAGGTCGGCCCGCAGCGCCTTGCGCACCAGGTCGTGGAGCGCCACGCCGTCGCCCACGCGCTCGGTGAACGACCGGTCGCGCAGCCACGCCTCGCCCTCCTCCGCGTCGACCTCGGGGAGCACGGAGCGCAGGAGCCGCGCGTTGACCGACCGCGCGATCGCCGCGACCGCGAGCACCTCGAGGTCGCCGGCCTCCAGCTCCTCGCTGCCGATCCGCCGCAGCAGCGCCTGCACGAGGTCCGGCCGCCCCTCCAGCCACTCGGGCCGCCAGCCGCCGTCGGCCGCCGCGCTCGCGCCCAGCTCCAGCGCGAGCGGCGAGCCCTCCGACCACTCGACGAGCTGCTGCACCGCCTGCTCGTCGGTGACGCCGTGCAGCGCCGCCATCCGGCGGGCCTCCGCGGTGCCGAACGGGCGCAGCTCCAGCTCGACGACCAGCCGCTCCCACCCGCCCTGGAACCACTCGGGCTCGGGCTTGCGGCGGCCGCTCAGCACGACGAGCGACGCGGACGGCAGCGACGGCAGGAGGCGCTGCCTGAGCCACCCGCCGACCGCGGTCATCCGCTCGTAGGTGTCGAACAGGACGAGCGGCCGCGCCTCGCCGCCGACGCCGTCCAGCGCGCGCTCCAGCTCGCCCGGGGCCGGCGCGAGCTCGCGTCCCTCGACCACCCGGGGCCGCCAGCCGCGCGACCGCGCCCGCCGCGAGACCTCGCGCAGCAGCGTCGACTTGCCGATGCCGCCGGGGCCGTGGAGGAGCACGACGTTGGCCGGCGGGTCGTCCACGAGCAGCCCGTCGAAGAAGGCGAGCTCCCTCTCACGCCCGACGAAGCGCTCCGCATCGCGGGCCGCCAGCCTCTCTGCCAGCGTGGCCACGGAGCGGAGTCTCTCCGATCAGGCCACCTTCTGTGAAGGGCGCGCCGCGAAGTCGAGCAGGAGGCCGGCGACGCGGTCGGCCGCCTCGATCTGCGGGCAGTGGCCAATGCCGGGCAGCAGCTCGTACGTCGTGTCGGGCAGCGCGTCCGTGATGACCTGGGCGCCGCGGTGGGTCACCATGCGGTCGCGCTCGCCCCAGACGAGCAGCACGGGGCAGTCGATCTGCTCCAGCCTGAAGGCGTCGTCGAGCTCGGGGAGGAGGCGGCGGCCGTTGTCGAGGATGCGCTTGACCGACGCCTTGGACGCGTGGTGGTCGGTGAACGCGCGGACGACCTCCGCGGCGGCGGCGCGGGGCTTGGCGAACGCGAGCTGGCGGTACACCTCGCCGACCGCGGCACGCAGGACCGCCTCGGGCACCGGGACGGGCGAGGCGAGGACGAGGCGGATCAGCGGCTCGCGCTCGATGACGCTGAACCAGCGCGGCATGTCGAGCCCGGCGGGCGCGATCGGGACGATGCCGGCGATCGGCGCGGTCGGGTCCTCCGCGGCGCGCAGCGTGACCGTGCCGCCGAGCGAGTTGCCGGCCAGGATCGCGGTGTCCTGCGCGCCGCCCGCCTGGTCGAGGACGTACTCGACCGCGGCGCGTGCGGCGGCGCCGAGCTGCTCGAGCATCGAGCCCTCGGGCCGGAGCGGGTCCGCGGTCCCGAACCCGGGCAGGTCGATCGCCAGCGCGCGCCGGTCCTGCCGCGCGAGCCGGTCGAGCACGCGGCGCCACGTGTCGGCGCTGTCGCCGTACCCGTGCAGGAGCACGATCGGCGTCCCGTCGCCCTCCAGCTCGAGGGCGCGTGTCGCGAAGCCGGCGAGCTCGACCCGATGCTCCAACAGCGGCTGCATCTCTCAAACGGACCGTACCCGTCCCGCTGGACACCAGTCGCGTTCCGCCATCCTGTGGTGCGATGGCCACCGAGACCGACACCGACGCGACGGACGACACGGGCCTGGGGGCCGGGCGGCTCCAGCTCCCGACCGCGCTCCTGCGCCGGATCCAGGCGGACCCGGTCCGCGCGCCCGAGATCATCGCGCTCGCGGCGTCCGAGAAGCACGGGCCGGCGGCGCGGGACTGGCTGCAGCAGCAGGGGGCGCGGCCGTCACCGGACAAGCTCGCCAAGCGGGCCAGGCGCGCACACGCCCGCTACGCGCGGGTGAGCGGCGGCATCACCGGCATCGGCGGCGCGCTGACGATGCTCCCGGACATGGCGGCCGCGATCTGGATCCAGTCGCGGATGGTGTTCTTCATCGCCGGCGCGTACGGCTACGACCCGCTCGACCCGATGCGGCCGGCGGAGCTGCTGACGCTGTACGAGCTGTACCCGAACCCGGTCGAGGCGCGCGAGGCGCTCGACGGCGCGGGGAAGACGATGGCCGAGGCGGCGGTGATGAAGGCGATCAGCTCGCGCGACGAGGCGACGCTGACCTCGAAGCTCACGCAGATGGCGCTCAAGCGCGGCGCGTCGCGGCTGGCGGGCCGGGCGATCCCCGGCTTCGCGATCCTCGTGAACTCGATCGGCAACGAGCGCCAGGTGCGCCTGCTCGCCGACCGGGCGATCGACTTCTACCGCGGCTGACGCGTCATCAGCCAGACGCGCGGCCCGTCGCCGGGCATGTCGACCTCGGCGCGGACGACGAACCCGACCCGCTCGTAGAGGCGGACGTTGTCGGGCGTCGAGGTCTCCAGGTCGGCGATCTGGCCCTGCTCGTCGAGCCGGTCGAGCATGGGCTGCAGCAGGCGCGTGCCGAGACCCTGGCGCTGACGCGGCGGCGCGACGCCGATCGCCGCGAGCGTCCAGTGCTCGGCCTCCAGCGCGTGCGGGGTGAGCAGGCGGGCCGCGTGGCCGAGGTTCTCGATCCGCGCGCCGCTCAGCTCCGCCACCCGCGCGTCGAGGCCCTCGCGGGCGAGCAGCTCGGCCTGTTGGCGCTCCGCGCCGCTCCACGTCCAGGCCGCGACCGCGCAGCCGTCGTCCGCGACGTGGACGGCGCCCAGCTCGAGCGCGACGCGCAGGTAGATCGCGTACAGCTCGGCGAGCCGCCGCTCGTGGTCGTCGGGGTCGACCACCCACCGCGTCCACGCCTGCCCGTCGTACGCGGCGGCGAGCGTCGCCTGCGCCTGCGGCAGGTCGGCGGCGGTCGCGGGGCGGATCGTCGGCTCCATGCGCGGCGGATTGTTCCCGGTCGGTCGGACCGGTGCGTGTGCTAGCGAACTTTCCCCCGCAAGCGGCACGGTTTCGTCCGCCGCCGGCTCTAGCGTCCCGTCCATGCCCGACGTCGCCCCCGGACCCCCTCGCTCGGCCGAGCAGATGGAGTCCGACCTGCGCGATCTCGTGGCGACGGTGCGCGATCCGCACTTGGCCGAGCTGCTCGACCGCATCCTCGGGCCGGACGCCGAGCTGTGGCCGCGCTACCGCGACGCGCCGGCGGCCAAGCGCTTCCACCAGGCCTACCGCCACGGCCTGCTGGAGCACTCGCTGAGCGTCGCGCAGGCGGTGAGCGGGCTGTCGGCCACGTTCCCGGGTCTGGACCGCGACGTCGCGATCACCGGCGCGCTGCTGCACGACATCGGCAAGCTCGAGGCGTACACCGACGCGGCCGCGGACGCGATCGAGATGACGGACGCGGGCCGCCTGCACGGCCACATCCCGCTCGGCTACTTCCTCGTCCGCAGCGAGATCGAGCGCATCCCCGGCTTCCCCGCCGACCTCGCCGCCGCGATCACCCACATCGTCCTCAGCCACCACGGCACGCTCGAGCACGGCTCTCCCGTCGTCCCCTGCACGCGCGAGGCGACGCTCGTCCACTTCCTCGACAACCTCGGCGGCCGGCTCGGCTCGTTCGACCGCCTCGAGCGCGAGCTGCCCGACGGCGCCTGCTGGTCGGCCTTCGACCGCGTCCTCGGCGGCGGCGCGTACTTCGCCTCCCGCGCCGACGCCGTCCGCGCGGCGGCCTAGCCGGTGTAGGCGACGGCCACGTCGAGCACCCACACGACGCCGAAGCGGTCGCGCAGCATCCCGTAGAGCGGCGCCCACTGCGCGGGCGTCAGCGGCTGGAGCACCTCGGCGCCGACGGCGAGCTTCTCCCACAGCGCCGCGATCTCGTCGGCGTCCTCGCCGCGGACGGAGACGAAGAACGCGTTCTCCCCGCGGTCGAGCGGCAGGTGACCGGGGACGTCGTAGGCCATCACGCGGAAGCCGCTGTCCGCCGCGACCTGTCCCCACATCACCTGGTCGGCCTCGGCCGGGTCGGTGACCGCGTGGGCGTCCGCGTAGCTCACGACGGCGAGCTCGCCGCCGAAGACGGAGCGGTAGAACGAGAGCGCCTCGCGGGCGTCGCCACGGAAGTTCAGGTGGGTGACGGTGTTCAGAGTCATGCCGAGCAGCCTGGGCGAGGTCGAGGACAGGATCTGTCCTCGATCGGCAAGATGCTCGGCGACCGATGAGCACGTCCTCCGACACCGGCACCGCGAGCCGCCTCCTCGCGCTCCTCGCCCTCCTCCAGAGCCGCCGCGACTGGCCCGGGCCGGAGCTGGCCGAGCGGCTCGAGGTGACGCCGCGCACGGTCCGGCGCGACGTCGAGCGACTGCGCGCGCTCGGCTACCCGATCGCCTCGCTCAGCGGCCCGGGCGGCGGCTACGCGCTGCGCGCCGGCACCGCGATGCCGCCGCTGCTGCTCGACGACGAGGAGGCGATCGCGATTGCGGTCGGGCTGCGCACCGCCGCCGGCTCCGCGGTCGCCGGCATCGAGGAGACCGCGCTGCGCGCCCTCGTCAAGCTCGAGCAGGTCCTGCCCGCCCACCTGCGGCGCCGCGTGCAGGCGCTCGGAGCGGCGACGTCGGTGCTCTCGGCGCGCGGGGGCTTCACCGTCGATCCCCAGGCGCTCAGCACGCTCGCCGCCGCGGCCCGCGACCACGAGCGGGTGCGCTTCGCCTACCGCGGCCGCGACGGGACCCGGACGCGGCGGGCGGTCGAGCCGCACGCGCTGGTGAGCGTGGGCCGGCGGTGGTACCTGGTCGCCTTCGATCCGGAGCGCGGCGGCTGGCGGACCTTCCGCGTCGACCGGATCGACGGCATCGCGGCGGGTGCCCGGTTCACGCCCCGCGTGGTCCCGGGCCGGGATCCCGCCGCGTTCGTCCACCGCGGCCTGCGTGAGTACGGCGCGCGCTGGGAGACCACGGTCACCTACGCGGCGTCCGCCGAGGTCGTGCGCGCCCGGGTCCCGCGCGACTTCCCGCCGATCGACCCGCTCGGCGACGACCGGTGCACCGCGCGGCTCGGCGACGACGACCTCGATTGGCTCGCGTTGCGGGTCGCGATCGCGGGCGTCCCGTTCACCGTCGACGGCCCGGCGGAGCTGCGCGAGCGCTTGCGCGAGCTCGCGGACCGGTTCGCGGCCGCCGCCGGCGGCTAGGACGCGGCGGTGTCGAGCGCGCGGCGCATCTCGGTCGCCGCGTCGCGGATGCGGCGGGCGTAGTCCGCGCGCTGCTCGGGGCTGAGCGCGCCCTCGTCCTTGGCGAGGAGCGCCGCGAAGCCGTCGATGATCGCCAGCGGGGAGCGGAGGTCGTGGACGAGCGCGCGGAGCGCCGCGTCAGCCATGCGAGTTCTGCTGCTCGAGCTGGATCTCGCCGCGCTCCAGCGCGATGGCGATCGCGTGGACGCGGTTGCGCGCCTGGAGCTTGCGGATCACGTTCCGCACGTGGGTGCGGACCGTCTCGACGCTCACCGTGATCTCGCTGCCGATCTGCTCGGCGGTGTGGCCCTCGGCCATCAGCGCGATGATCTCCCGCTCGCGCGGGGACAGCTGCGGCACCCGCGCCGTCGCCCGCGGCGACAGGAGGATCCGGTCCAGCCGGGGATCGACGTACGAGCCGCCGGCCGCGACCTGGCGGATGGCCGCCAGCAGCTCCTCCATCGACCCCGCCTTCAGCGCGTAGCCGCGGGCGCCGGAATCCAACCCCTCGTAGAGCAGCTCCGCGTCGGCGTCGCCCGTGTACAGCACGATCGCGAGATCCGGGCGCCGCGCCAGCAGCTGCCGTGTGAGATCGATCCCGCTGCCGTCGGGCAGCCGGATGTCGACGAGCGCGACCTCGGGGTCGGCGTGCTCCACGAGGTCCAGCGCAGCAGCGAGATTGCCGGCCGCGCCGACGACCTCGTGCCCCGCCTGCGTCAGCATCACCTCGAGGCCACCCCGCAGCGCCTCGTGGTCGTCGACAACCGCCAGCTTCGTCACGCGGCGGAACATTACTCCCGCCGAAATCCGCAAAGAGCGGCGCGGAGGTGCATTGGACGGTCGTTGGACGATCTCCGCGCGATCTATCGTTGGTGCGCGCATGGCGAAGGACACCGAGAAGCTCATCCGGCAGCTCTCCCTCATCTCGTACCTCATGGCGGAGCGGCGGCCGGTCACGGCGCTGGAGATCCGGCGGGACGTGGAGGGCTACAGCGGCATGAACGAGGACGCCTTCGCCCGGCGCTTCTACGCCGACCGCGCGGAGCTCGAGTCGCTCGGCATCCAGCTGACGGTGGACAAGCCCCTGGACGCGGGCGGCGAGCAGGAGACGTACTCCCTGCGCCCGGAGAACTTCCATCTCCCGCCGGTGGCCTTCAGCGACGAGGAGCTGGCCGCGCTCCACACCGCGCTCGGCCTGCTCGACGGCGAGTTCGCCTACGCCGAGCCACTCCGGCTGGCGCTCCAGCAGATCTCGTGGGGCCGTCCGAGCCCGCTGCAGTCGCCCGACAGCCAGGGCGTCGCGCTCGGCATCACGGCGTCGGCGGGCGGGCACGAGCTCAGCCAGCGTCTGGCGAAGGTCGAGACCGCGATCTTCCGCCACAAGACGATCACGTTCGACTACTACACGATGCAGCGGGACGCGACCGAGCCGCGCAAGGTCGATCCGTACCACCTGCTCTTCCAGGGCGGCCAGTTCTACCTCGTGGGCCGCTCGCACGAGCGCGAGGACATCCGCGTCTTCCGCCTCAGCCGCATGCGCGGCAAGGTCGCGTACGCCACGAAGGCGGAGCACGACTTCAAGCGCCCGGCCGACTTCGACCCGCGCGCCTACTCCGGACGCGCCGAGTGGCAGTTCGGCGACCCGGTCGACACCGCCGAGGTCTGGGTCTCGGACCGCATCGCGTGGCAGGTCGAGCGTCACTACGGCCGCTTCGGCGAGCTGCGCCCCGCCGACGACGGCGTCGTGCTCGCCACGCCCTACGCGGACGCGCGCCAGCTCTGCTCGTTCGTCCTCGGCCTGCGGGAGAACGCGCGCGTGCTCGCCCCGCAGGCCCTCGCCGACGAGATCTCCGCCCGCGTGGACAAGCTCCTCGCGCTCCACACCGACGGCCCCGACCTGGCGCCCGCCCGGCCCCGGCCCGAGGAGGACGAGGACGCCGCCGGCGAGTCCGGCTCCACCCGCCGCGAGGCGTCGATCCGCCCCGAGCGCTTCGCGCGCCTGGTCACGCTCGCGACGATCCTCATCGACGCCGGCCGGCGCGGGGAGGACCTGCGGGAAGCCGATGTCCGCCAGGCGCTCAACGTCACCCGCAGCGAGCTGCAGGAGGACATCGCCGTCCTCAACGTCGTCTCGTTCGGCGGCGGCACCTACGTGCTCTACGCCGAGCTGCTCGACGACGGGACGATCGAGGTCGACCCCGAGCCGTACGCCGACAACTTCGCGCGCCCCGCGCGGCTGCTGCCCGTCGAGGCCAAGGCGCTCGTCGCCGCGATCGACCTCATCGGCGAGCACCTGCCGTCCGGCGCGCTGACGTCCGCCCGCGAGAAGGTCGTGGCCGCGCTCGGCGGCGAGGACCCGCGCGAGCAGCTCCACATCGCCGGCTCCACCGCGGACGACTCCGGCATCGCGCGCACGATCAGCGAGGGCATCGCCGAGCGCCGGCTGATCCGGCTCGAGTACTACAAGCAGAACGCCGACGAGTTCTCGACGCGGCTGGTCGAGCCGTACGCGCTGATGAACGGCCGCGAGGGCTGGTACGTCGCGGCGTTCGACCCGTCCAAGGACGCGCTGCGCTCGTTCCGCCTCGACCGGATCAAGACCGCCGACGTGACCGACGAGACCTTCACGCCGCGCCCGCAGGTCGACCCGGCCGCGATGGTCGACGGCTGGCCGCGCACCGGCGAGGTCGAGGCGTCCCGCACCGCGCGCGTGTGGGTCTCGCCCGAGCGGGCCCGGTGGGAGGGCGAGGAGCGCCGCGTCGCGCAGGAGCTGGAGGACGGCGCGCTCGTCGTCGAGCTGCCCTACAAGGGCACCGACTACCTGGTCAGCCAGATCCTCAAGCTGGCCGGCGACGCCGCGGTGCTGGAGCCGGCCGAGGCGCGCGACGCCGTCCGCACCGCCGTCGAGCGCCTCCGCGCGCCCGCCGCGACCCGCTGAGCGCTAGCGTGCCGCGGCCATGAGCCGCCGCGACCAGATCACGATGTCGGACGGCGAGGTGCAGGCCTTCCTCGCCGAGCAGAGGACGCTCGTCTGCGCGACCAACGGCCGCGACGGGTTCCCCCACCTCATGCCGCTCTGGTACGTCGTCCGCGACGGCGAGCTCTGGGCGTGGACGTTCGCCAAGTCGCAGAAGGTCAAGAACCTCGAGCGCGACCCGCGCGCGACGGTGCAGGTCGAGGCGGGCGCGCAGTACCAGGAGCTGCGCGGCGTGATGCTCAAGACCGAGGTCGAGCTGGTCCGCGACCTGGAGCCCGTCACCGCGCTGGGCACCGAGATCCTGCGCCGCTACACCCCGGGCCTGCCGGAGGGCGACCTGCCCGACGCGTTCGTCGACGGCATCCGCAAGCAGGCGGCCAAGCGCGTCGGCCTGCGCTTCGTCGAGCAGGGCCGTGCGACGTGGGATCACCGCAAGCTCGCGGCCGGCGTCTACTGACGCTCGCTAGCCTCCGGCAACCGATGGAACCGCTCAAGGGCCTCATCCTGTCGGGCGGCCGCGGCACGCGGCTGCGCCCGATCACCTACACCAGCGCCAAGCAGCTCGTCCCGGTGGCGAACAAGCCGGTGCTGTTCTTCGGCATCGAGGCGATGGCCGCCGCGGGGATCGAGGAGATCGGGATCATCATCGCGCCCGAGACGGGCGAGGAGATCAAGCAGGTCACGGGCGACGGCTCGGACTTCGGCGTGAAGATCACGTACATCCTCCAGGACGAGCCCGCCGGCCTCGCGCACGCCGTCCTGACCGCCGAGCCGTTCCTCGGCAAGAGCCCGTTCGTCATGTACCTCGGCGACAACCTGCTCCAGGGCGGGATGATCGAGCTCGTCGACGCGTTCAAGACGAACGAGCCCGACGCGCTGATCCTCCTCACGCCGGTCGACGACCCGCAGTCCTACGGCGTCGCGGAGCTGACCGACGGCCGCGTCACGCGTCTGGTCGAGAAGCCCAAGGAGCCGAAGACCAACCTCGCGCTATGCGGCGTCTACATGTTCACCGCGTCGATCCACGACGCGGCGCGCGCGATCGAGCCGTCGCCGCGCGGCGAGCTGGAGATCACCGACGCGATCCAGTACCTGGTCGACTCCGACCAGCGCGTCGAGCCCCACGTCGTCCGCGGCTGGTGGAAGGACACCGGGCGGCTGGACGACATGCTCGAGGCCAACCGGCTCGTGCTCGACACCATCCAGTCGCGCACCGACGGCGAGATGATCGACTCGACCACGCACGGGCGCGTCGTCATCGAGGAGGGCGCCAAGCTCGAGCGCTCCACCGTCCGCGGCCCGGCCGTCATCGGCAAGGGCGCGCACCTGGTCGACTGCTACATCGGCCCGTACACCGCGGTCGGCCCGGGCTGCGTCGTGGAGAACGCGGAGGTCGAGCACTCGATCCTCCTGGAGGGCTCCTCCGTCAAGGGCCTCGACGGCCGCATGGAGTCGTCGCTGCTCGGCCGCAACGTGAAGATCGGCCGCACCGTTTCGCAGCCTCGCGCGTTCCGCTTCATGGTGGGCGACAACAGCGAGATCGGGATCCTCTGATGCGCGTCCTCGTCTGCGGGGCGAACGGCATGCTCGGCCACCGCGTGGTCGAGGAGGCCGCCGCGCGCGGGCACGAGGCGCGCGGGACCGACCTGCCGGAGCTCGACCTCACCGACGCGGACGCGACGCAGCGGTTCGTCGCGGACTTCGCGCCCGACGTCGCGATCAACTGCGCCGCGTTCACCGACGTCGACAAGGCCGAGGCCGAGGAGGAGCTGGCGCTGCGGATCAACCGCGACACCGCCGCGAACCTCGCCGCGGCCGCGCCGTACGTCGTGCACGTCTCGACCGACTACGTCTTCCCGGGCGACGACCGCGACGAGCCGTACGTCGAGTCCGACGCGACCGGCCCCAAGACCGCCTACGGGCGCACGAAGCTCGCGGGCGAGCAGGCGGTGCTCGCCGCGTCGCCGCAGCACGCCGTCGTGCGCACCGCGTGGCTCTACGGCCGCGGCGGCAAGAACTTCGTCGACACGATGCTCGCCCTCGGCGCCGAGCGCGACGAGCTGAGCGTGGTGTTCGACCAGGTCGGCTCGCCGACCTGGACCGGCCACCTGGCGCCTGCGCTGGTGGAGCTCGCCGAGCGCCGCGGCGCGGGCGTCTTCCACGGCACGAACTCCGGCGCGTGCTCCTGGCACGCGCTGGCGGTCGAGGCGCTCAGCAAGGCCGACCTCGACGTCCGCGTGCGCGCCGTGACGACGGAGGAGTTCCCCCGACCTGCCCCGCGCCCCGCCTACAGCGTGCTGGGCACCGAACGCGACGACGGCCTGCGGCTCCCGCCGTGGCAGGACGGCGTCGCAGGACATCTGAAGGAGCGTGTGACCACGTGAAGCTGCTCGTCTGTGGAGGGGCCGGGTTCATCGGCTCGAACTTCGTCCGCGTCCGCGTGCGCGATCACGGCGACGAGGTCGTCGTGCTCGACAAGCTCACGTACGCCGGCCGGCGCGAGAACCTCGCCGACGTCGAGCACGAGTTCGTCCACGCCGGGATCGAGGACGCCGCCGCGGTGCGCGAGGCGATCCAGGGCGTCGACGCGGTCGTGAACTTCGCCGCGGAGACGCACGTCGACCGCTCGATCTCCGAGCCGGACGCGTTCGTCACCACGCACGCGGTCGGCACGTGGGTGCTGCTGGAGGAGGCGCGTCAGGCCGGCGTCCGCTACCTGCAGGTCTCGACCGACGAGGTGTACGGCTCGATCGAGGAGGGCTCGTTCACCGAGGAGTCGCCGCTCGCGCCGTCGTCGCCCTACAGCGCCACGAAGGCCGGCGCCGACCTGCTCGTCGGCTCGTACTACGAGACGTACGGGATGGAGACGCTGATCTGCCGCGGCTCCAACAACTACGGGCCGTACCAGTACCCCGAGAAGCTGATCCCGCTGATGATCCTCAACGCCCTGCACGGCGACAAGCTCCCCGTGTACGGCGACGGCAAGCAGGTCCGCAACTGGCTCTACGTCGAGGACTTCGCGCGCGGCATCGGCCACGTGCTGGAGCACGGCAAGCCGGGGGAGGCCTACAACGTCGGCGGGCCGGACGAGACGTACAACCTCGACGTCGTGCAGCGGATCATCGAGCTGACGGGCGCTGACGAGTCGCTGATCGAGTACGTCACCGACCGCCCGGGCCACGACCGCCGCTACTCGCTCGGCAGCGAGAAGGTGCGGGCGCTGGGCTGGGAGGCGCAGGTCCGCTTCGAGGAGGGCCTCCCGCAGACCGTCGAGTGGTACAAGACGCGCAAGGACTGGTGGGAGCCGATCCGCTCCGGCGACTACCTCGCGTACTACGAGCGCCAGTACGGGAGCTCGCTGGGCTCCTAGCCGAGCGAGCTGATGCGCCAGTCGCGACCCTCGCGCACGAGCTCGAGGGTCCGGCGCTCCTTCGCCTCCTCGTCGCGACCCGTGTCGACGACGGCCTTCGCGGTGTTGCCGGTGACGGTGATGTCGCGCGCCTCGAGGTCGTTCGAGTCGGTGTCGTCGAACGCCTGCTCGACCTTGGCCTGGCAGTCGGCGCCGAACTGCGTGCGCAGCGACGCGGCGAAGAGCGCCTGGCAGACGCGGCGGCCGTCGTCCTCGCTGGCGGCGTCGGCGAGGTCGTCGACAACGGTCGCGACCTTCTCCTGCTCGCCGTCGAAGTCCGTGCTCGCGGAGTCGGACGACGTGCAGCCGGCGACGAGCGCCGCGGCGGCGAGGATCAGGGCGAGCGAGAGGCGTGGCATACGGCTGGGCAGCTTAGTACCGCGCCTAGACTGGACGCCGAGATGCCGGACCCTGCACCGCCCGTTCCCCGCGGCCGTCACGCGCCGCCCCTGGAAGTCCGCCTCGAGCGCCAGCGCGCGCGGCTCTTCGCTGCCGCCGCGGCCATCTTCGCCCGCGTCGGCTACGCGGAGGCCAGCGCCGAGGCGATCAGCCGCGAGGCCGGCATGTCGAAGGCCACGTTCTACGAGCACTTCGCCAACAAGGAGGAGTGCATCATCGCGCTGTTCGACGCCGCCTCCGCGCAGGTCCAGGCGGCGGTGATCGCCGGCACCTCGGCGGGCGACACGGCCGAGGAGCGCATCCGCGCGGGCATCCACGCGTTCATCGCCGAGCTCGTCGCGTACCCCGACCACGCGCGCACGCTGCTGGTCGAGATCATCGGCGCCGGCCCGCGCGCGAACGCCCGCCGCGACCAGGTGCTCGAGTCGTTCGCCGAGCTGCTGATCCAGGAGGGCGCGCGGGCGCACGAGGCGCTCGGCTCGCCGCAGTTCGCGTCCTTCCTGGACGCGTTCGCGCTCGTCGGCGCGATCATGGAGCTGGCCTCGCGGCAGCTCCGCCACGGGGAGCCGGCCGACCCGGCGGACCTCGAGCCGGTGATCGAGCGGCTCGTCACCGGGCTGCTCTGGGCCGGCTCGCGGTGAGCACCGCGCCGCCGCCCGCGCTCGCCCGGCTGGAGGCGGAGGTCACGCGGTGCCGCCGGTGCCCGCGGCTGGTGGCGTGGCGGGAGGAGGTCGCGGCCGTCAAGCGCGCGTCGTTCGCCGACTGGGACTACTGGGGCCGGCCGATCCCCGGCTTCGGGGACCCGGCCGCGCGCGTCGTGGTGTTCGGCCTCGCGCCGGCCGCGCACGGCGCGAACCGCACCGGCCGCGTCTTCACCGGCGACCGCAGCGGCGACTTCCTGTTCTCGTCGATGCACCGCACGGGCTTCGCCAACCAGCCCACGTCGGAGCACCGGGACGACGGCCTGGCGCTGCGCGACGCGTGGGTCACCGCCGCGGTCCGCTGCGCGCCCCCGGCCAACAAGCCGACGCCGGAGGAGCGCGACACCTGCATCATGAGCTGGGCGGTGCCTGAGCTGCAGGAGCTCCCGAACGTGCGGGTGATGCTCTGCCTCGGCGCGTTCGCGTGGGACGCCGCCCTGCGCGTCCTCGCCCTCGACGGCGCGACGATCCCCAAGCCCAAGCCGAAGTTCGCCCACGGCGCCGAGGCGACCGTGACGGGCGCCGCCCGCGTCGGCGACGTGACGCTGCTCGGCTGCTTCCACCCGTCGCAGCAGAACACCTTCACGGGCGTCCTCACGCCGCCGATGATCGACGCGGTCTTCGAGCGCGCCCGCGCGCTCAGCCGGTGATCGCCGCGTAGAAGCGCTTGCGGGTGCCGTCCGCGGTGACGGTGCCGTCGCTGTTGCGCGGGCTCACCACGAAGACGCTCGACGCGTTGGTGCCCGGAGGCGCGCACGTGACGACGCCGGGGATCGCGCAGCGGCTGGCGGAGATCTCGCCCGCGAACTCCGGGTTGGCGTCGGCGCCCGGCGCGCGGCCGTTCATGACCGCGTCGCCGTTCTGGTCGATCTGGTTCTGCAGCGCCATCGTGGCCACGACGCCGTTGTCGCTCAGGTCCTCGCCGGCGTCGATGTAGACGTTCCCCGCGGCGCCGGGCGGGTTGGCCTGGTAGCCCGAGAGCACGGTGAAGCCGCCGGACTGCGCCTCGATCCGGCCGGTGGCGTCGACCAGGACCCAGCGGGCGGGCGGCGCGGCTTGGCCGGGGTCGCCCTTCGGGCCCTGCGGGCCCGTCGCGCCGGTCGCGCCACGCGGTCCGGCGGGCAGCTGCCCGGTGCGGAAGTCGGCCGCGCTGAGCGACCGGTTGCGGACGTCGGCGCCGGTCAGCGAGCTGTTGCGCACGTCGCTGCCGGTGAGCGAGTTGTTGCGGACGTCGGCGCTCGTGATCGTGACGGCGGCGTAGGACGTGCCGCCTAGCGCGACCGACAGCGCGACGAGCGCGACGGCCATGGAGGGGGACGGAGGACGAAGGCGCGGCATGGGTGCTCCTCGGGGAGGTGGAGGGATGTGGCCGGGGCTTGCGTCCCAGGCCGCGCGGCGGATCACGTCCCGGGCCTTCGTGGCGCGACGCGCGAGGAAAGCGGACCGGTTCCGTCCGGATGGCGCGATCCGGCCGGGCCGATCGCGCGTACCCTCGGTCACATGCCGCTGTCCGCCTTCAGCCCGCACGTCCGCGACTGGTTCGAAGGCGCCTTCGCCGGCCCGACGCCCGCGCAGGAGCAGGCGTGGCCCGCGATCGCGGGCGGCGAGCACGTGCTCATCTCCGCCCCGACCGGCTCCGGCAAGACGCTGGCGGCGTTCCTGTGGGGGCTCGACAAGCTGAGCCGGGAGCCCGCGCCCGCGAAGAAGACGCGGCTCGTGTACGTGTCGCCGCTGAAGGCGCTGTCCTACGACGTCGAGCGCAACCTGCGCGCACCGCTGCGCGGCATCGGCGCCGAGCTGAAGGTGGCCATCCGCACCGGCGACACGCCGCAGAAGGAGCGGATGGACATGCGGCGCAACCCGCCGGACATCCTCATCACGACGCCCGAGTCGCTCTACCTGATGCTGACCTCGCAGGCGCGCGAGATCCTCACGCACGTCGAGGCCGTGATCGTGGACGAGATCCACGCGGTCGCGGGCACGAAGCGCGGCGCGCACCTGGCGCTCACCCTCGAGCGGCTCTCCGCCCTCCAGGAGGACGACCGGGACTTCCAGCGCATCGGGCTCTCCGCCACGCAGAACCCGCTGGAGGAGGTCGCGCGGTTCATGGTCGGGCCCAAGCGCACCGCGCAGATCGTCGATGCGGGCGTGCGCAAGGACCTCGACCTGAAGATCCAGGTCCCCGTCGAGTCCATGGTCGAGCCGGACGATGATTCGGACCCCACCCGCCCGGAGCTGGACGCGCTCCAGGGCGGCGAGGCGACGCGCCGGTCGATCTGGCCCGCGATCTACCCGAAGATCCTCGAGCTGGTCCGCGAGCACCGCTCCACGATCGTCTTCGTGAACAACCGCCGCGGCGCCGAGCGGCTCGCGATCCGCCTCAACGAGCTGGCCGAGGAGGACATCGCGCGGGCGCACCACGGGTCGCTCGCGCGCGAGGAGCGGACGGTCATCGAGGAGATGCTCAAGGCCGGCGAGCTGCCGTGCCTCGTGGCGACCTCCTCCCTCGAGCTGGGCATCGACATGGGCGCCGTGGACCTCGTGCTGCAGGTCGAGTCGCCCAAGTCCGTCGCCCGTGGCCTGCAGCGCATCGGCCGCGCCGGCCACGGCGTCGGCGCGACGTCGAAGGGCCGCATCTTCCCCAAGTTCCGCGCCGACCTCCTGGAGTGCGCGGTCGTCACCAAGCTCATGCGCGAGGGCGCGATCGAGCCGACCGTCGTCCCGCGCAACGCGCTCGACGTCCTCGCCCAGCACGTCGTCGCCATCACCGCGTCGACCGAGGACGAGGCGCCCGTGAACGTCGACGACGTCTACGCGATGGTCACGCGCACCTACTCGTACGGCGAGCTGCCGCGCGCGCTGTTCGAGAACGTGCTCGACATGCTCGACGGCCGCTACCCGTCGCAGGAGTTCGCCGAGCTGCGCCCGCGCATCGTGTGGGACCGCGTGGGCGGGACGATCCGCACCCGCAAGGGCTCGCGCGCGCTGGCGATCACCAACGCCGGCACGATCCCCGACCGCGGCCTGTTCATGGTCACCCTCCCCGACGGCCGCAAGGTCGGCGAGCTGGACGAGGAGATGGTCTACGAGGCGCGCGCGGGCCAGACGTTCCTCCTCGGCGCCTCCACCTGGCGCATCGAGGAGATCGGGCGCGACCGCGTCATCGTCACCCCCGCACCGGGCGCGCCCGGCGCTGTGCCGTTCTGGCGCGGCGACTCGGTCGGCCGGCCGAAGGAGCTGGGCCGCGCGATCGGCGAGTTCTCCCGCTGGGCGGTCGAGCAGACCGCCGACGTGCTGGAGGAGCGCTACGACCTCGACGCGCTCGCGGCCAAGAACCTCCTCGACTTCCTGCGCGAGCAGCAGGAGGCCACGCGCGTCGTGCCGTCGGACCGCGCGATCGTCATCGAGCGCTTCCGCGACGAGATCGGCGACTGGCGGCTGTGCATCCTGTCGCCGTTCGGCGGGCGCATCCACTCCGCCTGGTCGCTCGCGCTGAGCGCCCGCATCCGCGACGAGTACGGCCTGGAGTCCGACGCGATCTGGTCCGACGACGGCATCATCGTCCACCTCCCCGACGCCGACGAGGCGCCCGGCGCGGACCTCGTGCTGATCGAGCCCGACGAGCTGGAGGACCTGGTCGTCGGCGAGCTGGGCGGCAGCGCGCTGTTCGGCGCCCGCTTCCGCGAGAACGCGTCGCGCTCGCTCCTCATCCCCCGCGCCTACCCCGGCAAGCGCACGCCGCTGTGGCAGCAGCGCCTGAAGGCCCAGTCGCTGCTGGAGATCGCCAAGCGCTACGGCGACTTCCCGGTGATCCTCGAGACGTACCGCGAGTGCCTGCGCGACGTGCTCGACCTGCCCGGGCTCGAGGAGCTGCTGCGCGCGCTGCACTCCCGCGAGCTGTCGCTGGTGGAGGTCGAGACGCCGACCGCCTCGCCGTTCGCCTCGTCGCTGCTCTTCGACTACGTCGCGACGTACATGTACGAGGGCGACACGCCGAACGCCGAACGGCGCGCGGCGGCCCTCTCCCTCGACCGCGACCTCCTTCGCGAGCTGCTCGGGCAGGAGGAGCTGCGCGAGCTGATCGACCCCGACGCGCTGGAGCAGGTCGAGGCGGGCCTGCAGCACCGCAGCGACCGGACGCGGGCCGAGAACCGCGACGCGCTGGCGGACGTGCTGCGGCGCGTCGGCGACCTGTCGCCCGAGGAGGCGCAGGCCCGCGTGCTGCCGTCGCTCGACGCCGCGACGATGCTCGCCGAGCTGGAGCGCGAGCGGCGGGCGGTGAAGCTCCGGGTGGCGGGCGAGGAGCGGTGGATCGCCGCCGACGACGCTGGCTTGTACCGCGACGCGGTCGGCGCGGTGCCGCCGTCGGGGCTGCCCGAGCCGTTCGTCGCGGACGTCGAGAACGCGCTGGTCAAGCTCGTCCGCCGCTACGCGCGGACGCACGGCCCGTTCACCACCGACGAGCTGAAGGCCCGCTACCGGGTGGACGTCGGGACGGCGCTCGGCGTGCTGGAGCGCGAGGGCGACCTCGTGCGCGGCGAGCTGCGGCCCGGCGGCACCGAGCGAGAGTGGTGCGACAGCGACGTCCTACGCCGCGTCCGGCGCGCCTCGCTGGCGGTGCTGCGCAAGGAGGTCGAGGCAGTCGACCAGGACGCGCTGGCCGCGTTCCTCCCCTCGTGGCAGGGCGTCGACCGGCACCCGCCGACGGGCGCGGGCGTCGACCGCCTGCGCGAGATCCTCGTGCCGCTCCAGGGGCTCGCGCTGCCCGCCGACGTGTGGGAGCGCGACGTGCTCCCGCGCCGCACCGGCGCGTACTCGACGACCTGGCTGGACCAGCTGTGCGCGGCCGGCGAGGTGGTGTGGGTCGGCGCGGGCGCGCTGGGCCGCAACAACGGGCGCGTGGCGCTGTACTTCCGCGAGGACGCGGCGCTGCTCGGCCCGCCCGGTATTCGAACCCACCCACCCGAGCGCCCGTCCGACCCTGAGCACGAGCGACTGCGGGAGCGGCTCGCGCTGGCGCCCTGCTTCTTCACCGACCTGCTGGCGGAGTTCGAGGCGGCGCCCGAGGTCATCCAGGAGGCGCTGTGGGATCTCGTCTGGGCGGGCGAGGTCACAAACGACGCGTTCGCGCCGCTGCGCGCGCCGAAGCTGACGCTGGCCAAGAACCGCACGCCCACGCGCTCCTCGCGTCGCCGGTTCGCGTCGCGGCGGAGCGGGAGCGCCGGCCCGCTGCAGGGCCGGTGGTCCTTGACGTCGTCGCTCTTCCCCGAGGTCGGCGGGGATCCGGGCGCGCGCCGGCGGGCCTGGGCGGAGCTGCTGCTGGAGCGCTACGGCGTCGTCACCCGCGAGCAGGTGCTGGCGGAGGGCATCACGGGCGGCTTCTCGATCCTCTACGACGCGCTGGGGTCGCTGGAGACGCTCGGCGTCGCGCGCCGCGGCTACTTCGTCGAGGGCCTCGGCGGGGCGCAGTTCGCGCTCCCGGGGGCGGTGGAGCGGCTGCGCTCGCAGCGCGCGGCGGACGAGCAGCCGCCGGTCGTCCTCGCCGCCACCGACCCCGCGCAGCCCTACGGCGCGGCGCTCAAGTGGCCCGCGCGCGACGACGAGAAGCGCCGCCCCCAGCGCGTCTCCGGCGCGTACGTCGTCCTCGCGGGCGCAGAGCCCGCGATCTACGTCGAGCGCGGCGGCCGCGGCCTGACGACGCTCGTGGACGACGACGACCCGCGCCTCCAGCCCGCCTTCGAGGCCCTCGCGGCCTTCGTCCGCGCGGGCAGGCTCAAGAAGCTGGACGTGGAGCGCGCCAACGGCGAGCCGGTCGTGGGCTCGCCGCTGGAGCCGCTCCTCGTGGACCTCGGCTTCCGCCTCGGCCCGAAGAAGCTCACGCTGACGGCGTGAGGAGGGTCGCGGCGGGCGCCCAGCCGAGCTCGTCGCGGGCCTTCGTGGAGGCGACGCGCTGGTCGAGCAGGAGCGCGTCGGCGAACGCCGCGCCGAGCCGGGCGCGGGCGTCGTCGGCGGTCTCCGCGACCGCGTCCGCCGGAGCGATCTCGCGGACCTGGCGCGACTCGGCGACCGCGAGGTAGCGGCCGCGGGCGGCCGGGTCCTCCAGCGCGCGGACGTAGAGGTCGGCGACGTCGTCGCGGTGGACGAGCGTCCAGTGCTGCGTGCCGTCGCCGACCAGGCCGTCGGCGAGCAGCGTCACGATGCCGCGGCCGTCGCCGTGGACGACGCCCGGCTCGACGACCACGGTGCGGGCCCCGGCGAGCGCCAGCGCACGGTCCTCCACCGCCGTCCGCCAGGCGACGATCGCCGGCGCGTTGCGGGGCGAGTCCTCGGTGATCGCGTCGCCGGAGCCGTAGGCCCACACCCCGCCGGTGTGGACGAAGACCGGCACGCGCGCGGCCTCGACGGCGTCGACGACGGCGGTGTCGAGCGCGGCGGATGTCTCGTCGCCCGGCGAGGCGGTGTGGATCAGTGCGTCGGTGTCGGCCAGCGCGGCGGTGTCGAGCGTGCGGAGCGTCGCGGTGGCGCCCGCCTCGACCACCGCCGCGGCGGACGCGTCGGAGCGGACGAGCGCGGTCACGGCGTGGCCGCGGGCGACGAGCTGGCGGAGGACGGCGGCGCCGATGTAGCCGGTGCCGCCGGTGAGGATCACGTTCATGGAGGCGACGGTATCTTTGGGTTACCGGCTACTTCAACGGAAGCCAGTAACCACGAGGTACCTATGGCCACGCCTGAGGAAACGATCGAGTTCGGCGACATCTTCGCGCCGAACTGCCCCAGCCGCGTCATCCTGCGCCGCATCGGCGACCGCTGGACCGTGCTCGTGATCGCGGCGCTCAAGCACGAGACGCTGCGGTTCGGCGAGCTGCGCGCGAAGATCGGCTCCCCTGCGCCGAAGGTCCTCACCGAGACGCTCCGCGCGCTGGAGCGCGACGGCCTGGTCAGCCGCACCGCGTACCCCGAGATCCCGCCGCGCGTCGAGTACGAGCTGACGCCGCTCGGCCGCACGCTGATCGAGCCGCTGACGGCGATCCGCCAGTGGTCCGAGCAGCACCTCCCCGACGTCCTCGCCGCGCGCGCCGCGGCGGACGCGGAGGCCCAGGCCGTCTAGTCCAGCAGCGTCCAGGGGTCGAACGCGTCGATCGGGATGACGCGGACCCGCGGGAGGGCGACCTGGAAGGCGCCGACGTCGTCCTCGAGGTCGAACAGCTCCACGCCCAGCTCGGTGAGCTGCATCGACATCAGCTCGCGGAAGCCGAGCAGGCCGACCCGGCGCCCCTGCGCCACCAGCGGCGCCAGGTGCGGCGCGAAGTCCCCGTCGTGCGACGCGAGCAGCACGTCGCCGCCCTGCCCGCGCTCCACCAGCGCGTCGAGCGTGCGCTGGATGGCGACGTCGACGACCTTGACGTCCGACGGGCCGGAGAGCAGCACCGGGCGGTACTCCATCGCGGTGATCGCCTGGACGAAGCCCATCGGCACGTTCGTCGAGCCGTTGAGGAAGAACAGGCCGCGCACCGGCTGCTCCCACTCGCGCCGGACGTAGTCGCGGACGCGCTCCCACCGCGGCCGTTCCTCCGGCGCGGGCCGGCGGCCGAGCAGGCTGCCGCCCAGCGTCGCATCGATGTTCTCCCCATCGATGAGGAGGAACGTCTCGTCGGTCCCGGCCATCGCCGCGAACCCTAGACGCTGATCGACATGACGTAGTGCGGGCCGATGCCGTCGATCTCGAACTCGTCGCTCTCGACCGTGAAGCCCTCGTGCTCGTAGAACCCGCGCGCGGCGGCCCGGGCGTTGCACCACACGCGCGCGCCGCCCTCGCCGCGGACGTGCGCCAGGCACGCGCGCAGCGCGACCGCGCCGAAGCCCTGCCCGCGCACCCGCGGGTCCGTCGCCATGCCGCGCAGCCGCCAGTCGCCGGTGCGCGGGTCGGACGGGTGCGGCTCGGGCGCGACGGTCGCGACGCCGACGAGCTCGCCGCCCTCGGTCACGGCGCCCGCGTGGAACGTCACGGCATCGTGATCGGTCGGGTAGACGGCGTTGGCGACCGGCTGTCCCGGGCGCAGGACGGCGTGCCGCAGCGGCACGACCTGATCGGCGGTCACACGTTGCACGGGCACTCCCACGGACAGTAGGACGGCTCCTCTACCCTGCCCGCCCGTGCTGGGCAGAGGCAGGCGTCAGGTCAGGGCCGCCGGCGGGGCGGTCATGCGGCCGCGCGCGGGGGGCGGCGTGGAGATCTGCGTCGTGCACCGGCCCAAGTACGACGACTGGTCGCTCCCCAAGGGCAAGCTCGACCGCCGCGAGTCGTTCGAGCAGGCCGCGCTGCGCGAGGTGCTCGAGGAGACCGGCCTGCGCTGCCGCCTGCGCCAGGAGCTGGAGGAGGTCCACTACGTCGACGCCAAGGGCCGCCCCAAGCGCGTCCGCTACTGGCTGATGGACGTCCGCGAGGACCTCGGCTTCGTCCCCAACGACGAGGTCGACGAGCTGCGCTGGCTCGAGCTGCCCGCCGCCGCGGCGCTCATGACCTACGAGCACGACTCCGAGCTCGTCGCGTCGCTCATCTCGGGCCGCCCCTCGGCGTAGCCTCGTCCGGGCGATGCACCTGCGCCCCCTCCTCCCCACCGACGCCCAGGCGATGCTCGACCTGCGCGTGCGCAACCGCGAGCACTTCCTCACCGGCGAGCCGCTGCGCGACGACAGCTGGTTCACCCTCGGAGCCCAGCGGCAGGCGCTCGAGACGCTCGAGCAGGAGCGCGCGGCCGGCACGCGCGAGGTCTTCGGCGTCGTCGTCGACGGCACGATCGTCGGGTACGCGGCGCTCAGCCAGATCTTCCGCGGCGCCTTCCAGTCCTGCTACCTCGGCTACGCGATCGACGCCGAGCACAACGGCCGCGGCCTGGCGACCGCCGCCGTCCGCGAGACCGTCGAGCACGCCTGGGAGATCGGCCTGCACCGCGTCCAGGCGAACGTGATCCCGCGCAACGCCGGCTCCCGCCGCGTGCTGGAGAAGAACGGCTTCCGCCAGGAGGGGACCGCGCTGCGGTACCTCCACATCGGCGGCCGGTGGGAGGACCACGACATGTTCGCCAAGACGGTCGAGGAGCGGTGAGTGCCGGAGGGCGACACGATCCACTACGCCGCGAACCGCATCCGGCCGATCCTCGAGGGCCACGTGCCCGACGAGCTGCGCACGCCGCACCCGCGCTTCCGCGCCGACCGGTGGCCCGAGAAGCTCGCCGGCCAGGCGGTCCGCAGCGTCGACGCGCACGGCAAGCACCTGTTCCTCCGCTTCGAGGGCGGGCTGACGATCCACTCCCACCTGCGGATGACCGGCGCCTGGGGCACGTACACGCAGGGCGACCGCTGGGGCCGCGCGCCACGCCGCGCATGGCTGGTGGCCCGGCATGGGAACGGCGAGGTCGTGCAGTTCGACGGGCCGGTGCTGGAGCTGATGACCGACTCGCGCACCCGCTTCGACCAGCGGATCGCGGGGCTCGGGCCGGACATCATCAAGGACGACTTCGACGAGGACGTGTTCCTGCGCCGCCTGCGCCAGGACGACCCGACGCGCCCGATCGGCGACGCGATCCTCGACCAGCGGACGCTCGCCGGCATCGGCAACCTCTGGAAGTGCGAGGGCTGCTTCCTCGCCGGCATCGACCCGTGGCGCCGTGTCAGCGACGTGACCGACGAGGAGGCGCTCCGCATCGTCCGCTCCATCCGGCCGTTGATGCAGGAGTCAGCGATGCACGGGATGCAGGACGCCTACCGCACGATCTACGGCAAGCGGGGCCACGTGTGCCCGCGCTGCGGCGAGGCGGAGATCCAGCAGCGCGGCCAGTGGGACGACAACCGCACGACGTTCTGGTGCCCGGGGTGCCAGCGGTGAGCGTGCGGCGCGTCGGCCACAAGGGCGCGGGCCTCATCGCCCCCGGCAACACCCCCGCGAGCTTCGACGCGGCGGTGGAGGCCGGCGTCGACATGATCGAGTTCGACGTCCTGCCCGACAACACCGACGGGACGGGGGAGCTGTGGCTCGCCCACGACTACGTCGACCTGCGCGCGCGGCAGGCGGCGGGCACCGCGCTGACGCTCGCCGAGGGGCTCGACCACCTGTGCGCGACGGGCCTCGAGCTGGATGTCGACCTCAAGCTCCCCGGCTACGAGGAGCGCGTGGTGGCCGAGCTGCGCGCGCGGGACGCGACCGAGCGCGTGCTGGTGTCGACGATGGAGCCCGAGTCGCTCGCGCGCGTGCGGGCGGTCGCGCCGGAGATCCGGCTCGGCTGGTCGGTCCCCAAGCTGCGCCGCAACCCGCTGGAGTCCAAGCTCATGATGGGCCCCGCGTTCGCGGCGCTGCAGGTCGTGCGCCGCGTGCTGCCGCGCCGGGCCGCGACGGCGATCCGCTCCGGGCGCTGCGAGGCGCTGATGGCCAACCACTACCTGGTGACCCCGGCGCTGGTGCGCGCCGTGCTCGGGGTGGGCGGCGAGCTCTACGTGTGGACGGTCGACGACGGCGACCGGATCGCCAAGCTCGAGCGGATGGGCGTGACGGGGGTCATCACGAACGACCCCCGGCTCTTTCATCCCTTGATGACGCAGCTCGCGGCCGAGTAGTCCTTCGGCTCGGCGAGCGCCGTCTTGTGGCCCTTCGTGGTCCGCTCGGCCAGCCTGCGGACGACCTTGCCGCCGCGCCGCCACTGGAAGCTCACGATCGCGCGCAGCTCGTACTGCTGGCCGGGCTCGAGCGTGAAGCGGAACGACCAGCCCGACTGGCGCGCCTTGAACGTCGCACGGCCGACGCTCACCCACGTGGAGGCCGTGCCCTCGTCGTCGGAGAACTCGGTCCACTCACCGGTCTGCTCGGACAGGTACTGGACGCGGAAGCGCATGTACATCCGCTCGTTGCGCTTGCCGGTGCCCGGCATCGAGGCGCGGACGCCGATCGTGTCCGGGCTCTGCTCGGTGTCGCAGATGTTGACCGTCGCCCACAGGTGCGGGGACTTGTCGAAGGTGCGCTCCTTGTCCTTCGACTGCGCCTGGGCGGGCACGGCGAAGAGGAGCGCGGCGAGGGCTGCGAGGGAGAAGATGCGCACGTGTGTGATGAACACGCGGGCCGAAGCGTAGTTGTCGTGTGAGCGTGGCTGTCGAAGAACCTTCAACCGCCGCTGTCGCCGGATCGTTCGCCGACCTGTACCGGGAGACGGTGCGGGACGTGTACGCGTACGTGGCGACGATCGTCGGCGACCGGGCAGCGGCGGAGGACGTCGTCGCCGCGGCCTACGAGCGCGCGTACCGCAAGCGCGCGAAGTTCGACGCCCGGCGCGGGAGCGCGCGGGCGTGGGTGTTCGGGATCGCGCGCAACGCCGCGCTCGACGAGCTGCGGCGGCGCAGGCGCGGGGCCGCGCTGGTGGAGGAGCCGCTCGACGCCGCCGCGCCCGGGCACGACCCCGACCTGGCGGCAGAGCGCGCGACCGTGCGCGCCGCGCTGGCGGGGCTGGAGCCCCGCGACCGCGAGATCGTCGCCCTGAAGTACCACGGCGGCCTGACCAACGCCGAGGTGGCCAAGCTCCTCGGCGTCTCCGAATCGAACGCGGGGACCCGGCTCCACCGCGCCATGACCAAGCTGCGGGAGGCCTGCGATGCCTGAGCTGCTCGAGGACAGCATCCGCGCCACGGCGCCGGTGCCGGACGACGACTTCCTGGCCCGCCTGGACGCGCGGGTCGACGCGGGGTTCGCCAAGGAGCGGCCCCGCCGCGCGGCCACGCCCGCGACCGCTCCCTCCAAGCACGTCAAGCCCCGGCGCGTGCCGTGGCTGCTCCAGCCCGCCGGCGGACTGGTCGCCGTCGTGCTGATCGGCGTGCTCGTGTCCTTCGGCGCCATCGCGGCGGTCGTCGGCGGCGGCGACACGGACGAGTCCGGGTCGAGCGGCAGCGGTGAGGTGTTCGACGCGTCGGGCGGCGGCGCGGCGGCCTCGACCACGGAGAGCGGCGCGGCGGGCATCACGGAGGACAGCGCCGTCGCCCCCGCGGCACCGGCGCCGGAGCAGTCCGGGGTCGCGCCGGGCGAGCGGCGCGTGGTCGAGCGCTCCACCACGATGGCGCTCACCACGCCCGAGGACGAGTTCGCCGACACCACCGCCGGCGTGCTGCGCGTCGCCGACCGCACCGGGACGATCGTCGCCTCGTCCAACGTCGCCGAGGACGGCGGCAGCGGCACCGCGACGTACGACCTGCGCGTCCCGACCTCCCGCCTCGACGAGACGCTCGCCGGGCTGTCGCGGCTCGGCGACGTGACCAGCCGCTCCTCGACCACCGACGACATCACCGCGGCCGCCGTCTCCGCGCGAGATCGGCTGACCGACGCCCGCGACCGGCGCGCGGCGCTCCTGAAGGCGCTCGAGCGCGCCGACACCGACCGCGAGCGCGCCAGCATCGAGCGGCGCCTGCGCTCCGCCCGCCGCGAGATCGCCCACGCGGAGACGCTCGTCCGCCGCTACGCCGCGCGCGGCAACCGCGCCCGGATCGACCTCACCGTGACCTCGAAGCGGGCCGAGGGCGGCGCGTGGACGCCCGCCGACGCGCTCGACGACGCCGGCGGCATCCTGCAGTGGGTCGCGGGCGCGGCGCTCGTCGCGGCGGCCGTCCTGCTCCCCCTCGCGTTGGTCGTCGCGGCGCTCGCAGGAACCGTCCGGCTGACACGGCGGCGTAGGAGAGAGGCCGCGCTGGGGTAGCCTCTGCCGTCTATGGCGACAGTGGGTCAGGACGTCGTTGCGCTCCTCGAGCGGGTTCCCGTCTTCGAGACGCTGGGCCCGCAGGACCTCGCGCAGGTCGCGCACGTCGCCGTCCCCCGCCGCTTCACGCCCGGCCAGGTGATCTTCCGCGAGGGCGACGAGAGCGACACGTGCTACGTCGTCTCCAGCGGTCACGCGCGGGCGCTGCGCGAGCACGGGGACGGGCGCACGATCGCGCTCGCGCGGTTCGGCCCGGGCGACATCTTCGGCGAGCTGGCGATGTTCGACGACGAGAAGCGCTCGGCGACCGTGGAGGCGCTCGACGACCTCCACGCGCTCGCGATCCTCGGCCACGACATGCGCCGGCTCCTGCGCGAGCACCCGGACATCGCGGTCAAGCTCGTCACCGCGCTCGGCCGGCGCCTGCGGGCGGCGAACGAGCGGCTCGCGCGCCAGTCGTTCCAGACCGTGCAGAGCCGCGTCGCATCGGTCCTCATCTCGCTCATCGACCAGCAGCGCAGGGAGGGCGGCGCCGAGCGCGACGTCCTCGTCACCGCCACGCAGGCGGAGCTGGCGCAGCTGGCGGGCTCCTCGCGCGAGTCGGCCTCGCGGTTCCTCGCCGTGCTCGAGCGGGCCGGGATCGTCACGCAGGGGCGTGGCAAGCTGACCGTCCATGACCCCGCCGCGCTCCAGCGCTACGTCTACTGAGGAGATCTCCGCCGGCGGCGTCGTCGTCCGCGGCGGCTCCGAGGTGATCGTGATCGTGCCGACGCGGCGTGCCGCGGACGGGCGGAAGGTGCTCGCGCTGCCGAAGGGCCACGTCGACCCGGGCGAGACGCCCGAGCAGGCCGCGACGCGCGAGGTCCGCGAGGAGGCTGGCGTGGTGGCGCGCCCGGTGGGAGAGCTGGGGGAGGTCCGCTACTGGTACCAGCGCGACGGCCGGCCCATCCCCAAGGTCGTCACGTTCTTCCTCTTCGACTACGAATCCGGCGCCGTCGACGACCACGACCACGAGGTGGAAGTGGCCCGTTGGATGCCGCTTTCGGAGGCTGCTGGCGCGCTCACCTACGAGGGAGAGCGCGAGATGATCGAACGGGCTGTAGCCTTCCGGCGCTAGTGCAGGTCCTGAACTTCTACTCCCGCATCTTCGCCGACCAGCTCAAGCGTGGCCGCAAGACCGCCACGATCCGCCTCGGCGACAAGTCGAACAAGTACCGCAAGAACCAGGCGGTGCTCGTCACGATCGGCTACCAGCACTCCCCGCGGGAGAAGATCTTCGAAGCGGTGATCGACCAGGTCGAGGTCAAGCGCTTCCGCGAGCTCTCGCCGCGCGACATCGAGCACGACAACCCCGAGTTCCGCCGCCACGAGGAGATGAAGCACTTCCTCGAGCAGATCTACGGCCGCGAGGTGTCCGACGAGGACACGGTCACGGTCGTGCGGTTCTCCCAGATCATCGAGAACCCGCCCGAGTTCACCGAGCGCCGGCTCGGTATCGGCGGGGCGCAGAACTAGCCCCACCACAGCGCCCGCACGACGGTCCACGGGGCCGCGAGCGCGGGGACGCCGAGGAGGATGACGAGCGCCGCGCGGCGAGTGATGCCGTGCCGCTCGAACACGTCCGGGGTGCGGCCGATCGCGGCCGACCACAGGAGCCGCGCGCCCCAGCCCGCGATCGCCGCGGCGGCCAGCCCGGCCGCCACCGCTGCCGCGCTGCCGCTCGCGACCTCGCCCCACGTGTCCGGGTGGCTGCAGCACGGGTCGCCGTCGGGGATGGTCGGGTCGGGGCGATGCATCGACATCGCGCCGATCAGCAGCGCGAACAGGCTCGCCCACCACCCGATCCCGAGGCACACCACCCCGCCGATCGCGCCCAGCACCCGCACCTCCGCCCACCATCGCTCCACGCCGCGGACCGTACGCCGGGTGTGTCCGGGAAGCGTGCAGGTTCAGCGCCGAACCGGTGAGACGATCGGCGCGCGGCAGCCGTGCCCTCTTCGCTCAGCGCGCCGCCGCGTGTGGGGCGTTCCCGCGGGAACGTGCACGACGTCTCACACCGCCCGTGAGGGTCCCCCGTTGATCGCCCACTGGGCGGCGAAGGCGCGTTCGTACGCCGGGCGCGCCTCCCCGCGGGCGACGTAGGCCGCCAGGGCTGGGAGCTCGTCCAGCAGGCCCGACGGCCGGAGCCTGAGCAGCACGGAGACCATGAGCAGGTCGCCCGCACTGAAGGCGCCGTCGAGCCACTCGGCGTCGCCCAGACGCGCGGAGAGCCGGTCGAGGCGCTCGCGGATGCGGTCCTTGACCAGCGGCAGGCGCTCCTCGGCCCAGGGCCTGTCGCCCTCCAGGATCTTCGCCGTGACGAGCTCGAGGATCGGCGGCTCGACCGTGTTGACCGCCGCGAACATCCAGCTGATCGCCCGCGCCCGCGCGTTGGGGTCGGCCGGGAGCAGGCCCGCGTTCCGCTCGGCGATGTGGAGGATGATCGCGCCGGACTCGAACAGCGCGAGGTCACCCTCCTCGTAGGTCGGGATCAGCCCGAACGGGTGGAGGCGCAGGTGCTCGGGCTCCTGCTTCTCCCGGGCCGACAGCAGGCGCACCTCGTACGGCTGGCCGACCTCCTCTAGGGCCCAGCGGACGCGCGTGTCGCGCGCCAGGCCGAGCCCGCCGTCCGGCGAGCGCTCCCAGGCGGTGATGACGATGGTCATGTGCACGGGACCGGTACCGCCTCGGAAACTCATCGCGAGGACGGCGAGCCAGTCAGCCGCGGACCGCGTCGCGGTGCCGGCGGACGCGAAGAGCGCCTCCACCCCGGTCGGCGAGAAGATCAGCGTGCGCCGGCCGCGGCCTCCTCGTGCAGCGCGCGGCCGCCGTGTGGCGTTCCCGCGGGAACGTGCGCGACGTCGCCGGGCCCGAGCACGCGCCGCCGCCGGCGACCGCTTGGAGGAGATCATGAGGCAGAGTCGTTCGCCTGATGTGGCAGTTCTGCGCGGCTACCGACCGAACCCCGGACAGGTAGCCCACGAGCCGCGCGCCGCCACCGCCGCGTCGGACGCGGCGTCCTCGTACGACGCCTGCCGGGTGAAGCCCTCACCGTCGATCATGACGAAGCCGGCGAGGAGGAGGGTTCGGCCGAGGTCGTACGGGCCGGTGGCAGCCGGGGGCAGGTCGTCCACGGCACGCACGTAGGCGAGCACCCGCCCGAGCTCGTCGCGCGGCTCGAGCCGCTGGTCGGTCGTCAGCTCGACCAGCGCGCCGGTTCCGCCGGGATCGTCGAAGAGCCCGTCGCCGTTCGTATCCGCAGGCGCCGTGAACGAAAGCCCGTGAAGGAAGCTCGCCGCCTCCGGGCCGCCGCACGCCGAGGAGCGGTCCGGCCCGTCGAGGTCGGGAGCGGCGACGCCGACGAGACGGACGGTCTCACGCGCGCTGCCGTCGGTTCGCCGGACCTTGATCGTGTCCCCGTCGACCACGTCGGTGATCCGCCACGCACCGCGTTCGACGCGCTCGCGTGCCAGGCGCTCGCGCCGTTCGGCCGCCCGCCTCCGCGCCGCGGCTCGCCTCCGCGCCGCGGCCCGCCGACGCCGTTCGGCGGCCCGCCGCCGTTCGCGCGCCTCCGCCTCGGCACGCCGCCGGCGCTCCTCCTCCGCCTCCGCGTCGTCGCTCCCACCCGACCCGCCGCCCGCGGCGGACGAGCAGGGACACGGAAGCGACTCGCAGTAGATGCCGTCGCCGTCCGCGTCACGCGTGTCGGCCGCCGCCTGCGCCTCGGCCTGCGTGGAGTAGTCGTCGCACGTGGCGGCAGCGGCAGTCGACGGGAGCACCGCGAGCGCGAGGACAGCAGCCACCAGGACGCGGAGCACCACCGTGCGACCCTCGCACACACCGCCGGCTCCTGCAGGCGCGGGCAGGTTCCCGCGAGGTTCGCGCGTCAGGCCGTCCGCTCCACCTCCGGGAGCGCGAGCGTCCAGGCGAGGCGCTGCAGCGCGCGGTCGAGCGCGTCGTCGAGGGCCGCGGACGCGCGGACCTTCGGCTCGCGGTGGAAGGCGAGCACGCGCAACGTGCCGTTCGCGCGGTCGGCCTTGAGGTCGGCGCGGCCGACCAACCGATCTCCGCGGAGGAACGGCAGCACGTAGTAGCCGTAGACGCGCTGGGGCGCGGGCTTGTAGATCTCCATCACGTGCTTGAAGCCGAAGAGGCGCTCGGCGAACGCGCGGTCCCACAGCAGGTTGTCGAACGGCGAGAGGAGCACGCCGCTGGGGAGCGAGCCGGCGTCCGGGTCCGCGTCGGGCAGCGTGAAGACGTCAGCGCCGCCGTCGTCGACCTGCCAGCGCCGCAGCGCGCCCTCACGCACCAGCGCGTCCACGTGCGGCGCCACGCGCTTCGTCCCGCCGGGGAGCCGGTGGTGCTCCACGATCCCGCTCACCGTGAGCACGCCGCGCGCGCCGACCGCCCGCAGCGCCAACGCGCGCAGGAGCTCCTCCTCGTCCGGCTCCGGCGCCTCGAGGAACTCCGCCGGGATGACGCGCTCGGTCAGGTCGTAGAGCCGCTGGAACCCGCTCCGCCGCCCCGCGATCGCCAGGTCGCCGCGGTCCCACAGCGCGTCGAGGACCGCCTTGGCGGGCTTCCAGTTCCACATCCCGCCCATGTCGTTCGCCCCGCGCCCGTCGAAGTCGCGCGACGCCACGGGGCCGCGCTCGCGGATCGTCCCGAGGACGAAGTCGACGACCTCCGGATGCTCCCGCAGCGCCCGCGCGTGCGAGCCCCAGTGCCCGCCGGACCGCATCCGCCAGCGCGACAGCCGGTAGTCGGCGACCGGCAGCAGGCACGCCTCGTGCGACCAGTACTCGAACAGCCGCCCCTCGCGCAGCAGGCCGAAGACGTCGTCCTGCGGCATCGCGCCGGCGCGCGCCGCGATCACCAGCCGGTGGGAGCGGTCCACCGCCGAGATCGAGTCCAGCTGCACCGCGCCCAGCCGGTCCACCACGGACTCGACGTCATCCGCCCGCGCTCGCCGCGCCCGCGTCGCGAACCCCTGCGCGACGACCGCCAACCGCCGCACCGCGGCCTTCGAGATCTGCTCCATTGGCACTCATGTAACCAGAGTGCCAACGGCGGCTTGACGCACGCGGCTCAGCCGCTACCCTGCTCTCCGCAAGCGTGGTTGGCACTCTCCGCTGTCGAGTGCCAAATCGAACCAACTTCGGAGGTCAAGAGCGCATGAAGCTCAAGCCCCTTGGCGATCGTCTGATCGTGCGGGCCATCGAGGAGGAGGAGACGACCGCGAGCGGCATCGTCCTCCCCGACACCGCGAAGGAGAAGCCCCAGCGCGGCGAGGTCGTGGCCGTCGGTGATGGCCGCTTCGACGACGAGGGCGAGAAGCGCATTCCGCTCGACGTCGCCGAGGGCGACACCGTCCTGTACTCCAAGTACGGCGGCACCGAGATCAAGGTCGAGGGCGAGGACCTGCTCGTGCTGCGCGAGTCGGACGTCCTGGCCAAGGTCATCTAGCACCCCCTTCTTCGAGAGACCAGAGGAACCAAGAACCACATGGCTCACAAGGAACTGAAGTACGACTCCGACGCGCGCAAGGCCCTCGAGGCCGGCGTCGACGCGGTCGCCAACGCCGTCAAGGTCACGCTCGGCCCGAAGGGCCGCTACGTCGTCCTCGACAAGAAGTTCGGCGCTCCGACGATCACGAACGACGGCGTCACCATCGCCCGTGAGATCGAGGTCGAGGACGTCTTCGAGAACCAGGGCGCCCAGCTCGTCCGCGAGGTCGCGACCGCGACCAACGACGTCGCCGGCGACGGCACGACGACCGCGACGGTCCTCGCCCAGGCGATCGTGCGCGACGGCCTGAAGAACGTCACGGCCGGCGCCAACCCGCTCGCGCTCAAGCGCGGCATCGAGAAGGCCGTCGACCAGATCGTCGACAACATCCGTGGCCTCTCCAAGGAGGTCGGCGGCAAGGATCAGATCGCGCGCGTCGCGACGATCTCGGCCGGCGACGAGGAGATCGGCGACCTGATCGCCGACGCCATCGAGAAGGTCGGCAAGGACGGCGTGGTCAACGTCGAGGAGGGCCAGACCCTCGCGATGGACCTCGAGTTCACCGAGGGCATGCAGTTCGACAAGGGGTACATCAACCCCTACATGGTCACGGACCAGGACCGCATGGAGGCCGTCCTCGAGGATCCGTACATCCTCATCGCGAACCAGAAGATCGGTTCCGTCCGTGACGTGCTCCCCGTCCTCGAGGGCGTCATCCAGTCCGGCAAGTCGCTGCTGATCATCGCCGAGGACGTCGAGGGCGAGGCCCTCGCGACGCTCGTCGTGAACAAGCTCCGCGGCACCTTCACCGGCGTCGCCGTCAAGGCCCCGGGCTTCGGCGACCGCCGCAAGCGCATGCTCGAGGACATCGCGATCCTCACGGGCGGCGAGGTCATCACCGAGGAGATGGGCCTCAAGCTCGAGAACACGCAGCTCTCGCAGCTCGGTCGCGCCCGCCGCGTCGTCGTCGCGAAGGACAACACGACGATCGTCGACGGCGCCGGTGACACCGAGGCCATCAAGGGCCGCATCAACCAGATCAAGAACGAGGTCGAGAACACCGACTCGGACTTCGATCGGGAGAAGCTCCAGGAGCGCCTCGCCAAGCTCTCCGGCGGCGTCGCCGTCGTGAAGGTCGGCGCGGCCACCGAGACGGAGATGAAGGAGAAGAAGCACCGCGTGGAGGACGCCCTGCAGGCGACCCGCGCGGCGCTCGAGGAGGGCATCGTGCCCGGCGGCGGCGTCGCGCTGCTGCAGTCGGCCAAGGACGTCTCGGCCGACGCGTACGAGGGTGACGAGCGCACCGGCGCCCAGATCGTGCTCCGCGCGGTCGAGGAGCCCCTGCGCCAAATCGCCCACAACGCCGGCCTCGAGGGCTCGGTCGTCGTGAACGACGTCCGCAAGGCGGAGGCCGGCCACGGCCTCAACGCCGCGACGAACGAGATCGTCGACCTCGTCGCCGCGGGCGTCATCGACCCCGCCATGGTGACCCGCTCCGCGCTCCAGAACGCGGCGTCGATCGCCAAGAACATCCTCACGACCGAGGCCATCGTGGCCGAGGTGCCGGAGAAGGACGGCGGCGGTGCCGGCGGCGGCATGCCCGACATGTCGGGGATGATGTAGCCAGCGGCTACGCCACCCGCAGTACCGGATTCACGAAGGCCCGCTCCGGCGGGCCTTCGCCGTTCCTAGGCCGCGGCCACCTTCTCGAGCTCCCTCCGCGCGCGGTCGAACACCACGGTGCTCAGCGTGAGCCGAGGCCGGCGCTGGACCAGTCCGCGCGGGATCCCGATCGTGTCGATGTCCGGTGCGACGGCGATGTCGCATCCCACCACGGGCTCCACAGTCGTGAACCAGCCGCGGCGGCGGTCTTCCTCATCCGCTGCCCGCAGCGCCTTGTCGAGGTCGTCGCGCGGTGTCCCGGTCACCTGCACGATCGCCGGGCACTTCAGGGTGCCGGAGATGTAGAACAGCAGCAGGTCACCATCGCGGTACCCCGGTCGGCCGATCATGCGACCGCCGCGGATCGTGTGCGGATCGGTGATCTCATCGACCGTGTGCCACCATCCAGCAGCGTCACGTTCCGGTCGATTGTGCAGCGGCTTGAGCCACAGCCCACGCCCGCGCAGGTCCCCGTTGCGCGCCGCTTGTCGGCGAAGCGCCTTGCCCGGAGGCAGTCGATGGCGTCCGCCGTATCCGCCCCGAACGGGAGATCGCGGCGGCCCGAGTCGTTTTGCAGTGCGCGCCGCAGAGGCAAGGTCGCGCGGTCCCACGTCGTAGGCGCTCGCCCACCAGCGCTCGAAGATCTGCTCCGCGTCACGAGCCTGCGCGCGGGTGAGCAGAACACCCAATTCGGCGTTCCCGCCGTCCTGCCCCGCAGCCGTCAGGTTGCCGGACCCCACCAGGCCCCAGTTCCCGTCGATGAGCACGACCTTCGCGTGGAGGTTCAGCAGGCTCCGCAGCGCGAAGTCACGACCAGCGAGCAACCGCAGTCCATCCACCGACAAGAACCCCGATGCGAGTGCGCCGTGGCTGAGCGATGTCAGCAGGCGGCGGTTCCCCGCCCCGCCATCTGCAGCGCTGTCGGCGACGAGGTCGGCGACGTCGCGCGAGATGAACGGGCTGGCGATCCGAATGTCATGCCGCGCGGATTCCAGGCGCTCGCAGAGCTCGTCGAGCCCGACCTCGACCAGAGTGCTGGCGCGGCTCACGCCGGTGGGGTGTCGTCGAACGGGAGCGTGATCGCCGTCTCGCGCTCGACCTCGACGAGGTAGACGGTCATGTCGGGCTCCGTGAACGGGCGGCCCGTGTAGTCGTGGCTGATGCGGTCGACGATCGCCTGTGCCGCGTCGCCGTCGAGCGTCTCCGTCACCCGCCCGCGGACGTAGCCCTCGGCGTACGGGTTGTCGCGGTCGGTGACCGACAGCGCCACGCGCGGGTCGCGCGCGAGGTTGCGGGCCTTGCGGCTGCCGGTGTTGGTGAAGAACGCGATGCGGCCGTCCTCGACGCGGCACCAGACCGGGACGCTGTGCGGCGCGCCGTCGGGCAGGACGGTGGCGAGGTGGACGACGTTCGGGCGGCTGAAGAGCGCTTCGACCTCGGGCTTCATGGCGCGACTCTACGCCCGCGGGCTCGTTCCAGGGACATGCGCCGTCCCGGAGATCGCCTGACCGTCGCCTGTGTCCTCGCCGCCATCGCGTGCCTGGGAGGCGCGCCGGCGGCCGGGGCGCAGGCGCCGGAGACCGCCGTCGCGGAGCTGGTGAAGCCGTCGCCGGTGACCGCGACCGGCGGCGCGGCGGTGTACAGCGACTTCGACCCGGCGACCCAGCGCTACCGGCTCGTGCTGCGGGAGGTCGGCGGGCTGCCGCTGACGCTGCCGTTCGCGCCGCAGCGCGAGCCGTTCGACGTCGACCTCGGCACCGACGGCGACGGGCGCGCGGCGGTGGCGGCGTCGGTCGGCGGCGATCTCTTCGTTCTCACGATCGACCGCGACACCGCGCCGCGGCCGGTGCGCAACGCGAACACGTCCGACGGAGACGAGCACGCGCCGACGCTCGACGAGGGGCGACTCGCGTTCGCGCGCGGGTCCGTCGTCTACACCAAGCGTCTGACCGCGCCCCGCTCGACGCCCTCCACCCGGCTGCCGGGCGTGCCGACCCAGCGCTGCCTGGCCGGGCGGCCGCCCGGGTCGTCCTGCGCGACCGGCGAGCGGCGCGTCGAGCAGCTCGACCTCCTCGACGGGCAGCTCGCCCAGCACGTCAGGTACCGCGTCGGCGGGGCGGGCGCGCACTTCCAGCACGAGGTGCGCTGGGTGACGCTCGCGACGCGCCAGTCGCGGCAGGTCGCGCACCTGCTCGGCGGCGAGAGCGCGCAGCGCTACGAGGGCGTCGAGTGGGCGGGCTCGCGCCTCACCTGGTACCGCGGCTGCGAGCGCGCGTGCCCGGAGGGCTACACCGCCGCGTTCCGCTACCGCCACGGCGTCGGCTACGACGCCGACCCCGCCCCGCCCGGCGGCCTGAGCGGCTTCGCGGGCACCGGCGACGGGACGTGGCAGGTGCGCGGCGCCTACCTCGACACGTGCGGCGGCGAAGAGCCGGCGGTCACCCCCTGCACGCTCGTGCGCACGCGCGAGCCGCGGTGGGAGCGCGTCCCCGCCTCCCGCGTCCGCCTCGGCGCGCGTTAGGTGAGCGCCGCGACCGCGCGGTCGACGTCCTCGGACGTCGCCGGGAGGTGGCAGGCGAGCCGCACCCGACCTGCCCGCACCGCCGCCTTGACGCCCGCCGCGGCGAGGCGCTCCGCCGCGTCGACGCGCTCCACCACGACGAACGGCGTGACGTCGTACGGCAGGCCGAGGCCGTCGCGCAGGCGGTTGGCGAGCGCGAGGTCGTAGGTGCCGATCGCCTCCGCGCCGAGGTCGGCGATCAGCTCGGTGCAGATCGCGGTCGCCGGCCACAGCGGCCAGGCGGGCGAGAGGTCGTAGCGCTTGGCCGTGGCCGACACGTCGAGCGTCCCCGTGTAGACCGACGACCACGGCGTGTCCGACGCGTACCAGCCCGCATCGATCGGCGGCAGGCGCTCCACCGCCTCCGGCCGCACGGCCAGGAAGGCCGTCCCGCGTGGGGCGAGGAGCCACTTGTACGTGCCCACCGCGACGTAGGTGAACCGCGTCGCGTCGAGCGGGAGCCAGCCGCACGCCTGCGTCGCGTCGAGGAAGACGTCGGCGCCGTGGTGGGCGGCCGCGCCGGCCAGCGCGTCGAGGTCGACGAGCGCGCCGTCCGCCGACTGCGCCGCGCTGACGGCGACGAGCGCGGTCGCGGACGAGATCGCGGCGGGGACGTCGGCGAGCGGCACGGCGCGGACCCGCACGCCCCGCCGCGCGCGCTCGGCCACGAGCATCGGGAACACGACCGACGTGAAGTCGCCCTCGGCCACGACGATCTCGCCGCCCTCCGGCACGGCCGCCGCGACCAGCCCGGCGAACACCGACACCTGGTTGCCGCACGCGACGTCGGCCGGCGTCACGCCGACGAGCCGCGCGAACGCCGCACGCGCCCGCTCCACCCACGCGTCGTAGCCCGGCCCGTCGATCCGGCCCTCCGCCCACGCGGCGACCGACTCGCGCGTGGCCGCGGCGGCATCGAGCGGCGGCACGCCGGAGGTGGCGGCGTCGAGGTGCCCGCGGACGGCGGGGAACCGCGCGAGGGCGGCGGTGACGGCATCGGTGGAGACGGACATCGCCACGCACGGTCGCACGGACGCGGCGCGCTGGCCAGGGCCACGCGGTGGGCCACTACGCTCACTGCGTCATGCCGATCGGCGCCGTCGCAGAGCTCCACCGCTGGCCCGTCAAGTCGTTCGCGGGCGAGACGCTCGACGTCGCCGACCTCGACGCGCGCGGCATCCCGGGCGACCGCGCCCACGCGCTGTGGCGCAAGGGCGGCAAGCGCGTCACCGCGCGCGGCGTGCCGAAGGTCCTGTGCTGGTCGGCCACGTACGACGCGCCGGTGAACGGATCGGTCCCGCTCCCGCTCGTCACCGCCCCGGACGGCACGACCTACCGGTGGGACGCGCCCGGGCTGGCGGAGACGATCAGCGCCGACCTCGGCCAGGACGTGGCGCTCACGACCGACGAGCAGGGTCAGCAGGACCTGCCGAACAGCGTGCTCGTGACGCTGGAGCCGACCCGCGCGCTGATCGAGCGCGAGCTGGAGCGGCCCGTCGACCTCGAGCGCTTCCGGACGAACATCCACCTCGACGTGGACGTCGAGCCGTTCGCGGAGACCGGCTGGGAGGGGCGGCGCCTGCGCATCGGCGACGCCGAGCTCGAGCTGCTCCATCCGTGCCTGCGCTGCTCGATCGTCACGCGCGAGCCCGGCACCGGCGACACGTGGGGCGGCCTGCTCAAGCACCTCGTCCGCCACCACGACTCGACGTTCGGGATCAACGCGCGGCCGCTCGGCCCGGCGCAGATCCGCCTCGGCGACCCGGTGGAGCTGCTGTGAGCGTCCTGGACTGGATCTCCGTCGCCGCCGCGTTCGTCGTCGTCGCGTGGTTCCTGAAGATCGTCTTCAGCGAGAAGCGCGACAACCCGCGCCACGCCGAGGACGACGCCCGCGACTTCTTCGACGAGCACGGCCACTGGCCCGACGAGGACCCCGGCGAGGCCGCCGCCCGCGCGGCCCGCGGCGCCGCGTCGGAGCACCTCGCGCGCGACGCCCGCCGCCGCGCGCGCCAGCGCCGCCCCGACGCCGGCCAGTAGCGGCGCGCGCGCCCAAGCCGTTCGCTGAGCAACTACCATCGTGGGCGGTCATGGCTCAGGCGACCAAGCACGACAGCCCGGCGGCGGAGGCCTGGACGCTCCTGCAGCGGCTGATGCTCGGGCAGAAGGCACGCGTGCACGCGATCGCGTCCGAGTTCGACCTCGCGCCCGCGCAGGTCCACGCGCTGCACGTACTGGAGCCCGACCACCCGTGCGCGATGAGCGAGCTCGCCCAGGCGCTGCGCTGCGACAACTCGAACGTCACCGGCATCGTCGACCGGCTCGAGGCGCGCGGGCTGGTGGAGCGCCGCCCCGGCGAGCGCGACCGGCGCGTGAAGATGCTCGCGGTGACGCCCGCCGGACAGGAGCTGCGCGAACGGCTCGCCGAGCGCCTCCGGCAGCCGCCCGAAGCGCTCGCGCAGATGGACGAGGACGACGCGCGGGCGCTGCGCGACCTGCTCGCCCGCGCCCTCGCGGCACCGGATTGAGACCGGGCTGACACTGCGCTGCGCCCCGGGCCGGCCATACGGTCGCGCCCATGCTCCGCCGCCTGCCCTTCCTCCTCACGACCACCCTCGCCCTCGCCACGCTCCCGGCCGCCGCGGCCTCCGCCGCCGAGCCCTTCACGATCGGCCAGGGCGTCAAGCCCCACGTCCTCGTCGACCCGGCGACCGGCACCGCCCGCGCCGTCTGGCTCGACAGCGACGCCAACCGCATCCGCTTCTGCGCCGTCCCGCGCGGCGCGACGACCTGCAGCCACACCGCGACGCTCGCCCCGCCGACCGGCGGCCCGACCACGGTCGGCGTGCCGTTCCTCCTCGAGGGCGGCGCCGGCGGCATCGACAAGATCGTCACCGTCATCGGCGGCAAGACGTACGCGTACACCTCCGCCGACGGCCTGACGGGCTGGACGCCCGGCAGCAAGATCTACGACGCCGGCCCGGGGACGAACCATCGCGCGCCGGTGCTGGCCCGCTACGGCGAGGAGCTGCTGATGCCCGGCACCAACCCCGACCTGTCGGTCTGGGCGCCGCGCTCCAACGGCACCGACGCGCCGGTGAACACGGTCGCCAAGCTCCCCACCGGCGGCGTCAGCAGCCTCGTCTACGACCTGGAGGTCGCGTACACCGGCAGCACCTACGTCGCCGCCGCGAACAACCTCCAGAGCACGTACCTCTGGGCGGCGTCGCCGATGGACGACCCGAGCACGACGCCGTCGTGGCAGGGGCCGGAGCTGGTCGGCGAGGGCGACACGAGCCGCCTCGCCGGCGGACCGACCGGCGCCTACCTCATGACCTCGGCCGGCACGCCCAGCCAGCCCCGCATCGAGGTCCGCCGCTGGGCGCCCGACGCCGAGGACATCGGCGGGCCGGCGACGATCGCGAGCGAGCAGGGCTACGTCAACGACATCGACGTCGCGCCGGCCGGGAAGGTCGCGGCGATCTGGCGCAAGAACGACTCGCCCACGCACCGCCTCCGCCTGGCGCGCTCGGACGACCACGGGACCACGTGGACCACCGCCACGATCGCCCGCGAGGCGGTCGTGATGGCCGACATGGACGTCGCGATCGCCGACGACGGCGAGGGCTTCGCGATCTACGAGGGCAAGAGCATCGACGGCGACACGCGCGAGATCCGGCTCGCGTCGACCGCCCCGCTCCCGGAGCCGCCCGCCCCGCCCGCGCCGGGCCCCGGCGGCTCCTCGACGACGGTGACGACCGTGCCGAACCCGGGGACGGGCGGCGGCAAGAAGCCGGCGCCCAAGACGCCGAAGGTCAAGCTCACGACGGCGACCGTGCCGGGCGCGACGATCACGCTCGGCGTCCCGTCCGCGTGCATCCCGGCGGGCAAGCCGTTCACCGCCACGCTCTCCTTCGCCAAGCAGCGCAAGAAGGGCAACCTCTTCGTGAAGGTCCGCCGCACGGACTTCTCGATCGGCGGCAAGACGCTGAAGAAGGACACGTCCGCGCCCTTCAGGCAGACGCTCGTGATCCCGAACCCGAAGAAGGGCCGGACCTACACGCTGAAGGCGCGCGCCTTCATCAAGGTCAAGCAGGGCCGCGGGCCGAAGAAGTCGGTCACCGCGACCCTGAAGGTCTGCGCCTAGGCCTCCGGGACCGGGCGCGGCCCCTCGCCGACGTACTTCGCCGAGGGCCGGATCAGCCGGCCCTCGCGCTTCTGCTCGAGGATGTGGGCGGACCAGCCCGCCACGCGCGCGCAGGTGAACATCGACGTGAACAGCTCGGCCGGCACCTGGGCCGTGTCGAGCACGACGGCCGACCAGAACTCGACGTTCGTGGCGAGGACGCGGTCGGGCTTGCGGGCCTTGAGCTCGGCGAGCGCCGCCCGCTCCAGCGCCTCGGCGACCTCGAACCGCGCCGAGCCGATCTCCCGCGCCGTGCGGCGCAGCACGCGGGCGCGCGGGTCCTCGGCGCGGTAGACGCGGTGGCCGAAGCCCATCAGGCGCTCGCCGCGGTCGAGCAGGTCCTTCACGTACTTCTCGGCGTCGCCCTGCCGCTCGACGTCGTCGATCATCTTCAGCACGCGCGACGGCGCGCCGCCGTGGAGCGGGCCGGAGAGCGCGCCGACCGCCGACGAGAGCGCCGCGGCGACGTCCGCGCCGGTCGAGGCCACCACGCGTGCGGTGAACGTCGACGCGTTCATGCCGTGCTCGGCGGCGGAGATCCAGTACGCGTCGATCGCCTTGACGTGGTCCGGATCGGCCTCGCCGCGCCAGCGGATCACGAAGCGCTCGGGGATCGACGTCCCCTTGTCGACCTCGGACTGGGGTACCGGCGGCTGCCCGGCGCCGCGCGCCGACTGGGCGACGAAGCTCAGCGCCATGACCGACGCGCGCGCCAGCTGCTCGCGCGCCTGCTCGTCGGAGATGTCGATGAGCTGGCCGAAGCCCCACTCAGGAGCGAGCATCGCGAGCGCCGACTGGACGTCCACGCGCGGGTCGCTGGAGCGGACGGTCAGCGGGTGCGGCTCGGCGGGCGGAAGGCCGGGCTTGAGCTTGCCGTCGACGAGCAGGCCCCAGACCTGCTCGTACGGGACCTTGCCGACGAGGTCCTCGATGTCGACGCCGCGATAACGGAGGGAGCCGCCCTCCCTGTCGGGCTCGGCGATCTGCGTCGCGAAGGCGACGACGCCCTCGAGACCGGACTGGACGCCGCTGGTGTCGGCGGTTGCGCTCATTGGTGTGACCTCACTGTCCGGGGACGCCGGAGAGCTCCGGCGCGCCCTGATGTTGCCGTAGCCGGACGCGACGCGCCTGCGCGCGCTGCGCCTCGTCGCCCTCCAGCGGCTGCAGGACCCACCACCCGGCGATGGGCGCGAGGGCGACCGCGAGGAACGCCAGCTGGTACGAGCTGGCCTCGACGAGCAGGCCGAAGAGCGGGCTGGCGATCGCGCCGAGGATCGAGACGAGCATGTTCTGCAGGCTCATCGCCGTGCCCGCCCGCGCGCGGCCCGCGATCTCCGCCGCGGCCGTGAACGACAGGCCGTTCCAGCTCGAGATCATCGCGCCGCCGGCGACCAGCAGCGGGAGGAGGATCGCGTTGGGCGCGCCGGAGAGGAGCGCGGTGAGGCCGACGAGGACGCCGCCCGCGACGCCGATCTGCCGCAGCGGCGCGATGCGCTTGTCCGTGCGGTCCGACCACACGCCGACGCTGATGCGCGCGACCGCCGCGACGAGCTGGATCGCGGCGAGCACGAGCGCCGCCTGACCGGTGCTCAGCCCGTGCTCGTCGACGAGGAAGAGGACGGTGAACGAGATGATCGCGGCCTGCGCCATGACCAGCAGGCCGGAGCCGACGCCGAGCCGCCAGATGCGGCCGTCGCGCATCGGCGGGCGCGCGTCGAAGCCGGGCGGCGTCTGCGCGGGCGGCGGCTCGCGCATGAGCAGGGCGTTGGTGACCGCGGCGACGAGCGCGAACGCGGCCAGCGCCGCGAACGCGGTGGTGAGGTCGGTCGCGAGCGCGATCGCGGGCAGCGCGAGCGCGGTGATCGCGCCGCCGACGGGGATCGCGGTCTGCCGGATGCCGAGCACCAGGCCCCGTTCGCCCCGCGTGAACCACCCCATGATCGCCCGCCCGGACGCGCCGGTGGCCGACGCGCCGAAGAAGCCGGTGAGGAAGAACGCGGCGTAGAGCAGCGGCAGCGAGCCGGCCAGCGCGGAGAGCAGCAGGCCTGCCGCGGTGGCGAGCAGGCCGAGGCCCAGGACCGGGCGCTCGCCGGTGCGATCGGCCAGCGCGCCCCACGGCAGGACGCCGAGCGTGAAGCCGAGCGTCTGGATCGCGAACAGGAACCCGACCTGGCCCAGCGTCAGGTCGAACGCGTCGCGCAGCTCGGGCCCGAGCGCGGGGAGGCCCTGGCGCAGCGCGCCGGTGACGAGCGTGCCGACGCACCCCACCACCAGCACCACCCAGCGGTAGCGCGCCGCGGCGGAGGGAGCTCCGGCGCCGCGCGTCACGCGCTCGCCTTCGCGCGGGCGCGGTGGCGGCGCGCCTTGGCGGCGTTGCCGCACGTCTGCATCGAGCACCAGCGGCGCCGGCCGGCGGGGGAGCGGTCGTAGAAGCGCGCGCTGCAGGTCTCCGACGCGCAGATGCGCAGCCGGGCGCGCTGCGCGGGCGTGCCGAGCATCGTCGCGGCGTCGAGCGCGATCGTCCCGAGCATGCGGCGCGGCGAGTCGGCCGGCGCGCGCTCGCCCAGCACCGGGACGCCGTCGGCCTCGAGCCCCAGCTGCGGGCGGCCGCCCGCGTGGACGAGCCAGTCGTCGATGTGCGTGAGCGCCTCGACCGGCACCGGCGCACCCTCGACGACCGCGACCAGGCAGGCGTCGATCGCCTCGCGCAGCGCCCGCGCCTCCTCGACCACCTCGGGCCGGACCGGCACGACCGCCTCGGCGACGCCGGCGTGGACGAGCCACAGCGCGAGGTCGTCGGGCGTGACGAGCGTCTCGACGGAGCGTTGCCAGCGCTCCCGCCGCGTGTTGACGAGGTCGACCGCGGGCCGCGCCCCGAGCCAGTACCACCACGGCGCGCCGCTCGCCAGCGGGAGGGCGAGGTCGGCGGGCAGGTCGCGGGGCGCGTTCCGGAGCACAACTCCATCATAGCCCGCAACCGGTTACGGCGGTGTGATGTGGTTACGCGGCTGCGCCGCTCGTCCCGAGCAGCGCGGTGAGCTCGGCCCGCGAGCGGACGCCGGTCTTGGCGAAGATCGCCTTCACGTGGTCGCGGAGGGTGTGGCGCGAGATCCCGAGCCGCTCCGCCACCGCTGCCGTGTCGAGCCCACCGACGAGAAGGGCGGCCACCGCGCGCTCGCGCTCGGTCAGGCCGTACAGCGCGACCAGCACCGGCAGCAGCTCCTCGCGCCCGGCGGGCTCGAGCGTGACGACCGTCGTCGCGGCCGACCCGTCGACGGGCTCGAGCGTCTCCGCCCGCACGTGCAGCCAGCCCTCGCCGAGCCGCACGCGCATCCGGGCCGGCCGCAGCGGCCGCGCGCCCGCTGCGATGGCGCGCGCCTGCAGCGTCACGACCTCGACGGCCGGCGGCAGGTACGGCTCCACGTACGGGTTGGGGAGCTGGGCGAGCCAGCGGCGCCCGGCGGCCGTCGACGCGGTCAGGTCGCCCTCGGCGTCGACCACGAGGACGCCTCCGGCGCCGGTGGCGGACGTGGCGAGCGCCGTGCGGGCCAGGTTGCGGCGCAGCCCCGCGCCGAGGTGGGCGGCGACGGCGCGCACGAACCCCAGCTCCTCGGGCGAGAAGGGCGGCGCGTCGTCGCCGCGCGCCAGCGAGGCCACGGCCCACGTCGCGTCGCGGCTGCGGGCGAGCAGGCGCAGCTCGTCACGCAGCCCGCGCGGGGCGAGCAGGCGCCGGTGGCGGGCGCTGGACGCGACGTCGCCGCCGGTCGCGGCGTGGAGCGACGCGGCGACCGTGCCGGCGCGGTCCAGGTCGTCGAAGAGGTTGACGTCGCCGCCCTCGGCCTCGAGCTGCGCGTGGAGCCAGGCCAGCTCGCAGTCCAGGTCCAGGTCGCCGACGACCAGCTCCGTCTCCAGCAGCGTCTCGGGGTCGGTCGTGCCCCAGCTCCCCCAGTCGTACGGGACGACCCGGCGCACACGGGCGGAGACCTCGTGGACCAGTTCGCGCGGCTCCATCCGCTGCTCGCTCAGCTCCGCGATCGTCTCGCGGGCGGCGACGGCGCGGAGTCCGAGCGAACGTCTCATGCGGCCACGGTACCGCCGGTGCGCGGGGCCGCCCATCCCCCAGCTGCGGGGGTGCTCAGGACCCCGCGGGCGCGGGATGGCCGGCCGCGCGGCCCTGGCGCACGCTGCGCCGCATGAGCCCACCGATCACCACCCGCCGCGGCTGGGCGGCGCTCGCCGTCCTGGCGCTCCCGACGCTGCTCGTCTCGATGGACGTCACGCTGCTGCACCTCGCGGTGCCGGCGCTCGACGCGGACCTCGATCCCACCCCGACCGAGCTGCTGTGGATCGTCGACGCGTACGGCCTGCTGATCGCCGCGTTCCTGGTCCCGATGGGGATGCTCGGCGACCGGCTCGGGCGCCGCCGCGTGCTGCTCGCCGGGGGCGCCGCGTTCGCGGTCGCCTCGGTGGTGGCCGCGTTCGCCCCCAGCGCCGGCGCGCTGATCGCCGCCCGCGCGCTGCTCGGGGTCGCCGGCGCGACGCTGATGCCGTCGACGCTCGCGCTGATCCGCGGCATCTTCACCGAGCCCGCCGAGCGGACGTTCGCGATCGGCGTGTGGGTCGCCAGCCTGTCGCTTGGCATGGTCGTCGGGCCGATCGTCGGCGGCGCGCTGCTCGAGGTGGCCTGGTGGGGCGCGGTCTTCCTCCTCGCGGTCCCGGCGATGGCGGCGCTGCTCGTGCTCGGGCCGCGTGTGCTGCCCGAGCTGCGCGACCCCTCGCCAGGGCGCATCGACGCGCCGAGCGTCGCGCTCGCGCTGACGGCGACGCTGACGCTGGCGTTCGGCATCAAGCGGCTGGCGGCCGATGGGGTGGCCGAGCCCGCCGCCGTCGCGGCCCTCGCGGCGGCGCTTGTCGCGGGGACCGTGTTCCTGCGCCGGCAGCGGCGCCTGCCCGACCCGCTGCTCGACGTCGCGCTGTTCCGCAGCCCCGCGTTCACCGGCGCGCTCACCGCCAACACGCTCAGCATGGCCGCCGCGATCGGGATGTTCCTGCTCATCACCCAGCACCTCCAGGTCACGCTGGAGCTGAGCGCGCTGGAGGCCGGGGTCGCGCTGCTGCCGTACGCGGGCACGATCCTCGTCGGGTCGATGACCGCGCCGGCGCTCGCCGCCCGGCTCGGAGCGCGTACGACGGTCGCCGGGGGCCTGGTCGTGATGGCCGCCGGCACGGCGCTGCTCACGCAGGTCGAGGCCGAGGGAGGGATCGCCCTCACGCTGCTCGCGACCGTGGTCATGGCGGTGGGCGGCGCGCCGGTGCTCGCGCTCGCCACCGACCTCGTCGTCGCGTCCGCGCCGCCGGAGCGCGCGGGATCCGCGGCCGCGATCTCCGAGACCGGCACGGAGCTCGGCGGCGCGCTCGGCGTCGCGGTGCTCGGCTCGATCGCCGCGGCGGCCGCCGCGACCGCGGACGGGGCGGCGGGCACGCTGGCCGACGGCCTCGCGGGGGCCGCGCTCGCGGCGGCGGGACTGCTGCTCGTCGCGGCCGCGTCGGTCGCGGCGCTGCTCCCACGGGCTACCGCGGTGGCGCCAGAGACGGCATGATCCGCGCATGTCCCTCCTCTTCCGCCCCGCGGACGAGCTGGCGGCCCTGGTGCGCGCCGGCGAGGTCACCGCGCGCGAGCTCGTCCAGGAGTCGCTCGACCGGATCGAGCGGCTCAACCCCCAGCTCAACTGCTTCGTGGACGTCTTCGCGGAAGAGGCGCTCGCCGCGGCGGGCGCGGTGACGCCGGGCGACCCGCGACCGCTCGCGGGCGTCCCGATCGCGATCAAGAACAACGTGCCGGTCGCGGGCAAGCGGCTCACGTTCGGCTCGAACTTCTTCGGCGACTTCACCGCGCCGATGGACGCCGAGCTCGTGCGGCGGCTGCGCGACGTGGGCGGCGCGATCGTCGTCGGCACCACCACGCTGCCCGAGTACGGCATCCAGCCGGTGACCGAGACGCGGCGGTTCGGGCCGACGCGCAACCCGTGGGACACCGGCCGCACGCCCGGCGGCTCGTCGGGCGGGAGCGCGGCGGCGGTCGCGGCCCGGCATGGTCGCGCTCGCGCACGCCAACGACGGCGGCGGCTCGATCCGCATCCCCGCCGCGTGCTGCGGCCTGGTCGGGCTGAAGGCGCAGCGCGGGCGCGTGTCGCAGGCGCCGACCGTGGGCGAGCAGTTCCTCGCCATCGACGGCGTCGTGACGCGCACGGTGCGCGAGACGGCGCTGGCGCTCGACCTCCTGAGCGGCCCGGTGCTCGGCGACGCGTCGTGGGCGCCGCCGCCCGCCGAGCGCTACGCCGACGCGGCCGCCGGCCCGCCCGAGCGCCGCCGCCTCGCGCTCTGCCTCACCCCGCCGCTGCCGGGTGTCGAGCCGACGCCGGCCAACGCCGCGGCGGCGCGGGCGACGGCGGAGCTGCTCGAGTCGCTCGGCCACACCGTCGAGGAGATCGAGCCGCCGATGCGCGACACCGAGCTGGCGCGCGTCTTCACCGCGGTGTTCGGCCCGATGGTCTGCGCACAGGCGTCGCTCGCGTCGCTGATGGCGGGCGGGCGCGAGCCGACGATCGACGACGTCGAGGCGCTCACGCTCTGGCTGTGGGAGACCTGCAAGGGCATCGACTCGATCACCGCGTACGGCGCGCTCATCCAGACGCAGGCCGCCGCGCGCGCGATCGTCCAGTGGTCGGATCCGTTCGACGCGATCATCACCCCGACGCTCGCCGAGGCGCCGCTGACGATCGGGACGCTCGACCCCGACGGCCCCGACCCCGCCGCCACGTTCCGCCGAGCGGGCGAGTTCACCCCGTACACGCCGGGCTTCAACATGTCCGGCCAGCCGGCGATCTCGGTGCCGGTCGCGCACGACGACGAGCTCGGCACCCCGATCGGCGTCCAACTCGTCGGGCGCCCGAACAGCGAGGGGCTGCTCCTCGGGCTGGCGACGCAGCTGGAGGAGGCGCGCCCGTGGGCGGAGCGCCGGCCCGCGCTCGCGCTGGAGGAGGAGACCGCCTAGGGCGCGACGGTCGCGCAGATCACGTACGCCTGGATCGTCACCGACGTGATCGTCCCCCTGTCGTAGACGATCTGCCAGCGGTCGTCGTACGGGTTGCTGCGCAGCAGGGCGCCGAGCGTCTGCCCGACGGTGCCCTCGGCCGCGACCTGGCCGCCTCCGCCCCCGATCGGCTTCTTCCCGGCCGGGCACCTGGCGATCGCGCCGATGATCTCGTGGTCGGGGCCCGTGCTGGTCTGCGGCGTGCCCCGCACGACCTCGTAGCCCGACAGGCCCGGGGCGCCGTCGGCACCGGCGGGGCCGGCAGGCCCGGCCGGCCCGGTCGCGCCCTGCGGCCCGCTCGCGCCGGCCGGCCCCGGCGCGCCCGTCTCGCCGCGCGGTCCCGCGGGACCGGCGGGGCCCTGCGGCCCTGGCGTCCCGGTGGGCGCGACGCGGAGGCTCGCGGCCACGTCGCGCGCCGCGATCGAGCCGTCGCGGATGTCCTTCCCCGTCACCGATCCGTCGCGGATCTGCGCGCCGGTGATGAGGCTCGCGGCGGTGGCGCTCCCCGCGCAGGCGAGGACGACGGCGACGAGCGCGAGGACGAGGGCGGGGCTGGGACGGCGAAGCTTCATGGCCGCCATCCTGGGGCGCCCGCGCCCGCCCGGCATCGGCGGAATCCCCAGTGCGAGCGGCTAGCGTGCCCCGAGCACGGCGGCCATCGCGCGCGGCGTGACGCCGAGCGCCTCGGCGTCCGCGGTGCCGTGGCGGGAGGTCATCGAGACCTGGAGCAGCTCGGCCTCGTCCCACGTCGCCGGCGCCTTGGACTGCAGGAGCGCCTCGCCGGAGCGCAGGCCGATCTTGGCCAGCGGCTCGGGGAGCGGGAGGAGCCGCCGCGGGCGCCCGGCCGCGCGCAACGCCAGCGCGGCGATCGCCAGCGTGTCGAGCGTGTCGGGGCCCGCCAGCTCGTACCGCGCGTCGCCGCCGTCCCGCGCGAGGGCGCTCACGGTCGCGTCGGCGACGTCGTCGGCCCAGATCGGCTGGTAGAGCGCGCGGCCCCGGCCCGGGATCGGCACGGCGGGGAGCCAGGCGAGCCGTTCGAGCAGCGACAGGAACGGGTCGCCGGGCGAGAAGACGAGCGACGGCGCGAGGACCGTGTGGCGCAGACCCGAGTCGCGCACGGCCTCCTCCGCCAGCGCCTTCGAGCGCAGGAACCGCGTGCGGTCGTGGACCGACGCGGACAGCGCGCTGAAGAAGACGAAGTGCTCGACGCCCGCCCGCTCGGCCGCCTGCACGAGCCGCCACGTCGCGATGCCGTTCAGCTCCTCGATCGACCCGCGCGGCTGGTCGCGCGCCGACGCCGCGAGGTGCACGACGGTCCTGACGCCGCGCAGCGCGTTGCGGAACGACGGCGGGTCGGTCAGGTCGCCGAGCGCGATCTGCACGCGGACGCGCTCGGCTCCCAGCCGCCGCGGGTCGCGGACGAGCACGCGCACCGGCTCCCCGCGCGCCGTCAGCCGCCGCAGCAGCGCCGTCCCGATCTGGCCCGTGGCGCCCGTCAGCAGGAGCACGGGCGCGACCGTACTAGAACCAGTGGCGCTGCTCGGTGAACGGGTCCGCGTCGTTGTGGTAGCCGTTCAGCTCCCAGAAGCCCTGCCGGTCCTCGGGCATGATCTCGAGCTGACGCAGGAACTTCGCGGACTTCCAGAAGTACCGCTTGGGGACGAGCAGGCGCAGCGGCGCGCCGTGGTCGTGCTCCAGCGGCTGGCCCTCGTACGTGTGCGCGACGAGCACGTCGTCGTCGAGCAGCGCGTCGAGCGCGATGTTCGTCGTGTAGCCGCCGTCGGAGTGCGCCATGACGTGCGTGCCGCTCGGCTTCACCTTCGCGCGCGCGAGGAGGTCGCTCACCTTCACGCCGACCCACGTCGTGTCGAGCTTCGACCACCGCGTGACGCAGTGGATGTCGGCGGTGATCTCGTGCTGGGGGAGCGCCATGAGCTCCTCCCACGTGAGGCTGTAGGGCTCCTCGACCTCGCCCCAGATCTTCAGCGACCAGTCGTTCAGGTCGTACTTCGGGTTCGGTCCGTAGGTCAACACCGGAAACCGTTCCGTCAGGTACTGGCCGGGCGGGATGCGGGCGGGATCGATGCCCTTGTCCTTCGCCTGCGCCTGCCCCCGCGCGGCGAGGTCCTTCGACGTGATCGCCATGGGACTTACTGTAGATTCTCGTCGTCTATGGCCTATGTGATCGCCGAGCCGTGCGTCGGCACCAAGGACAACTCGTGCGTCGAGGTGTGCCCGGTCGACTGCATCCACCCGACTCCCGACGAGCCCGACTACGACGCGGTCGAGCAGCTCTACATCGATCCTGAGGAGTGCATCGACTGCGACGCGTGCGTGGAGGCCTGCCCGGTCGACGCGTGCTTCGCCGAGGACCAGGTCCCGGACGAGTGGTCGAAGTTCGTGCAGATCAACGCGGACTACTTCAAGTCCAAGGCCTGATCCACCCGCGCGCGAGCCGTCGCGCGCACCGAGCTTGAACGACGAAGGGCCCCGCCGCGGCGGGGCCCTTCGTCGTTGCGGGGCGGGCTAGCGGCGCCCGACCGTCAGGGCCGTCCTGACGGTCTGGGTGCGCTTGTCGATCGCCGTCGCCACGATCGACACGCGGTACGTGCCGGCGGCGAGCGTCTTGCGGTTCGCGGTGCGGGCGATCGTCAGCGTGCGGGAGCCCGGGGCCACGTCGGTCCGGACGATCCGGCGCACGACCTGGTAGCGGGCCTTGCCCCGGCGGACGACGCGCCGCTCGACGCGGACGACGACCCGCGCCTGCTCGGCGAGCGTGAACTGCAGCAGCGCCTGCGGCTTGGCGGCCGTCAGCGTCTTGCGGCTCAGCCGGACCTTCGTCAGGAGGAGCGCCGACGCGTCGTTGCGCGGCTGGAGCGGCTGCTGCGAGCTCTCCTGCCCCGTGACCGCCGGACCCTGCGGGGCGGGCGGCGCGGGCGGGGCCGGGACCGCGACCGTGAACGCCCGCCGGACGGCCGGGCTCTCCACGTTGCCGAGCGCGTCGACCGCCCGCACCTCGAGCACGTGGTCCCCGTTGGCGAGCGTGCCGGTCGTGTACGGCGAGGTGCACGCCGCCCACGCGCCCCCGTCGAGGCGGCACTCGAAGCCCGCCACGTCCGGGTCGGCCGAGGCGAACGTGAACCGCGCGGTGGCCTCGGCGATCGTCCCCGTCGGGCCGCCGTCGATGACGGTGCCCGGCGCGGTGGTGTCCACCTCGACCGCCTTCTCGGCGGCCGCGCCGGCGTTGCCCGCGGCGTCGACCGAGCGCACGCGGAACGTGTGCCGGCCGTCGCTCAGCGCCTCGACCGTGGTCGGCGACGTGCACGGCGCGTACTCGGCGCCGTCGACCCGGCACTGGAACGTTGCGCCGTCGCCCGCGCCCGCCGCGTGGGCGAACGTGTACGTCGGCGTCGTGTCGGCGGTGCTCCCGGCCGGGCCGTCCAGCGCCGGGGCGGCCGGGGCGGTGGTGTCGACCGTGAACGTGTGCGCCACGGCGGCGCCGGTGTTGCCCAGCGCGTCGGTCGCCCGGACGGAGAGCGTGTGCTCGCCGTCGTCGAGCGGGTCGAGCGTCAGCGACGCGGGCGCGTCGGCCCAGTCGCCGCCGTCGAGCTGCACCTCGAACGTCGCGCCCGGCTCGGAGGAGAACGCGAACCTGGGCTCGTCGTTCCGGGTCAGCGCCTCGGGGGCGGCCGTGATCTCCACGACCGCACCCGTCGTGTCGACGGTGAACGTCGCGTCCGCCGCGGCGCCCTCGTTCCCCGCCGCGTCGATCGAGCGCACCTCGACCGTGTGCTCGCCGTCCCGGAGCGCGGGGAGCGTCAGCGGCGACGTCGCCGCCTCCCACGCGCCGTCGTCGACCTTGACCTGGAAGGTCGCGCCGTCGCCGGCGTCCGCCGCGTGGTCGAACGTCAGCTCCGGCGTGGCGTCGGCCGTCGGGCCGTTCGGCCCGGTGACCGCCGGGGCCGACGGCGCGGCCGTGTCGAGCACGAAGGTGTGCGTGACCTCCGCGCCCTCGTTGCGCAGCGTATCGGCGGCCTTCACGGCGAACGTGTGCTCACCGTCGGCCAGCGCGTCCGCCGTGAACGGCGACGTGCACTTGCCCCACTCGCCCGCGTCGATCCGGCACGCGAACCGCGCGCCGTCCTCGGACGAGAACCCGAACTGCGGCGTGGCGTCGTTGGTCAGCGGCCCCGGCGTGTCGGTGATCTCGACCACCGGACCGGTCGTGTCGACCGTGAACGTGCGGGTCACCGCGGCGCCCTCGTTGCGCAGGCCGTCGACCGCGCGCACCGCGAAGGTGTGCTCGCCGTCGGCCAGCGCGGCGGGGGTGAAGGGCGACGTGCACTTGCCCCACTCACCCTCGTCGATCCGGCAGGCGAACCGTGCGCCGTCCTCGGAGGAGAACGCGAAGTCCGGCGTCGCGTCGGCCGTCGGGCCGTCCGGGCCGCCGGTGATCTCGACCACCGGGCCGGTGGTGTCGACGGTGACCGTGCCCGAGGCCGCAGCGCCCTCGTTGCCCGCGGCGTCGACCGAGCGGACGGCCACCGCGTGGTCGCCGTCGGTCAGCTCCGGCAGCGTCAGGGGGGACGTCGCCGCCTCCCACGCACCGCCGTCGACCTGCACCGCGAACGTCGCGCCGTCACCGGCGTCGTCCGCGTGCGTGAACGAGATCTCCGGCGTGCTGTCCGCCGTCGGCATCGACGGCAGCGTCACCGCCGGCGCGGCCGGGGCGCTCACGTCCACCGTGAACGTGCGCGTGACCGCCGGCTCCTCGACGTTGCCGAGCGCGTCGGTCGCGCGGACGGCCAGCGTGTGCTCGCCCTCGTCCAGCTCGGCGAGCGTCAGCGGGGACTCGGCCGGCGCCCACGCGCCGCCGTCGACGCTGGCCTCGTACGTCGCCGCCTCGTCGTCGGAGGTGAACGTGAACTCGGGCGTCGCGTCGTTCGTCGGGCCTGCGGGACCGTCCGTGATCTCCGTGACCGGCGCAGTCGTGTCGACGGTCACCGTCACCGTCGTCGCGGCGCCCGCGTTGCCGGCTGCGTCGACCGAGCGGATCGCCACCGCGTGGTCGCCGTCGCTCAGCTCCGGCAGCGTCAGCGGGGACGTCGCCGCCTCCCACGCGCCGTCGTCGACCTTGACCGCGAACGTCGCGCCGTCACCGGCGTCGTCGGCGTGCGTGAACGCCAGCTCCGGCGTGCTGTCCGCCGTCGGCATCGACGGCACCGTCACCGCCGGCGCCGCCGGGGCGGCCGTGTCGACCGTGAACGTGCGGGTCGCCGCGGCGCCCTCGTTGCGCAGGGCGTCGACCGCGCGCACGGCGAACGTGTGCTCGCCGTCGGCCAGCGCGTCGAGCGTGACCGGCGACGTGCACTTGCCCCACTCGCCCGCGTCGACGCGGCAGGCGAACCGCGCGCCGTCCTCGGAGGAGAACGCGATCTCAGGCGTGGGGTCGTTGGTCAGCGCATCGGGGCCGGCGTCGATCGTCACGACCGGGCCGGTGGTGTCGACGACGAACGTGCGGCTGACCGGCAGGCTCGCGTTGCCGCCGACGTCGGTCGCGACGACGGTGAACGTGTGCTCCCCGTCGGCCAGCGCGTCGGCGGTGAACGTGCCGTCACACGGCACCGGGGTCCCCGCGTCGATCGCGCAGGCGAACGTCGCGCCGTCCTCGTCCGCGGTGAACGCGAACGTCGGCGTCGTGTCCGTGCCCGGCGTCTCCGGCTCCTCGGTGATGGTCGCCGTCGGCGCCGTCAGGTCGAGGACCGTCCACGTGTGCTTGGCCGGGAAGTACTCGACGGTGCTCTCGGCGTCGGTGCCGCGCACCTCGAACGTGTGGCTGCCGTTGGGCAGGGGGCCGAACGTCGCCGGCGAGACGCAGGGCGCCCAGGCGCCGCCGTCGAGCCGGCACTCGAACGAGACCGCGTTGGGCGACTCGAACCTGAACTCGGCCGCCGCGCTGGGGTCGATCGGCAGCGGCGTCGCGGTGATCGCCGTCTTCGGGCCGGTCGGGTTGACCTGCACCGTCGCCGTCTTCGTCGCCGACGGCGCGGCCGAGCCGCCGTAGCCGTCGTCGGCCGTGACCGGGAAGGTCGCGGTGCCGACGAAGCCGTCAGCCGGCGTGAACGTCGCCTTCGCGCCGCTGACGGTGACCGTGCCGGCCTCGGCGGGCGAGACCGCCCCGGCCGACCACGTCAGCGCGTCGCCGTCGGCGTCGGTGCCGCTCAGCGCGACGTCGACCGGCGTGGCCGAGTCGGTCGCCACGAGCGCGGGTGTCGCCGCCACCGGGCCCGCGTCGACCTTGTACGTCGCGGAGACGGTCCTCGTCCGCCGGCTGTTGTCGCCGGACGTCAGCGCGCCGCTGTCGGACACGCGCGCGCGGACCGTGTACGTGCCGGGCGCCTTGCCCTCGACGTCGATCGTGCGCGTCCGCTGCGCGTCGGTGATCGCGTTGCCGCCGCTGCCGGCGCCGGTGTTGACGGCAGTGCCGAGCAGGCCGAGCTCGTAGCCGTCGACCCCGTTGCCGGTGTTGCCGTCGAGGTCCCACTCGATCGAGGCGACGTTGCCGCCCTCGGCGCTGTCGGCGCCGTCCGCGGTCGTTGCCGTGACGGTCGTCTCCGTCGAGCCGTAGTGCAGGCGCTTGGTCGCCGGGGAGAGCGAGAGCGTGGGGCTGGCGGACGCCTCGGTGTTGACGTCGACGGCGCCGAGCCGGAAGAGCTTGCCGCTGTTGGCGTTCTCGCAGTTCTCGATCATTGCCTCGCCCTCGACGACCCACCGGCCGCGGCTGGGGAAGGTGACCGAGAAGGAGCGTGCCGTGTTGTCGGCCTGGCCCTGGCAGTGGTTGGTCCAGCCGGTCGTCGCCCCGTCGCTGAGCCGGCGCGCGCGCCAGCGGACGCCGTTGAAGTCCGCGTCGCCCGTGCTGTCCGGGTCGTCGCCCTTGTAGGTGAAGGTGACGCTGTCGCCCGGCGTGATCGTCGTCGCGCTCTGGGAGCGCTCGTAGACGTAGGCGTAGTCCTCGGAGCCGTTGCAGCCGCTGGGCTTGACGAAGTCGACCGAGCGGCTGACGACCGGCATCGTGCCGCCGCCATCGACCACCGGCATGACGCGCAGCGTCTTGGTCACGCGCGTCGTGGTGCCGCCGATGATGTTGCAGTCGAAGCCCATGTTCCCCGTGTTCGCGGCGAACGTGTACGTGATCCGCGAGACGTCGGAGCCGCCGGCGAGCGACTGCTGCTGCGCGGTGACGCTGCGCAGCGAGGCGCTGCCGGTGTTGTCGCTGCCGTTCCAGTCGTCGTCGATGCGCAGGCCGGTCAGCTTCTGGCCGCGGTCGTGGCGGACGGCGAGCGTGATCGTCAGGTCGTTGGCGTTGTTGACGTCCTCGCCGCCGGCGGCCTGCGTCTCGAGCCAGTTGCTCGAGTTGAGGATCACCGGGTTGGCCGCCTCCGCGCGGAGCGGGACGAGCAGGAGCGCGAGCAGCGCCAGAGCGGCGGCGAGCGCGATCAGCGGGAGCGGCCGGCGTCCGTGCGCGGCCAGGGGGTGGGACACGGGTTCCTCTCTTCCGGGGAGCTACGTGAGGAGCCGCGCGCGCAGCTTCCCCGCGCCCGGGCTCGTCAAGGTGGTGGTGGCGCGACCGCTGCGGTCGAGGCGGACGACCTTCAGCCGGCGCCACTTCCCGCCGACGCGGCGCTCGATGGCGACGCGCGGGCGGGTCTTCGGCGCCGGCGTGAGCCGGACGGTGACGCGGATGCGCTTGCCCTTCGCCGCGGTCTTCGGCGACAGGGTCAGGGTGAGCCGCTGGGTCGTCGGGCGGGTGGTGGAGCCCGCGCCAGGGGCAGACGACGACGGAACGGTGATGACGGGCGAGGTCACCGGCGGCTGCCCTTCTGGCGGGGCCGGCGCATCGACGCGGTACCTGCAGGTCGCGATCGTCTCGTGGCCGACGCGGTCGCGGACCACGAGCCGCGCCTCGTGCTCGCCGCCGCGCGCGGTGTCGAGCGCGACGACCGCCGGGACGTCGACCACGCCCGAGGCGGTGTCCGCCGCGGTGACGGCGGCCGTCGCGAGCGCATCCTTGGCGAGCGCGCCGGCCGGGCAGGCGAGCGCCGCCGTCGGCGCGGCCGCGTCGACCCGCACGCGGTAGGTCGCGGGCGGCGAGACGTTGCCTGCGCGGTCGCGCACGGTGGCGGTCAGCTCGGTCGCACCGTCGGCCGTGACGGTCTGCGGGGCCGGGACGGCGGACGGGTCGACGCCGCTGGCCTGCTCGCCCGCGTCGCCCGCGGCCGACCATGTGACGGTCGTGCGGTCGCGGTGCCAGCCGAGCGCCTCGGGCGCGCGGTCGACGACAGCGGTCGGCGCGGCCGGCGCGGCCGTGTCGAGCTTCACCGTGTGCGTCCGGAGCGTCGGGTTGCCGGCCGGATCGGTGGCCGTGCAGCGAACCTCGCGGACGCCCTCCTCGCTCACGGTCACGCGGCCTTCCGCGTCACGCGGCGCGGCGACGCCCGCGACCGTGCAGGCGACCTCGGCGCTCGCGTCCGTGCTCGCGACGTCGACCTTCGCCGGCCCGGTGCGGAACCAGCCGGCGTCGCCGTCTGGCGTGGAGTCGAGCGTGAGCGCCGGCGCGGTGCCGTCGATCCTCACCAGTGCGTCCCGGGCGGCGGTGTTGCCGGCGCGGTCGGTGCCCTCGCAGCGCACGGTGTGCTCGCCGTCGCCGGTGACGGTGACCGTGCGGGTGACGCTCGGCGCCGCTTCCGGCTCGCCCACCGCCGCGCGCGCCCGGGCGGCAGCCGCGCGCTGGGCCGGGGCGGCGCCGTCGACCGCGCAGGCCACCGCGTCGGCGTGGTCGTCGGTCACGGTCGCGGTGGCGGTCGCCTGCCCGCGCCACCAGCCCGCGCGGCCGTCCGGCGCCTGGTCGATCGCGACCTGCGGCGCCGTCGTGTCGATGCGGACGGTCGCGCTCTCCGCGGTCGTGTTGCCCGCCGCGTCGCGCGCGGTGCAGGCGACCGTGTGCGTGCCGTCGCCGCTCACCGTCAGCGCCGTGACGTCGTCCACGTCCGCCCCGTCGACCGTGCACGCGACGTCGGTGGCGCCGTTCGCGGTGACGCCCACCGGCGCGGGCGCGGTGCGGAAGAACCCGTTCGCGCCGTCGGGCGCCGTCGTCAGCGTCAGCTCCGGCGCGGCGGCGTCGATCCGCACCGTCGCGGTCTCGGTCGCGGTGTTGCCGGCGCGGTCCTTGGCGGTGCAGACGACCTCGTGCGTGCCGTCATGCGACACCGCGATCGCGCTCGGGTCCGTCGCGGCGGTGCCGTCGACCTTGCACGTGAGCGTCCCGGGGTGGACGTCGTCGACCTGCGCCGCCACCGTCGCCGGGCCGGTCCACCAGCCGCCGTCGCCGTCGGGCGCCTGCGTGATCGTGATCTGGGGCGGGATCGAGTCGACCGTCGCGGTGTGCGCGATCGTCGTCTCGTTGCCCGCGTCGTCGGCGTCGGTGCAGCGCAGCTCGCGCGCACCCTGGCCGGGCACGTGGACGACCGTCTCGAACGCGGCGGTGCTGGGCGGCTGGGCGACCGCGATCTCCTCGTCGCCTACCGCGCAGCGCAGCGACGTCGCGCCCCACGTCTTGACCGTGAACGGCATCGGCGAGGTGCGGTACAGGCCGTTCTCGCCCTCGGCGCCGGCGCCGTCGGCGATCGCGAGGTTCGGGGCGGAGCGGTCGATCTTCACGCTCGCGCTGCCCGCGCCCGTGCGGCCCGCGGTGTCGGTCGCGACGCAGCGGACCTGGCTCGTGCTCGTGACGGTCAGCTCGCCGCGACGCCCCTCGCTGCCGGCCTCGGGCCGGACGGGCGCCGGGTCGGTGCCGACCGTGCACGCCACCGCGACCGGGCTCGCGTCGGCGACCGCGTAGGCGACGGTCGCGTCGCCGCGCCACCAGCCGTTGCGGCCGTCGGGTGCCTGGGTGAGCGTGACCTCGGGTGAGGCGGTGTCGACCTTCACGCGCACGGTCCGCGCGGTCTGGTTGCCGGCCTTGTCCTTCGCGACGCAGCGGACGTCGACCGTGCCGTCCTGCGGAACCGTGACCTTGCCGGCCACGACCGGGACGTCCGTCCCGTTGGCCGTGCACGCCGTCGCGGCGATGCCGCTCCCGTCCGGGTCGGCGGGCGCGACGGCGATCACGGGGCGCGTCAGGTGCCAGCCGTCGGCGCCGTCCGCTGCGGGGACGGTGAGCGTCAGCTCGGGCGCGACCTCGTCGATCTTGACCACGAGCGTCGACGACGCGCTGATGTTGCCGGCGCGGTCGACGGTGCGGACCTGCAGCTCGTTGCGGCCGGCGGCCGCGACGTTCACCGCGGTGCCGGGCCACGGCGACCAGCTCGCCGGGTTGCCCGCCGGCGTGCCGTTGCGCAGCGCGTACTCGCTGCCCTTCGCGTCGCCCGCGGTCGTCGTCGACTGCACGGCCACCGGCCCGCGGTACCAGCCGTCGTCGCCGTCGGGCTCGCGGCCGGCGGCCAGCTGCGGCGCGCTCGGTGCGGTGCGGTCGGCGTAGTCGAACTGGCCGGCCCACGCGACCTCGGCGAGCTTCTTCTGGCCCTCCTCGTTGGGGTGGAAGCCGTCGAGGTTGGAGACCTGGTCGAGGTTGAACGCGGTGTTGAAGACGAGCCCGCCGTCGTGGCGGCAGTGCGGCAGCTGGCCGCACACGTCGACGATCTGCGCGTTGTAGTCGACGACCCGCTGGCGGACGCGCTGGCGGCGCTGCTCGTCGGCCGGCGCGGTGGAGCCGGGGTTCGCGAGCATCGACTGGCAGATGTTCGCCGTGTTCCAGATGGTGCTCTCGAGCGCGGTGCCCCGGCCGAGCTGCCACAGCTGGTAGAGGTTCGGCACCGAGAGGACGTAGATCCGCGCATCGGGCATCGACAGCGAGATCTGCTGCAGGCCCGCCTCCAGGCGCTGGCGGTAGGCGGCGACCGACGTCATCGCGCCCTCGGTCGACGTGCACGCGTCGTTGGCGCCGAGCAGCACGGTCACGAGCTCCGGCTTGACCGAGCTGGCGCCGGCCGCGGCGGCCTGAGTGACGAGCTGGTCGACCTTCGCGCCGGTCTTGCCGTTGTTGAAGGTGCGCCCGTCGATCGCGCCGTTTAGCGCGCGGAGGCGCAGGTACTGGCTGTTGATGCCGCCGTCGTCGCCGGTCGCCCAGGAGCGCTCGGGGCAGTCGCCGTAGGGCGCGGACCACGGGCAGGTGTTGAAGCCGCGGGTGATCGAGTCACCGGTCGACGCGATCGCGTTGGGCGGCCCCGCCTTCGCCGGCGTCCCGGCTGCGGCGGGCGCAGCTCCGATCGCGCACACGACCGCGACGACAGCAGCGATCCACCCGGACGTCCGTGACCCACATCGACCCATGAGGCGGGGCATTATTGGACTGAAGGTCCGACCCTTCAACCTGGACATGTGTCCGATCGACACCCCGTCAGCCCACGCTCTACCTTGCGGGTTATCGGCGTCCCGTTTCTCGGACTCACCGGCGTCTCCGACGATGCTCCCTGACGTCCTCCCACCGCCGAATGCGCCCTTCCACACGCTGTTCGTGGGGATCAACCCGTCGCTGCGCTCGTGGGAGGCCGGACACCACTTCGCCCGGCCGGGGAACCGGTTCTGGCCCGCGCTCCACCTCGCGGGCTACACGCCGCGGCGGTTCACGCCGGAGGAGGACGGGCTGCTCGCCGGTCTCGGGGCCGGCATCACGAACATCGCCCCGCGCCCGACGCGCGCGGCGGCCGAGCTGTCACGGGAGGAGCTCGTCGCGGGCCGGCGCGCGCTGGAGCAGCTCGTCGCCACCCGCGCGCCGCGCCTCGTCGCGGTGCTCGGCGTCACCGCGTGGCGACACGCGACGGGCGACCCGAAGGTGGCCCTCGGGCTCCAGCCCGAGCCGTTCGGCGGCCGGCCGCTGATGGTGCTCCCGAACCCATCGGGCCTCAACGCCAACCACCAGCTGCCCGACCTCGCGCGCCTCTACGGCGAGGCGCGCCACCTCGCACTCACGCTCTAGGGCGAGGGCCGCGCTAGCCGGCCATGGGGAGGGATGCGCCCGTCGTGGCGCGCTCCTCCGTGGGCAGGTTGCCCGCGACCTGCGTGACGCCGAGCATCGGCAGCGCCGGCGGCGGCGCCAGCGCGATGAGCCCGCGCGCGGCCTGGCGGACGCCCTGCGCGGCGGCGTCGTCCGGGTCGATCGTGACGAGCGGCACGCCGGCGTCGGCCTGCTCGCGCAGCGGCATGGTCAAGGGGACCTTGCCGAGCAGCGGGACGTCGAGCTCGTCGGCCAGCTCCTGGCCGCCGCCCTCGCCGAAGATGGCGAAGCGCTCGCCGCCCGGGGTGGTGAAGCCGGACATGTTCTCGACGACGCCGGCGATCTCGAGGTTGACCTTGTGGGCCATCTCGGCGGCGCGGCGCGCGACCTTCTGCGCGGTCGCCTGCGGGGTCGTGACGAGGAGGAACTGCGAGTTCGGCAGCAGCTGGGCGAGCGTCATCGACACGTCGCCGGTGCCCGGGGGCAGGTCGACGAGGAGGTAGTCCAGCTCGCCCCAGGCGACGTCCTCGAGGAACTGCGTGAGCGCCTTGTGCAGCATCGGCCCACGCCACACGACGGCGCTGTCCTCCTGCACGAAGAAGCCGATCGACATCACCTTGATGCCGCTCGCCTCCAGCGGGACGATCTTGCGCTCGCCGTTGACCGGCGGGCGCTCGCCGCCCAGGCCGAGCATGCGCGGGATCGAGTAGCCCCACACGTCGGCGTCGAGCACGCCGACGCGCTTGCCCTCGGCGACCAGCGCGGCCGCGAGGTTGACGGTGAGGGTGGACTTGCCGACGCCGCCCTTGCCCGAGCCGACGCAGATGACGTTCTGGATCCCGGCGAGCGCGCCGCTAGGCAGCGGGCCGCCGCCGCGGAGCTTCTGCTGGATCGCCTGCTTCTGCTGGTCGTTGAGGACGTCGAAGTCCACGCTGACCGAGGTGACGCCGGGGAGCGCCTTGACCGCGTTCGCGACGCCGGTCTGGAAGTGGTTGCGGATCGGGCAGCCGGGCGTCGTCAGCGAGACGGTCACGGCGACGGCGCCGTCCTCGACTCGGATGGAGCGGACCATGTCCAGCTCGACGATCGAGGCCCGGAGCTCCGGATCGATGACGCTCTCGAGCGCCTTGAGGATCTCGTCTCGCGTCGGCATGTTCCCGAGGGTAGAACGACGGCGGGGCGCCCTGTGTGGGACGCCCCGCTCGCCGTGGGGAGGAGCCTGTGGCTAGGCCACCAGGGCCGCGACGCGGCCGGTGACCTGCTTGGCGGCCTTCGACGCGCTGACCGCGGCGCCGGCGGCGGCGTTGGCGGCCGTCGCGCGGCCGAGCTCGAGCTGCTGGGCGACGTTCGTCTTCGGCAGCTCGCGCGTGAAGCGCTGGACGTCCTGCTCGACGCGGTTGGTGCGCTGGCGCAGCTCGCGCTCCGCGCGGGTGCGCTGCTTCTTGAGCTCGCGCTCGACGCGGTTGCGGGCGGTCGTGCCGCGGCGCTCGAAGCCCTTCAGGCGGCGCTCGACCTGCGTGCGCGTCTTCTTCAGCTCGCGCTGCACCTTGGTCGTGTCGGAGTACGTCCCGACGAGCTCGGTGATCTTGTCGCGGGCGCTCAGCGTGAAGCCGACGTACGTCAGCGCGACGCGCTCGGCGGTGTCGGTGACCTGGTCGACGACGGTGGTCGCCTCCTTGCGGGCGGCGGCGGCCTCGCGGGCGGCCTTCGTCTGCGTGCGCGCGGTGGCCTTCGACGCCGTGCGGGTCGTCGTCTTCTTCGCGGTGCGCGCGTTGGACTTCGCGGCGCCCTTCTTCGCGGCCGTCGAGCGCTTCGTCGCGGTCGTCTTGCGCGCGGTCGCGCCCGTGCCGGTGGCGCGCGAGGTGCTGCGGGCGCGCGTGCTGGCGGGCTTGCTCGCGGGCGTCGAAGCAGCGCTGCTGCCCGTGCTCCCGCTGTTGGTGGTGCCGCTGTTGCTGGTCGTGCCGGTGGTCTCGGCCATGTTCTCCCCCTCTAAGGTGCTTAGTTCTAAGTTCCGTACTCAGAGTACCGCGAACGCGTGTTCGTTGCACGGGTCATCGTGTGACCTTCGTCACATGCGGAACCGGGCGCGTCGCCGCGCGCGGATCAGGCCGGGGCGGTGCGCGTGAGCCAGAGCTCGGGGAGCTCGAGCTCGGCGGCGGAGGGGAGCGCCGAGGGGGAGGACCACACGCGGTTGAGCGCCTCGACGCCGCCGCGCTCGACGACCGCGTCGCAGAACGCCTTGCCCTGGCGGTACTGCTTCATCTTCAGCTCGAGGCCGAGCAGGCGCTCGAGCACCCGGGCGATCGGCGTGCGCTCGTCGCGGCGGCGCTCCAGCGCCGCGCGCAGCTCGTCGAGCGACTCCAGCGCGTCCGCGCCGACGGCGTCCATCACGTGCTCGGCGTGGCCCTCGACGACGGCCATCGCGCACTGGATCTCCTCGATGAGCGCCAGCCGCTCCTCGCCCGCGACGAGCGTCACCAGGCCGCCCTCGCGCACGCGCTCGACCAGGCCGCGCACGTCGTCCAGCGACGGCAGCTTCAGCAGCGACGACGTGTCGACCTTCACGTCCACGCTCTCCAGCAGCTGCGAGAGCAGCCCGGCGAGGTGCTCGCGCAGCCACGGCACGCCCGTGAACTGCACCGCGTGCGTGACCTCGTGGAACGCCACCCACGCGACGAGCTGCGCCTCGTCGACCTCCAGCCGCGCCGCCGCCTCGCGCAGGTTCGGCGCGACGAACAGCAGCCGCTCGGGCGACGCCGCGTCGAGCAGCACCAGCTCGTACTGTCCCAGCACGCGCTGCGACAGGTAGCCGGTGACGACGCCGATCTCCGCGCCCAGCAGCGAGCCGGTGAGCGCCTTGACGGTGCCGGCGAACGGGTTCTGCGGCGTCGACTTCGCCCCGCCCTCGCGCAGCTTCTGGTCCACCGGCGCGAGCACGGACTTCATCGACGACTGGTTGGCGGCCAGCCACGCGCGCCGGCCGATCGCCTCGGGCGCCGGGATCTCGCGCGCGGGCGACAGCCCCGTGTAGGCGGTCACGCGCTCGACGGCGTCGACCGTGAACGCGTCCAGGTCCCCGGCGAGCGCCACGCCGCCCTCCGGCTCGCCCCCGACGAACCCGCCGACCTTCTCCGCCAGGCCCCAGTCGATCACGGCCGGTCCAGGAGGCTCGACAGCTCGGCGACCCCGCGCCGCGTCCGCGCCGCCACCAGCGGCCCGTGCGGCGACGTGTCCAGCGGCGACGACAGGTCGGGGAAGCCAGGGAAGTCCACGTGGCCGCCGCTCTCGCGCACGATCAGCTGGGCCGCCGCGCAGTCCACCGCGCGCGTGCGCCACAGCGTGACCATCCCGTCCACCCGCGCGGTCGCGACCTGGCAGAGCGAGATCGCGATCGAGCCGAACGCGCGGATGCGGTGCACGTGCTCCTGCAGGCCGTCGATCGCCCCGGCGATCCAGCGCGGATCGGCGGACTCGATGGCCACGAGCTCCAGCTTGCCGTACCGGTTGCGCCGCTCGTCGGGCACGTCCGACACACGCTCGCCGTTGTGCCACACGCCGTCGCCGCGCCGCGCGCACCACTCGTCGCCGGTCCCGAGATCCGCCACGAAGCCGAAGAACACGTCGGCCATCGTCTGCCCGTCGGCGACCGCGATCGAGATGCCGATGTGCGGGATGCCGCGCTTGGCGTTGGTCGAGCCGTCGATGGGGTCGATCACCACCAGCACGTCGTCCGAGCCGAAGTGCACGACCCCGCGCTCCTCGGACACCGCGCAGAACCGCGCGCCCTCCTCGTCGTGCAGGCGCTGCAGCTCGACGAAGACGTGGTCCTCGGCGAGCTGGTCGATGACGAGCGTCTGGTCGCCGCCCTCCCCGCGCTCGCCGGTCTCCTCGAGCCGCTGGCCCGTGCGCGGACGGTCGGCGAGGACCTCGCGCAACCCCTCGGTCGCCCGGCGGCATGCGCCGAGCCAATCCGCCGAGAGAGCCACAGGAGCTTGAGCCACTCGCCCATACGATAGGCGGGTGCCGCACCGCCTCGACCTCCTGACCGCGCCCCAGCGACGCGCCGTCACCCACCAGGGCGGCCCGCTGCTCGTCCTCGGCGGCGCCGGGACGGGCAAGACGCGGGTCCTGATCGAGCGCATGGTGTGGCTGGTCGAGCAGGGCGCCGCGGCCGAGGATCTCCTGCTCGTGACGCAGGGTCAGGCCGCCGCGGACGTGCTGCGGCGCCAGGTCGAGGACGCGCTCGCGCCGCCTTTCGGCGAGCTGGCCGTGCAGACCGTGCCGGACCTGTGCGCCAAGCTCCTGCGCGAGCACGCGGTCGCCGCGGGCGTCGACCCGTTCTTCGTCCCGCTCACCCCCGCCGACCGGCTCGCGCTGCTGCTGGAGCGGATGGAGCAGCTCACGCTCCGCCGCCACGACTTCCTCGGCAACCCCGCCGCGCTGCTGGGCGGCGTGGTGGAGCGGATCGACCGCTGCAAGCTCGAGGGCGTCACCGCCGAGCAGTACGCCGCCTACGCGCACGCGCTGCCCGAGGACGACGAGGAGGCCGAGCGCGAGCGCGAGTTCGCCCAGCTCTACGCCGACCACGACCGGCTGCTGGCCGAGCACGGCACGCTCGACGACGGCGACCTCGTCCTGCGCACGCTCAAGCTCCTCGGCGACCGCCCGGGCGTCTGCGAGCGCTTCCGGCACGTGCTCGTCGACGAGTACCAGGACCACGACCGCCTCCACCTCCAGGTGCTCGGCGCCTGCGGCGCGCACGGCCGGATGACCGTCGCGGGCGACGACGACGGGGCGGTCGCGCGGCGGGCCGGCGAGGCGACGCGCAACCTGCGCGAGTTCACCGCCCAGCGCCCGCAGGCGACGGTGATCGCGCTCGAACGCTCCTTCCGCTCCCGCGAGGCCATCCTGCGCGCCGCCCGCGCCGTCGTGCAGCCGATCCCGGAGCGGCTCGGCCTGGCGATCCCCGAGGCGGCGCCCGGGGGCGACGTCGAGTTCTGGCGCTGCGCGAACGACCGCACCCAGGCGCAGGCGGTCGCCGCCGACGTCGAGCGGCTGATCCGCGAGGGCGTCCGACCGGAGCGCATCGCGGTGCTCGTCCGCTCCGTCCGCGCCGAGGGGCAGGCCGTCACGGTCGCGCTGGAGGAGCGCGCGGTGCCGTTCCGCGTCATCGGCGCGGCCGCGTTCTTCCAGCGCGCCGAGGTCCGCGACGTGCTCGCCTGGCTGCGGCTGCTGGTCGACCCGAACGACGCGGGCGCGGTCGTCCGGGCGCTCGCGCGGCCGCCGATCGAGCTGCGCGCCGCCGACCTCGCGCGGTGCATCCAGATCTCGCGCCGGCGCAAGCTCGACATGATCAGCGCGCTGGTCGCGGCGACCGAGTCTCCCCAGCTCCCGCCCGAGGCGCGCGACCACATCTTCGCCTTCCTGCGGCTCCACCGGCAGCTCGCGGCCGACCTCGACACGACGCGTCCGGACCTCTACGTCCACCGGCTCGTGGAGGCGCTCGGCCTGCGCCGCCAGCAGCTGTTCAGCGCGAGCGCGGACGTGGTGGAGCGGCTGCGCAACCTCGCCCGCCTCGGCGAGCTGGCCGCCGACTACGTGCGCCGCTCGCCCCAGGCCACCGCGCGCGAGTTCGGCCGCGCGATCGCCGCCGTCGCCGAGGCCGGGCTGCGCGAGCAGGAGGCCGGCGTCGAGCGGCCGTCCGGCGTCGCCGTCGCGTCGATGCGCTCGATCGGCGGCCACGAGTTCGACCACGTCTACGTCGTCGGCGTGCACTCCGCGCGGATGCCGGGCGCGCGGCGGCAGGCGTTCGAGCCGCTCCCCGACGCGCTGCTCACGAACCGCCCGGCGCGCGACACCGACGCGCGCGGCGCCCACGCGACCGAGATGCGGCGCCTGCTGCACGTCGCGATGACCCGCGCCCGCCGCGGCCTCGTGCTCGCCTACGCGGCGCACTCCGACAAGGCCGTTCTCCAGCACCCCTCCCCGTTCGTCGAGGAGGCGCGCGCCGCGGTCGGCGGCGCGTGGGCGGAGCGCGCCGAGCAGCTGTTCGGCCCCGACGAGACGCTCCACGCCTCGTTCCGCGAGCTGCGCGACGAGCTGCTGGAGGAGCTGCCGCGCGTGGGCACGCGGCTGGGCGAGCTGCGGTTCGACACCGACCTCGACGTCTCCCACACGGTCGTCCGCTACCTGGAGCTGGTGAAGCTCGCCGCGCTGCTGGAGCGCCCGGCGGGCCAGTCGGTCGCCGACGCGCTGCCGGGCATCAACGCGCGGCTGCTCAGCGCCGTCACCTCCCAGCAGGCGGACATCCTGGAGACGTCGCCGCTCGACGACGCGTTGCTGGAGGCCGAGCGCGACGAGCGCGCCCGCGCCGCCGCCATCGCCCGCCGCGCCGAGCCGTCGCTGGAGCCGTTCCTGCCCAAGCGCGGCGAGGGCGTGATGCTCTCGGCGTCCGACATCGACACGTACCGGACGTGCCCGCTGAAGTACAAGTTCGCGCGCGTCTTCCGCATTCCCCAAGAGCCGACCCTCAACCAGCGCTTCGGCATCGCGGTCCACCAGGTGCTCGAGCGCTTCCACGCCGAGGGCTCGCGCGGCACGCTCGACGAGATCCAGGGGCTGCTGGAGGCGGCGTGGCGGCGCGGTGGGTTCGGGGACTCCGACCAGGAGCGCCAGCTGCTCGGCAAGGCCCGCACCGCGCTGGAGCGGTACGTCGAGCGCACGCGCACCGAGGACTCCGAGCCGGTCTGGTTCGAGCGGCAGTTCACGTTCAACCTCGGGCCGCACGTCCTGCGCGGCCGCGTCGACCGGGTCGACCGCCACCCGGACGGGCTCTACGAGCTGATCGACTACAAGACCGGCCGCCCGAAGACGCCCGCGCAGCTGCGCGACGACGTGCAGCTCGCGGTCTACGCGCTCGCGGCGCAGGACGCGTGGGACCTGGAGGCCGCGCGCCAGTCGTACCACTACGTGCTGGACGACCAGAAGGTCCCGCTGCCGCCCGGCGCGGTCGACCGGGACTGGATCAGCGAGACGGTCTTCACCGTCGCCGAGGGCATCCTGTCGCAGGGCTTCGAGCCGACGCCGTCGTTCACGGCGTGCTCGATGTGCGACTACCGGATCGTCTGCCCGGCCGCCGAGCGCTGAGGCTCCGCCGCCTTGCAGGCGAGCACGTGCGCGCGCATCTGCTCGGCCGGCATCGGGCGGCCGAGGTGGTAGCCCTGCGCGTGCGTGCAGCCGAGCTCGAAGAGCAGGTCGAGTTGCGCCTGCTCCTCCACGCCCTCGGCCACGACGATGAGCCCCAGGCCGCACGCCATGCCGATCACCGCGCGGACGATCGCCTCGTCGCTCACGCCGTCCGGCAGGCCGGCGACGAACCCGCGGTCGATCTTGACCGCGCGCAGCGGGAAGCGCTTGAGGTGGGTGAGCGAGGAGAACCCGGTGCCGAAGTCGTCGAGCACGAGCCGGCAGCCCAGCGCGTGCAGCCGCTCCAGCGTCGCGGCGGTGCGGTGGTCCTCGCCGACGAGCACGGTCTCGGTGATCTCGAGCTGCAGCTCCTTGGCGTCCAGCCCGTGGTACTCGAGCACCTCCGCGACGTGGTCGACGAAGGCGGCGTCGCGCAGCTGGCGCGGTGAGACGTTGATGCCCATCCCGGGCAGGTCGGTGCCGGGCGGGAGCGCGTCGCGCCAGCGGGCCAGCTCGGCGCACGCCGCCTCGACGACCCACTCGCCGATCGGCACGATCAGGCCGCTCTGCTCGGCGATCGGGATGAAGTCGCAGGGCGGGATCGGGCCGCGCTCAGGGTGGTTCCAGCGCAGCAGCGCCTCGACGCCGCGCAGACGCGTCGCGCCACCCGGCTCCAGCCCGACGACCGGCTGGTAGTGGAGCGCCAGCTCCCCGCGGTTGAGCGCGGTGTGCAGCTCGCTCTCCAGCTCCAGCGCGTCGAGCGCCGACGTGCGCATCGAGTGGTCGAAGACGACGCACAGGTTGCGGCCGCGCTGCTTGGCGCGGTACATCGCGGCGTCGGCGTCGCGCAGGAGGCTCTCGGCGCTCGCGCCGCGGCGGCCGGTGGCGACGCCGATCGAGATCGTCGGCCCGCCCGCGCGGAAGCGGCCGAGCAGGCGGTCCGCGACGTCCTGCGCCTCGCCCTCGTCCACCAGGCCGGGGCAGAGCACCGCGAACTCGTCGCCGCCGAAGCGCGCGGCGATGTCCTGCACGCGCGTCGCCTCGGCGAGCACCGCCGCGACCTCGCGCAGCAGCAGGTCGCCCTGGGCGTGGCCGTGCTCGTCGTTGATCGACTTGAAGCCGTCGACGTCGAGGAAGAGGACCGCCGTCAGCTCGCCGTCGGCCGCGTGGCACAGCGCCGAGCGCAGCCGATCCAGGAAGAGCGCGCGGTTCGGGAGGCCGGTGAGCGGATCGTGCAGGGCCTGATGGGAGAGCGCGCGCTCGGCGTGGCGCTGCTCGGTGACGTCGGTGAGCGTCCCGTACACGCCGCCCTCGGGCGCGGCGTGCACCCGCACCTCGATCCACCGCGTCTCCCCGTCGGCGTCCACGTGACGGACGTCGGCGCGGGCGCGGCCGTCGGTCAGCGCGAGCAGCCGCTGCACCTCGGCCCGGTCCTCGGGGTGGACCCAGTCGGCGACGGGCGTGCCGAGCACGGTGCGGGCCGGCGTGCCGGTCAGCTCCTCCCACGCTCGGTTGACGAAGCTCCAACGCCCCCGCTCGTCAGCCTGGAAGATCACCTGGCTGACCGACTCGACGAGGTTGGCGTACCGCTCCTCGCCGCGCTGCTCGGCGTCGCGCACGTCGCTGTTGAGCTGCCACGTCAGGACGCCCGCGACGCCCGCCGCGGCGATGTAGGCGGAGTGGATCGCGGCCCACGTCCAGGCGTCGTCGCCCGCGTGGTCGGCGAAGACGGAGTCGACGTCGAGCGTGCCGGCGACGCCGTGGTGGAGCAGCACGTAGCCGAGCCCGATGCCGAACGGGAGCCAGTCCTCGTAGAGGCTCAGCAGCGCGATCACGATGAAGAAGTGGAAGTGCGCCTCGGTCAGCCCGCCGCTGCCGTGGACGGTGAGCGCCGAGCACGACATGAGCGCGACCGTCAGCAGGGCGGCGCGGGCGCGCTGCGGCAGGCCGGTCCGTTCCGTCGCGCAGGCCGCGACCAGCAGGAGGCCGAGGCCCTCCAGCGCGGCGTGACCGGCCGGCGCGCCGGCCGAGACGACGGCGATGACCGGCAGGACGAGCGCGTGCAGCACGACGAGCGCCGTGAGCGCCCGGTGGCGGCGCTCGAACCGCGCGGGCGTCAGCGTCCGGCCACGCGGGATCGCGCGCGCGAACGCGGGAACGGGCGCCTGACGGGTGAGCCTCCGCACGTCCGGCTGATCGGTCGTCCCGGGGCCGGTCTTGATGGGGGCGCGCAGCCGCTTGGACGTGCGGTCGGGGGACCGCGGTGTCCCCTTTCCGACCTAGGCCGCGCTCAGGCCGAGCGCGGCGGCTCGTTGCCGCGCTGGCGGAGGAAGCGCTGGAACTCGCGCGCGAGCAGGTCGCCGCTCGGGACGTCCTCGTCCGGCGCATCGGCCTCCTCCTCCTCGACCGCCTGCTCCAGGCGCTCGACGAACGCCTGCACGTCCGGATCGGACTGCACCGCGAGGTTGACCTGGCGCTCGTAGTCGCCCGCGGCCGTCTCGAGCTCCTCCGCGTCGACGCTCACCCCGACGAGCTGCTCGAGGTTGCGCACGAGCGCGAGCGCGGCCTTCGGGTTCGGCGCGGCGGCGACGTAGTGCGGGACGCTCGCCCACAGGCTGACCGACGGCAGGCCCGCCGCGAGGCACGCGTCGTGCAGCACGCCGACGATCCCGGTCGGGCCCTCGTAGGTCGCCGGGTTGAGGTGGTTGATGCGGCTCGTCAGCGTCGGGTCCGTCGCCAGGCCGGTCATGGCCACCGGGCGCGAGTGCGGGACGTCCGCCAGGAGCGCGCCGAGCGTGACGACCATCTGCGTGCCCAGCGCCTCGGCGAGGTCGATGATGATCTTGCAGAACGAGCGCCACCGCATCGACGGCTCGGCGCCCGTGACGAGCACGAGATCGCGCGGGGCGCGCGGGACGCGGGCGGCGAAGATCTCCACCGACGGCCACTCGATCTCGCGGGTCGTGCCGTCGACGAGCTTGACCTTCGGGCGGGTCGCCTGGAAGTCGAAGAACTCCTCGGGGTCGATCTTCGCGAAGCGCGTCGCGCCCAGCGACGAGCCGACGAAGGACACGGCGGCGGAGGCAGCGTCACCGGCGTCGTTCCAGCCCTTGAAGGCGCACACCAGAGCCGGGGCCCGAAGGCCGTCCGGCCGGTGCTCCCATTCGAGCGGCGGCATCCGGGTCAGAGTAGAAGATGGTCCCCGCGTGCCAGACACGATCTCGAACCTGCGCGCCGGCCAGGAGGTGACCGGCGTCTACGCCTGCACCCGCAAGGAGCGCCTCACCGCGCGCACGGGCGCGCCGTACCTCGCGGTCGAGCTGCGCGACCGCACCGGGACGCTGCCCGGCCGCGTGTTCCGCGACGCCGACGTGTGGGCCGGGCGCTTCGAGCGCGGCGACATCGTGCGCGTGCGCGGCCGCGTCGACACGTTCCGCGACGAGCTGACGATGGACGTGCAGGCGATCGCCACGGTCCCGGAGGGCAGCGCCGACCCCGCCGACTTCCTGCCGGTCGCCTACCGCGACGTGGACGAGCTGGACGGGTTCCTCGAGCACCTCGCGCGGGAGGTGCACGACAAGCCGTTCGCGCAGCTGCTCGGCGCGCTGCTCGCCGACGACGCGCTGCGCGAGGAGTGGCGCCGGGCGCCGTGCACGCGCGACGGCCACCACGCCTACCTGGGCGGCCTGCTGGAGCACACGGTCGCGGTGGCGCAGCTCGCGCTGGAGACGTGCCAGCTGCACGTGCGGCTCAACTCCGACCTGCTGCTCACCGCGGCGATCGTCCACGACCTGGGCAAGATGCGCGAGTTCACGTACGGCGCCGAGATCGCGGTGAGCGACGAGGGGCGCATGCTCGGCCACGTCGAGCTCGGGCTGGAGCTGCTGCGCGTGCGCTCGTCCGGCGTGCTGGACCGCGAGCGCTTCCTCGCGCTGTCGCACTGCGTGCTCACCCACCACGGGCCCGACCGCGCGCCCGGCCGCCGGTTCGCGTCGCCCGAGGCGCTCGCGCTCTACCGGCTCAACGCGCTCGACGCGGCCGTGAAGGGCGCGCTGGAGCACGGCCTGCCCTGACGGCGGTTTCCGGCGGCGCGCGTGCGGGTAGACCGGTCCGCACTCATGGACCGGGATCTCTACGTGCTGCTGTGGACCGACGACGGCGAGGCGCAGTGCGCGCTCTACGACGACCGGGAGCAGGCCGAGCACGACGCCGAGCTCGTCGGCGGCCGCGTCGAGGTCCGTGCCGTCCACCGCGCGCCGGCGCTCCGCGCGGGGCGCTTCATCCGCGGCGAGGGCTGACGCCGCCCGCTGACCTACGCTGCCCGGCGGGGCGGCACCGGACTGGTGTCCGATCCGGCCTTCAAAGCCGGCAGGGCCTGGCAACCCCAGGCTTGGAAGGTTCGATTCCTTCGCCGCCTCGTGACGCGCGCCGCCGGTGCGGCAGGCACCATTCGTCGTATGAGCGCGTTGCCGCCGAACCGGCTCCACACGACGTTCTTCGCGTCCGAGGTCTGCGCCCTGTGCGGCGCGGACTGGGAGACCCACGACCCGCCGATCCCGACGGTGTACACCGAGCGGAGCATGGCGTACGGGCTCCCGCCCCAGCCGATCTGCGACCTCTGCGTCGAGCACGGCGACCCGATCCGGTTCGCGGAGCTCCTGAGCGACCGGCAGCGCTTCTGGGCCGAGTGGGTCGACCAGCTCGGCGGCGCGCCCGGGCCCTAGGGGTCCGCGCGGCGGCGGGGCGAGCGCGACGTGCCCGCGTCGCCGAACGACCACGCGGCGGCGCCGACGAGCAACGCGACGAACGCGACCGCGCCCCACGTGGTCAGCGCGTCGGCGAGCAGGTGCGACACGACGAAGCACGCCGCCGCGAAGCCGACGAGCGCGACGGCGCGGCCGAGCGACGTCTGCTCGCGCCAGCGCAGGAAGCACCACAGGCCGCCGGCCAGGAGGACGAGGCCGCCGAGCGGGCGCACGCCGGTGAGGTCGGCGACCGCGAAGCCGACGACCATGGAACCGGCTGCGACGGGCCAGGTCGGCATCGCTCCCACCATAGGCGGTGGCGGGGGCGCGCGGGACGGCTCCGGCCTACGCGATGTCGCGCACGTCCGAGCCCGCCCCGCGGACGGCCTCGATGGCGGCACCGAGCTGGTGGCAGGCGAGCCGCGCCCTCTGGATCTCGGTCCGCGTCCACGGCCGGTCGGCCGAGACGTACGCCTCCAGGATCCCGAGCGGGCGGCCGCGCGACGCGATCGGCACGAGCAGCACCGACTGCCACCCGAGCGCGTCGAGCGCGGCGAGCTCGCCCGGGTCCGCAGTCGGGTCGCTGGCCAGGACCTGCAGCGACTCGCCGGACAGGAGCGCGTGGCGCGTGGCCGGGAAGTCGTCCAGGCGGTACCGCGGCGCGCTCCCGCCGGCCCGCTGCACGGGCAGCTCGACGACCGCGTCGTCGGCCCGGTCGTAGACCGACAGCGCGATCGCGTCGGCGTGCAGCGCGTCCGCCAGGCCGGCGGCCGCGACGGGGATGTCGTCCAGGCCGCGCGCCTCGGTGAGCGCCGCGGCGACGCGCTCCAGCCGCTCGAGCTCGTGCGTCCCCCACGCCGACGTCGGCGTGGCGCGCAGCGCGTCGGCGAGCGCGTCCCGGCAGGTCTGCACCGCCTCGGGCGCGACCGTCGGCCGTGGCGCCGGGCGGGCGATCCCGTAGCCCTGGCCGAGCTCGACGTCGAGGTCGGCGAGCGCCCGCAGCTCCTCCATCGTCTCGATGCCCTCCGCGCAGATCATCGTGTCGCTGCGCCGCGCGAAGCGGACGAGCGCCTCGATCAGCGCCGCCTTCGCGGGGGTCGTGTCGAGCGCGGTCACGAGGTGCCGGTCGAGCTTGATGATGTCCGGCGAGACGCGCATGACCTGCCCGAGCCCGGCGTAGCCCGCGCCGGCGTCGTCGATGGCGATGCGCGCCCCGCGGCGCCGCAGCTCCTCGATCGGCCGCGTGAGCGCCTCGACGTCGGCGAGCTCGTGCTCGGTGAGCTCGATCGTGACGTCGCCCAGGTCCTCGGGCAGCGCGTCCAGCAGCCGCGGCGAGGCGATCGCGGACGGGCTCGCGTTGATCGAGATCGGCCCGATGTCGCGCGCGTCGCGGGCCGCGAGCGCGGTCCGTGCGGCCAGCACCTCGAGGTCGACGCCGAGCCCCACGCGGTGCGCCTGCGCGAACCACACGTCGGGGGTGCGGCGCGGCTCGGAGCTGAAGCGCGCGAGGGCCTCGTGGAAGAGCACGTCGCCGGTCGCGAGCGAGATCACCGGCTGGAACGCGATGTCGACCGCCTCCGGGTCCGCCAGCAGCCGGCGGATCTCGCCCTGCTGGAGCTGCACGGTCTGCAGCGCGAGCTCGTGGCCGGGCGCGTACGAGCGCACGCGCACGCCCTCGCTCTTGGCCGCGACGAGCGCGGCGCCGGCCCGCGCCAGCAGCTCGCTCCCGCCGCTCGCGTCGAACGCCACGCCCGCGGTCGCGCTGATCGGATCGCCGCTCGGCGCGGCCAGCGCGGCGCACGCGCGCTCGGCCACCGCCGCGCCGTGCTCGCGGTCCGGCCCGGGCACGAGCACCGCGAGCTCGTCGCCGCCGAGCCGGGCCACGTAGGCGTCGCCGGCCGCCGTGACGAGCCGCTGCGCGGCGGACACGAGCAGCTCGTCGCCCCGGACGGATCCGGCGACGGCGTTGATCGACTGGAAGTCGTCGAGATCGACCACGACGAGCGAGGCGGGGCCCTCGTGCGCGGCGAGCCGCGCGTGCAGCGCCCGGCGGTTCGGCAGCCCGGTCAGCTCGTCGGTCAGCGCCTGCTCGGCCAGCACGTCGGCGTGCGCGCGCAGGCGGCGGACGACCACGACGAGCAGGGGCAGGAGCGCGAGGAACAGCGCGCCGAGACCGCCGGCGACGATCCAGGTGATGCGGCGGTTGGACGCGGCGATCTGCGCGTCGAGCTCCCGCGCGAGCTCCGTCACCTCGAGGACGCCCACCGGCGCCTCGCCGTGTCGGGCGATCGGGACGAGGTAGTGGACGACCGGCCGGTGGCCCGGGCGCTCGTGGCGGTGCCCCGCGCTCCGGCCCGCGAGCGCGCCGCGGCGCGCCTCCTCCGTCTCGGCGGACCGGTCGACGTCCGCCGCCGGGCCGAGCACGAGGCGCCCACGCCGGTCCCACACCCGCACCGTCAGGTGCTCGGCGTGGTGGTCGAGCCGCCGGAACGCGGTGACCGTCGCCGCGCCGCGCGCGCCCAGCGGAGCGGCCGCGGGCGCCTCGTCCGCGAGCAGCGTCGCGAGGCGCGTGACCGCCTCGCCGTCGTGCGCGATCGCGCTGTCCTCGAGCACGCCGGCGACGACGTGGTGCAGCGCCAGGCCGAGGCCGACGAAGCAGACGAGCGCCGCCGCGCCGAACCACGCGAAGATGCCGGGGCCCGGGCGGGCGCTCATGACGTCCCGCTCGCCGGGAGGCGCCGCAGCACGTCGCTCAGCTCCGCGGCCGCCATCGGCCGGCCGAGCCCGTAGCCCTGGGCGAACCGGCACCCGGCGCCGCGCAGGAAGTCGGCCTGCGCCGCGGACTCGACGCCCTTGGCGATCACGTCGACGCCCAGCTCGCGGCCGAGCGCGAGGACGCCGGCGACGCAGCGGACGGCGCGCGCGTCCTCGGGCACCGCGTCGAGGAACGTCCGGTCGAGCTTGAGCGCCTGCACGGGCATCCGCCGCAGCGCGGCGAGCGAGCTCAGCTCCGCCCCGAAGTCGTCGAGCGCCAGCCGGACGCCGGCGCCTTCGAGCCGCTCCCCGAGCGCGACGGCGCGCTCGAGCTCGATCATCGCCGCGCTCTCGTTCAGCTCGACGGTCACGGCGCAGGGCGGCAGCCGGTGCGCGTCGAGCTCGGCGAGCAGCCGGTCGGCGAAGTCGGTCGCGCGGAGCTGGTGGATCGAGACGTTGAGGTCGATCGGGATCTCGATGCCCTCGGCGCGCCAGGCGGCGGCCTGACGGCACGCGGCGGCCGTGGTCCAGTGCCCGACGGACTCGATCAGGCCGGCCTGCTCCATCAGCGCGATGAACTCGCCGGGCGGCACGATGCCGCGCTCGGGGTCGAGCCAGCGGATGAGCGCCTCGGCCGAGACGACGCGGCCGGAGGCCAGGTCCCACACGGGCTGGAAGTGGAGGAGGAACTCGTCGCGTTCGAGCGCCTGCCGCAGGCGCCCGACGAGCGCGAGGCGGTCCCCGGCGCGGTCGTCGCGCGGCTCGCGGCGCACCGCCTGCCCCGGCGCGGTCTGGCGGGCGTCGTGGAGCGCCTTGCCCGCGCGCTCGATCAGCGCGGCCGGGTCGGCGGCCCCGGCGGGGGCGATCACGTAGCCCAGCGTCGCGGTCGCGCGGATGTCAGCGCCCTCGATCGTGAACGGCGCCCGCATCAGCGCGATGGCCTGGTCGGCGAGCGTCTGCGCCCGGCGCTCGAGGTCGCCGTCCGATGCCTCGAGCACGACGATGAACTCGCCGCCCGTCACGCGCGCGGTGAAGCGGCCGTCGGACGCCGTGCGCAGGCGCGCCGCCACCTGGCGGACGAGCTCGTCCCCCGCGGCGCGGCCGAACGCGGCGTTGACGGCGTCGAGGTCGTCGATGCCGAGGCAGAGCACCGCGAGGCGGGTCTGCTCGGCGGCCAGGCGCGCGGCGAGGCGGTCGGCCAGCGCGAGGCGGTTCGGCAGGCCGGTGAGCGCGTCGGCGAACGCGAGCGCCGCCGCGCGGTCGGGGCCGGACGCGCTGCCGGCGGCGCGCTCGGTCGCCAGCCCGACCACACCGGTGACGGCGCCGTCGGGTGCGACGACCGGCTCCAGCGTCAGGTCGAGCGCGAGGTCGCCGAGCGCCAGCCGGTCGGCCATCCGCTCGCCGGCCAGGGCGCGGCGGCAGCCGTCGCGCAGCACCGGGACGTCCTCGTAGGCGGCGAAGACCGAGCGCCCGACCAGCGCGCCGGGCCGGAGCCCCAGCCGCGCGAGCACGCGCCCTTCGAAGAGCGTGAAGATGCCGTCGGCGTCGAGCGCCATCAGGAGCATCGGAGCGCGGGCCAGCGCGTCGCGCAGCCCGGCGTGGGCGGCGGACCCGGCGGCGTCGGCGGCGCGCAGCGCGGTGACGTCGAGGAGCAGGCCCTCGATCGCGACGGGGACGCCGTCGGCATCGCGCACGACGCGCTCCTGCTCCCACACGTGGCGGACCGCGCCGTCCGGCCCCAGCAGGCGGTACCCGACGTCCAGCGGCTCGCCCGACCGCAGCCGGGTGCCGGCGGCGGCCGCCACGCGGTGGCGGTCGTCGGGGTGCACGCACGCCATCCACAGGCCCGGGTCCTCGAGCCAGCGGGCGACGGGATGGCCGGTCCAGTCCGCGATGCGCGGGCTGATGTCGCGCAGGGTCCGCCCGTCGCCTGGGTCGCAGACGTAGGTGACCAGCGGGAGCTCGTGCTCCACGGCGGATGCGGGCGCGGTGACTGCCATCGACGTGGTTGATCGACCGCTCCCACCGCCGCGCTGAGCGGCCACCCGTCAAATGGCCAGGGCCCTCAGCGTCGCGGGCCGTCGCGCCGATCCCAACCGGGCGTGCCCCCGCAGAGCCTCACCTCCTGGTCGATCGCCGAGCTGATCGCCTTCCAGACCGCCGTCGCCGACGCGCCCGGCCCCGCTGACGCCGTGCGCGCCGGGCTGGAGCGCGCCGTCGACGCCTTCGCGGGGTGCGCCGCCGCGCTGCTCGACGGCGGCCGGCCGGCCGGGGCCACCGGGTTCCCGACGGGCCGCGTGCCCGGCGTCGTCGCCGGCCTCACGCCCGAGCGGGGCACCGTGGCGCTCGACGTCCCCGGGCTCGGGCGCTGCGTGGCCGCGGCCGCGGAGGCCGGCCCCGAGGGCCGCCTCGTGCTGCTGCGCGACGGCGCGCGGCTGGCGCCCGACGAGCTCGCGCTGCTGCGCGGCATGGCCCAGACGCTGGCGCTCGTCCTGCGCGCCCTGGGCGCCGTCGAGGACGAGCGCCGCCTGCGCGCCGAGCACGACCGCCAGACCGACGAGCGCGACGCGCTCCTCCAGCTCCGGACCGCGTTCGACGACGCCGAGATGCCCCAGGCGATCCTCTCCGTCGAGGGCCACTACCTGCACGTCAACCGGGCGCTGAGCCGCGCGCTCGGCCGCGACCGCGACGACCTGATCGGCCGCGACTACCGCGAGCTGCTCCACCCCGAGGACCGCGAGGTCGCCGCGCACGTGCTGCAGCAGCTCTCCGGCGAGGCGGACAGCACCCAGACCGTGCGGCGGTTCGTCCATCGCGCCGGCCACGTGCTGTGGGCGGAGATGACGACGACCGCCGTGCCGTCGCCGGGCGGCGGCCCGCCGCGCCTGGTCGTCCAGGCCCGCGACATCACCGAGCGCAAGCGCGCCGAGGTCGCGCTGGCCGCGAGCGAGGAGCGGTACCGCCGCCTCGTCGAGCGCCTGCCGATGGTCACGCTCACGGTCGCGCTCGACGCCGACGCCACCACCCTCTTCGTCAGCCCGCAGATCGAGGCGCTCACCGGCTGGACGCCCGCGCAGTGGCGCGAGCGGCCGGACCGGCTGCGCCAGGCGATCCACCCCGACGACCGCGCCGACGTGCTCGCCGCGCTCGCCCGCGCCGCCGAGGACGGCAGCGACTTCGCCGCCGAGTACCGGATGGTCGCCGGCGACGGCCGCGAGGTCGTCGTGCGCCACGCCGGCACCGTCACCACCGGTGAGGACGGCCGCGCCGTGCTGCAGGGCTTCCTGCTCGACGTCAGCGAGCGCCACCGGCTCGAGGAGCAGCTGCGGCTCGCGCAGAAGCTCGAGTCGGTCGGCCAGCTCGCCGCCGGCGTCGCGCACGAGATCAACACGCCCGTGCAGTTCATCGGCGACAGCCTGAGCTTCGTGCGCGAGGCGACGACCGACCTGCTCGCGCTCGTGGACGAGTACGACGCGCTCAAGGGGCGCGCGACCGCCGCCGGCGTCGAGCCCGCGCTCCTCGCGCGCCTCGCCGAGGCCGAGGAGATCGCGGATCTCGAGTACCTGCGCGAGCGCCTGCCCGCCGCGTTCGCCCGCACCGAGGACGGCGTCGAGCGCGTCGCGACCATCGTGAGCGCCCTCCGCGAGCTGGCGCACCCGCCGGCCGCCGAGCACGCGCCCGTCGACCTCAACGCCGTCCTGCGCAGGACGCTCGTGGTCACCCGCGGCCAGTACCGGCACGTCGCCGACGTCGAGACCGAGCTGGCCGAGGGGCTGCCCGAGGTGCCCGGCGACGCCGGCGAGCTGGGCCAGGTGTTCATCAACCTCGTCGTCAACGCGACGCACGCGATCGAGGAGCGCGTCGGCGACAGCGCCGAGCGCGGCCTGCTGACCATCGCGACCGCCGTCGAGGACGACGCCGCGGTCGTGCGCATCTCCGACACGGGCTGCGGCATGCCCGAGGACGTGCGCCGGCGGATCTTCGACCCGTTCTTCACGACGAAGCCCGTCGGGCGCGGCACGGGCCAGGGCCTGGCCATCGCGCGTTCGATCATCGACGACCGCCACGCGGGCTCGATCGCGGTGCGCAGCCAGGCCGGCCGCGGCACGACGTTCGAGATCCGCCTGCCGCTGCAGGGCGCGCAGGCGCGTGCCGCCGAGCCGGCGGCCGTCGCGGCGATCAGCTAGATCGCAGCCGGCGCGCCGCCGGCCGCGAGGACCGACTCGTGCATGCTCACGCCGCGCTTGCCGCTGTGCTTGCAGGCGTACATCGCGACGTCCGCGTCGCGCAGGAGGCCGTCGGCGTCCATCTCGCCGCTCGCGGCGAGCGCCACGCCGATGCTCGCGTGCACCTGGATCTCGTGCTCGCCCCACACGACGGGCTCGACCAGCGCGTCGAGGATGCGGTGCGCGACGGTGCTGATGTGCTCCGGCGGGATGTCGACCAGGAGCACGGCGAACTCGTCGCCGCCCAGCCGCGCCGCGGTGTCCGACGGCCGCAGGCTGCGCTGCAGCCGCTCGCCCGTCGCCACCAGGATCGCGTCGCCGGCGTCGTGGCCCAGCGTGTCGTTGATCGGCTTGAACTCGTCGAGGTCGATGTAGAGCGCCGCGGCGTTGCCGGTGCGGCGCGACAGCGCGTGCGCCACGCGGTCGTGGAACAGGAGCCGGTTGGCGAGCCCGGTCAGCGCGTCGTGGAACGCCTGGTGCTCGAGGTGCCGCTGGATGTCGTTGAGCTGGGTGATCTTGCGCCCGAGCCGGTCCTGGCTCAGCGCCGCCCCGGCGTGCGCCGCGAGCGTCTCGAACAGGCGCAGCTCGTCGGCCTCGAACGTGCCGCCGACGCCGGCCCGGTCCCCGATCAGGACGGCGCCGAGGCTGCCGTGCTCGCCCGGGAGGCTCGCCACCATCGCCTCGCCGACGCCCGCCTCGGCGAGCAGCGCCGCGACCGGCCCGTCCGACGACGCGGCCGACGCGATGCGGGCCTGCTCGTCGCGGGCGATGAGGTCGCGGATCGTGCCGAGCACGGCGGGGTCGATCACGTCGGCCGTCTCCACGTGGCCGTCGGCGGCGACCGCGACGCGCGTCGCGGGCCCGTCGGGGCCGCTGCCGAGCATCCACGCCTCGGCACGCTCGGCACGGAACGTCTCCAGCGCCATCGCGAGCATGCCGGCGATGCCGGAGGCGGCGTCCGACGCGCGCGCGAGGGTCCGGCTGGCGTCGTAGAGGAACTCGAGGCTCGTGTGCTTCTGCCGCTCGGACGTGTACGCGCGGTAGGCGAGGAAGATCGTCGCGATGGGCGCGAGCAGCAGCGGGCCGGCGGCGGGCTGCGCGGCGAGCACCGCGGCGGCGGCCAGGCCGAGGCTCGCGTTCGTGGCGGACACGAGCGCGGCGGTGAGGAGCATCTCGCGGACCTTCGCGACCGGCAGCTCCTCCCCCGACAGGCGCATCGCCGCCGCGACGAGCAGGACGCCGGCCACGGCGCTGACGAGCACGCCGAGCGCGGCGGCCGCCCACGTGCCGGGATCGGACGTCGGGTCGTCGCCGGCCACGGCGCGGAAGACCGCTGCGGCGATGGCGGCGACGAGCGCGAACTGCGCGAAGTTGAAGGCGAGCCGGATGAGCGGGATGCCGGACGGCCGGCCGAGCGCGAGCGCTCCGCCGAGCAGCCATCCGAGCACGACCGCCTCGGGGGACGAGAGCACCAGCCCGATCGCGAGCGGGATCTCGCCCAGCGTCATCGTCGCGGCGCTGCGCCGGACGTGGACGTGGACGACGCAGCGCTCGCTGAGCGCGAACGCGAAGACGAGGACCCACCACGGCAGCTCCAGCTCGGTCGCCGGCGCGGGCACCCCGCGCAGCACCGTCCACCACAGCGCGACGGCCGCCGCGCCCAGCGCTCCGGTGAGCAGCCAGACGCGGGCGGTCGGGGGGATGCGGCGGCGGGGACGGCCGGCGGGTGGGAGCTGAGCGGGGGAGGTCATGGCAAGCGTGGAGGCGGGCGCAGGGGCCCGCCTCCACGTAGTCGGTCAGGAGGTGCCGTCGCTCCACCCCACGCTGGACCACCGGGTGGCGGACCAGCGCGTGGCCGACCAACGGGTCGCCGACCAGCGCGTCGCGGACCAGCGGGTGGCGGACCAGCGGGTCGCCGACCAGCGCGTCGCGGACCACCGGGTCGCGGACCACCGCGTGGCCGACCAGCGGGTGGCGGACCAGCGCGTCGCGGACCAGCGGGTCGCCGACCAGCGCGTCGCGCGCGGGTCCTCGACCGCCAGCTGGAGGCCGACGCCCGAGCGGGCACGCCACGGGCCGGAGCCGTGCGCGGAGGGGTACGTCTGCGGCGCGGCCGAGGCCGGCGCCGTCATCGCCGCAGCCAGGTCGACCAGGCCGGCCCCCTGCCCGCGGACGTCCGCGTCGGCGAGCGGCCGCGCCGTCCCGCGCAGGAGCGCCTTGACGGCGTCCGGCGTCAGGTCGGGCCGCTGCTCGAGCAGCAGCGCCACGGTGGCGGACACGGCGGCCGACGCCTGCGACGTGCCGCTGCCGCGGAACGCCACGCCGTCGCCGACCCGCGCGTTGGGGAACGCCTCGTCGAGGAAGGCGCCCGGGACGCGGAGGCTCACGATGCCGACGCCGGGGGCGACGACGTCGGGGGCGCGCTCGGCGGTGCCGAAGCTGGAGAAGCCGGCGAGCCGGTCGTCCTCGACGACAGGGGTGTCGAGCATGTCGCTCGCGCCGACGGCCAGCACGTGCGGGTCGAACGCGGGGCTGTCGAGCTGCGGCGTCTCGGGACCGCCGTTGCCGGCGGCCGTGACGACGACGATGCCGCGCCGCCACGCCTGCTCGACCGCGAAGGCGAGCGGGTCGCCGGTGTAGTCACCGGACGTCTCGGCGCCGAACGCGAGGTTCAGGACGCGGATGCGCAGGCCCTCGTCGTCCTTGTGGCGGACGACCCAGTCGATCGCCGCGAGGAGCCGCGACAGGCTGGTCGAGCCCTCGTGGTCGGCGACCTTGACGTTGACCACGCGCGCGCCCGGGGCCACGCCGACGAGGTCGTTCTCGGTGTCGCCGGCGGCGATGACACCGGCCAGGTGCGTGCCGTGCCCGAACGCGTCCAGATGACGGTGGGCCGGGTCGCCCGCGTGGCTCGAGAAGTCCGGCGCGTTGACGACCTGCCCGGCGTCGAGGCCGCGCACGGGGGACACGCCGGTGTCGACAAGGGCGATGTCGACGCCCGCGCCGGTCCCGGCGGAGGCGGCGCCGAGCGCGCCGCGGACCTGGCTCAGCTCGGCGCCCGCGGTGGCCTCGGGCTGCTCGTCGCTGCGGACGGTGAACTTCCGGTCGCCGTGCACGCCGCGCACGCCGGCGGTGGCGCGCAGGTCGTCGACCGCGGACGTGGGGACCTCCGCCGCGAAGCCGCCGACGATCGGCAGCTGCCGCTCGACCTGCCCGCCGAGGCGGGCGACGGCGTGCTCCGGGCCGCCGCCCGCTCCGGTGGCCTCGAGGACCACGACCGAGGTGGTCCCGTTCGCGTGTGCGGCTGCGGGGAACGGCAGCGCGAGGGTGGCGGCGAGGGCGGCGATCGCCGCACCGGCGCGGGCCCAGCGAGGTGCCGGCCGAGGCCGGCATCCAGGGGTCGCAGCTTTCGATGTCATGGCTCTCCTTGCTCTCGTGCGCCGAAGGGGACGCACCGGTCGTGGTGGAACGGTTCTCGTCGGTGCGAGAGCAGGGCCTCAGCGTTCGGCAACTTCGCCGCCGCCGGCGCGAGGTGCTGACAGGTTTCGGGCCGCGATGAGCAGGTTCCGAACCTGAACACCGGTGCTCCGCACGGGCGCGCCAGCTTCGCCGGGCATGCCGTCCAGAGCGCTCAGCCGGGGCGCCGCACCGGTCGACACCTCGTGGGAGCCGATGACGAACGGAGCCTTCCCGACCCTGTCCTCGCCCGCGGAGCACGACGCCCGCGTGCAGGCGTCCGCGCACGAGCGCGCAGCCGAGACGATCGTGGCCGTCGCCACGCTCGGCCGCCGCGCGCTCGCCGGCGCGGCGACGCCCGCGCTGGTCGAGGAGGCCGTCGCGATCGGCCACCGGATGCTCGGGCTCACGGCCGCCGCGGTCCTCGAGCGCGCGGCGGACGACCGGCTCGTCGCGGTCGCCGCGCGGCCCGTCACCGCCGGGCCCGCCGTCGCTGCGGCGTTCGCCGGCCTCCCCCTTCCCGCGCCGTCCACCGGCCCCGCCGTCGTGGACGTCACGCTGGCCACCGACGCGGGCCCGCGGCCGGCCCGCGCGCTCTGCGTGCCGCTGCCCGGCCCCGGTCCTGCGCGCGTCCTGGTCGGGCTCGCGGAGGCCGACCGCGTCCTGCACGACCACGAGGTCGCGGCGGTCGAGGCGCTCGCCACCGCGCTGTCCGCGGCGACCGCGCGGGACGCGGCCCGCGATGCGAGCGCGCCGCCGCAGACCGACGCGCTGACCGGGCTGCCGGACCGCCAGGCGTTCCTCGCGGCGCTGGAGCGGACGCTCGCGCGCGCGGCCGACGACGACACCGTCGCGGTGATCCTGCTCGACCTCGACCGCTTCAAGCTCGTCAACGAGACGCGCGGGCACGAGCTCGGCGACGAGCTGCTCGTCGCCGTCGCGCGGGCGCTGGCCGGCGATGTTCCGACCGGCGCCACGCTCGCGCGCCTGGGCGGCGACGAGTTCGCCGTCGTGTGCGACGGCCTGGCCGGCGAGGGCGGGGCGATCGCCGTCGCCGCGCGGCTCCTCGCCGCCCTCACCGATCCCATCGCCATCGATCCGCACGAGCTGTACGTGAGCGCGTCGGCCGGCATCGTCGCCGCCGCGCCGAGCACCGCGGACGCCGAGGCGCTGCTGCGCGACGCGGACGTCGCGATGTATCGCGCGAAGGAGCGCGGCGGCGGCCGCTACGAGCTGTTCGACCAGGACATGCGGCGCCGGCTGCTCGCCCGCACGCGGGTGGAGGACGGCCTGCGCCGCGCGCTCGCGCGGGACGAGCTCGAGCTCCACTACCAGCCGATCGTGTCGCTCGACGAGCCGCGCATCCTCGGCGTCGAGGCGCTCGTCCGCTGGCAGCACCCCGAGCTGGGGCTCGTGTCGCCGTCGGAGTTCGTGCCCGCCGCCGAGGAGACCGGACTCATCCTCCCGCTCGGCCGCTGGGTGCTCCAGGAGGCCTGCCGTCAGGCCGCGCGCTGGGCCGCGGACGCGCGCATCGCGCTCGACTACGTCTCGGTCAACCTCTCCGGGCGGCAGCTCGCGGACCCCGCGCTCGTCGACGACCTGGCGGAGACGCTGCGCCGCACCGGGCTCGCGCCCGAGCGCCTGGCGCTCGAGGTCACCGAGAGCGTGCTGATGGAGGAGACCGCGTCCCCGACCGCGGTCCTCCAGCAGCTGCGCGAGCTCGGCGTCCGGCTGATGCTCGACGACTTCGGCACCGGCTACTCGTCGCTCAACCACGTCAAGCGGTTCCCGGTCGAGACGATCAAGGTCGACCGGTCGTTCGTCGCGCACGTGGCCGAGGACGCGAGCGACCGGCACATCGTGCGCGCGGTCGTCGGCCTCGCGCGAGCGCTCGACATGACCGTCGTCGCGGAGGGCGTCGAGACGACCGAGCAGGCGCGCTGGCTGCGCCGGCTGGGCGTCACGACCGCGCAGGGCTTCCGGTTCGCCCGCCCGGCGCCGGCCGAGGCGACGGGCACGCTCCTCGCGGAGGGCCTGCCCACGGACCGGTTCGCCGCGGTGTACCGGCCGCTCGTGCCGGTCGCCGACGCGCCTGCGACCGCCAGCGCGCCGGCCGAGGACGAGCCGGCGGAGGAGCCGCAGGCCGAGGGCGCGGGCGTCACGCTCCAGCAGGCCGCGACGGCGCTGGGCGTCTCGCACAGCACGATCCGCCGCTGGGCCGACGACGGCCGCCTGCGGTCGACGCGCACGCCGGGCGGCCACCGGCGCTTCCCGCTGGCCGAGATCCGCCGTCTCGGCGCCGCGACGGCGCGCCCCGCGCGGGTGCGCTCGGCGCCGCTGCCCGCCGCCGCGATGCCGGCCGTCGCCGACTGCCTGCTCCGCCACGGCGAGGAGCTGTACGTCGCCACGATGCGGCAGGTCTACGAGGGCGGCGGCGACGGGTGGTTCGCCTCCGAGCGCGGCCGCACGCTCGTGCTGCCGTGGATCGGCGCGATCGCCCAGGCCGCGCGCGGCGGGACGTACGCGACGGCGGTGACCGCGACGCGCACGCTGATGGTGGAGGCCGACCTCGCCGGCACGCGGCGGCTCGAGCGCCTGTGCCTGATCGAGCGCTTCGGCGACATGGCGGCGCGGGCGCTGCAGTCCCAGGGCGCCGGGCGGGAGGACATGGTCGCGGCGCGGCGGCTGTTCCTGCGGCTGCGCGACGAGATCGTCGACGACGCCCGGGCCGCCGGCTGAGCGGCCGCCGGGTCAGGCCGCCTCGGCGCGCAGCGCCCGCCGCGCGAGCTGCCACGCGACGAACAGCAGCAGCGCGGCGAACCCGACCTCCAGCGCCCGCTCCGGCAGCCAGTTCGCCACCACGACGCCCGCGACCCCGCCGGCCACGCCGAGCAGCCCGAGCGCCACCGACTCGCGCTCGCGCACGTTCCCGTACCGGCGCTGCCGGCAGACGCCGACCAGCGCCGTCGGGACGATCGCCAGCAGCGACGTCGCCTCCGCCTCCAGGTGCGACAGCCCGACGAAGAGCACCAGCGCCGGCACGAACAGCGAGCCGCCGCCCACGCCGAGCATGCCGGCCACGACGCCGGCGAGCACGCCCACGACCGCCGCCTCGACGATCACGGGATCAGCAGGTCGACGGCGACGCCGGTGAGCAGGAGCGCGAACAGCCCGGACAGCACCCGCAGCGGCACCCGCTGCTGCAGCCACGTCCCCAGCAGCACGCCGCCGACGGCCGGGATCCCCACCAGCAGACCTTCCGCGACCTGCACGTTCCCGTACAGGCCTTGCGCCATGGCGGCGGCGGACGCGACGATCGCGATGGCGCCAAGCGACGTGCCCGTCGCCTCGCGCTCCCCGTATCCGAGCCACAGCACCAGCAGCGGCACGATGACCACTCCTCCGCCCACCCCGAACAGCCCGCTGAAGAGCCCGCCGAGCGTCCCGATCGCGAGCAGCACGGGCCATCGGCGGGCGGGCATGGCGGCATAGACTAAGCCGATGTCCGCCGCCGCCACGCTCGCCGAGGCCGTCGAGCCGCTGCGCGCCGACAAGGCGCGGTCGGCCGTGCTCCTGGACGTCGACGGGACGCTCGCCCCGATCGTCCGCCACGCGGACGACGCGCAGGTCCCGGAGGCCACCCGCTCCATCCTGATCCAGGTCGCGCGCCAGTACGGCGTGGTCGCCTGCGTCAGCGGCCGCCAGGCCACGATCGCCCGCCGCATCGTCGCGCTCGGCTCGATCGCGTACGTCGGCAACCACGGCACCGAGCTGCTCCAGCCCGGCGGGACGCAGGCCGAGCTGGACCGCGAGGCCGCCGCCTGGCAGCGGCGCGTGCACCAGTTCGCCGACGGCGTCCACGGGGAGGAGCTGCGCCGGCTGCGCGTCCGCTTCGAGGACAAGGGGCCGATCGTCGCGTTCCACTGGCGCGGGACGCCCGACGAGGACGCGTCCGAGCTGGCCATCCGCGGCATCGCGGACGCCGCCGAGTCCGCCGGGTTCCACACGCACTGGGGCCGCAAGGTGCTCGAGGTGCGTCCGCCGATCCCGCTCGACAAGGGCCGCGGCATCCACTGGCTCCTGCGGGACGCCGACCTGGACACCGCGGTCTACGTCGGCGACGACCGCACGGACATCGACGCGTTCACCGGGCTGCGCGACCTCGTGGGGAGCGGCCGGCTCGGCACCGCGGTGTGCGTGGGCGTGCGCTCCGACGAGACGCCGGACGAGCTGGAGGCCGCGGCCGACCTCCTGGTCGACGGGCCGCGCGGCGTGCGGAAGCTGCTCCAGGCGCTCGCCGACTGAGCGTTGCGGTTCGTCGACTTCCTGAAGACGACCGTCCTGGCGTGTGCCGGCGCCGCCTCGGTGCTGGGCGCGCTGACCATCCGCACCGTCGCGCTCGACGGCGACACGTCGCTGCTGACGTTCGCGCTGACCTGGTGGGCGATCGCCGCTGTGCTCGGCGCCGTGCTCGGGCGGGAGCGGTCGACGCTGCCCGCCATCGCGCGGCTGCTGGCGGGCGCGCGGGCCAGCTCGTCGCTGCCCGAGCACAGCTCACCGGGCCGGATGCTCGCCAACCGCCTCTGGCCGCTGCTCCTGCTGATGGTGCTGTCCGCCGGGCTCGGCTGGCTGTGGCCGCAGGTGCCGGCGATCGCCACCGGCTTCCTGCTCGTCTGGGCGCTGTACTGGCGGCGGCAGGAGGCAGCGGTGACGGCGATCGAGGAACGCGACGGCGTGGCGTTCTACCTGGAGCGGACGAAGCCGTGGAAGGCGATCCAGCTCGTGCGCACGCCGGGCTTCCGCCGGATCAGCGCGCCGACGCTCAACGGCGCGTCGTAGCTAGAACGCGTCGACGATCGTGGCGAGGAGCGGGGCCACGATCAGCGCCGGCAGGTAGTTGCCCACCTTGACGTCCTTGACGTCGAGGAGCTTGATCGCGATGCCGATGATGAGCACGCCGCCCGCGGACGTGAGCGCGTCGAGCGGCAGGCCGACGAGGATGTCCTCGAACAGCCCGGCCCCGAGCGTGATCCCGCCCTGGATGACGAGCACCGACACCGCGGCGAGGCCGACGCCGGGGCCGAGCGCGGCGGCCAGGGCGACCGACGCGAAGCCGTCGAGCACGGCCTTCGTGGTGAGCAGCTCGATGTCGCCGTGGAGGCCGTCGTTGATCGAGCCGAGCACGGTGAGCGGGCCGACGCAGAAGAGGAGCGTCGCGGTGAAGAACGCCTCGCTGACGGTCGACTCGTGGCCGTCGGTCTCCGGCCCGGCGAACCGCGCCTGCAGGCGGTCGCCGAGCGCGGACAGGCGCTCCTCGATCCGCAGCAGCTCGCCGACGATGCCGCCGACGAGGACCGCGAACATGACGATGAGGATCAGGTTCTTCGGGTCCTCGCGCCACTGCAGCGCGTTGTCGATCCCGAGCACGAGCGTGACCATCCCGAGGCCCGCGAGCACGCGCTGGTGGACGCCCTCGGGCAGCCTGTGGCCCGCGAGGGCGCCGATGAGCGTCCCGAGGAGGACGGTGCCGACGTTGATGAGGGTCCCGGTCACGCGGCGTCGGAGGATGGCAGCCGCGTAGGTTGGGCGGCGTGCCCGTCGACGTCCTGCTCGTCTCGCTCGGCTCCACCCACGGGTGGCGCGTGGCCGACGCCGCGCTCGCCGAGTCGCTGCGGCGCGCCGGGGCGTCGGTCGCGGTCGTCGAGACGGCGCGGCCCCGCGAGGTCCGCACGTTCGCGCTCACCGACCTCGTGTGGGCGCTCGCCGCGCGCCGGGCCGCCGCGGCCGGGATCGCCGAGCACGCCCCGCGCTCGATCGTCTACTCCACCTCGACCGCCGCGCTCCTCTGGCCGCGGCCGGGCGCGATCCGCTTCGACGCGCTCGCCGCCGAGAACCGGCCCGGCCGGCACGGGTTCTGGCAGCGGCCGCTGGAGCGCCGGCGCCTCGCCCGCGCGCCGCTCACCCTCCCGATGAGCACCGTGGCGCCCGGGCCTGCGGGGCGCAGCGTCGTGGTCCCGCCGCCGATCGCGCCGTCCGGCCCGCCGCCCGCCGAGCGCGACATCGCGGCGCTGATCTACGCGAGCGACCCGGTGAAGAAGGGGCTCGCGCGGGTGCTCGACGCGTGGGCGCGGGTGCGGCGCGACGGGGAGGAGCTGGTGGTGGTGACCGAGCACCCGCTGCCCCCGCAGCCCGGCGTGCGGGTCGAGCAGGTGCGCGGCGCGGCGTTCCGCGAGCTGGTCCGGCGGGCGCGCGTGTACGTCGTCGCGCCGCGCCGGGAGGACTTCGGGATCGCGCAGCTCGAGGCGCTCGCGGACGGCTGCATGCTCGTCACCACCGACGCACCCGGCCCGTACGAGGCGCGGGAGCTGGCCCGGCAGCTCGACCCGCGCCTCGTCGGCGACGACCTCGCCGGCGCGCTGCGGACCGCGCTCGACGACCCCGCGCCCGGCTACGCGACGCGGGCGGCCGCGCTCGTCGCGCGGTTCTCGCCGGAGGCCGTCGACGCGGTGGTCGCGTCGGAGGTCGTCCCGCGGCTGCTCGGGGACCAGCCGGTGAGGTGAGCGCCGGGCGCGACGCCCGGCAGGTTGCGGGGGTCGGGCACGAGCGCGCCGGCGGTCAGCGCCAGCGGGATGACGCCCGCCCACACCGGCAGCGCGTAGTCCTCCTCGTCGTCGCCCGGCCCGCCGGTGCGGAGCTTCGCGCTCGCCTCGTCGAGCGGGAGCGCGAGCACGCTCGTCCCCTTCAGCTCCTGCCGCGTCGGCACGCGGACCTCGTCCCAGCGGCCGGGCAGGAGGCCCTCGGTGAACGCGTGCAGCGCCTCGTGCTTCTCGAACGGATCGGTCACGGTGCGCAGCTCTCCGACCACGACGACGCTGCGGTAGTTCATCGAGTGGTGGAACGCCGACCGCGCGAGCACGACCCCGTCGACCAGCGTCGCGGTGATGCTCGCCGTCACGCCGTCCGTGCCGGCCTCGCGCATCATGCGGGAGGCGGCCGAGCCGTGCAGGTAGACCGTGTCGTCGACGCGCGCGTGGAGCGTCGGCATCGCGAACGGGACGCCGTCGTGGATGAACGCGAGGTGGCAGATCAGCGCCTCGTCGAGGATCGCGTCGATGGTCGGCCTGTCGTACACGCCGCGCTTGGGAACGCGGCGGACCTTCGTGCGGGCGGTCGGGGCGGGCGTCATGGTCCGGCATGATCGTGCGTGATTGGTCTTGCGGGAAGGTCCAATGACGCGGTAGAAGATCGGACCAATGGATCTGCAGCTCTCGCTGTCGCCGGACGGCGGCCCGCGCGGCCGCCAGCTCGAGCGCCAGCTCCGCGACGCCGTGCGCGACGGCCGGCTGCGCCCCGGCACGCGGCTCCCGCCCACCCGCACGCTCGCCGCCGACCTCGGCGTGTCGCGCGGCGTGGTGGTGGAGGCGTACGAGCAGCTGGTCGCGGAGGGGTGGCTGGTCGCGCGGCGGGGTGCGGGGACGGTCGTGGCCACGACCACGCCCGCCGCGCCGCCCACCGCTCGCCCGCCCGCGCCGCCCGCCGCCGCGCCGCTCATCACCGCCGGCCCGCCCGCGATGCCGGCCGCCTTCCTCGCGCCCGCCGCGCCGCCCGCGTACGACCTCCGCACCGGCCACCCAGACGTCTCCGCCTTCCCCCGCGCGGCCTGGGCCGCCGCGGTCGGCCGCGCTGCCCGCAGCGCCCCCGATGCCGTGCTCGACTACGGCGACCCGGCCGGCCTGCCGGTCCTCCGCGAGGCGCTCGCGGCGTACCTCGGTCGCGCGCGCGGCGTGATCGCGGCGCCGCGGGACGTCGTGATCACCGGCGGCGTCCACGCCGGGCTCCACCTCGTGTGGCGCGCGGCGGGGGCGCGGCGCGTGGCGATCGAGGATCCGGGCTGGCGCCGCCAGCGCCAGAGCCTCCTCCACGCGGGGTGCGACGTCGTGCCGGTGCCGGTCGACGCGGGCGGCCTCGACGTCGCCGCGCTGCGCGCCGCCGGCCCGATCGACGCGGTGTGCGTCTCCCCCGCGCACCAGTACCCGACCGGCGTCGTGCTCTCGCCCGCGCGGCGCGCCGAGCTCATCGCGTGGGCGCGGGAGCACGACGCGCTGATCGTCGAGGACGACTACGACGCCGAGTACCGCTACGACCGCGGGCCTGTCGGCGCGCTGCAGGCGCTCGCGCCCGACCGCGTCGTCTACGCGGGGTCGGTGAGCAAGACGCTCGCGCCGGCGCTGCGGCTCGGGTGGCTCGCGGCCCCGGCGTGGCTGTCGCCCGCGCTCGCGGCGGAGGCCGACGCCGCGGCCCGCGCGATCCCCGCGCTCGACCAGGCCGCCTACGCGGAGCTCCTCGCGCGCGGTGAGGTCGACCGTCACCTGCGCCGCACCCGCCGCCGCTACCGCCCGCGCCGCGACGCGCTCGTCGCCGCGCTGGAGGAGCACCTGCCCGAGCTCGCGGTGACCGGCATCGCGGCGGGACTTCACGTCGTCCTCGGGCTCCCACCCGAGGCCGACGAGGACGCCGTGGTCGCCGCCGCGGCACGCGCGGGCGTCCGGGTCGAGGGCCTGCACACCACGTGCACGACCGTCGCCCCGCACCCGCCCGCGCTCCTGCTCGGCTACGCCGCGCTCCCCGAGCCGGCTCTCACGCGCGCAGCCGCGCTCCTCGCCGACGCGATCCGTGCGGCGGGTCAGGCGGCGACGGGCGCGGGAAGCGGGACGCGCTCGCCGACCTCCACCACGCGCGCGGGCACGCCCTGCTCGTCCGCCAGCGCGGCGAACTCCTGCGCCGGCCGCTCGAGCGCGACGTAGACCGGCGGGTTGTGGATCGCGTCGTAGTGGATCGGCACCGCGAGCCGCGCCCGCAGCGCCCGGGCGGCCTGGACCGCCTCGGCCGGCCCCATCACCGCCGCGACCTCGCTCGCCGGCTGCCGGTGCGGCAGGCTGACGACGGGCCCGTTGACGGGGAGGAACGCGACGTCGATCGGGCCGGTGCGCATCACCGCGCGCCACCACCAGCCGTGGAGCAGCGTGTCGCCGGCGTGGAGGATGCGCGTGCCGTCGGCCTCGACGATCCACGAGACCTGCTCGTCGCCGAAGCCGTCCGCCGCGGGGATCGCCGTGACGGTGAACGGGCCGACGGTCACCGTCTGCCACGGCGCCATGACCCGCGTCCGCAGGCCGTGCTGGCGCAGGCCCGCCTCGGCGACCTCGGTCCCGCCCGTCTCCAGCAGCTCGCCGTACATCGGCGCCGGCCGGAGCACGAGCCCCTCGGGCTTCAGCGCCCGGGCGAGCGCCCCTGGATCGGCGTGGTCGGAGTGCAGGTGCGTGACCAGCGCCAGCGTCGCCGCGCCCGGCGTCGCGGGCGGCAGCTCCGTGTGCGCCTCGCCCATGTACTGCGCCATCGGCGCGACGTCCTCCAGGAGGTCGATCACCGCGACCGTCCCGTCCTCCGCCGTGATCTCCAGTCCCGCCCAGCCCAGCCGTCGGATGTCCATCAGTGCAACTCCTCGTTCGTTTAGCTACCGATCGGTCGGACGCTAACAGAAGATGGCGACCGAGCGGTAGGTAAACTGCGCGCCATGCCCCGCCGCTCCGCTGCCGAGGCCCGCGCCACCAAGCGCTCGATCGTCGAGCGCGCCGTCCGCATCTCCTCCGTCGACGGGCTGGAGGGCCTGACGATCGGACGCCTCGCCGCGGACCTCGAGATGAGCAAGGCCGGGGTGCTCGGCCACTTCGGCACGAAGCAGGCGCTGCAGCTCGCCGCGCTCGAGTCGGCGGTGGAGGAGTTCACGCAGCTCGTGTGGGAGCCGGCGACCGCGCTCCCGTCCGGCCTCCCGCGGCTGCTGGAGATCGTCGACCGCTGGATCGCGTACCTCTACGACGGTCCGCAGCCGGGCGGGTGCTACATCACCGCGGCGGCGTGCGAGTTCGACGGCCGCGAGGGCCCGGTCCGCGAGGCGGTGCGCGACGAGGTCGAGCGGTGGATCCGCGTGCTGGCCTACGAGGCCCGCGTCGCCGTCGACGCCGGCGACCTCCCGCCGGACACCGACCCCACCGCCCTCGCCTTCCAGCTCAACGCCATCGCGATGGGCACCAACCAGGCGATCCAGCTCCTCGGCGACATCCACGCGCCCGACCGCGGGCGCGCGGCGCTGCGCGCCGCGCTCGGCGTCAGCTAGCTACGACGCGGCGGCGCGGCGGGCGCGCTTGCGCAGCGCGAGGAACTCGTCGAGCGGGCGCGTGTTCGCGACCTGCTCCGCCGTGACCCATCCGCGGCGCGCCGTCGCGATCCCCCATCGCACGAGGGCGAGCTCGCGGACGCCGTGCGCGTCGGAGTCGATCAGGAGCGTCACGCCCGCCGCAGCGGCGTTGCGCGCGTGGACGTCGTGGAGGTCGCGGCGGTCGGGCGCGGCGTTGATCTCCAGCATCGTCCCCGTCCGCGCGGCCGCCTCGATCACCGCGGACATGTCCACGGGGTACGGCTGGCGCTTCTCGATCTTCCGGCCCGTCGGATGGCCGATCGCGTCGATCCACGGGTGCTCGCACGCCGCCACGATCCGCGCCGTCATCGCGTCCGCGCCCATCTGGAACTGCGTGTGCACCGACCCGACGACCCAGTCGAGCTCGGCCAGCAGGTCGTCGTCGTAGTCGGGCGAGCCGTCCGGGAGGATGTTCGTCTCGGTCCCGATCAGCAGCGTGATGCCGTCGATCTTCTCGTTCGCCTCGCGCACCCGCTCGATCTGCCGCCGCAGCTCGTCGGGCGTGACGTGGTTGCCGAACCCGTGCGTCGCCGAGTGGTCGGTGTGCGCGAGGTACTCGTAGCCCCGCGCGCGGGCCGCCTCGGCCATCTCCTCGATCGTGTTCCGCCCGTCCGACGCGACCGTGTGCGTGTGCACGTCGCCGCGCAGGTCGGCCTCCTCGATCAGCTTCGGGAACGCGCCGCCGTTCGCCGCCACCTCCAGCTCGCCGCGCCCCTCGCGCAGCTCCGGCGGGATCCACGCCAGCCCGAGCCGCTCGTAGACCTCCTCCTCCGTCGCGCACCGCGTCGTCTCGCCGGTCGCGTCGTCGAGGATGCCGTACTCGCTCACGTGCAGCCCGCGCCGCACCGCGGCCTCGCGCAGCTGCATGTTGTGGTCGCGCGAGCCGGTGAAGTGCTGGAGCAGGTTGCCGAACTGGTCGGGCTCGACCACGCGCAGGTCGATCGACAGGCCGGAGTGCGTCCGGCCGCGCGCCGCGTTCTCCCCCGCGGAGCCGGCCGACTCGATCACGTCCAGCTCCCCGAACGCCGCGGTCAGCGCCGCGGGATCGGACGCCGTCGCGATGATGTCGAGGTCCTTGACGGAGTCCGCCAGCCGCCGCGCGCTGCCGGCCAGCTCGACCTTCTCCGCCGCCGGATGCGCCCGCAGCGCGCCGATGACCTGCTCGGCGATGCCGAGCGCCTTCGGGAGGAGGAACCGCGGCGCCGGCCGCTCCGCCACCCCCGCCGCGAACGCCGCCAGCACCGACTCCTCGAACTTCGGGCCGAACCCGCGGACGCCGCGCAGCTTCTCGCTCTCGGCCGCGACGCGGAGCGCCTCCAGCGAGTCGATCCCGAGCTCGTCGAACAGCTTCTTCGCGCGCTTGGGCCCGAGCCCCGGCAGCCGCGTCATCTCCACCAGCCCGGGCGGGAACTTCGCGCGGAGCTTCTCGAGCGCGGGGATCGTGCCGGTCTCCAGCAGCGCCCCGATCTTCTCCTCGAGCGTCTTGCCGATGCCGGGCAACGACGTCACGCGCCCCTCACGCGTCAGCGTCGCGACCGACACCGGCGCGTCGCGGATGGCCTTCGCCCCGTTGCGGTAGGCGAGGACGCGGTGCACGACCGCGCCGTCGAGCTCGTAGAGATCGCCGAGCTCGTCGAAGTACGCGGCGATCCCGGCGTTGGAGAAGTCGGGCACGTGAATACGATACGTCGCTTCCATGGAGCGCGGACCCGCCTGGCTGATCCTCCCGACGTACGACGAGCGTGAGAACCTCGAGGCGATCGTGCGCGCGGTGCTGCCGGTGCTGGAGCGCAGCCGCGCCAACGGGCACAAGGTCCTGATCGTGGACGACAACTCGCCCGACGGCACGGGGCAGATCGCCGACCGGCTGGCGGCCGAGCTGCCCGTGGTCGAGGTCCTTCACCGCGACCGGCCGATGGGGCTCGGGCCCGCCTACCTGGCCGGCTTCGCGCACGCGCTGGAGCACGGCGCCGGGCTGGTCCTGGAGATGGACGCCGACTTCTCGCACTCGCCCGCGGACGTCGAGCGGCTGATCGCGGCGGTCGACGAGGGCGCGGACGTCGCGCTCGGCTCCCGCTACGTCACCGGCGGCGGCGTGACCGACTGGGGCCTGCTGCGGCGGTTCGTCAGCCGCGGCGGCTGCTGGTACGCGCAGGCGGTCCTCGGCCTCCACGTGCACGACCTCACCGGCGGCTTCAAGTGCTTCCGCCGCGAGGTGCTGGAGGCGATCGACCTCCCGACCGTGCGCTCCAAGGGGTACGCCTTCCAGGTCGAGCTGACCTACCGCGCGGTCCAGCAGGGCTTCAAGGTCGTCGAGGTGCCGATCACCTTCCGCGACCGCGAGCTGGGCCGCTCCAAGATGAGCTGGCGCATCGCGAGCGAGGCGTTCGTCCTCATCCCGAAGCTGCGCCGCCGCCGGCCGCCGAGCGGGCAGGACGCCGCTCCTCCGAGATCCGTCCACCAGGCTGTGGCGGACCCGGCGGAGCAGCCGACTGCTCAGGCGTGAACGGTCGCGAGCTCGCGGTCGCGCGCGGGTGGGACGACACGCGGGCGACGCTGCGCAGGTGGAACGCCGCCCCCGGGGCGGTCCTCGGCCCGTGGGTGCGGGTGAGCGTCGCGATCGCCGTCGCGCTGCTGGCGACCGTCTGGCTCGTCGCGCTGCTCGTCACGCCGGATCCGACGCCGATGGCCTACGCCGGCGTCACCCACGACGCCACGGTGGGCGACGCCGCGTTCTTCTTCGGGCGCAACCTGCTCGTCCTCGCGCTCCACGCGCTCGCGTGCCTGGCCGGCTTCATCGCGAAGTCGTCGCTGCCGCTGGAGGCCGCCGACTACAGCGGGCTGTGGCGGCGCGTCCACGACCGCGCCGGCCCGCTGGCGATCGCCTTCGTCGGCCTGGCGACCGTCTTCTCGCTGGCGACCCAGGCGTACGCGCTCGGCTCCGGCCTCTCGACGCTCTCCGCGCAGTGGGACGTCGCGCCGGGCGCGCTGCTGCTCGTCGTGAGCGTCCACGCGCTCCCCGAGCTGACCGCCGTGTTCCTGCCGCTCGCCGCCTGGCTGATCGCCGCGCGCGCGGGGCGGTGGGAGGAGCTGATGGCCGCGACGTTCGCGACGACGGCGCTCGCGCTCCCGGTCGTCGCGCTGGCCGCGATCGTCGAGGTCACGCTCACCCCCTGGCTGCTCGAAGCACTTCACTTCGTATAGTCCAGGACATGGCCGACCTCACGAACGTCTCCGACGACAACTTCCAGGCCGAGGTGCTCGAGAACGAGCAGCCCGTCCTCGTCGACTTCTGGGCTCCGTGGTGCGGTCCGTGCCGGGTCGTCGCCCCCGTCCTCGAGGAGATCGCCGCCGAGCGGCGGGACCTCCGGATCGTGAAGCTGAACGTCGACGACAACCAGCGCACGGCCGCGCAGTACGGCGTCATGTCGATCCCCACGATGATCCTCTTCAAGCACGGCCAGCCGGCCAAGACGATCGTCGGCGCCTACCCGAAGAAGCGCCTCGAGGCCGAGCTCGAGCCCGCGCTCGCCTAGCACCAGCCTTCCGACATCGGCCTTTGCACGAGGGGCGCCCACCGGGCGCCCTTCGTCGTTCGTGGCCGGATGTCGGGGTGGCGTGCCGCCGCTCTGTGACGTAGCGTCACGCGGCGATGTTCCGGAGAACCCTGCGCGCGCTGGCCGCTCTCGCCACGCTGCTGACCTGCGCGCTCGCGCCCCCCGCCGTCGCAGCGTCCACCTGGCAGACGGAACCGGACCCGATCGTGAGCGGGAGCGGCACCGGCATCACCTCGACGGCCCTCTCGTCCGCGGTGCGCGGTCTTACGTACGTCGACAGCGGCACGCTCAAGCTCGCCGCGCGCCCCGCCGGCGCGACGGCGTACGTCCACCGGACGGTCAGCCCGACGGGAGCGGCGAGCAGCGCGGTGGCGGCGGTCGGCGAGACGCTCGTCGTCGCCTGGCGTGACGCGTCCCGCGTGCGCGTGCGGGAGAGCGTCGCGGGCGGCGACCTGGCGGCGGCGCGGGACGTGCCGGGCTCGAACGGCTCAGGGGCGCTCCAGCTCGTGGCCCTCGACGACGGGACCGTGCTCCTCACGCAGGCGGCGGCCGGCGCGGTGAACGTCTGGCGGCGCCCGGCAGGCGGTGGCGCGTTCGTCGCCCTGCCGCCGGTGATGCTCACCCCGGTCGAGACCGTCTCCGACCTGGTGCTGCGCGCGACGCCCGCGGGCGGCGCGGTCCTCGCGGTCGGCAGCGGCTCGTCGGCCCCGCCGATGACCGTGAGCTCCGTCCGCGCAGCTCGCTACCGCGCGAACGAGGGCACGTTCACGCCCGCGGAGCCGGTCGACAGCCGCTCGTACCTGAACGGCACCCCGATCGAGGCGAGCCTCGGCGTCCATGACGTGATCGAGGGCGCGGACGGCGCCGTGCGCGTCGCCTACCGCGAGACGTCGTCGGTCTTGGCCATCGACAGCACCTCCCGGCTGTTGGTGCGCGAGCGCAGCCCCGCGGGCACGTGGGACACCCAGAAGACCGTCGACTCCGTCACGAGCAACACCACGGGCGGCGTCGGTGTCCCCCCGAGCGGCGTCCGGCTCCTGCCGGCGGGTGAGGGAGCGCTCCTCGCCTGGACCTCGGCCCAGCCGGGCGCGAGCGGGCCGGTGCCGATGCCGCCACCACAGCCGGTGACGCTGTGGATCGCGCGCAGCGCCGACGGCTTCGCGAGCAGGTCCGCGCTCCTCACGGCCGCCACGAGCGGCGAGGCGCTCGAGACCCGCGGCGGCACCGAGCTGGGCGACGGACGCTCCGCGCTGCTCGTGCACCGCGCCTCCGCGCTGCGCGCGCTGACACTCGACGCGCACGGCGCGGTTGCGTCCGACGAGCTGCTGCCCGGCGGCGACGCGCCGCAGCTCGCGTCGGTCGCCGGCGACGGCGCGGGCTCCGTGCTCGCGGCGGTGACGCGCCTCGGCGGGGGCGGCACGGTCGCGCACCAGGTCTCGTTTCTCGACGGCGGCGTGCCGGAGATCGGGGCGCTCGACGTGCCGGAGGCGGCGACCGCCGGCCAGCCCGTGCGGCTCTCCGCGACGGTGGTCGACAACGACCGCGTGGACGTCACGTGGGAGCTCGGCGACGGGCGGACGGCCGAGGGCGCGACGGTGGAGACGAGCTACGCGGTGCCCGGGACGTACGTCGTGAAAGTGACCGCGACCGACGGCGGTGGGAACACCGCGACGGCCGAGGCGACGATCGTCGTCGGCGAAGCTCCGCCTGCGCCGGGCTCGCCGGCGCCGGCGCCGGCGGCCCCGTCACCGAAACCGCAGCCGCTCCCGGAGGAAGCCGGGCTCGCGCCGCGACTCACCGACGTGCGCTTGTCGCGCCGGACGCTGATGCGGAGCGGACCGGGCTCGACCACGACGCTGTCGTGGCGGCTGCCGCGCGAGGCGACCGTGCGCATCGCGGTGCAGCGGCTGGCGCAGGGCTACGCGAGCGGCAAGCGCTGCCTGGCGAAGCGGCCGAAGGGCAAGGGCCGCAAGCGGTGCGTGCTCGTGACCACCCGCAAGACCGTCGCGGTCTCGGCGCCCGAGGGCTCGGGACGTACACGCTCTCCAGCAAGGGGATGCGCCCGGGCCCGTACCGGCTCTCGGTGACCGCGGCGCCGCGCGGGGGCGGCGCGGCGACGAAGCCGGAGCTGGAGCGCTTCACCGTCCGATAGACGGTGGCGAGCGCCGGAGCGCCCGCGCCTCGCGCAGGCGCTCCGGCGCGGCCGCTCAGGCCGCCTCGGCCTCCCCGGCCTCCCCGGCCTCCGGCACCGGAGCCGGGCGGAACCGCAGGTCCTGCGGCGCGCGGGCGCCCTCGAACGGGACGCCCTCCTGCACGAGCTTGGCCCGCACCTTCTCGGGGTCGCCGAGCGCGGTCGGGGCGACGGAGCCGTCGCCCTTCAGCACCCGGTGCGCGTTGGGCAGCTCGTACCGCACGAACGCCTGGTTGAGGTGGCGCGTCAGCGCGAACGGCGCGTCCATCGCCTTGACGAGGTCGCCGTAGCTGGTCCAGCGGCCGGGCGGGATCTGGTCCAGCGCGGCGCGGAGCTTGGTGGTGTCCATGCGCCGCCGTAGCCCGGCGGCGCACCACGTTCGCCCCGCGCGCGCTGCGGCGTCAGGCGCGCGTGAGCGCGATGCGCAGCTCGCGGCCCTCGATCGTCGCCGCCTCCGCGCTGCCGTTGGCCGCCGCGCCGTCGTACGACACCGAGGTCGCGAGCACCTCGCCGGTGACGTAGGCCTCGTGGGCCTGCGCCGCCGCGAGCAGGTCGTCGTCGCCGCCGAGCACGAGCGCGATGCGGTCCTCGACCTCGAGGCCCGCGTTCTTGCGCGCGTTCTGCACCGCGCGCACGACCTCGCGGGCCAGGCCCTCACGGCGCAGCTCGTCGTCGAGCTCCAGGTTGAGCGCCACCGCGTGCGCCGCCTCGCGCTCGACCTGGTAGCCCTCCAGCGGCTCCAGCCGCAGCTGCAGGTCGTCGGGGCCCAGCTCGTGCTCGGTCCCGCCCACGTTGACGCCGACCGTGCGGCCCTCGCGCAGCGCCTCCGCGACACCCGCCGGATCCAGCGCCGCGATCGCGGCGGCGGCCTGCGGCATGTCCTTCCCGAAGCGCGGGCCCAGCGTCCGGTAGTTCGCCTTGATCTCGTACGAGCCGAGCTCCTCCGCCCGCTCGACGAACCGCAGCGCCTTGACGTTGAGCTCGTCGCGGACGATCGCCTCCAGCCGCTGGATCGCGTCGCGCTCGCGGCCCGGCGCGACCACCACGGCCTCGCGCAGCGGCTGGCGCACCTTGACCTTCGCCGCCCCACGCGCGGAGTGCCCGAGCCGCACCGCGTCGCGCGCGACGGCCATGTCGCGCTCCAGGTCGAGGTCGCGCGGGCCGGCCACCGGCCAGTCCGTCAGATGGACCGACGGCTGGCTCCCGTCGAGGTTCTCGTAGACCGCGTCGGCGAGGAACGGGGTGAACGGCGCGAGCAGCTGCGACACCGTCACGAGCACCTCGCGGAGCGTCGCGAACGCGTGCGGGTCGCCGTCCCAGAAGCGGCGGCGGGAGCGGCGGACGTACCAGTTGGAGACGTCGTCGACGAGCGTCGCGATGGCGCGCCCGGCGAACGTCGCGTCGAAGCCGTCGAGCCGCTCCGTGACCTCCTCGACCGTCGCCGCGAGCCGCGACAGCACCCACTGGTCGAGCGGCTCCGACGAGGCGCCGGCGTCGACCGTCGCGACGTCGTTGACGTTCGCGTACTGCACGTAGAACCCGTACGTGTTCCACAGCTGCCGCATGAACAGCCGGACGCCCTCGCCCACGTCGCGCGTGGTGAAGCGGTAGCCGTCCCACGGCTGCTTGGACGTGAAGAAGTACCAGCGCAGCGCGTCCGCGCCGAACTCGTCGATGACGCCCCAGGGCTCGACGATGTTGCCCTTCGACTTGGACATCTTCGACCCGTCCTCGTCGAGGATGTGGCCGAGGCAGACGACGTTCTTGAAGTCGCTCTTGCCGAACAGCAGCGTCGACACCGCCAGCTGCGAGTAGAACCACCCGCGCGTCTGGTCGATCGCCTCGCAGATGTAGTCGGCGGGGAACCGCTGCTGGAAGTGCTCCTCGTTCTCGAACGGCGCGTGGTGCTGCGCGAACGGCATGGCGCCCGAGTCGAACCAGACGTCGATCACCTCGGGCACGCGCTTCATCTTGCGGTGGCACTCCGGGCACGGGAACTCGACCTCGTCCACGTACGGGCGGTGCGGGTCCTCCAGCCGGACGCCGCTCAGCTGCTCCAGCTCGTCGAACGAGCCGACGACGTGCACGTGGCCCTCCGAGCACCGCCACACCGGCAGCGGCGTGCCCCAGTAGCGCTCGCGCGACAGGGCCCAGTCGACGTTGTTCTCCAGCCAGTTGCCGAAGCGCCCGTGCTTGATGTGCTCCGGGTACCAGGTGACCGACTCGTTGGCCGCGAGGAGCTCCTCGCGCAACTCGGACGTCTTGATGTACCAGGCCGGCTTGGCGTAGTAGAGGAGCGGGTCGCCCGAGCGCCAGCAGAACGGGTACGAGTGCTCGTACTCCTCCGCCCGCAGGAGCTTGCCGCGCGACTCGAGGTCGGCGATCAGGTCGCGATCGGCGTCCTTGACGAACCGGCCCGCGTACTTGCCGATGCGCTCGTCGTACGTGCCGTCGAGCCGGACTGGGTTGACGACGTTGAGCCCGTACCGCGCGCCGAGCTGGAAGTCGTCCTCGCCGAACGCGATCGCGGTGTGCACGAGGCCGGTGCCGTCGTCCGCGGTGACGAAGTCCGCGAGCAGCACGGTGTGGCCGCGCTCGCCGTACTCCTTGCCGGGGATGTAGGGGAACGGCGGCTCGTACCGCACGCCGTCCAGCGCCGCGCCCGGGAAGCGGTCGAGGATCTTGACCCCGTCCTCCTCCGTCCCGAGCACGCGCTCCACCAACGCCTCCGCGACGATGACCGGCGCGTCGAGCTGGCCCGGCTTCGCGCGCACGTAGGTCATCTCCGGATGCACCGCGACGGCGGCGTTGGAGACGAGCGTCCACGGCGTCGTCGTCCACACGATCAGCTCGTCGCCACGTTGCACCGGCCCGCCGTCCTCGACGACCGGCAGGCGCACGTAGACCGACGGGTCGACGACGTCCTTGTAGCCCTGCGCGACCTCGTGCGACGACAGCGCCGTGCCGCAGCCCGGGCAGTACGGGACGACCTTGTGCCCCTCGTAGAGCAGGCCCTTGTCGGCGATCTGCCGCAGCGCCCACCAGATCGACTCGATGTACGTCGGGTCGAGCGTCCGGTACGCGTTCTCCAGGTCGACCCAGAAGCCGATGCGCTCGGTCAGCGCGTCCCAGTCCTCGAGGTACTCGAACACCGACTCGCGGCACTTCTGGTTGAACTCCGCGATGCCGTACTGCTCGATCTCGTGCTTGTTCTCGATGCCGAGCTGCTTCTGCACGGCGATCTCGACCGGCAGGCCGTGCGTGTCCCAGCCGCCCTTGCGCTCGACCAGGTGCCCGCGCATCGTCTGGAAGCGCGGGTAGATGTCCTTGAAGACCCGCGCGAGGACGTGGTGCACGCCGGGCTTGCCGTTCGCGGTCGGCGGACCCTCGTAGAAGACCCAGGGCTTGGCGCCCTGGCGGCGGCGGACCGACTCGCGGAAGACGTCGCGGTCGCGCCAGCGCGCGAGGACGTCCTGCTCGAGGTCCGGGAACGACTGGTTCGGGTCGACAGGACGGTGGGCCATGTGAGCGTTGGATTCTACGAGCGGCGTTGCTACCTTCGGATGTGGCCCTCGGGGCCGTCTCATGCGCATCTCCTGAGAACGAACACGCCGCACCGCCCACGCCGCGCCGATCGCGCGGCGTCCGCCCCGTTCTCACCGCAGTCCCAGGAGTCCCGCATGCCAGCGACGCTGCTCGACGCGTCCGCCATCACCACCACCCACGGTGCGCGCACCGTGCTCGACGCCGTGTCCGTCCACGTGGACGCCGGCAGCCGCATCGGCCTGATCGGGCCCAACGGCTCCGGCAAGTCGACGCTCCTGCGCGTGCTCGCCGGGGTCGACGCGCCGGACGCCGGCGAGGTGCGCGCCTTCGGCACCGTCGGCTACCTGCCGCAGGTCGTCGACGACGGGCGCGGCCTCACCGTGCGCGAGTCGATCCTGGAGCGGATCGGCGTCGCCGGCGCCGCGCGGGCGGTCGACGCCATGGAGGCGCGGCTGACCGAGGGCGACCTCGACGCCGTGGAGCCGCACGCCGCGGCGCTCGACCGCTGGCTCGCGCTCGGCGGCGACGACGCGGACGCGCGTGTGGCCGCCGCGGTCGCCGACGCCGGCCTGCCCGCGGAGCTGCTCGACCGGCCGCTCGCGTCGCTGTCCGGCGGCCAGGCCGCACGGGCGGGCCTCGCGTCGCTGCAGGCCGCGCGGTTCGACGTCGTCCTGCTCGACGAGCCCACCAACCACCTCGACGCGGACGGCCTGCGCCGGCTGCGGGCCCTGCTGGGCGCCCGCAGCGGCGGCGTCGTGCTCGTCTCCCACGACCGCGCGCTGCTCGCGGACGTGGCCGACGAGCTGGTGGAGCTCGACCCGCGGACCGGCGGGGCGACGCACTACGCCGGCGGCTGGGAGGCGTACGAGCGCGAGCGGGAGCTGGCCCAGCAGCGCGCGCAGGACGCGCACGACGCCGCGGTCGCCCAGCGCGACCACCTGGTCGCGGTGGAGCGGGAGGTGCGCCGCCGCAGCGCCGCCAACGTCAGCCGGTTCGGGAAGAAGCCCAACGACAACGACAAGCACGCGCGCGAGTGGGTGACGTCGCGGGCCGAGGGCGCGCAGAACCGCGCGCGCAAGCTCGGGGACCGGGCCGCACGCGTGGAGGTGCCGGACGCGCCGTGGCGGCACGCGCCGCTGAAGCTGACGTTGACCGCGGGCGAACGCACCGCGGGCGACGTCGTCGCGCTCGACCGGGCGGTGCTGGAGCGCGGGAGCTTCCGCCTCGGCCCGCTCGACCTGGCGATCGCCACCGGCGAACGCGTGCTGCTCCGCGGGGCGAACGGCTCGGGGAAGTCGACGATCCTCGCCGCGCTGGCCGGGACGCTGCCGCTCGCCGGCGGCACGCGGACGGTCCACCCGACGGCGACGATCGCCGAGCTGGGCCAGCACCGCGAGGCACTGGCGGGCGAGCGGCCGCTGACCGACGAGGTGCGCGCGCTGACCGGGCTCGACCAGACCGGCGCGCGCACGGCGCTGGCCGCGTTCGGGCTCGACGCGCAGACGGTGGAGCGGCCGGCCTCGACGCTCTCCCCGGGCGAGCGCACGCGGGCGGAGCTGGCGATCGTCGCGCACCGCCGGGCGACGCTCCTGCTCCTCGACGAGCCGACCAACCACCTCGACGTCGAGTCGCTCGAGGTACTGGAGGGCGCGCTGGAGGAATGGCCGGGCGCGCTCGTCGTCGCGACACACGACGAGCGGCTGCGTGGCGCGCTGCGGATCGACCGGGAGATCGACCTCTGAGACGTTCGTCCACGCTGGGTGCAACCGCTCGTGCAGGCGGCCGACCACACCGAAGGCAAGGATCATGAACCCCGTCTCCGGTGCCCTCGAGCTGCGCGTCATGGCGATGAACATGTCTGACGTCCGGCAGACGATCTCGGCGGTCGGTCAGCAGCAGGCGGTCGCACCCGCCTCTGGTGCCCAGAGCACGCAGCAGACCGCCGACGTGATCCTGCAGCTGTCTGCCGCCGCGCAGCAGCTGCTCAAGCACTAGAACGCGAAAACGGACAGCCCACGGAGGGCCATCCGTCTCCACCCCGCAGGCGGGCCCCTTCAACCGGGCCCGCCGAGGGGTGTGGAGCGCCGCGGCGTCAGCCCGCGTTGAAGCGCTCGGCGCGGGCGCCGTCGCGGGCGACCGTCTCCAGGTCGGCGAGGAGCTTCTCGCGCGCCGCCAGCGGACGCTCGCCCAGCCGCGGCACCGTGCTCGCGCCGGTCTCGGGGAGCGCGCCGCGGAAGTCGTAGACCGTGCACTCCGAGCCCGCGCGGCGGGCGGCGTAGACGAGCCGGCCGAACGTGTCGAGCGACGCGCCCTGGCCGACGAGCACCACCGCCGACGGCGTCAGCGCGGCGAGCGCGCGGCCGATGCGGAGCGGGTCGAGGTCGATCGGGAGCGTCAGCGTGCGCGTGCCGGCGCGGCGCATCACGAGCTCGAGCGCCTGCGCGTAGAGCCCGTCGAGGTCGAGCGGCTTGGTCGCGTCGAGCAGCACGACGCCCTCCTCGCGGTGCGCGGGCGGGGACGTGCGCAGGTGCGCGCTCAGCCAGCCCGTCGCCCAGCGCCAGCCGAAGCCGTACTCGGGCGACTGGCGCTCGCCGGCCTCGCCCAGCGCGCCGATCGCGGGCAGGAGGATCTCCTCCACCGTGCGCTCGACGGAGCGGACCGCGAGCGACTCCTCCAGGAGCCGGTCGGACGCGGCCTCGTCGAAGCGCGCGAGCATCGACTTCAGCCGCATGGGGGACGACGGGCCGGTGCCGCGCTCCCGCGCGATCGAGATCGCCGACGAGACGTTGTGCGTCTCCTCCAGCGCCTGCCGGAGCGCGTCGATCTCGGCGAGCTCGAACTGCCGGTGCCCGCCCTGGCTGCGCCGCGGGGACGGGAACCCGAAGCGCCGCTCCCAGCTGCGCAGCGTGTTGGGGCTCACCCCGAGCATGGCTGCGGCGGCGTTCGTTCGGATCGCGCTCATGCCACAGGTATCGAGCGTTGGTGAGGTTTGCGCAACCTCCGCAACCCCTGATGCAGTTCGGGCGCGTCCTTGCAGGCTGAAGGAGCTATGCGTGCCCCGCCGTACGCGCAGGCGATTCGGCGCCGGCGGAGTTGCCGCCGAGCGACGCGAGGAACTCGTCGAGCTGCTCGACGGAGAAGCGACGCTGCCCGCCGGGCGTGCGGTACCCGCGCAGGTGGCCCGCGTCGGACCAGCGCCGCACGGTGGACAGGGACACGCCGAGGTGCCGGGCCGCCTCGGACGTCGAGAGCCCCAGGCGTGAGGAGGCGCGATCGATGCTCATGTGGACAGGGTTCGACAGCTTTGGCCAGATGCCAAGGGAACCGTTCGCTTTGCACAGCTTTCGGCGCGGTTTGCCGCACTCGGGGGAACTTCAGTGGTGCTTCGCCCGGTCCGCCGGGCGCCGCCCGCGCGGGACGCGGGTGCGAAGCTGGGTCGATGGGACGTCTGGACGAAGTCGACCTGTCGGCGAAGCTCGCCCGGGACGAGTACGAGCCGCGGCTGGCGGCGGCGCAGCAGCGCATCCTCCAGCTGCGGCTGCGGTGCGCGGGGCTGACCGGCGACGGGCGGCTGGGGCCGCCGGTGTGCGTGTTGTTCGAGGGGTGGGACGCCGGCGGGAAGGGCGGCGCGATCAAGCGGCTGCTGGCCGAGCTCGATTCGCGGCACGTCCGCGTCGCGCAGTTCGCCGCGCCGACCGAGGACGAGAAGCGCCACCACTTCCTCCACCGCTTCTGGCCCGCGCTGCCCGGCTGGGGCGGCATGGCCGTGCTCGACCGCAGCTGGTACGGGCGGGTGCTCGTCGAGCGCGTCGAGGGGTTCGCGACCGAGGAGCAGTGGCGGCGCGCGTACGGGGAGATCACCGCGTTCGAGCGGATGCTCCACGACGAGGGGATGCTGGTCGTGAAGGTGTGGCTCCAGATCTCCGACGAGGAGCAGCTGCGGCGCTTCAAGGACCGCGAGAAGGACCCGCTGAAGAGCTGGAAGCTCACCGACGAGGACTGGCGCAACCGGGACAAGCGCCCGCAGTACGAGGCGGCCGTCGAGGACATGCTCGCGCTCACCGACCACGAGGGCGGGCGCTGGCACGTCATCCCCGCCGAGTCGAAGAAGTTCGCGCGCGTGGCGGTGATCGAGCGCGTGATCCGCGAGATGGAGAAGGCGATGATCCGCCACGGGCTCGAGGTCCCCGAGCCGGTAGCGGTGGGCTAGGCGCCGACGACCGCCCAGCGGCGCCCGCGGAACCGCACCGCGAGCGTCGCGAGGCGGACGACCATCAGCAGGATCAGGCCGACCCAGACGCCGAGGATGCCCCAGTCGAAGGCCAGCGAGAGCAGCGCGACGGGGACGTAGGCGCCGAAGCCGGCGAGCAGCATCGTCCAGGCGAGGTAGCGGGTGTCGCCCGCGCCGATGAGGATGCCGTCGAGCGCGAACACCGCCGCGCCGAGCGGCTGCATGAGCGCGAACAGCGGCCAGATCTCGTGGGCGCGCGCGATCACGTCGTCGTCGCCGGTGAACGCGCGCGGGACGACGTCGATCAGCACGAGCAGGACCACGGCCATCACGAGGCCGACCGCGACCGACACCTCGATCATCCGCCGCGCCGCCGCGAACGCGCGCTCCGCGTCGCCCGCCCCGAGCATCCGCCCGACGAGCACCTGCCCGGCGATCGCGATCGCGTCGAGCACCAGCGCGAGGAAGACGAAGAGCTGGAACGCGACCTGGTGCGCGCCGAGCGCGTCCGCGCCGAACCGCGCGATCACCGCGGACGCGACGAGGAACGAGCCGGTCAACGCGGCGGTGCGGACGATGAGGTCGCCGCCCGTGCGGAGCATCGGCGTCAGCAGCGCGCGGCGCGGCCGGCGCGACTCGGCGGGTGCGCGCAGGAGCAGCCACACGAACGCCGCGCCCATGCCCGCCTGCGCGATCACCGTGCCCGCGGCGCTCCCGTCCAGACCCCACCCGAAGCCGTAGACGAACAGCAGCTCCAGCACGAGGTTCACGAGGTTGCCCGCGCCCACGACGTACAGCGGCGTCTTGAGCTGCGACACGCCGCGCAGGTAGCCCTGGCCCGCGAGCGCGATCAGCGCGAACGGCACGCCGAGCGCGCTGATGCGCACGTACCGCTCCGCCATCGCCGCCACCTCGCCCTCGCCGCCGAGCAGCGCGATCGCGGGGCCGGCGAAGACGACGAGCAGCGTCGTGAGCGTGGCGCCGACGGCCAGCGCCAGCCACAGCGCCTGCGCCGCGTACGCGCCCGCGCGCTCCTCCTCCCCCGCGCCGTGCAGCCGCGCGACCATCGCCGTCGTCCCGTAGGTGAGGAAGATGCACAGCGAGACGAGCGTCGACAGCAGCGTCGCCGCCAGCGCGAGCGCCGCGAGCTCCGGCGTCCCGAGGTGGCCGACGATCGCGGTGTCGGTGAGCAGGTAGAGCGGCTCCGCGGCGAGCGCGCCCAGCGCGGGCACGGCGAGCGTGAGGATCTCGCGGTCGTAGGGGCTGCGGAGCACCCGCGCGACTCTACGATCACGTCTCGATGTCGCTGCGCCGCCTCGTCCCCCTCGCGCTCGCCCTGGCCGGCGCGGCCGGCGCGGGCTGCGGGGACGACGATCCGCCGCCGGTGCCGCTCGCGTGCACGAGCGGGGCGCAGGGCGTCGTCGAGGCGCTCGCCGCCGCGCCCGGCGAGGTCGTGCTCGACGAGGGCGGGACGCGCATCAGCGAGTGCCTGCGCCGCGCGACGTCGCAGGCGGAGCTGCAGGAGGTCGGCGTCACGCTCACCAACGCGGGGGAGGAGCTGGAGACCGCCGCGCTCGACGGGGACGCCGTCGCGGCGCTGCGGCTCGGGTACCTGGCCGGTGCCGCGCGCGTGGGCGCGGGGGACGCGATCGACGGCGGCCTGCAGGTCGAGCTGGCCTACCGCATCGAGCAGTCGTCGGGCGCGGTGGCGACCGACGGCGGCGCCGCGGTGGCCACCGCGATCGCGGAGGGCGAGCGGGCCGGAGCGGCGCGCGGGTGAGGCTGCGGCTGTTCCACGCCCCCGACGGCGCCCGCGTGGCGTACCGCGAGGCGGGCGCGGGGCCGCCGCTGGTGCTCGTCCACTCGTTCCTGCTCTCCCACCGCGAGCTCGCGCCGGTGGTCGAGGGGCTCACGCACCGCTACCGGCTCGTGCTCCCCGACCTGCCGCTGCACGGCGACAGCGAGGACCGCCCGCGCCACCCGTACACGCGCGACTGGCTGGCGGACGTGATGAGCGCGTTCGTCCACGAGGTCGCCGGGCCGCGCGCGACGGTGTGCGGCCACGAGGCGGGCGCGGAGATCCTGCTCCACGCGCTGGCGAGCGGGCGGCTGCGGGCCGAGCGGCTCGTGCTCCTCCCCAACCGGATGCACACGACCGGGACGCCGTCGCCGCTCGTGCGGCGGTGGATGCCGCTTGCGCGCGCGGGCGCCTTGCCGGGCGCGTCGCGCGGGCTGGCGCGGGCGGCGCGCCACGTGATGCACGAGTCGCTCGGGCCGCGGCTGAGCGCGACCCACGCGCCGGAGGTGCAGGACCTCGTCCGGCACGCGTTCGCGGACGTCGCGGGCAACCCGAACCTCGTCCGCTCGTGGGCCAAGCTCGCGCACGGCTGGCCGCGCGACGCCCAGCGCTGGCTCCTCGACGCGTACGCCCGCGTCGACCTCCCGGTCCTCCTGCTGTGGGCGGACGCCGACCCGCTCCACCCGCTCCGCCCCGCCGAGGAGGCCCTCGACCTCTTCCCCGACGCGCAGCTGCGCGTCCTCGACCAGTGCGGGTTCCTGCCGGCCTACGACGACCCGGTCGGGCTGGCACGCGAGCTGGCGGCGTTCTGCGGCTAGGGCCTATGGTGCGTTCCCGCAAGACGAACGCGACGACGAGTGAGGGTCCACATGGCGACGGCTGAGCAGCTCTGGGGCGGCGAGACCACGAAGGCGATCGACAACTTCCCGATCTCCGGGGAGCGGGTGCCGGTGCAGGTCGTCCGGTGGCTCGGCCGCATCAAGGGCGCCGCCGCGCGCGTCAACGCGGAGCTCGGCCTGCTCGACAAGGACCTGGCCGAGAAGATCGGCGCGGCCGGCGACGCGATCGCGGGCGGCGAGCACGACGACCAGTTCCCGATCGACGTCTTCCAGACCGGCTCGGGCACGTCGTCGAACATGAACACCAACGAGGTCATCGCGAACCTCGCGGGCGCGCACCCGAACGACGACGTGAACATGGGCCAGTCGTCGAACGACGTCTTCCCGTCCGCCGTCCACCTCGCGGCGCTCGACGAGGCCACGAACCGCCTGCTGCCGGCGCTGGCCGCGCTCGAGCAGTCGCTGACCGCGAAGTCCGAGGCGTTCGCCGACGTCGTCAAGTCCGGCCGGACGCACCTCATGGACGCGGTGCCGGTCACGCTCGGGCAGGAGTTCGCTGGCTACGCCGCGCAGATCCGGCTCGGCCAGAAGCGTGTCAAGAACGCGCTCCCGCAGGTCGCCCAGATCCCGCTCGGCGGCACCGCCACCGGCACCGGCCTCAACACGCACCCGAACTTCGCCGCGGGCGTCCGCGCGAAGCTGAGCGAGGCGACCGGCCTGACGATCTCCGCGCCGGAGGACCCGTTCGAGGCGCAGGCCAACCGCGACGCGCTGGTCGAGCTCTCGGGCGCGCTGAAGGTCATCGCGGTGTCGCTCATCAAGATCGCCAACGACCTCGCGCTGATGGGCTCGGGCCCGCGCTCGGGCATCGGCGAGCTGTTCCTCCCCGAGCTGCAGAAGGGCTCCTCGATCATGCCGGGGAAGGTCAACCCGGTCATCCCAGAGGTCGTCCTCCAGGTCGGCTGCCAGGTGATCGGCAACGACACGGCGATCACGGTCGCGGGCTCCCAGGGCCAGTTCGAGCTGAACGTGCGCATCCCGCTGATCGCGCGCAACCTGCTCCAGTCGATCCACCTGCTGACGACGACGTCGACCGCGCTGAAGGAGAAGTGCGTCGACGGGATCGAGCCGAACTACCCAGGCTGCGAGAAGTCGGCCGAGGGCACGCTCGCGGTCGCCACCGCGCTCAACCCGTACATCGGCTACGACAAGGCATCGGAGATCGTCAAGGAGGCCGCGGCGAGCGGCGGAACGCTGCGCGAGGTCGCGCGCGCGAAGGGCGTGGACGAGGCGACGCTCGACAAGGCGCTCGACCTGCGCAAGATCGCGGCCGGCTCGAAGGCGCAGGGCTGACCGAGACCCTCAGCCTCGGCGCGCTCAACCGCGCCACGCTCGCGCGCCAGCACCTGCTGGCGCGCGCGGAGGACCTCGGCGTCGTGGAGGCCGTCGACCACCTGGCCGGCCTCCACGCGCAGGAGCCCAAGCCGCCGTTCCTCGCGCTCCATGCGCGCCTGGCGGGCTTCGAGCGCGACGACCTGCTCGGCCCGCTGCACGCCGGCGAGCTGGTGCGCGGGACGCTGATGCGCGGCACGCTGCACCTCGTCACGCCGGCCGACTTCGCCGCGTGGCGGATGCTGCTGGCGTCCGACGAGGAGCAGGTGAAGAAGGTCCTCGGCGCGCGGGCGAAGGGGCTCGACGGGGCGGAGGTGCTGCCGGTCGCACGGGAGCTGCTGGCCGCCGAGCCGCGCACGTTCGGGGAGCTGCGGGCGCTCCTGTCCGAGCGCTTCCCGGACGTCCACGAGCGGGCGCTCGGCTTCCTGTCGCGCATGCGGCTGCCGCTGACGATGGTGCCGAGCCACGACGCTTGGGGCTTCCCGCGCGACGCGCGGTTCGCCCTCGCGCCGGACGAGCCCGCGCCGGCCGGCGACGCCGCGCGCGAGGCGCTCGTGCTGCGCTACCTCGCGGCGTTCGGGCCCGCGTCCGTGGCGGACGCGCAGACGTGGTCAGGGCTGAAGGGCCTGAAGCCCACCTTCGAGGCGCTGCGCGACCGGCTCGTCGTCTTCAAGCTCGAGGGCGGGCGGCGCGAGCTGTTCGACCTCCCCGACGCCCCGCGCCCGACCGCGGACACGCCGGCGCCGCCGCGCCTTCTCGGCGAGTTCGACCAGCTCGTGCTCGCGCACGACGACCGCGCGCGCGTCATCGCGGACGACCACCGCAAGCTGGTCACCACGAAGAACCTCCGCATCAAGGCGGTGTTCCTCCTCGACGGCGTGGTCGCCGGGACGTGGACGAGCGAGGTCGCGCACGGGGCCGCGACGCTCACGCTGGAGCCGTTCGGGAAGCTCGCGGTAAGCCGTAAGCGACCGCTGACCACCGAGGCCGAACGCGTCTTGCGCTGGCTCGAGCCGGACGCCACCAGCCACGCGGTCCGCGTGGCCTAGGTGTAAGTCCCGAGCAGGTTGTTCAGTCGCTGGGCCGGGGTTTGCCGGCTGAGGGCGCTGTGTTGGCGGCGATGGTTGTAGTGCCAGAGCCATCCGTCAAGGGCTGCGGTGCGTTCTGCGCTTGAGCGGTAGATCGCGCCGTAGGCCCAGCCGTCGAGCATCGTGCGGATGA